>NZ_CP101990.1:1880275-2507034 GCF_024508295.1 Aeromicrobium duanguangcaii | reverse complement strand
GGTCGCCGTGCTCCTCGCGGCCGCCGTGACGTGGTTCCGCTTCCGACCCGACCGCATGCAGGTCATCGACTGGCTGACCGACCCCGCCGTCCTGCAGGTCGCACGCATCACCGGACTGGTCGTGTCGGTGCTGTGGATGTTGTTGTTCATCGACGCCTGGCGCCTGGCGCTCGTCCGAAGCCTCGGCTGGTGGCGGCTCGGCGTCATCTCGGTCGTGAACATCACCATCGTCGCGCTCGCGACGTCGACCACCTTCCTGGGCTGGAACACGGTCACGGCGTCCAAGGACGTCGTCGAGCAGGTCTTCAGCGAGACCGAGGTGAAGTCTCCGCTCAAGGGCCGGTACAACATCCTGCTGATCGGCGCGGACTCCGGCTCCGACCGGTTCGGTCTGCGACCCGACGCCCTCAACGTGGTCAGCATCGACGCCACGACCGGCGTGCCCGTCATGGTGTCGCTGCCGCGCAACCTGCAGAACGTCCCGTTCCCCGAGGACTCGCCGATGCGCACGGTCTACCCGTACGGGTACAACTGCGGCACGGAGTGCCTGCTCAACGCGGTGCACACGGCGGCGGCGAACCGCACCGACCTGTACCCCGGCAGCAAGGACCCGGGCCTGGACGCCACCATCGACGCCGTCGAGGGCGTCACGGGGCTCAGGATCAACTACCACGTCCTGGTGAACATGAAGGGCTTCTCGAGCCTCGTCGACGCCGTCGGCGGCGTCGAGATGGAGGTCAAGGAGCCGATCGCCAAGTTCGGCAAGGACGACGCCTGGAAGCAGGTCTACATCCAGCCGGGGAAGCGCAAGCTCAACGGCAACGACGCCCTCTGGTACGGCCGCAGCCGCGTGCAGTCCGACGACTACACGCGCATGGGCCGCCAGAAGTGCCTCATGCAGGCGATGCTCCAGCAGCTCAGCCCCGAGCAGGTCGTGCTCAACGCCGGCCAGATCGCCAAGAGCTCGGCCCAGATGCTCAGCACGAACATCCCCGCTTCCGAGCTGGGCGCCTTCGGCGACCTGGCGCTCAAGGCGAAGGATCGCAAGATCGCGACGCTGTCGGTCGTGCCGCCGGAGTACTCGACGGTGACGCCGAACTTCGAGCAGATCCGCGCCGACGTCGCGAAGCTGGTCGCCAAGAGCGAGCGTCAGCAGAAGAAGAAGCCGAAGCAGCCGTCCACGTCCGCGCCCACGACGGCCGCACCGACCACGCAGCCCACCGCGACGACCGAGCCCACCGAGTCGCCCACGGCCGCGAACAACACCGACGACCTCGCCGCCAGCTGCTGAGCAGCGGCGGGGGTCAGCGGGTCAATGGGTCAGCGGGTCTCTTCGTAGGCGGCGATGACCTCGGCGGGGTCGCCGTCCATGATCAGCTCGCCCTTCTCGATCCAGATCACGCGGTTGCAGGTGTCGCGGATCGACTGCATCGAGTGGCTCACGAGGAACACCGTGCCGGCGTTGTCGCGGATCTCGCGGATGCGCTGCTCACTGCGCTTGCGGAACTTGCGGTCGCCCACGGCGAGCGCCTCGTCGACGATGAGGATCTCGTGGTTGCGGATCGTCGCGATCGCGAACTTCAGACGCGCCGTCATGCCGGACGAGTACGTCCGCATCGGCAGGTCGATGAAGGGACGGATGCCGGCGAAGTCGACGATCTCGTCGTAGCGCTCCTCGATCTCGGCCTTGGAGAAGCCGAGGGCGAGGCCGCCCAGGATGACGTTGCGCTGGCCCGACAGGGGCTTGATGAGGGCCGCGCCGACGCCGAGCATGCTGGGACGGCTGCTGGCGTAGATGGCGCCGCGGCTGGCGGGCGTCAGGCCCGTGATGGCGCGCATCAGGGTCGACTTGCCCGAGCCGTTGGACCCGATGACGCCGATGCTGTCGTTCTCGTACGCGGTGAAGGTGATGCCCTTCAGGGCGTGCACGGACCGGGTGCGCTTGCCGCGCCGCAGCACGCCGCCGCGGTCGGCCTCGGTGGCGCGCTTGCCCGTGGCGTAGACCTTGTACTCGACGTGCAGGTCCTGCACGACCACGACCGGACGGCGTCCGTCCGGAGTGAGCCGGGACTCGGTGGGCTCAGTCGACACGGCCATAACGCTCCTCGGCAGCCCAGAAGAAGATGGTTCCGACGATGACCAGCGCGATCGACCAGACCGCGATGATCGGCCAGAACTGCATCCGCACGTCGTACAGCGGATCGGAGTCCAGCAGCAGTTCGCGCGACAGGCTCAGGAAGGCGTACATCGGCTGGTACTGGACCGCCTCGAGCAACGCCGTGGAGCCCTCGAACCGGATGTCGAAGCTGAAGAAGATGCCGGTCGTGTAGAAGAAGAACCGCGTGATGAACGGCAGCAGGTTCGCCAGGTCGGGCAGGTGCACGGTGAGGCGCGCGGTGATGAACGCGACGCCCAGGCAGAACAGGAAGTACAGGGCGAGCAGCGGCACCATCAACAGCCAGCTGAGCGTCGGCCGGTGGCCCAGGATCAGCAGGAAGACGAACAGCAGCAGGACCGTCGGCAGCAGCTGCAGGAACTTCTGCACCACGACCGAGATCGGCAGGGACATGCGTGGGAACGCCAGGCTCTGCACGAGAGCCTGGTTGGACGTGATCGACTTCGAGCCGCTGCCCATGCACGCCGAGAAGAACTCGAACATGAACACGCCGATGATCAGGAACGGCACGAAGTCCGGGACGTTCTTGGTGCTGGCCATGAGGATGCCGAACACGATGCCGAAGACGGCCGCGTTCAGGATGGGCTTGAGGACGATCCAGAGCATGCCGAGGCGTTGGCGCTGGTTCTCGGCCTCGATCCGGAACTTGGCCAGGGAGACGATGAAGTCCTTGCGCTGCGCGACTCCCCGCAGATATTCCAGCAGCGGGGGTCGGCCGCCCACCCGGGTCAGGCCGTAGGCCTGCGGGTCGTCGACCGTTGGGGTCATGCGTGGTTCCTGTCGTGAGCTGTCGCGGGCACCCAGACACAGCCGAGATGCCCCGTCGAGTCTAGGGCACCACTCATCGCGATCACCTCAACGTCCCCGCCCGTCGAGGGTGGCGCGTTCCTGCGCGGCGATGCGCTCCAGGTCCTCGGGCCTGGCGCCCGCGACGATGACGAGCGAGCCCCCGCCCGCCAGTGCCGCCGCGAGGTCGGCCGCATCGGCCGCCAGTGGCTGCGGCTCGCGCACGACACGCTCGGTCAGGCGCGGACCCGCGAGCAGCTCTGCGTGCGTCAGGGAGCGGCCGTCGAGGTCGATCGCGACGTCGTCCGGCGTCGGCGGATCGAGGTCGATGAAGACGTCCGGGCTGGCCGGCACGTGGATCGCGGTGTCGAGGAAGCCGGCCGGCTCCTGGGCGAATCGACCGCCCAGCGGTCGCAGCGACGCGGCCAGGCGGACAGGCTCGTCGGCCTCGAGCTCAGGGCCGGACAGGCCGATGTCGGCCGCGTGGTCGGTGACGATCGCGCCGACCCGCCACGCGCCGAGCAGCCAGACCGCGCGCAGCCAGTGGCTGGGCAGCCCGATGCGCACGCGCGTGCCGCGCTCGGCGTCGAGCTCGTCCACCAGCAGGTTCGCGACCTTGGCCACCCAGTTCGCCAGGGTCACGCCGCTGAGCTCGACCCGCTCGCCGGTGGAGACGTCGTAGTAGGTCACCACGGGGGCGGGGGAGGGGGTCAGAACGGTCGCGAGAGTCGTTGTCACCGGGTCGACGCTAGCGTTCGACCGAAGCGCGACACGCCGAGGATTCCCTGACATTTGCTATTCGGCTTGACGTTTGGCAGGAGGACGTCTGTAATTACAGACATGTCATTAGTCGGTTGGATCGAGGGCGACGACCCCGAGCTCATGTGGCAGGAGCGCGCGCTGTGCGCTCAAACCGACCCCGAGTCGTTCTTCCCTGAGAAGGGCGGCTCCACGCGTGAAGCCAAGCGTGTGTGCCTGAGTTGCGACGTCAAGGGTGAGTGCCTCGAGTACGCCCTCGCCCATGACGAGCGCTTCGGCATCTGGGGTGGACTGTCCGAGCGCGAGCGTCGCAAGCTCAAGAAGCGCGCCTGATCCCACGTTTCGTTGACCTCCGGCGGTTCGTCACAACCGCCTAGGGTGGCGAGCATGCACGACGACGCAGAACTGGACGCTCCGGTCGCCGCCTGGCGATCGCGGCCTCCCACCGTCCTCGCCGTGCTGGTGGCCCACCGCGGATCGCGGTGGCTGCCCCAGACACTGGCCGCCCTCGACCGCCTGGATCACCGTCCCGACCACCTCGTGCTGGTCCATGACGACAGCGACCCGGCGACGCGCGACCTGCTGGAGGCCCACGCGGGCGCCTCGCGGGTCGTCAAGGCGCCGCCGCGCAGCGGGTTCGGCGCCCAGGTGGCCGTGGCCGTCGAGTCCGAGGCCGAGGCCTACGACTGGATCTGGCTGCTGCACGACGACCAGATCTGCGATCCCGACGCGCTCTCGGCGCTGCTCGACGAGGCGACCGCGGACCCGGGCATCGGCGTGGTCGGGCCCAAGGTCCGCGAGTGGCCGTCGCTGCGCCGCCTGCTCGAGGTCGGCCTCACCGTCACGGGCACCGGCCAGCGCGAGACGATGCTGGAGTCCGGTGAGCCGGACGCCGGTCAGCACGACCGGGCCCGGGACGTCCTGGCCGTCGGTTCGGCCGGGATGCTCGTCCGACGCGATGTGTGGGAGCGCCTCGGCGGCACCGATCCGCGACTGCCGCTGTTCTTCGACGACATCGACTTCGGTTGGCGGGCGAACCGTGCCGGCTACCGGGTGCGCACCGCGCCCGCCTCGATCGTGTTCCACGCCGAGGCCACCAGCAATCGGCGGCGGGTCCGGCGCAAGGGCGTCCCCGAGAAGGCCGGCGAGCGCCGAGCCGCCGCGCTGTACACGATGCTCGCCAACAGCGACCCGCTGAAGTTCCCGCTGACCAGCATCCGGCTGTTCCTGGGCTCGCTGGTGCGGTTCGTCGGCTTCATCATCGGCAAGGACCTGCGCGCGGCGCGCGGCGAGATCGTCGCGATGGTCACCGTCTTCGCCAACCCCGGCCCGATGATCGCGGCCCGTCGCCGTCGCCGGCCCCTGGTGCGGCGCAGCAATCGCGCGCTCCGTGACCTCTTCGCGCCGTTCTGGATGCCGTACCAGCACGGGCTCGACGTCGCCGCCACCACGTTCCAGGTCGTCGTGCGCCCCGAGTCGGTGGAGTCGCTCGGCCTGCGCTCGATCGGGGTGGGGGACGAGGACGAGGAGGATCCCGTCATCGTCGACAGGCCGCCGTGGTGGCGTCGATGGCCGTGGTTGACGTGGGTGCTGGTGCTCCTCCTGGGCTCCGTCGTGGCGGCACGCTCGGTCGCCACCGGCAGCCTGTTCAGCCCGGTCCTGCCCGCCTCGCCGGACTCGATCCGGCCGTGGTGGGGACTGATCTTCGAGCGGTCGCACGCCGTGGGCCTGGGCAGCGCCGACGGCGCTCCGGCCTACGTCCTGCCGCTCGCGGTGGTGGGCCTGGTCGTGTGGTTCGCGCCGGGCATCATCGCCGGGATCCTGACCGTCCTGGCCGTCCCGTTCGCGGCCCTCACCGCGCACCGCTTCGGCCGTCTCGTCAGCGACGACCGCGCCGTCCGCATGGCGTGGGCCGCCTCCTACGGCCTGATGGTCGCGGTCACCGGAGCCGTCGCCGACGGCCGGCTGGGCACAGTCGTGGCCCTCGTCGTGGCACCGCTGTTCGCCAACGTCCTCCTGCGGCTCGTCCTCGAGCCGCAGTGGACGCGTGCCGTCCTCGTCGGCGTCTGGATCGCGCTGGTCGCCGCCTTCGCGCCGGTCGCCTGGGCGCTGGGCATGATCGCCCTGGCCGCGTGCGCTCTGCTGGTGCGTCGGGCGGCGCGGTACCTCGCGCTCAGTGCCGCGGTCGGCACGGTCCTGCTGGGGCCGTGGCTGTTCGACCGCGTCTTCTCGGACCGCATCTGGTGGGAGGCCGGCAGCCCCGTCGACGCCCCGGCCACGGCGTGGGACGTCGTGACCGGCACCGGCGGAGGCGTCGGCTCGGGCCCGTGGTGGATCGCGCTCCCGCTGCTCGTGCTGGCCGTCGCGGCACTCGTCCCGTCGGCGACCCGGCGCGCCGTGACCGCCGCCTGGATCGTCGCGCTCGTGGGACTGGCGGCGGGTCTGCTCGCGTCGATGTCGGCGTTCGTGCCCTACCCCGGAGCTCCGGAGGTGCGGGCGTGGTCCGGCCTCGGCGCCGGCGTCTGGATGGGCGGCCTGCTGACGGCCGTGCTCTTCGCGTGGCCCGTCCTGCGCACCCGCCGCTACCGGTCCTGGCGCCGCCCGGCGATCGCCCTGCTGGCGGCCTTCCCGATCCTGGCCGGCGGTTGGCTCGTGGTGCGCGGCATCGACGACCCGCTCGAGTCCGGGGACGCGCGCGTCGTTCCGGTGTTCCTGGCCGCCCGCCCGGGCACCACGGTCGTCCTGACCGGTGACTCCGAGTCGGGCATCGTCGCGGACGCCGTCGTCGGACCCGGTCCGTACCTCGGGGCCGAGGCCCTGCGCACGACCGCCGACCGCGAGAAGCTCCTGCACGACACCATCGAGTCCCTCGTGACGACCCCCACCCGCGACGACGTCGACCAGCTCGCCCGGCTCGGCGTCGACAGCCTGTATGCCCCGGACGTCGACCTGGACCTGGCGCGGCGGATCGATGCGGCCCCGGGCCTGGCGCAGAAGGGCAGTGACTCGCCGGACTCGCGCGTCTGGTCGGTCACATCCGACGTGAAGCCCGACCCGGCTCCGCGTGCGAGTGCTGCCCGCCCCTGGCTCGCGGGCGCCTGGATGCTCGCGTGGGTGGCCGCGGTCATCGCGGCGCTGCCGGTACGCCGCAACCCGACGTCTGAGCCCGCGCCGGATGACGAGGAGAACGCATGATCGGCCGCATTCCCGTTCGCCTGGTGCTCCCGTTGATCGCCCTCGCGCTCGTCGGGGCGGCGTCGTTCGTGCCCGAGCCCGACCCGCCCGTCGTGGCGGGAGGCAGCAGCCGCGTCGACGTCCGCCAGACCGTGTGGGCCTGCCAGGTCGCGCCAGGGTGGACCGTGGCCGCCGGCCAGGTCTCGCCCGGCACCGAAGCGGTCGCCCGGCCGATCCCGAAGGAGGCCGCCCCCGATCCCGTCTGGGCGCAGGCCGATCGCTGGCGCACGGCCGAGCCCGGCGGTGAGGCATTCGTCCTCGAGCAGTCCGGCGCCGGGTCGGGATCGGTCGGCTACGTCGCCGGCACGCGCTCGGGCGACGCCGTCCTCGGTTCGTGCCCGCCGGTCGTCGACGAGGCCTGGTTCGTCGGTCTCGGCGACACCGGACGCGCCGATGCCACCGTGACGCTCATCAATCTCGGCGACAACCGTGCCGTCGCCGACCTCACCTGGTGGGGCGAGAACGGGCCGATCCAGTCCCTCGACACCTCGGGGCTCGTGGTCGAGCCCGGCGAGCGGCGCGAGATCTCCGTCGACGACGTCGCCGCCGGTGAGGGCGCCGTGGCCGCACACGTCTCGCGACGGCGCGGCTCCTTGACCGCGGTGGCCCTGGATGCCGGCCGCGCGGGTGCCGACCTGGTGTCCCCGGCCGCCGGTCCCGCGAAGTCCCAGGTCCTCGCGGGCATCCCGCGCGGCGGAACGACGCGACTCGAGCTGGCCAACCCCGGCACGTCCACGGCGCACGTCAGCGTCTCGGTGCGCGGGCCCAAGGGGTCGTTCGCAGCCCAGGGACTCGAGGACGTCTCGGTCGAGCCCGAGTCCGTCCGGGTCGTGACGGTGCCCGGCTCGGTCGACCTCGACCAGGCGTCGCTGGCGATCACGTCGGACCTGCCGGTCGTGGCCTCGGCGACCGTCGAGACCGACGACGACCTCGCACGCGTCGCCCAGGCGCGCTCGATCACCGGGCCCGCCGTCGTCCCGGTCCGGATGGACGGCCGCGCGGTCCGCCTCGTGCTCACGGCCGACACGTCCGCCGAGGTCGTCGTCGAGTCGTTCTCGGCGTCGATGGAGTCGCTCGGCGAGCGCCGGGTGAAGCTCGAGGAGGGCGCCTCCACCGCCGTCGGTGCGCCGCGCGGAAAGCCGGCGTACCTCGTGGTCAGGCCCGTGGACGGCGCCGAGATCAGAGCCGGCCTGTGGCAGGTCGACGGCGAGCGGATCGCGGCCGCGACGGTCCGCGAGGCGCCCGTGTCGGTGGTCGCCCCGGGCGTCTCGGTGCGCTGAGCCTCAGTCGCGCGGGTCGAGGTCCTCGGGGTCGTGGTGCCACACCTCGCCGAGCCGGGTCAGCAGCACGGTCCAGACCGCGTCCTCGATGTCAGCGGCCGAGCGCGCCCGGCCGATGATGGGCAGCCGGTAGATCACGATCCGGTAGCCGCCGGGAGCCGGGTTCACGATGCTGCGGGGGACCGGCTCGTCCCAGCCGTACGGCAGCAGCGGAGCCTCCTCGATCGCGACCTCGACGTGGTCGGGCTCGCGGGCGAAGTGGCGGTCCAGCCGCGTGAGGACGTCCGCCACGAGCTCGTCGAAGGCCTGGCGGGGAGTCCGGTGGATGGGGGCGCCGTGCGGCGTCAGCGGGCCGGGCAGCGAGAACACGCCGCGGGGGCCGCGTCCGCGCCGGTCGCGGGCGGCGCCGGGCCGGGGGCCGTGCACGGGTATACCGGGTCCGGGTTCGCTGGCCACGCGGTGAGCCTACTGCGGCCGGCTGGGGCCGGGGGTTAACCTCGCCTCGTGGGACTGCAACGTCGATGCTCGCGCGCAGGCTGCCCGAATTCCGCGGTGGCCACCTTGACGTACGTGTACGCCGATTCGACCGCCGTGCTGGGGCCGTTGGCCACCTATGCCGAGCCGCACGCCTACGATCTGTGCTCCCGGCACGCCGAGCGACTCTCCGCGCCGCAGGGCTGGAGCGTGGTGCGACTCGCCCCCCAGTTCACCGAGCCGGAGCCGACCCACGACGACCTCGTCGCCCTGGCCGAGGCCGTGCGCGAGGCCGGCCGTCCCACCACCGAGGTCGCGACGGACGACGGTGGCCCCGTGTTGCGTCTGGTGCGCGACGACTCGGCTACGGTGGTCCCGTGAACCTCGATCCAGCCCTCGTCGAGATCCTGGTGTGCCCGCAGTGCCGCTCCGGCCTGTTCGTGGACGTCGACGCCGACGAGCTCGTGTGCAACGGCTGCGCCCTGGCGTACCCGGTCCGCCGCGACATCCCGGTGATGCTGGTCGACGAGGCGCGTCCGCTCAGCAACATCTGAAACATCGGCCCCCGGTGTTTGGTGCGTCCCGGGGTTCTGTCTGCTCTACGATGGTGAGAGATCTGAGATGACAGAGCCGACCGCCATTCCCCCGCGCGAGGCCGTGGTCGAGGACGGTTTGCTCCAGGGCCTCTCGGGCCTGGCTGCCGCTGTCGTCGCCACGCCCTTGGTGCTTGAGGTCCCCGGAGTCGAACGGGACCGCGCTTTGCAGCGCGAAGTGGCCGAACAACTCGGCGATTACGTCGTTCCCCGCCTCGAGAACATCGGCGCTCCGCTGCTGGTCGTCGTGGGCGGTTCCACCGGTGCCGGCAAGTCCACGTTGGTCAACTCGATCGTGGGCCGCCGCGTCACGGCGACGGGTGTCCTGCGCCCCACGACCCGCACGCCGGTGCTCGTCCACCACCCCGCCGACACCGAGTGGTTCCGCTCCGGCCGGATCCTGCCCGAGGTCGCGCGGACCGGCTCGAACAGCCGTCGCGCCAACACCATCCGCCAGGTCGCCTGCTCGACCCTGTGGCCCGGGGTCGCGGTGCTCGACGCCCCCGACTTCGACTCGATCGACGAGACCAACCGCGAGATGGCCGAGCAGCTGCTCGGCGCCGCCGACCTGTGGCTGTTCGTGACCTCAGCGGCTCGGTACGCCGACCAGGTCCCGTGGGACTACCTGCGCCGGGCCTCCGACCGCGACGCCTCGGTCGCCGTCGTCCTCGACCGCACCTCGGACGACGCCCTGGTCGAGGTGCGCCGTCACCTCGCCCGGATGCTCAGCGAGCACGGCCTGTCCGACGTCGCCCTGTTCTCCGTCCCCGAGTCGTCGCCCGACTCCGAGGGCGTGCTGCCCGCCGGCGACGTCTCCCAGGTCATCACCTGGCTGCGCATGCTGGCCGACGACGAGGCGCAGCGGCGCGCGATCGTCCTGCGGACGCTCCAGGGGGCGATCCTGCACGACATCGAGTCGTCCCGGCGGCTGGAGGGCGCGCTGGCCCGTCAGGTCGACGCCGCCGAGAAGCTGCGCAAGGACGTCGAGTCGGTCTATCTCGGGGCGCATCGCGACCTGATGACGGCTGCGACCGATGGCACGATGCTGCGCGGCGAGGTGCTGGCCCGCTGGCAGGACTTCGTGGGCTCGGGCGAGATCTTCCGCAAGCTCGAGCGGTCCGTCGGCTCCTGGCGCGACCGGCTGTTCAAGCGCAAGCCCGCCGGCCCCGACGAGGTCGAGGAGGCTGCGCTCTCCGGGCTGCACCTGATGATCCTCGATCGCGCCGAGCGCGCCGCCGAGGAGGTGTCGCGTGCCTGGGACGGCTCCGAGCCCGGCCGGGTGCTGCTGGACCGCCAGCGCGGACTGGACCGTGCGTCACGCGACGTCCGCGTGCGGGCCGAGCGCATCGCCCGCGAGTGGCGTGAGGCCGTGTTCGAGCTGGTGGCCGAGCAGGGCGCCGACAAGAAGAGCAAGGCGCGCGCCCTGTCGCTGGGCGTCAACGCCGCCGGTGTGAGCCTGATGGTGGTCGTCTTCGCCGGCACGGCAGGACTCACGGGCGCCGAGCTGGGCATCGCCGGCGGCACCGCCGCCGCGGGCCAGGCCGTGCTCAACGCCGTCTTCGGCGACCAGGCGGTCCGGGCCCTGGTCGAGGAGGCCGCGCGCGACCTGTCGCGCCGGCTGGAGGACCTCTTCCAGTCCGAGGCCGACCGGTACCTGGCCCTGCTGCCCGATCCGAACAAGTTGGAGACTGCCCAGTGGCAGCTCCAGGCGGCGATCGCCGCCGTCGACAAACCCCGAGGGAGGCGGAGCCGATGAGCGCACTCGATGAGCGCGTCACTGCCTTGCGCTCGGCCATCGAGGCCGCAGGCGACGTGATCGATCCCGCCGTCGCCGGTCCCGCCGAGGCCACGTTCACCCATGCCCAGGAGCGACTCGAGCTCTCGTCCCAGCACACCGTGGTGGCGCTGGTCGGATCCACCGGCTCGGGGAAGTCGTCGCTGTTCAACCGGCTCAGCGGGCTGGAGCTGGCCGAGGTCGGCTACCTGCGCCCCACCACGTCGACGCCGCTGGCCTGTGCCTGGGGCCCGGCCGGCGCGACCGAGCTGCTCGACTGGATCGGCATCGCCCGCCGCGACCAGATCGCCCGGCGCAGCATCCTCGACGCGCCCCGCGACGACGCCTTCGAGGGCCTGGTCCTGTTGGACCTTCCCGACCACGACTCGGTCGTGCACGAGAACCACGACGTCGTCGACCACGTCGCGCGCTACGCCGACCTCTTCGTCTGGGTGCTGGACCCCCAGAAGTACGCCGACGCCGCGATCCACGAGAACTACCTCGCGCCGCTGTCGACGCACAAGGACGCCTCGCTCGTCGTCCTGAACCAGGCCGACCGGTTGAGCGACACCGACCTGAAGATCGCGGTCGACGACCTCGAGCAGATCCTCGAGCGCGAGGGCTTCGGTGGCGTGCCCGTCATCGCGACCAGCGCCCTGACCGGCGCCGGGCTGCCCGAGCTGCGTGCCGAGATCGGCCGCCGCATCACCTCCAAGCGGGCGTCGCAGTCCCGCCTCGTCGCCGACGTGCGCCAGGTCGCGCGGCGGCTTGCCGAGGCCGGGGGAGTCGAGCCGGTCCCCGGACTCGATCGCCCCACCCGCGATGCCCTGGTCGAGACGTTCGTCGCTTGCGCCGGTGTGCCCCAGATCGCCGACGCCGTCGAGGACTCGATGGCCCGGCGCGCCGTCGTGGCCACCGACTGGCCCCTCATCGGCTGGGTCGGCCGGCTGCGGAACGACCCGCTGCGCGAGCTGGGCTTCGGCCGGTCCGCGCGCGACGCGGTCGCCGGGTCGATGCCGATCTCGCCGTCGGTGCAGCGCGCCCGGGCCGATCTCGCCCTGCGCGAGGCCACCGAGACGGCAACCGAGGGCATGTCCCGACCCTGGCGCGCCTCCGTGCTCGACAACGTCGTGGGCGACGGATCCCGAGCGGTCATCGACGAGCTCGACGAGGCGGTCGCCGGCGTCGACCTGGGCCTGAAGCGCCGTCCGCTCTGGTGGACCGCCGTCGGAGCCCTGCAGTGGCTGACCCTGATCGCCGTGGTCGTCGGGGGCGCCTGGTGCATCGCGTCGATCTTCGGTCTGGTGGACCCCGATCCGTGGTCCGGCGCGCCGCGGCCGCTGGGCATGAGCCTGCCCCTCCTGGCCGTCGCCCTCGGACTGGTCTTCGCCATCGTCCTGACCCTGGTGTCGCGATGGCTCGGCGGCGTGGCTGCTCGTAGAGCGGGCGCGCGGGCCGAGAAGGCGCTCACCGAAGCGATCAACCGCACCACCGAGCGGATCGTCGTGGCGCGCCTGCGCCACGAGCTCGACCGCTACGAGCGCTGGTGCAACGGCTTGGCCGCCGCCACGCGCTGAGCCGTGCCCGCGCCTGCCGGTCAGACACTGTTGCCGCGCTCTGGCTAGGCTGGTGGGCATCATGGCTGACTACGTCCTCTCTCTGCGCAACGTCCGCAAGGCCCACGGCGACAAGGTCGTCCTCGACGACGTCTCCCTCTCGTTCCTGCACGGGGCGAAGATCGGCGTCGTCGGCCCCAACGGCATGGGCAAGTCGACCTTGCTCAAGCTGATGGCCGGCCTCGACCAGCCCAACAACGGCGACATCGTCCGCGACCCCGACGCGTCCGTCGGCATGCTCCAGCAGGAGCCGCCGCTGACCGAGGGCAAGACGGTCCTCGAGAACGTCGAGGAGGCCGTCTCCGACATCAAGGGCAAGATGAAGCGCCTCGAGGAGGCGTACGCCGAGATGGGCGAGCCCGACGCCGACTACGACGCCCTCATGGCCGAGACCGGCGACCTGCAGACCTACTTGGACAACACGAACGCCTGGGACGTCGACAGCCGCCTCGAGCAGGCCATGGACGCCCTGCGCTGCCCGCCCTCGGACGCGCTGGTCGACAACCTCTCCGGTGGTGAGCGCCGCCGCGTCGCGCTGTGCAAGCTGCTGCTGCAGCAGCCCGACCTGCTGCTGCTCGACGAGCCCACCAACCACCTGGACGCCGAGAGCGTGCAGTGGCTCGAGGGCCACCTCAAGAGCTACCCCGGCGCCGTCCTGGCCGTGACCCACGACCGGTACTTCCTGGACAACGTCGCCGAGTGGATCGCCGAGGTCGACCGCGGCCAGATCCACGGCTACGAGGGCAACTACTCGACCTACCTCGAGACCAAGAAGGACCGTCTCAAGATCGAGGGCCAGAAGGACGCCAAGCGCGCCAAGATGCTCGAGCGCGAGCTCGAGTGGGTCCGCTCCAACGCCAAGGGCCGCCAGACCAAGAGCAAGTCGCGTCTGGCCCGCTACGAGGAGCTCGCCGCCGAGGCCGAGAAGGCCCGCAAGATCGACACCACCGACATCAACATCCCGGCCGGCCCGCGCCTGGGCGACGTCGTCCTCGACGCCAAGCACCTGACCAAGGGCTTCGAGGGACGCGTGCTGTGGGACGACATCAGCTTCTCGCTGCCGCGCGCCGGCATCGTGGGCGTCGTCGGCCCCAACGGCGTCGGCAAGACCACGCTGTTCCGCATGATCACCGGCAACGAGGAGCCCGACTCCGGCGAGCTCGAGGTCGGCAAGACGGTGAAGATCAGCTACGTCGACCAGAACCGCGCGAACATCGACCCGAACAAGAACGTCTGGGAGGTCGTCTCCGAGGGGCTCGACTTCATCAAGGTCGCCAACTTCGAGATGAACAGCCGCGCCTACGTGGCGTCGTTCGGCTTCAAGGGCTCGGACCAGCAGAAGAAGGCCGGCGTTCTCTCCGGCGGTGAGCGCAACCGCCTGAACCTGGCGCTGACCCTCAAGCAGGGCGGCAACATGCTGCTGCTCGATGAGCCCACCAACGACCTGGACGTCGAGACCCTGTCCTCGCTGGAGGACGCGCTGCTGGACTTCCCCGGCTGCGCCGTGGTCACCTCGCACGATCGCTGGTTCCTCGACCGCATCGCCACGCACATCCTGGCGTGGGAGGGCACCGAGGAGAACCCGGGCAACTGGTTCTGGTTCGAGGGCAACTTCGCGTCCTACGAGGCCAACAAGATCGAGCGCCTCGGCGAGGAGGCGGCCCGCCCGCACCGCGTCACGCACCGCCGCCTGACCCGCGACTGAGGTCCCGCCCTCGTCCCGAGATTTGCTCCCCTTCCGACCTTTGAGTCCCTTTCAAAGGTCGGAAGGGGAGCATTTCTCGTTCTTAGAAGCGGCGGCCGCCGATCGACTCCTGAACGGCCTCCATGACGCGCCGGACCGCGGCGAGGTCCTCGGGGGACGCCAGGTCGACGAGGTACTCGCGCACCCCGCGCACGTGGGTGTGGGCCGCGGTGGCCAGCAGCTCGAACCCCTTGTCGGTCAGCACGGCGCTGACGCCGCGGCCGTCGGTGCCGCACTGGGTGCGCACGACGATGCCGTCGCGCTCGAGCCGGCTGATCGTGTGGGTGATGCGGCTGCGTGAGTGCGACAGGGCCGCGGCCAGGTCGGCCATGCGGATCGACCGGTCGGGCGCCTCCGAGAGCCGCACGAGGATCTCGTACTCCGACATCGACAGCCCGTGCTCGCTGCGCAGGTCGCGGTCGAGCCGGTCCATCAGGACCGTCGAGCCGCCCAGGAAGGCGCGCCACGAACGCTGTTGCCCCTCGTCGAGCCACCGGGTGTCGTTGACGGAGGCGATGGGCAGATCGGTCATGGGAACTAGTTTACATGTTCAACGACTTGGTTGAAAGTTCAATCAAGGTGTAGTGTTCAACATGTTGAACGATCAACCACAGACTTCAGGAGACACATGAACGACATCACCACCGGCACCTGGCAGCTTGACCCGACGCACACCGAGATCGGCTTCACGGTGCGTCACCTGATGAGCAAGGTGCGTGGCAAGTTCGAGAAGTTCGAGGGAACGATCGTCACCGCCGAGGACGTCACCGCCTCCACCGCGACCGCCACGATCGACCTCTCGTCGATCAACACCGGCACCGCCGACCGTGACAACCACCTGCGCTCGGGCGACTTCTTCAACGTCGAGACCAGCCCGACGATGACGTTCGTCTCGACCGGCGTCGTGCGCAAGGACGACACCGAGTTCGTCGTCGCCGGCGACCTGACCATCAAGGACGTCACCAAGCCGATCGAGCTCGCGGTCGAGTTCCTCGGCGAGGGCAAGGACCCGTGGGGCGGCACCCGCGTCGGCGTCGAGGCCAAGGGCCAGATCAGCCGCAAGGCCTGGGGCATCGACTTCAACATCCCGCTCGAGGGCGACAAGGTCATGATCGGCGACAAGATCACGCTGCAGATCACCGCCGAGGCCGTCCTGCAGGCCTGACCTGCAAGCGCCCGACAGGGCCCGCGACACCCTTCCCCCGGGTGGCGCGGGCCCTTTCGTCGTCTCCGGGGGTCAGGCGGTGGCGCCGACCATCCGCACGGCGAGCTCGCCGTGCAGGGCCGCGATGTCATCGGGCGTGGTCGAGCCGCCCGGGTGGTACCAGCGCACCAGGTCGATGCTGAGCGAGAGCAGGGCCAGCGAGGTGCCCTTGGTGTCCGACACGGTCATGACGCCCGCCTCGACACCGGCCTCCAGCGCCTCGCGCATGAGCGCCTCGATGGCGCGGCGGTACTCGGCGATCTCGGCCCGGTGCTCGGGGGTGAGCGCGTCGAACTCGTACTGGACGATGCGCCCGACCCGGCTGTTGACGGCGTGCCACCGGCTGAACTCCTCGACCATCGTGCGCACCCGGACGACGGGGTCCTGCGAGCGGCGGGAGGCTCCCTCGATGATCTCGACCGCGGACTGGTGGCCGCGCCGGGAGATCTCGAACAGCAGGTCCTCCTTCGTGGCGTGGTGCACGTAGACGGCGGCCGGACTCATGCCGGCGCGCGAGGCGATGTCGCGCGTGGTCGTGCCGGCGAACCCGGAGGTGGCGAACGCCTCGACCGCTGCGGCGAGGAGCCGTTCGCGCGTCGAGGCGGAACGATCGCGGTTGTTCGCCGAGTCGGTGCTCATGGTGGACAGCATGACGCAGGAATGTCACACTAAGCAAGCGCTTAGTCATTCCGGGTGGACGCCGATGCGCCACCGATCCCCCGCGAGAGGACCGCATGGACCGCACGATCTACTCCGCCGACCACGAGGACTTCCGCGCGTCCTGCGCCGCCTTCCTCGACAAGCACGCGCGCCCCTTCTCCGAGGAGTTCGTCTCGGCGAAGGCGTTCCCGCGCGAGTTCTGGACGGCCGCCGGCGCCGAGGGCTTCCTCGGCCTCGAGATCCCCGAGGAGTTCGGCGGCGCGGGGGCGGGGGACTTCCGCTTCAACGCCGTCCTGGCCGAGGAGCTCAGCAAGATCACCGCAGCGCTCGCGTCGTGCGTCGGCATCCACACCGACATCGCGACGCCGTACATCGTCGACCTCGGCACCCAGGAGCAGAAGGAGCGCTGGCTGCCGGGCTGCGCCGATGGAACGATCCTCACCGCGATCGGCATGACCGAGCCCAGCGGCGGGTCCGACCTCGCCGCGCTGCGCACCACCGCCGTGCGTGACGGTGACCAGTGGGTCATCAACGGCTCCAAGACCTTCATCACCAACGGGTTCTCTGCCGACCTGGTCCTGACGGCCGTGCGCACGTCGCCCGAGAAGGGCGCGAAGGGCATCACGCTGTTCGCGATCGAGGCGACCGACGAGGGCTTCAGCCGCGGCCGCAAGCTCGACAAGGTCGGCCAGGAGGAGTCCGACACCGCCGAGCTGTTCTTCGAGAACGTCCGCGTCGGCGACGACCGCGTGATCGGCGAGGTCGACCGGGGCTTCATCTACATGATGGAGCGCCTGCCGCAGGAGCGGCTGTCGTGCGCGGTCTCGAACGTGGCGCACGCCAAGCAGATCCTGCTCGAGACGATCCAGTACTGCCACGACCGCAAGGCGTTCGGCCAGTCGATCGGCTCGCTGCAGCACAACAAGTTCCTGCTCGCCGAGCTCGTGACGCAGATCGAGGTCGCCGAGGCGTACGTCGACGCCGCCGTCGCGGCGCACGCGCAGCGCACCCTGACCTCCACCGACGCCGCGAAGGCCAAGTGGTGGAGCTCGCAGGTGCAGAACGAGGTGCTCGACCACTGCGTCCAGCTGCACGGCGGCTACGGATTCATGAACGAGTACCGCGTGGCCCGCGCCTGGCGCGACGCCCGCGTGACCAAGATCTGGGCCGGCTCGAACGAGATCATGAAGGAACTCATCGGCCGCGACCTGGGCTTCTGAGCGAAGCCCTCCGACACACCCCGAGGAAAGGCAAGAACCCATGCCCGAAGCAGTCATCGTCTCCACCGCCCGCTCGCCGATCGGCCGCGCGGGCAAGGGGTCGCTCAAGGACATGCGTCCGGACGACCTGTCCGTCCAGATGATCGAGGCCGCGCTGGCGAAGGTGCCGGGTCTGGATCGCAAGGACATCACCGACCTGCACCTGGGCGTGGGACAGCCCGCGGGCGAGGGCGGCCACAACCTCGCCCGCGCCGTGGCCGTGCTGGCCGGCATGGACCACCTGCCGGGCGTCACCGTCAACCGCTACTGCTCGTCGTCGCTGCAGACCACGCGCATGGCGTTCCACGCCATCAAGGCCGGCGAGGGTGACGCGTTCATCTCCGCCGGCGTCGAGACCGTCAGCCGGTTCGGCAACGGCTTCGCCGACCTCCCGGGCACCGAGAACCCGGCCTTCGCCGACGCGATCGCCCGCACCGCCAAGCGCGCCGAGGGTGGTGCCGACACGTGGACCGATCCGCGCGAGAGCGGCAGCCTGCCGGACCTGTACATCGCGATGGGCCAGACGGCCGAGAACGTCGCGCAGTACCTGGGCATGAGCCGCCGTGAGCAGGACGAGTTCGCCGTCCGCAGCCAGAACCTCGTCGAGCAGCGCATCGAGGAGGGCTTCTGGGCCAAGGACATCACCCCGGTGACGCTGCCCGACGGCACGACCGTCACGAAGGACGACGGCCCGCGCGCCGGCACCACGCTCGAGGCCGTCAGCGGTCTGAAGCCGGTCTTCCGTCCCGACGGCACCGTCACGGCCGGCAACGCCTGCCCGCTCAACGACGGCGCCGCCGCCGTGGTCATCATGAGCGACACCAGGGCCAAGGAGCTCGGTCTGACGCCGCTCGCGCGGATCGTCTCGACCGCCGTCACCGGCCTGTCGCCCGAGATCATGGGCCTCGGCCCGGTCGAGGCCATCCCGGCCGCGCTGAAGAACGCCGGCATGGGCATCGACGACATCGACCTGTACGAGATCAACGAGGCGTTCGCCGTCCAGGCGTGGGGCTCGGCCAAGCAGCTCGGCATCCCGCTGGACAAGCTGAACGTCAACGGCGGCGCCATCGCGGTGGGCCACCCGTTCGGTATGACCGGCGCGCGCATCACGTCCACGCTGATCAACTCGCTGCAGTGGCACGACAAGCAGTTCGGTGTCGAGTCCATGTGCGTCGGCGGCGGCATGGGCATGGCGATGGTCCTGGAGCGCCTCTCGTGACGGAGCGCTTCGCCGGCAAGGTCGCCATCGTCACGGGCGCGTCGCGCGGCATCGGTCTCGGTGTCGCGCAGCGCCTCGTGGCCGACGGCGCCAAGGTCGTCATCACGGCTCGCAAGACCGAGGCCCTCGAGGCCGCGGTCGCCGAGCTCGGCCCGGACAACGCCGCGTACGTGGCGGGTGCGGCCGACGACGTCGACCACCAGGACGAGACGATCGCCACGGCGCTCGAGCGCTTCGGCGGGCTGGACTTCCTGGTCAACAACACCGGCATCAACCCCACCTATGGGCCGATGATCGAGATGGACCTCACCGCGGGTCGCAAGATCTTCGAGGTCAACGTGCTCGGTGCGGTCTCGTGGGCGCAGAAGGCGTACAACGCCTCGCTGAAGGACAACGGCGGCGCGATCGTCAACATCGCCTCGGTCGCGGGCCTCAAGCCGGCGCCGGGGATCGGCATGTACGGCGCCTCGAAGTCCGCCGTCATCCACGTGACGCAGGAGCTGTCGCTGGAGCTGGCGCCGAACGTGCGCGTCAACGCGGTGGCGCCCGCGGTCGTCAAGACTCGGTTCGCCGGCGCGCTGTACGAGGGCCGTGAGGAGGAGGTCGCCTCGGCCTACCCGCTGAAGCGGCTCGGCCTGCCCGAGGACATCGCGGGCGTCGTGACGTTCCTGCTGTCCGAGGATGCGGCCTGGGTGACGGGTCAGTGCCTGGCGATCGACGGCGGTCTCACGCTGACCGGCGGCGTCTGACGCTCGATGTTCGCGACGGGCCCCGGGACGATGTCCCGGGGCCCGTTGTCGTGGCTTTTGCTGAATCCTGCGCGAAAGGCGCTTTCTGCGGCGCTCTGAGGGATAAGTTGTCCCCACAGTGTGGGTAACCATGTGTGTAACACGTGGTTACAAACTCCACCAGTCACACGGGTCCCGCCGGGCCCGATCACACCATGCCGTGTGACATAAAACATGAGGAAACCCTCGGATTAAAGATGAGGAAAGCCTCACGTTTGTGTGAGGATGGTGGGCATGACGACGCTCGACACCTCCGTGTTCCGCACTCCGGCCGCCACCGATCGCCGGTCCGACAGCCTCCTCGACGACCTGCGCGCGGGCACCGCCTGGGCCCTGGTCTTCGGTGGCCAGGGCGGTGACTGGCTCCAGCCGCTGTCCGACGTGGTGCGCGACTTCGCGCTGGAGGCCGAGGTCGCCGACCTGGTGCGCCGCAGCGACGCGATGATCGCACCGGTCGCCGCCGAGATCGCACGCGGTGGTGTCGCCTTCGATCCCGTGGCATGGGTCGACGTGCTGGCCGTCGGTGAGTCCGCCGAGGACGACGACGCGCCCGGTCTGCCGGCCGGGACCGAGCTCACCGCTCCTGCGGCCTCGGTCCCGGGCATCACGCTGGCGCAGCTGGCCGGCCTGCGCGCCCTGTCGCGGCAGGGCCTCGACATCGTCGCTTATCCGCCGGTCGCCGTCGTCGGCCACTCGCAGGGCGTCCTGGCCGCCGAGGCCCTGGCCGGCGTGCCCGAGGTGGAGGTGCTGGCGCTGGCGCGTCTCATCGGCGCCGCCGCGCAGCTGGTCGGTCGCCGTCGCGGTCTCCTGGGCCGCACGATGCTGTCCGTCTCGGGAGTCGTCCCCGAGCGGATCGCCGAGATCGTCGAGGGAACGGGCGCCGTCTGCCGCATCCGCAACGGGCGTCGCTCGGTCGTGCTGTCCGGCCCCGAGGCGGCCCTCGAGGCAGCCACCGCACGGCTCGAGCAGGTCGCGGCGCACGAGGCGGACCTGCGGGAGCGGAAGGTCACCGGCGGTGCTCCGTTCAGTCCCGTGATCGATCCGGTCGACTCCGTCCTGGCCTTCCACCACCCCGACCTCGCGGCCACGGCCGACCTCGTGGCCGACTGGGCCACCCGGATCGGCATCGACTCCGAGCACGCCCGCCGGGTCACCGAGCGAGCCATCGTCGACCCGGTCGACTGGGTGCAGGAGATCACCGCCGCGCTCGACGCGGGCGCCGACTGGATCATCGACCTGGGCCCCGGCGACGTCGCCTCGCGCCTCTCGTCGACCGAGGTCCGCTCGCGCGGCGTCGGCCTGGTCGCCGCCACCACCCGTCGCGGACATCGCGAGCTGACCATCAGCGGCGCGCGACCCGTGCTGCCCGTCGCCTGGTCGGCCCACGCGCCGCGCCTCACGACCCTGCCGGACGGATCGACCGTCGTCGAGACCGCCTTCACCCGCGCCACCGGCAAGTCGCCGATCCTGCTCGCGGGGATGACGCCGACCACCGTCGACGCCCCGATCGTCGCCGCGGCCGCCAACGCCGGATTCTGGGCCGAGCTGGCCGGCGGCGGACAGGTCACCGAGGAGATCTTCGACGCGCGCATCGCCGAGCTGGGCACCCTGCTCGACGACGGCGCGACCTTCCAGTTCAACTCGCTCTTCCTCGACCCGTACCTGTGGCGACTGCAACTGGGACAGAGCCGGCTCGTCCAGCGCGCCCGCGCGGCCGGTGCGCCCATCGACGCCGTCATCGTGACGGCCGGCATCCCCGAGCTCGAGGAGGCCGTGGCGCTCGTCGACGAACTGACCGAGGCCGGCATCGAGCACGTCGTCTTCAAGCCCGGCACCGTCCGCCAGATCCGTCAGGTCCTCGCGATCGCCAAGCAGGTGGACCGCACCGTCATCGTCCAGGTCGAGGGCGGCCGCGCCGGCGGCCACCACTCGTGGGAGGACCTCGACGACCTGATCCTGGCCACCTACGGCGAGCTGCGGTCGCAGTCGAACGTCGTGGTGTGCGTCGGCGGCGGGATCGGCACGGCCGACGGCGCCGCGGCGTGGCTGACCGGCACGTGGGCCCACCGCCACGGCTTCCCGGACATGCCCGTCGACGGCATCCTCGTCGGCACGGCGGCGATGGCGACGCTCGAGGCCACGACCGCTCCCGAGGTCAAGCAGCTGCTCGTCGAGACCCGCGGCACGGGCGCCTGGGTCGGCGCCGGCACCGCGAAGAACGGCATGGCCTCCGGCCGCAGCCAGCTCGGCGCGGACATCCACGAGATCGACAACACCGCCTCGCGCACGGGCCGGCTGCTCGACGAGGTCGCCGGTGACGCCGAGGCCGTGGCCGCACGCCGCGACGAGATCATCGAGGCGCTCGACCGCACGGCCAAGCCGTACTTCGGTGACGTCGCCACCATGACCTACGCCCAGTGGCTGCGCCGGTTCGTCGAGCTCTCGGGCACCACCGTCGACGGCTCGCCGCAGTGGCTCGACGCGTCCCTGCGCGACCGCTTCCACGCGATCCTCCAGCGCGCCGAGGCCCGCCTGGCTGACCAGGACCGCGGCGAGGTCGAGACCCTGTTCCCGAGCACGTCGGACGTCGAGGACGGCATCGACGCGCTCGACCGGCTGCTCGGGGCGTACGTCGACGCCGCGACCGTCACCCTGCACCCGGCCGACGAGGCGTTCTTCGTCGAGGTCTGCCGCCGCGCCGGCAAGCCGGTCAACTTCGTCCCCGTCGTCGACGCGGACGTGCGTCGCTGGTGGCGCTCGGACTCGCTGTGGCAGGCGCACGACCCGCGGTACTCGGCCGACGAGGTCTGCATCATCCCCGGCACGGCCAGCGTCGCCGGCATCACGCGCGCCGACGAGCCCGTGGCCGACCTGCTGCAGCGCTTCGAGGACGCGGCGGTCGACGCTCTGCTCGCCGCCGGCCGTGCGCCGCAGCGCGTGCCCGGCCGCCGTCGCGAGGACGAGTCCGCGCTCGCCGGTGGGCTGGCGCTGCTGCTCGCCGCGCCCGACGTGAGCTGGGCGGGCCGCTCGGTCCGCAACCCGGTGCACCGCCTCGGCGCCGAGTGGGTGCTGACGTCCCCGACCACGGCCGAGCAGGCCGTCACGGGGGCGCGACTCGTCACGGCGGGGGACTCCTCCGTCGACCTGACGGTCCCCCTGGGCGGGGGCCGCGAGCTGACCCTGCGCATCGACGTGCCGGTGACGACCGCGAAGGGCCACGCGCCCGTCGTCTCCACGGAGTCCGCCGTCGCCGCCATGGCGCAGATCGTGCGGGGCGCCGTCGCCGGTGAGCTCCCCGAGGTCCGTGACGGCGTCGCTCGCCTGAGCGCGGACTGGGACCCCGACCTCGCGGCGGACCACGCAGCCGTCAGCGCGGGACCGCTCGTCCTCGGTCGGCATCGCGTCCCCGACGTGCTGGTCGGCCTCGCCTGGCCCGCCGTCTTCGCCGTGATCGGTGACGCGCGCACCGCCGACGGCGCGCCCGTCGTCGAGGGGATGCTCGACCTCGTCCACCTCGACCACGCGGTCACCGCCGGTCGACTGCCCGCCGATCACGCGACGCTCGAGGTCCGCGCCTCGTTGGTCTCGGTCGAGGAGTCCACGTACGGTCGCGTCGTGACGGTCGACGTCACCGTCGGCGACGTCGCCACGATGCGCGAGCGGTTCGCGATCCGCGGCCGGATGGGCAGTGCGTCGCTGGCCGACCCGGCGCGTGCCGGGGGCGTCCTGGGCGATGCCGAGGTGAAGGACACGCCGCGTCGCTCCCGCGTCCGCGTGACCGTGCCGGCGCCGACGGACCTGATGCCGTTCGCAGCCGTGACCGGCGACCACAACCCCATCCACACCAGCACCGCCGCCGCGCGGCTGGCCGGCCTCGGCGGGCCCATCGTCCACGGCATGTGGACCTCCGCGGCGGCCCAGCACGCCGTGACCTCCGAGACCGGACGCCGCATCGCCGGGTGGACCACCCGCTTCATGGCTCCGGTGCGCCCGGGCGCCGAGGTCGAGATCCGCGCCGACCGCGTGGGTCTGACCCAGGGCCGCGAGGTCCTCGACGTCACGGTGAGGTCCGAGGGCGAGATCGTCATGGCCGCATCGGCCCTGACCGATGCGCCCCGCACCGCCTACGCCTTCCCGGGCCAGGGCATCCAGAGCCCCGGCATGGGGATGGCCGGCTACCAGCGCTGTCCCGCCGCGCGCGAGGTCTGGGACCGGGCCGACCGGCACACCCGCGAGGCGCTCGGCTTCTCGATCCTGACCGTCGTGCGCGACAACCCGACCGAGCTGACCGTCCACGGCGTCACGCACCACCACCCGGAGGGCGTGCTGTACCTGACCCAGTTCACACAGGTCGCGATGGCGGTCCTGGGCGCTGCCCAGATGGCGGAGCTGCGCGAGGGCGGCGCGTTCGTCGACGGCGCGATCCTGGCCGGCCACTCCGTCGGCGAGTACAACGCGCTCGCCGCGGTCTCGGGCGTCATCAGCCTGGAGGCCGTCGTCGAGGTCGTGTTCCAGCGCGGCTCGGTCATGCACACGCTCGTGGCCCGCGACGAGAAGGGCCGCAGCGACTACCGACTTGCGGCGATCCGTCCCTCGCAGATCGGCCTGGCCGACGACGAGGTGAAGGACTACGTGGAGGGTCTCGGCGAGGCCTCCGGCGAGTTCCTGCAGATCGTGAACTACAACATGCGCGGCTCGCAGTACGCGATCGCGGGAACCGTCCGTGGCCTGGAGGTCCTGGAGGAGGACGTCGCCGAGCGCCGCCGGCGGTTCGGTGGCAAGGCGGCCTTCATCCTGGTCCCCGGCATCGACGTGCCGTTCCACAGCCGCGTGCTGCACGGCGGCGTGCCGGACTTCCGCCACAAGCTGCAGGAGCTGCTGCCGCCCGCGATCGACCCGTCGATCCTCGAGGGCCGGTACGTCCCGAACCTCGTGCCGAGGCCGTTCAGCCTCGACGAGGACTTCATTCGCGAGGTCGAGGAGTACGTCGGCACGACCGTGCGGCGCTCCGACGACCCGGGCGTGCTGTGCCGCGACCTGCTGATCGAGCTGCTGGCGTGGCAGTTCGCCAGCCCGGTGCGCTGGATCGAGACGCAGGACCTCATGTTCACCCCCGTCGAGGAGGGTGGCCTCGGCGTCGAGCGCTTCGTCGAAGTGGGCGTCGGCTCCGCTCCGACGGTCGCGAACCTGGCCGCCGGCACGCTCAAGCTGCCCGGCTACCCGGCCGTCGAGGTGCTCAACGTCGAGCGCGACGCTGCGGCCGTCTACGGCACGGACGAGGACCCCGCCCCGGTCGAGGACGAGGCCGAGGTCGAGGGACCGAGCGACGCGCAGCAGGCCGCCGCGCCCGCGGCGCCCGCGGCCACGGGTGGCCCCGCCACCCAGACTGCCGCCGACCTGCCGTTCACGGCGGCGGACGCCACGCGCGTCCTCGTCGCCTGGTGGACGAAGCTGCGGTTGGACCAGCTCGGTGCGGCCGACTCGATCGAGTCGCTCACCGACGGCGCGTCCAGCCGGCGCAACCAGTTGCTGATCGACCTGGGCGGCGAGCTCTCGCTCGGCGCGATCGACGGGGCGGCCGAGGCCGACCTCGTGACGCTCGGCGGGCAGGTCGACGCCTTGGCGCGCACCTACAAGCCGTTCGGCCCGGTGCTGGGCGAGGCGTTCTCGGATCACCTGAAGAAGGTGCTCGGCCCGACTGGCCGCAAGCAGTCGGCCGTGGCCGAGCGGGTCACAGGTGCGTGGCAGCTGGGATCGGGCTGGGCGTCGCACGTCCTGGCCGAGCTGGCGATGGTGACCCGCGAGGGCCAGAGCGTCCGCGGTGGCGCGTTCGGCGAGGCGTCCATCGCCTCGGCCGGCGACGTCGACGCGGCGATCGACGCAGCCGTGCAGTCCGTGGCCGCGCGCCACGGGGTGACTGTCCAGATGCCGTCGGCCGGTGGTGGCGATGGAGCCACGATCGACGCCGCGGCGCTGGGTGAGTTCACCGCGGCCATCACGGGTCGCGACGGTGTGCTGGCCTCGGCCGCGCGTCTCGTGCTGGAGCACCTCGACCTGGTCGACGTGCCGGAGACGGTCGAGCCCGACGAGCAGGCGGCCACGGTCGTCGAGCGCGTCGAGGCCGAGCTCGGCTCGGACTGGATCAAGGCGACCGCTGGTGTCTTCGACGCCGAGCACGCCGTGGTCCTGGACGACCGCTGGGCCTCGGCCCGCGAGGACCTCGCACGACTGGCCCACGGGGACGACGTCGACGGCTCGTTCGTCGGCACCGGCGAGGTCGTCGCCAAGCAGGCCGAGCACTGGCTCGCCCGCACCGGTGACGAGCGGTTCGGGCGCATCGCGGCCGAGGCCCGGGACACCAGTGCCGGCGTCTTCGCCGGTGAGGTGGCGGTCGTGACCGGCGCGGCCGACGGCTCGATCGCCGGCTCCGTCGTGGGTGGGCTGCTGGCCGGCGGCGCGACCGTCGTGGCGACCACGTCGTCGCTCGCGCCGAAGAAGCTGGCGTTCTTCAAGGACCTCTACCGCCGGCACGCCCGGGGCGGAGCCGTGCTCTGGGTCGTCCCGGCGAACCTGGCGTCCTTCGCGGACGTCGACGCGCTGGTCGAGTGGATCGGGACCGAGCAGTCCCGCACTGCCGCGGGCGTCACGACGGTCTCGAAGCCGGCCCTGACCCCGACCCTGCTCGTGCCGTTCGCGGCCGGCCGGGTCATGGGCGACGCGACCGAGGCCGGCCCGCGGGCCGAGCTGGAGATGCGCATCCTGCTGTGGTCGGTCGAGCGTCTGGTCGGCGCCCTGTCGTCGTCGGTCACCGACCGGAACCTCGACGCGCGGCTGCACGTGCTGCTGCCGGGCTCGCCCAACCGCGGCATGTTCGGCGGTGACGGCGCCTACGGCGAGGCGAAGGCCGCGCTCGACGCGCTGGTCACCAAGTGGGGCTCCGAGAAGCGCTGGGCCGACAAGGTCACGCTGGCTCACGCCATCATCGGCTGGGTCCGGGGCACGGGCCTCATGGGCGGCAACGACCCGCTGGTCGAGGCCGTCGAGGCCGCCGGCGTGCGCACGTGGTCACCCGACGAGATGGCCGCCGCGCTGCTCGAGGCGTGCACCGCCGAGGCCCGCCGTGAGGCGGCCGAGGGTCCGCTCACGCTGGACCTGACGGGTGGTCTCGGTGACGCCGACCTGGACCTGCGGGCCCTGGCCGAGCAGGCCCAGCGCGAGCGTGCCGAGCAGGGTGCCGAGGACGTCTCGGACACCGCGACGATCCCGGCGCTGCCCGCACCGCCGTCGCGCCTGGATCGTGTGCAGACGCCCGACTGGGCCGAGGTCACGGCCCGTCCGGAGGACCTCGTCGTCATCGTCGGCGCCGGCGAGCTGGGCCCGTACGGCTCGGCGCGCACGCGCTTCGAGATGGAGGTCGAGGACCGCCTGTCGGCCGCCGGCGTGCTCGAGCTGGCATGGTCCACGGGCCTGCTCAGCTGGGACGCGACGAACCGCGGCTGGTTCGACACCGCCTCCGGCGAGGTCGTCGCCGAGCACGAGATCGCGGATCGTTACGAGGACGCCGTTCGCGAGCGGATCGGCGTGCGCCGGTACGCCGACGACGGCGAGATGGTCGACAACAGCGCCCCGTTGCTGGCGTCGGTCTACCTCGATCAGGACCTGACGTTCACGGTCTCGGGTGAGGCGGAGGCGCTGGCCATGCGCGACGCCGACCCGCAGCACACCGTGATCGCACAGGACGGCGAGGGCGAGTGGACGGTGACCCGCAAGGCGGGCACGCAGGTGCGGGTGCCGCGCCGGATGAAGCTGACCCGTACGGTCGGCGGCCAGATCCCGACGGGCTTCGACCCCACGGTCTGGGGCGTTCCGGCCGAGATGGTCGAGGCGGTCGACCGCGTGGCGCTGTGGAACCTCGTCTGCACGGTGGACGCGTTCCTGTCGTCCGGCTTCACGCCGGCCGAGCTGATGCGCTGGACCCATCCGACCCTCGTGGCCAACACGCAGGGCACCGGCATGGGTGGCATGTCGTCGATGCACTCGCTGTACATCGACACCCTGCTGGGCGAGGCGAAGCCGAACGACATCCTGCAGGAGGCGCTGCCGAACGTCATCGCCGCCCACGTCGTGCAGTCCTACGTCGGCAGCTACGGCGCGATGATCCACCCGGTCGCCGCCTGTGCCACCACGGCCGTGTCGGTCGAGGAGGGCGTGGACAAGATCCGCCTCAACAAGGCCGAGTTCGTCGTCGCCGGCGGCTTCGACGACCTCTCGGTCGAGGGGATCGTCGGCTTCGGTGACATGTCGGCCACGGCGGAGTCCGCGGCCATGGCGGCCAAGGGGATCGAGGACCGCTACTTCAGCCGGGCCAACGACCGCCGCTACGGCGGGTTCGTCGAGTCGCAGGGCGGCGGCACGATCCTGCTGGCGCGCGGTGATCTGGCCGCCAAGATGGGCCTGCCGGTGCTCGGCGTCGTCGCGTACGCGGCCTCGTTCGCCGACGGCGTCCACACGTCGATCCCGGCTCCGGGCCTCGGTGCCCTGGCGGCGGGTCGCGGCGGCCGCGAGTCGCAGCTGGCTCGCTCGCTCTCCGCGCTGGGCGTGGGCGCCGACGACATCGGAGTGCTGTCCAAGCACGACACGTCGACGGGCGTCAACGAGCGCAACGAGTCCGAGTTGCACGAGCGGCTGGCCGCGGCGCTGGGTCGCAGCGACGGCAACCCGCTGTTCGTCATGAGCCAGAAGGCGCTGACCGGTCACGCGAAGGGCGGCGCGGCCGCGTTCCAGCTGATCGGGCTGTGCCAGGTGCTGGAGGGTGGCGTGCTGCCGCCGAACCGCAGCCTGGACTGCGTCATGGACGACCTCGCCGAGCACGAGCACCTGGTCTGGCTGCGCGAGTCGCTGGCGACGGGGCCGCTCAAGGCGGGCCTGCTGACCAGCCTGGGCTTCGGTCACGTGGCCGGGCTGATCGCCGTGGTGCACCCGCAGGCGTTCGTGGAGACATTGCCTGCCGACGAGCGCGAGCGCTACCTCGAGGCGGCCGAGCGTCGCCGGATCGAGGGCCGCATGCGGCTCGTCGACGCGATGTACGGCGGTGACGCGCTGTACCGGCGTCCCGCGGGTCGTCGGCTGGGGGAGTCGGGCGTGCGCGAGCGTGAGGCCGCGCTGCTGCTCGACGACAGTGCCCGGCTCGGAGACGACGGGGTGTACGCGTGCCGGTGATCGGCACGGGGATCGACCTCGTGGACGTGCCCGGATTCGCCGAGGAGTTGCGGCGACCGGGCACCCGCGCCGGCAGCGCCTTCACCGCTGCCGAGCGCCGCGACGCCCGGAGCTCGCCTTCGGGCCCCGGGCGTCGCACCCCCGATCTCGAGATGGCGTCACTCGCTGCCCGGTGGGCGGCGAAGGAGGCGTTCATCAAGGCCTGGTCGGAGTCGCTGTGGGGCGAGCCCCCGGTGATGGACGAGCACGTGCACGCGTCGATCGAGATCATCCGCGACGCCTGGGGCCGCCCGCGGGTGCGTCTGCTGGGCGAGGTCGCGAAGCGCCTGCCGGACGTCGCCATCCACGTGAGCCTCAGCCACGACGGCGACTACGCCACCGCGATGGTGACCCTCTCCGCCTGACCCGAGATTTGCTCCCATTCCCACCTTTCACCGCCCCTGAGACGTCGAGATGGCAGCAAATCTTGCGCTCCCGGTGAACACGGCTTCCGCAGGTGCGGCTGCGGCGGTTGGCTGGGGCGATGGAGCTCCTCGTGCTGGGTGGGACCGCGTTCCTCGGCCGTGAGATCGCCCGGACGGCGATCGGCCGCGGGCATCGCGTCACCTGCGCCGCGCGCGGCTCGTCCGCGCCGCCGGAGGGCGCCGAGTTCGTCCCCGTCGACCGCGACCAGGACGATGGCCTGGCGCCGGTGGCCGACCGGCACTGGGACGGGGTGATCGACGTCGCGCGCCAGCCGGGGCACATGCGCCGTGCGGTGCGCGACATGGCCGCCGACCATCGCGTGTTCGTGTCGAGCGGCAACGCCTACGCCGACTTCTCGGCGATCGAGCAGTCCGAGGACGCCGCGACCCTGGCTCCGCTGGAGGCCGACGACATGACGTCCGACGACGACTACGGCGCGGCGAAGGTGGCGTGTGAGCAGGCCGTGAGGACCGCCGGGCCGTCCGCCGTGGTGCGCTCGGGACTCATCGCCGGGCCGGGGGACTGGTCGGGGCGCACCGGATACTGGCCGTGGCGGTTCGCGCACCCGGTGGGGGCCGAGGTGGTCGTGCCGGACGACCCCGACTTCCCCTGCGCCATGATCGACGTCCGCGACCTGGCCGCGTGGCTCGTCGACCTCGCCGAGGGACGCGTCGAGGGAACCTTCAACGCCACCGGCCCGACGACCGACCTGCGGTCCGTTCTCGACGTGGCCGCGCGTGTCGCCGGATCATCGGCCCAGCCGCGTCCTGGCCGCCACCTGACGCGAGATTTGCTCCCCTTCCGACCTTTCAGGGCCTCTGAAAGGTCGGAACAGGAGCAAATCTCGAGGGAGGGGAGGGCTCAGGTGGCGCCGGCCTCGGCGGCCAGCAGGTAGGACGCCAGGAGCCGCTTGAGCTCGGTGATGGCCTCGTCGTGCTCCTGCAGATCGCGGACCGAGAAGTTCAACATCGAGTAGGCCATGTGCACGAGCACCTCGGCCATGATCTTGCGCCGGTCGCGCGGCGTGCCCGGCGTCAGCGGCGCCAGCACGTGGGCGACGCGAGCGGCGAGCTCGCGTTCGGTGATCTCGGCGGTCGCCCGGGTGACCGGAGTCGACTGCACGGCGTACCAGACGGCGCTGCGGGAGGGATCGTTGATCCACAGCTGCGACATGTGGTCGACGAGTCGGTCGAGCAGGACGAGCCAGTCCAGCGTCGGCAGCTCGCTGGCCAGCTTGTCCAGCTCGGACGCGATCGCCACGGCGTTCTGGCGATCGAGCTCGCACACGATCACGTACTTGTTCGCGAAGAACTGGTACAGGGTGCCGATCGGGAGGCCGGCGCGCTGCGCGACCTCCTCGCACGTGAACGACTCGAACCCCGTCTCCAGCAGGAGGTCACGCGAGACCTGCAACAGGTGGTCGAACTTGACCTTGCTGCGTTCCTGCGTCGGCCGCTTGCGCGGCTCGAGGATCTGGGTGGTCACGGGGGTCACCCTACCCGTCGCTACTGAGAAGTAGCGTCCAATCCGTGCTGGACCAGCGGGTCGATCATCGCGCCGATGCCGTCGAAGCCCGATCCCACCGTCTGCCCGTGCGAGTGGCGCAGGTAGATGCCCTCGAGGATCACGGCCAGCTTGAAGTAGGCCAGACCCAGATGGAAGCCCAGCTCGCTGACGTCGCGACCCGACCGTGCGGCGTAGCGCTCCACGGCCTCGTCGGGCGAGAGGTAGCCGGCCGCGCGGGGCGCGTCGGTGACCTGGCCACTCGACGGTCCGGCGTCCAGCGCGAGGTTCTGGTAGGCCAGCATCACGGCGACGTCGGTCAGCGGATCGCCGAGCGTGCTCATCTCCCAGTCCAGGACCGTGGTGATGCGGTCGCCGTCCTCGGTGTCGACCAGGACGTTGTCCAGGCGGAAGTCACCGTGGACGATCGTGCCGTCGCTCGACGTCGGGACCGAGGTGGTCAGCCGCTCGGCCAGCTCGTCGATGCCGTCGATCTCGCGGGAGCGAGAGGAGTCGAGCTGCTTCTTCCAGCGGGCGACCTGACGCGTCAGGTACCCGTCGGGACGACCGAAGTCGGCCAGGCCGACGGCGCGGTAGTCGACCGCGTGCAGGTCGGCCAGGGTGTCGACGAGTCGCTCGGTGATGTCGCGCACCCGCTCGGGTCCGAGGACCTCGAGGTCGGCGGCGCGTTGGAACGCGGTGCCGGGCATGCGCTCCATGACGTAGAACGACGCGCCGATGACGGAGTCGTCGGTGCACTCGGCGATCATGCGGGGGACCGGCACGGCGGTGCCCGCGAGCGCGGCCATCACCTTGTGCTCGCGGCCCATGTCGTGGGCGGTCGCCAGCACGTGGCCCAGCGGGGGCCGGCGCACGATGACGTCACGCTCGCCGTTGGTGACGGCGTAGGTCAGGTTCGACTTGCCGCCGGTGATCAGCGTGGCGCTGAGGTCCCCGGGAAGCTCCCCGGGGACCTCAGCGTCGAGCCAGGTGCGCAGGGCCGCGAGGTCGAGGCCCTTCACTCCGTCAGAAACGGTCACGTCAGTCCTTCGGTCCGCCGGCGACGTAGATGACCTGGCCGGAGACGAAGCCCGCACCCTCGCTGCACAGGAAGGCGGCGGTGTTGGCGATGTCCTCGGGCTGGCCGACGCGCTGCACCGGGATCTCCTTGGCGGCGTACTCGATGAAGTCGTCGAACGGCACGCCGATGCGCTCGGCCGTCGCGGCGGTCATGTCGGTCTGGATGAAGCCCGGGGCGATCGCGTTGGCGGTGACGCCGTACTTGCCCAGCTCGATGGCGAGGGTCTTGGTGAAGCCCTGCAGGCCCGCCTTGGCCGCCGAGTAGTTGGCCTGGCCGCGGTTGCCCAGCGCCGACGTGCTCGAGAGGTTCACGATGCGGCCGTACTTGGCCTCGGTCATGTGCTTCTGGACGGCCTTGGTCATCAGGAACGAGCCCTTGAGGTGCACGTCCATGACCAGGTTCCAGTCGTCGAGCGTCATCTTGAACAGCAGGTTGTCGCGGATCACGCCGGCGTTGTTCACCAGCACGGTCGGGGCGCCGAGCTCGTCGGCGACCTTCGCGACGGCCGCCTCGACGGCCTCCGGGTCGGCCACGTTGGCGCCGACCGCAAGGGCCTGGCCACCGTTCGCGACGATCTCGTCGACCACGGTCTGGCAGGCGGCCTCGTCGAGGTCGAGGACGGCGACCTTGTAGCCGTCGGCGGCGAATCGCTTGGCGATGCCGGCGCCGATGCCACGGGCGGCTCCGGTGATGATGGCGGTACGGGGTTCGGACACGTGCGGTCTCCTTGAAGTGTCTAAGCGCTTGCTTAGTTCACCGTAGCGCACGACCCGGCGGGTGCGGAAGGTCACATCGAAAACACGCGAGGCGAAGGTGAGGGGTTCCTCATGTTTGCCCTATAGTTGAGGAATGCCTCATGTTTCTCACGACCGGCTGACGACGCAGACGACCGACGCGGGCTCGGCCCCGCGCGCGAGCCTGGACCAGCGTCGACGCGAGCGATTCGCCCGCGTCGAGCCCCGCGGCGCCCGCGTCCACACGGCCCGCGAACGCGCCGAGCTGCTGCTGGACGAGGGCACCTTCGTCGAGCTGGCTCCGCTGAAGGCCGCCCAGCCCGGCGCCGGCAGCGGCGTCGTCACGGGATGGGGCCTGGTCGACGGCCACCCGGTGGTCGTCGCCTGCCACGACGCCGCGATCGCCTCGGGCGCGATCGGCGCCGTGATGGCCGCCGCGATCTGCCGCGCCCAGCGGTTCGCGATCGACAGCGGCTTCCCGATCGTCTACGTCAACGACTCCGGCGGAGCCCGGGTGCCCGACGGCATCCACGCCCTGCACGGCTGCGGCGAGATCTTCGCCCTCAACGTCGAGGCCCAGGCCCGCATCCCTCAGATCTCGGTGATCCTCGGCCCGTGCGCCGGAGCCGCCGCGTACTCGCCGGCGCTGACCGACTGGACGATCATGGTCAAGGGCCACGGCCACATGTTCCTGACCGGTCCGGACATCGTTCGCGCCGCCACGGGCGAGGACGCCACGGCCGACGCCATCGGCGGCTCCGGGATGCACACCCGCACCAGCGGCGTGGCGCACCTCGAGGTCGAGACCGAGCTCGACGCGCTGCAGTCGGTGCGCCATCTGCTGTCGTACCTGCCCTCCAACTCCGATGCGCGGCTGCCCGTCGGCGACGCCGTCCCGGTCAACCCGATCTCGGCGGCCGGCCTGCCGACCGTCGTGCCCGAGAAGGCCAGCGTCGTCTTCGACATGCGTCATGTCATCGACGGCGTCCTCGACAACGGCGCCCGCCTCGAGCTCATGCCCGAGCACGCCGGCAGCGCCCTGACGGTGTTCGGCCGGATCGACGGCCGTCCCGTCGGTGTGGTCGCGAACCAGCCCGCCGTCCGCGGCGGCATCCTCGACTCGAAGACCTCGGTCAAGATCGCCCGCTTCGTCGAGTTCTGCGGCCGGTTCGGGATCCCGATCGTCACGCTGGTCGACGTCCCCGGCTTCCTGCCCGGCACGGTCGAGGAGGGGCGCGGCATCATCACGCACGGCGCGAAGGTGCTGAAGGCCTACGTCGAGGCCAAGCGCTCGATGCGCCTGACCGTCGTCGTGCGCAAGGCGTACGGCGGCGCGTACATCGCGATGGGCTCGACCTCGCTGGGCGCGGACCACGCCTGGGCCTGGTCGAACGCCGAGATCGCGGTGATGGGCCCGGGTGGAGCAGTCGGACTGCTGCATCGCAGGGCCCTGGCCGCAGCCGAGGATCCCGACGCCCTGCGCGACGAGCTGGCCGCCGAGTACCGCGAGAACGTCGCGCGTCCCTACATCGCTGCCGAGGCCGGGATCATCGAGGACGTCATCCACCCCGAGGAGACCCGCGACCGGCTGGTCGCCGCCCTGCGTCTGCTGGAGCACCGATGATCAACGCCAAGGCCGAGATCGTCGGCAACGTCTGGAAGATCCTGGCCCGTGAGGGCGACCAGGTGGGGCCCGGTGACCCGCTGGTCATCATGGAGACGATGAAGATGGAGATCCCCGTGGTGTCGCCGGCGCACGGACACGTGGCCGGAATCCTCGTCCAGGAGGGCCAGATCGTCCAGGAGGGCGACGCCGTCGTCGAGATCGACGACACCGTCGGCGCATGAGGGAGTCGGGCGTGGCGGTGGTGGACGCGTGGCAGGATGCCCGGGTGACCGAGTTCCGACACGACATCCCGATGCGCTGGGCCGACCTCGACTCGTTGAACCACGTCAACAACGTCGTCTACCTGCGGTACGCCGAGAACGCCCGCGCCGCGATGAGCGAGGTCCCGCCCGGTCCGATCGGGGCGATGCGGATCCAGTTCAAGCGGCCGCTGCTGCTGGGCAGTCAGCCCGTCGTCGTCACCAGCCGCGTCGAGGGCGACCAGGTCCTGCAGTCCATCGGCGTGGCCGGCACGGACACCGAGTTCGCCACCGTCGAGGTCGATCTCGGAAAGCACGCCGCCCCCGAGGTGCTGAACGATGCCGCTCAGGCGGGGTCGATTGCAGTGCGCCGCACCGACCTCGACGGCTCCGGGCACGTCAGCGCAGCCCAGGTCTTCGAGCTCTTCCAGGAGACGCGTGTCCCCTTCATCAACGGGGTCCTGACCAGGCTGACTCCGGGCAACTTCGTGGTCGCCAGCGTCGAGGCGCGGTACCACCAGCCGATCGAGTGGCGCCCGGCGCTCGAGACCCGCACGCGGGTCGCACGGGTCGGGAACGGGTCGTTCACGATCGAGGCGCAGCTGGGCGCGGACGGTCAGACCTTCGCCTCGTCCTCGGCCGTGCTGGTGGGCTTCGAGGCGGCGAAGCAGTCGTCGCGCAAGTTCAGCCAGGAGGAGCGGCAGTCGCTCCTCGCGGCGATGGGCTGATCAGCCCTTCGCGTTGATCATGAAGTTGGCCGCGTGCTGGGCGTACGCCCAGAACTGCGCGTCCAGCTCGGGCTCCAGCTGGGCCGCGTCCAAGCCGTCACGGAAGTGCTTGAGCCAGTGGTCGCGCGCCTGCTCGGTGACCGCGTAGTCGGCGTGCCGCATGCGCAGGCGCGGGTGGCCGCGGCGCTGCGAGTAGGTGGTGGGGCCGCCCCAGTACTGCTCGAGGAACATCGTCAGACGCTCGGCCGCGGGGCCCAGGTCCTCCTCGGGGTACATGGGCTTGAGCAGCTCGTCCTGCGCCACGCCCTGGTAGAAGACCTCGACGATCAGGGCGATGGTGGCGTGTCCGCCGATCGCCTCGTAGAACGTCTCCTTGGCCTGCGTGTCATTCTGCGGTTCGGTCATGCGGTGCCTCCCGAGGGCGGAAAAGTGGTGGAGGGGATGCGGATGCCGGCCGCGTCGAAGCGGCGCAGCACGCGGCTTCGCAGGGCACGGCCCACCTCGCCCTGGTGCAGGGGAGCGGTCTTGGCCACCGTGCGGACGACGACGCCGTCCTTGTCGAACCGCTCGACGCCCCAGACCTCGGGCTCCTCGATCATGAACGAGGACAGGGTCGAGTCGGTGTACAGGGCGTGGGCCTCCTCGCGCAGGATCTGCTGGACCTGGTCGAGGTCGGAGTCGTAGGCGACGGTCACATCGAGCACGGTGCGCGCCCACTCCTGGCTCTGGTTGCCGACGCGCAGGATCTCGCCGTTGCGCACGTACCAAGCGGTGCCGTTGACGTCGCGCAGCTTGGTGACGCGCAGGCCGACGGACTCGACCATGCCGGAGGCCTCCCCGAGGTCGACGGCGTCACCGACGCCGTACTGGTCCTCGAGGATCATGAAGATGCCCGAGAGGAAGTCCTTGACGAGGGTCTGGGCGCCGAATCCCAGCGCCACGCCGGCGACACCCGCGCCGGTCAGCAGGGGAGCGATCGGCAGTCCGAGCACCCCCAGCACCATGACGAAGGCGATGCTCCAGATGGCGCCCGAGGCGATGCTGCGCAGCAGCGACCCCATGGTCTCGGCGCGCTGGCGGCGCCGCTCGGCCGTGCCGGAGCGCAGGTCGGACAGGAACACGCCGGCCTTGGAGTTGGCGAGGATCTCGGGCACGGCGCCCTTCGCGGCGCGGCCCGTCAGCCGGTTGATGAAGCGGTGGGCCAGCCAGCGCAGCACCATCGCGATCACGATGATGAGGACGGCCTTGCCGGGCACGTCCAGCAACCAGGCGACGACGTCCTCGAGCTTCACTGACCAATCCACGCCTCAACCCTACGGGTGAGCGGTCGCGCGCCGACGCGGATGGATACGATGTGCCCATGAGCCTCGCCCGAGTGATCACCCCCGTGACCGCCGCCCTGCTCGCCGTCGTCGTCACCGCGACGCCGGCCTCGGCCGACACCGCCCCGGACACGTGGGACCAGGGCGAGACGCTCTCGTTCCTCGAGTGGGTCGCGATCTTCATCGGCGGCACGCTGGCGCTGTTCATCGTGATCGCGCTCATCGCGGCCGCGATCAACACCAAGAGCAAGCACTACGTGCCCCCGACGCCCGCCGAGGAGGCCACGAAGTCCGACCACGACATCGAGGCCACGCACCGCATGCCGCTCCCGGGCGCTGCGACCGAGACCAAGCCGGACGCCGACGCCACCAAGTAAGGTCGGCGCATGCCCGAGGACGCCCGCAACCGATTCGCGGAGGACGTCTTCGGTCACGTCGTCACCAAGGACGGCAAGGTCCTGATCTCCTGGCAGGGCAGGACCGTCACGACGGTCGCCGGCAAGGCCGCGGACAAGCTCATCGCGAAGCTCGCCGTCGCCGACCGCCGCGAGGTCCAGCACCTCCTCGCTCGCGCGACCGGACACTTCAAGCACTAGCGCCGCAGCGGCAAGCCCGGACACTGATCTGGCGATACGCTTCAGGCCCATGCTCAGTGTGCTTGCGCTCGTGATCCCGCTGTCCCTCGTGGGCGCTGTCAGTCCGGTCATGATGACGGAGCAGACGGTGCTGCTGTCCGGGCGCAACGGACGCCGCATCGCCGGGTGCTACGCCCTCGGTGTCGGTGGGACGCTGTTGGTCCTGCTGTCGGCGCTGGTGCTCTTCGGCCGGTCCATCGCCCTTCCCGAGGAGCCGAGGCTGAGCGCCTCCCTCGACGTGGGCCTGGGTGTCCTTCTCCTGCTGATCGCCGCTGTGCTGCGGTACCGGCGGCCGCGTGCCCCGAAGCCCAAGAAGTCGCGCGACCGCGGCCTGGGTCCGAGCGCGGCGCTGGGCTTCGGTGTGTTCTCCATGGCGACGAACTTCACGACGCTGGCGGTCATGGTCCCGGTGGCCAAGGAGATCGCCGCCAGCCACATCGACGTTCTCGAACGCCTGATCGTGGTCGCCATCGTGACTGTTCTGGGCGCGGTGCCGGCGTGGCTTCCCCTCGCGATGACGATGGTGGCGCCTCAGCCCACGCGGCGCCTGCTACAGGCGCTGTCCGATTTCATCGACGCGAAGGGCCGGTTGGTGACGGTGCTGATCCTGACGGCGGGCGGACTGTTCCTGGTCGGCCGCGGCATCGTTCACATGCTCGGTCTTTGAGGCGGCATCACTCGCGGGTTCACTGCAGCCAACGTGCGCCAGACGTGACGACGTCCCGGACCGTAAGGGGCTGAGGGGCGTCGGTGGAGTGGTGGTGGTCTGGGTGGGTCGGTCAGGGCCCGACGCGCTCAATCGAAGGTCGCCCGCTCCTGCCCGATGGGGGTACGGCCGGAGATCAGAGGTGCCTCACCTTTGGCGAACGAGAACTCGTCCACGATCCGCTCGCCGGTTTCATCGTCGAGGCTGAGGATGACGGTCGAACGGATCACGATTCGGTCATCGACCGTGGGGACCACGTCGACGCTGAGACCCCACCCGTCCTCGACATCGCGCGCCTTCACGAGCCAGTCGGCCTCCAGCTTGACCGCTCCCTCGCAGTCCTTGGCAGCCGCCTGTGCGATGAGTTCGGCGACGTATTCCTCGGTCAGCAGGTCGCACGCCTTCTTGTAGTCCTCGCCCACGAGGTAGCTGACGTAGTCCGCGGCGACCTCCCTCCGCACGTCCGGCGTTTCGTTCGGATTCACGGTGCATCCGGTCAGCGCGAACGCGGCGATGGCGACAACGAGGGTCTTCTTCATGGCGCCTCCTGGCATCAGTCGGGGAGCGGCCCCGGTGGTGGTCAGTCGATGTCGCAGTCCTTGCCGCCCTCGTCCAGGTCCTGCTCCACTGCGTCCTCATCGTCGAAGACTCCGTCGCTCCACTCCTCGTCGAATCCGGCTAACAGAGTTCGCTTCTCGTGGTCCGCGAGTCGATCTCTTGGAGAGCTTTCTCGGCAACGCACGCGGCCCGCTTCTCGGTGCCGCCGACCATAACGCGCTCGAGGTTCTCGGTGTCGTAACCGCCGCCGAAGCGCGAGAAGTTCAGCGTTCGAGGATGCGGCGGGAACCGGTGCGCTGCGTGCCGCGGCTGCGCGGCGGTGATGTGCGTCCCTGACGTTCGGGAACATCACGTTGGAAGAATCGTGCCGCGGCAACAGGCACTTCTTCCCGCGGGCCAGAGGTGGCGGAACGGGCAGCGCCAACGCGTCAGTAGTGGGACTGGATCGACGCCAGCCCTCGCTCATCGCGGCTCGGTTTCGTGGTGCCGGGCACGGCCTGGCGTCTCTTTCGCCCCTTCATCCACAGATTGGTTCGCAGGCCTTGTGAGCGCGTCACGCCGTTGGCCATGATGCAGGCCAAGCAGCACCGGCTTTCGGGGGGAAGCACATGGAGGTCTTGGCCGATCGGGTCCGCGCTCTGGTTCGCGAGAGGCGGATCGATCCGCGTACCGACGTCGATGCGGTGCGTCGCGCCGCCAGCGATGCGGTGGCCGAGCACGAGCAGCGCAGCCTGACCGGTGCGGTGCGCGCTCTCGATGAGCCGGACCATGTGGTGGGTCAGTTGGTGGCGGACCTGGTGGGATTCGGTCCGCTGCAGCGGTTCCTCGACGATCCTGAGATCGAGGAGCTGTGGATCAATCAACCGGAGCGGGTCTTCATCGCGCGCGACGGCCGCCACGAGCTGACGTCGGTCATGCTCACGACCGAACAGGTCCGCGAGCTCGTCGAGCGGATGCTGTCGTCCAGCGGTCGCCGGCTCGATCTGAGCCAGCCGTTCGTCGACGCGATGCTGCCCGGCGGCCACCGTCTTCACGTCGTGCTCGACGGCATCACCCGCGGGTTTACCGCAGTCAACATCCGCAAGTTCGTCGCTCGGGCGTCCGGCCTCGACGACCTGGTCACGCTCGGCACCCTCGACGAGAGGGCCGCGTCGTTCCTGAAGGCATGCGTTCTGGCCGGACTCAACATCGTCGTCAGCGGCGGAACCCAAGCCGGCAAGACCACCCTGTTGAACTGCCTCGCCGGCGCGATCCCCGGGACCCAACGACTCGTGTCGGTCGAGGAGGTCTTCGAGCTCAAGACGTCCCACCCGGACTGGGTCGCGATGCAGACCCGCCAGGCCGGCCTCGAGGGCACCGGTGAGATCACGTTGCGGATGCTGGTCAAGGAAGCACTGCGCATGCGGCCCAACCGGATCATCGTGGGTGAAGTCCGGGCCGAGGAGGCACTCGACCTCCTGCTCGCACTCAACTCCGGGCTCCCGGGCATGGCGTCGATCCACGCGAACTCCGCGAAGCAGGCACTGGTGAAGCTCTGCACGCTTCCGTTGCTGGCGGGAGAGAACGTCTCCGCGGGCTTCGTCGTGCCGACGGTCGCGACGGCGGTCGACATCGTCGTCCACACGGCGATCGACGTGTCGGGTCGCCGGGCAGTCCGCGAGATCGTCGCCACCACCGGACGCGCCGAGAACGGCATCATCGAGGCCGAGCCGATCTTCGTCCGCCGCGCCGGAAGCCTGGTGCGTGGACCGGGAACCCCGCAGCGGCGCGAGGCGTTCGAGGCGGCAGGCATCGATCCGGAGTCGCTGTGGGAACGCTGATCGGCCTGGTGTTCGGCATCGGGCTGCTGCTCGTGGTCGACAACTGGCAGCCGAGGCCGGCCCGGCCGTCGAAGGTGGCCGGTCCGAGCCGGATCGAAGCGCTGCTCGAGAGTGCGGGTCTGCCTGAGGTCGCCCCGCGGGCCATCGTCCTCGCCGCGGTGGGCGTTGGCGTGACCGCGACTGTCGTCGCCGCCGGAGTCACCGGGGTCGCCGTGGTCGGTCTGCTGGCCGGTGTCGCGGCCGCTTGGACCCCGTTCGCCCTCATCCGCTCGCGGGCGGTTCACCGCCAGCGCGAACACGCCGAGGCCTGGCCGGACGCGGTCGACCACCTCGCGTCGGCCGTCCGGGCGGGGCTCTCGCTGCCCGAAGCGCTCATCCAACTCGGTGAGCGCGGGCCCGAGCCGTTGCGCCAGCCGTTCACCCAGTTCGGTCGCGACTACGGATCCACCGGACGGTTCGCCGAGAGTCTGGATCTGCTGAAGGCGCGGCTCGCCGACCCGATCGGCGACCGCGTCGTCGAGGCCCTCCGGATCGCCCGTGAGGTGGGCGGCGGCGATCTCGGGCGGCTGCTGCGCTCCCTGTCCGGATTCCTGCGCGACGACCTGCGCACGCGCGGTGAGCTCGAGTCGCGTCAGTCATGGACGATCGGGGCCGCCCGTCTCGCCGTCGCCGCCCCGTGGTTGGTGCTGCTCATGATGAGCCTCCAGCGCGACGTGATCGCCCGGTTCGCGACGCCGTCCGGAGTCATGCTTCTCGTCACGGGCGCCCTCACGTGTCTGGCGGCATACCGGCTGATGCTGCGTCTGGGTCGACTGCCCACCGAGCAGAGGATCCTCACGTGATCGGCGCGGTGATCGCCGCCGCGTTCACGACGGGACTCCTGCTGATGGCGCAGGGTTGGCACCGCGCCCGTCGGCCGAGTCTGGCCGACCGCGTGCTGCCGTACGTGCGCGATGTCCGTCCCTCGGCGGCCGAGCCTCGCGCCGGCCGTGTCCTGGATCAGGTGGTCGGACCATCGTGGCGGCGACTCACCAGGTCGATCGGCGAGTCGCTGGGCAGCAACGCGGCGATCGCACGCCGCCTGCGCCGGTGCGGCAGCGAGGAGACGGTCGAGGACTTCCGCGTCCGTCAGGCGACCTGGGGCGCGATCGGACTCGCAGCCGCGGTCGGTGTCTCGATGGTCGCCTGGTCCATCGCGCAGCCACCCGCCATCGCGCTCTTGTTGTGGTGTGGTGCGGGACTGATCGGTGGCTGCCTCGCGTGCGACCAGTGGCTCTCGGCGCGAGTGCGGAGCCACGAGGCACGCATGCGAGCCGAGTTCCCCACCGTCGCGGACCTGCTCGCGCTGTCCGTCGCTGCCGGTGAGAGCCCGGTCTCCTCGCTCGAGCGGGTGACCCGGGTGAGCCACGGCGCCCTGTCCCGTGAGCTCGGCCGAGTCCTCGCCGAGGTCCGTGCCGGCGGCACGATCGTGGGCGCCCTCGACGATCTCGCCGCGCGCACCGGAGTGATGAGCGTGGCTCGGTTCGCCGAGGCACTCGCCGTCGCCATCGACCGGGGAACGCCCCTGATCGACGTCCTGCACGCGCAGGCCGCCGACGTCCGCGAGGCCGCCCGGCGCGAGCTGCTCGAGTCCGGCGGCCGGCGCGAGATCGCCATGATGGTTCCGGTCGTCTTCCTGATCCTGCCGATCACCATCGCCTTCGCATTCTTCCCGGGTTTGGCCGGACTCCACCTCTCCTCGGGTGGCTGACATGAAGGAGACTAGATGAGATCACGCATCGCGCGGCTGCGAACGCAGGAACGAGGCGACGTCCCGGGCTGGGTGATGATCACCCTCATGACGGCCGGTGTCGTCGCCGGACTCACGGCGATCGCGGGACCACGGCTGACGTCGATGCTGAACCAGGCCTTGATGTCCGTCGGCGGGTGACGGTGCGTCGTGCGGGACACCGGGATGAGCGAGGCGCCGCTGTGCCGGAGTTCGTGCTGGTCCTGATGGTGCTGATCCCGCTCGTCCTGGGCATCGCCCAACTCGCCCTGGTCCTGCACGTGCGCAACACGATGGTGGCCGCGGCGTCGGACGGTGCCCGTGCCGCCGCTGGGTTGGGTTCGGCACCCCCAGACGGTCAGGCCCGGGCGCGCGAGGTCATTCGCACCACCCTGGCCGACCGCTACGCCGACGACGTGGTGGCGCGGGAGACGCAGATCGACGGCGTTGCCGTCGTCGAGGTCCGGATCCGCGCAGAGGTGCCACCGCTCGGGCTGTGGGGACCCGGGGTGTCCCTCGATGCCGTCGGCCACGCCGTCCGTCAGGAGGAGCCGTGACCCGCGAGCGGGGGAGTGCCACCGTCGAGTTCACCTGGCTGACGCTGCTCCTGCTGGTGCCCCTGGTCTACGTCGTCATCGCCGTCTTCGAGACCCAGCGCACGGCGTACGCGGTGGCTGCCGCCAGCGAGGCCGGAGCGCGGGCCTTCATCCAGTCCGAGGACGCTGCGACGGCGGAATCCCGAGCCCGCGTCGCCGCCCGTCTGGTGCTGGCAGACCACGACGTGTCCGGCGCCTCGGTCTCGACACGGTGCGATCCGAGTTGCTTCGTACCCGGCTCGACCGTGGTCGTCGATGTGCGCTCCTCACAACGGTTGCCCCTCGCTCCCGACCTGTTCGGAGATCCGGTGGCGGCCTTCGATGTGTCGTCGACCCACACCGAGCCCTTCGGCCGATATCGGGCCGCACCATGACGGGGCGCGAACGTGGCAACGTCACGGTGCTGACCGTGGGCTTCCTCGCCGTCTTGGGCATGCTCGTCGTGGTGGTCGTCAACGCGTCGGCGGCGTTCCTGGAACGACGCGAGCTGATGAACCTCGCCGATCGCGTTGCCCTGCACGCCGCCGATGGGCTCGACCGCGATGCGGTCTACTCCGGAGGCATCGATGAGGCCGCCGTTCTCGATGCGGCGGACGCCCGCGCTCTCGTCGTCGGAGTCGTGCCCGCGGACGTGCGGATGACCCTGAGCACCACCGACGACCGCGTCGACGTCGAGCTGGTCCGGACCGTCACCCTGCCGCTCGTGCCGCCCGGATTCCCGAGAACCGCCACGATCCGCGCCGCCGCCTCGGGTCGGCTTCACCTGGCGCCGTGAATAGTGAGAAGAAGAGTTTCTCTTTGGCGTAAGTAAAGCCCGGGAAATCAGAATGTCGGTGGATAAGGTGAGGGACGAATAGTGATGAATAAGTCCGCTATTCAATAAGAGATTTCGAAAGGTATTCACCATGGCGCAGCGCGTAGTCACGATTCTGACCAGCGACATCTCGGGCAAGGAGATCCCCGCCGGAGAGGGCGAGACCGTCTACTTCGCGCTCGACGGCACCTCGTACGAGATCGACCTGACGGCCAAGGAGGCCGACGAGCTCCGCGACTCCCTCAAGAACTACATCGCCCTGGGACGCCGCACCTCGCCGTCGCGCCGCGTGGCCAGCAGCCCTCGCAGCGGCTCGGGTCGCACCCCCGAGGAGCTCGCCCACGTCCGCGCCTGGGCCAAGGAGAACGGCCACGAGGTCAGCGAGCGCGGGCGCATCAAGAAGGAGATCCTCGACGCGTTCGACGCCGCGAACTGATTCGCGTGTCGCGGGCCGCCTCGGCCGGTGACACCGGCTGACGGCGGATCCGCCACACTGTTCCGCGGGAGTCGGGTGGATCACATCCGGCGGGGGGCTGCAGCATCGCTCCGCGTCTGGAAAGGATCTCGATGGCGACCTCGGTGGATGAGGCGTTGACGGCCGTGCGGTCGCAGCCGCTGCTGCCCGGTCTGCGCTGGGACGGCGACGCCGGCCTGTGGCATCGCGCGGACGCGATCCCGCCAGCCCCAGCCGTCCTCGGCGGCGACCAGAGCGCAGCGATCCGAGCCGAGGAAGCCGCCTTCTCGCCCGTGGTCGCGAGCCGACTCGCAGCTCTGCCGGGTCCGATCCTCATGGTCGAGGCCGCACCGCCGCTGCTGGTCACCGCGCTGACGGCTGCACGCCACGAGGTCGTCGTCCTGATGTCCGACCCCGATCGCGCCACCCGCTCGGCCCGGTGGCACGCCGGGACCGAAACCGTCGCCGTCGCGTGGGGAACGACGTCCGACCTGGGTCGCGACGGCTCCTTCGGGACGATCGTCCTTGCGGACGCGTCCGCGATCGATGCCAGCCTGATCGCCCTCCTGGCACCGGAGGGCCGCCTGGTCCTGAGCCTGACCGGCCCGGTGCGCCACGACCTGGCCGAGCGACTGACGGATGCCGGACTGCCGCACCAGCGCTGGGACCTGACGTTCCCGCACGCAGCCGCACCGACCCTGCTGCTGTCCGAGGCCGCTCTGGACGAGAAGGTCATCGACCTCCGCTCCCTGCTGGCCGGTCACACCGACCCGGCCTCCGGCCCGACCGACGAGCTCGACCGCCTGCTCGACGCGGCTCCGGGGTTCGTGGTGGTCGCCGGACCCACTCCGGGCGACCCGGACCCGGCCCTGGCGCGATTCAGCGGGAGCGGCCGGCGGGCCCGGTTCCGCACGATCACGCGTATCGAACGGACCGACGAGGGCCTGGCCGTGCGGCGAGATCGGATGCACCCAGCGCTGCCGAACAGCTCCGGGCCCTTGATCCATCAGCCGTCCGACGAGCCGTTCCTCCCGGGCCGAAACTGGGGCACGGCCTTGGACGACATCGTCGCGGTCCCGGGGTGGACCGTGGCCGAACTGGTCCCCTGGTTCCGGCGCTGGGCCGACGAGCTGTCGCGTACGGCCGGATCGGGCGAGCACGTGGAGGGCCGGTTCCTCGACGCGATTCCGCGCAACCTGATCGTCGACGGCGATCGCGCAGCGTTCATCGACCAGGAATGGGAATGGGCCGAGCCCCTCCCGCGCCGGCACGTGGTCTTCCGGGCGCTGCTGCACTCGGTGGGCTCGCTGGTCGACCCGGTCGCCCCGGACCCCTCCGTCCCGGCGCGACTGAGCGACCTGATCGACCAGGTCGCGGCCCTCGCCGGCGAGCCCTTGAGCCCCGACGAGATGAGCCGGGCGTGGGAGTTCGAGCGACGGCTGCAGGGCCTGGTGAGCGGCACCACGCCGCCGGCGGAGCACCTGTCCCGGCAGGCGGTCGTCCACGGAGCATCGGAGCAGGGGGCCCCTGGAGCGACTCCCCACACCCTGCGGACCCTGGCCGAGATGCGTGCCCACAACGACGCCCTGCGCGCCGACATCGAGACGATGGTGACCGACCTCGACGCGGTCGTCGCCGCCCGGGAATCGCTGCGCGATGAGCTGCACGCCGAGATCGAGGTGCGCCGAGGAATCATCAGCGCGCAACGCGACGACATCACAGGGCTGGCCGCCGAGGTCGATCGCCTCGAGGCTCTGGTGATCGCCCACCGCCGCGCCCGCGCCGAGGCCGCGGCGGCCGACTACGAGCGCGAGCTGCGCGACCGTCGCAGCCGTGACCGGGAGGCCGACCTGAGCGAGCAGGTGCTGGCCTTCCACCGCAGGGCCGTCGCGGCCGAGTCCGCACGCGTGAAACAGGTCCGCCGCGCCGCCCGCGCCGAGGCGGCGTTGGCGGCCGTCCATGCGCGCCTCTCGTGGCGGTTGACCCGGCCGTTGCGCGCGATCCGCGCCCAGCAGCTGCGGATCGTCGGCTGGTGGCGCAAGCGTGGCGCGACGACCGCGTCGACGCCCGTGGGGCCGCAGCGACCCCGTCGTCGAGGCGCCGGTCGCACGGTGCCGCAACCGGTCCTGGCACGGCGCGGTGACGACGCCCTGATCGACCTCGACTTCTATCGGTCGCGCCACGGTGATCTGGCGCGCTTCGACGATGCCCGACTCCTCAAGCACTACGTCCGCCACGGACACCGTGAAGGTCGGCCCTCCCTGTCGTGGCTCCGCAGCTCACTCGTGTTGCCGCCGGCGGCGGCCGACGAGCGCGAGAAGGTCCTCGTGATCGTGCCGGAGACCGGGGCGGCCGGGCCGGCGCTCTCCCTGATCGACGAGCTGTCCCGGCACCATCACGTGGTGGCGCTGCTGCCGACCGGCGGCGAGGCGGCCCACGAGATCACGGCGGCCTCGGACACCGCCATCTGGCTGGACCACGGCCGCGCGCCGGTGGGTGCCGAGGCCCGCACGCTCGCCGCCGAGTTGCAGCGACGGTTCGAGCCGGTCTATGCCGTCGTCGGCTCCCTGGGCCATCGCGAGCTGGCCGTCTTCCTCGAGCGCGCGGGCGTTCCCGTCGTCGCGATGGTCAGCGAGCTCGACGGGACCCTCACCCCCACCGGGTCCGTGCTCGAGTTCTTCGCCACCGTCTCGAAGGTCGTCTACGAGGACGAGTCCGTGGCATCGGCCATCGCCGCGACCGTCCCGACGGCGCGCGGGCGGGCTCACACCGTCGACTTCGAGGCGTCGATCGACGTGCTCGGGCGCGGAGCCCGCCGCGTCCGTGATCGTCAGCCCGAGGAGCTGCGCACGATCCTGACGCCCGAGGGATTCGACGTGTCCCACTACACCGGGGGAGAGTCCGACCAGCGTGAGCTGTTCGCCCGCGAGTACCTGCAGCGTGTGCATGCCGGAGCGCCCTTGAACCGACCCGGGTCGGGCATCCTGGTGCGCCGCCCCCGGCCGGGATTCCATCCGTTGGCCTACGCCGAATCGGCCCCCGGCTTCCGCGATGCGGGCGGCGATCCGTTCGCCCACTTCCTGCGCGCGGGACGTCCGGCGGGACGCTGGTCGAAGCGGCTGATCACCGTGCGGGCCGACGGTCGCGACCGCCCTTCGGCGCCGTCCCGGCTCCCCAGCGTTCTGGTGCACGGGCACTTCCACTACCCCGATCTGCTGCCGGGGTTCCTCGACCTGCTCGCCGGGCTCGGTACGCCCCGACGCCTCGTGCTCACGACGAACACCACGACTGCTGCCGATCGCCTGCGCGAGATCTGCCGGGAGCACCCGGCCGGTGTCGACGCCGAGGTCCTGCTGGTGCCCAATCGGGGCCGCAACCTGTCGGCCCTGTTCAGCGGTCCCGTCGCCCAGCGCCTGGCCGACCACGACCTCGTCCTGCACGTCCACGGCAAGCGCAGCCCGCACCTGACCCCGGAGGCCGGCGACCAGTGGCGCGAGCACCTGTGGGCTCACCTCGTGGGGGAATCCGGGATCGGCGACCTGGTCGTCGAGGAGTTCGCGCGGTCCGAGCAGCTGGGCCTCGTGGGGCCGGAGGATCGCCGCCTGCCCGATTGGGACCTCAACCGCGACCACGTCGAGGCACTGGTGTCGAGACTGGGGCGGACCATGGCCCTGCCGACGCACTTCGACTTCCCGCTGGGCGCCATGTTCTGGGCCCGGACGTCGGCGCTGCGCCCGTTCGTCGACGCGCGGCTGGCGGACGCCGACTACCCGGGCGAGCCGCTGGCGGCCGACGGCACGGCCCTGCACGCCCTCGAGCGGCTCATCCCGCTGGTCATCGAGCACGACGGCTTCGAGTTCGCCAAGACGCACCTGCCGGACCACCAGCGCTGACCCCCGCCGGGTCCGCCCGGTTCAGCCGCGCAGGACGGCGGAGATGGCGTCGAGCGCTGCGTCGGGGACGCGACCGTGCAGTGGGAGGGCGACGGCGCTTCCGGCGAGCGCGACCAACGCACCGGCCTCGGCGCCGACGAGCGGGACGTCGGCATACCGCTGGCCGGGCGCGCACAGGGCGGGGAAGATGCGCCCGACGACCTGCGCAGCGGCCAGGTCGTCCAGCAGGTCCTGCTGGTCCTCGGGCGCGCACCGGACGACCTCCATGACCAGGGCTCGTGGCCGACCCGGAGCATGGGGCCGGCAGCGCGTGCTGAGCGCGAGGGCACTGTCGTACGCGTCGCGCACGCGCTGCCGGGCGCGGATCTCGTCGGGGATCCCGGGCAGCACGGCCAGGCCCAGTGCCGCCGCGTGCTCCGACATCTTGGCGTTGGTGCCCTGCTCGCGGACCCGGTCGGCGTCCAGCCCGAAGGCTCGCGCTCGGCGCAGCCGAGCGGCGACCACCGGGTCGTCGGTGCCGACGCAGCCGCCCTCGGCGGTGTGCAGCAGCTTCGTCGCGTGCAAGGAGTACGCGCTCGCGATTCCGCGTCCCACGACGGGGGCGAAGCCGTAGGCGTGGGCCGCGTCGTACACGACGGGAAGACCCGCGTCCTCGCCGATGTCATCGAGCTGGACATCGGCCGCCAGCCCGAACAGGTGGACCGGGAGGATGGCGACCGTGTGGGCGGTGATCGCCTTGCGCACCGCGTCGGGATCGAGGCACAGGGTCTCGGGATCGACCGCGGCGAACCGGGGCACGAGCCCGGCCAGCTCGATGGCCTGGACGGTGGCGGTGAAGGTGAGCGCGCTGGTGATCACCTCGCCCCCGCGAGGCAGGTCCAGGGCGAGCAGCGCGACGGTGAGCGCCGACGTCCCCGAGCTGGTCGCCGAGACGTCCGCCCAGCCGAGGTCCGCGGCGAGACGCTGCTCGAACCGCTGCACGATCGGCCCGTCGTTCGACCACCGACCCGACGCGATGATCTCGTCGACGAGCGCCGTCAGCACGGCGCGATCAGGTGGGAGCGGTTGGCCGAGGGTGACCGTCATCGCTGGTGCCGGCCGGACTCGCGTCGCCCGCCGAGCAGGTCCCGCCACCGGGACAGCGGCATCGCCCGCGGGCCCACCATCACCTCTCCCGGGGCCACATCGTGGGTCACGACCGCCCCCGGGCCGATGACGGCGCCGTCGCCGATCGTGATCGGTTGCTCGATCGTGCCGTTGTGGATGATGGCCCCGGCGCCGACGGAGACGTCGTCGCCGATCTGGACGTGGCCGAGCACGATGCTCCCGACGCCCAGGCCGACGAAGTCGCCGATCTCCACGTCATGGGCGACCACTTGCGCCCAGACGAGTCCGCCGCGGCCGATCCGCGTGGTGTGGCCCAGCCGGGTCGTGCTGACGACGACCGTCCCCTCGCCGAGCTGGGCCGCGGGGTGGGCCAGATGGTCCGCTCCGCGTGCACCCAGGATCGGGACGCCCCGGTCACGGAGCTTGTCGTGGAGGGTGCGCCGAACCGATGGGTTCAGGATCGACAGGAACACCCCGGTGTCCTCGAGTCGGCAGAGTTCCTCGAAGTCCATCACCGGGTAGTCGTCCTCCGCCCGACGTCGCGGGTCCTGGACGTCGTCGACGTATCCCACGAACTCCACGAAACCCCGGCTCTGGTGACGCAGGTCGAGTGTCACCTGGGCTCCGGTCCCACTGGCGCCGTAGCAGGCCATGCGTGCAGGGAGATCGGCCCGAGAGGCGAAGAGCATGGGCATACGATATCGATAGGAAAGGTCCAGTAGGCTGTCACGATGCTCGGCGAGACGGATGCGGTGCGCGGGCATGCTCTGGACCGGGGCAAGGACTTCTTCGATGCAGACTGGTATCGCCGCGAGTACCCCGACATCGACGACGCGGATCCGTGGGAGCACTTCGTCGCGCACGGCGATGCGGAGCGCCGCTCACCGGGCCCGGGCTTCGACGCCCAGTTCTACGCCGGTACCTACCTGGCCCTCGAGGAACACCACGCGTTGCGGCACTTCCTCACCCATGGCCGGCGCGCCGGGCACCAGCCGCGGCCGGTGCCGAGGACGGCCCACGAGAGCCGCGACGCGATGTCCGCCCTCCTGGCCGGCGTGGAGCATCCGATCCTGCTCGTCGGCAACGACGCCCAACGCGCGGGCGCGCCCCTGCTGATGTTGGAGCTGGCGCGGCATCTGCGTGGCAGGGGCTGGGCACCGGTGTTCGTCCTGCTCCGTGGCGGGCCGCTGCTGGGGCGGTTCCAGGCGCTCGGCCCGACGGTCTTGATCGCCGAGGGGCACGACGTCGCCGGCCTCGGCGCCGCGCTGGAGCCGGAGACGCCGATCGTGGCGAACACCGGGTGGGCGGCGCCGGTGCTGCAGCAGCTGCGTCCGTCCGGCCCGTCCGTGCTGCTGGTCCAGGAGATGCCCGACTACCTGCAGGAGCACGGTCTGCTCGAGCCGGTGGCCCGGGCGGCCACGATCGTCGCGGCGTTGCCGGCGGTGACCGAGCAGCTGCGCGAGCGGCTGCCGGCGGGCACCCCGGTGCACACGCTGCTGCCCGGGCTGTTGCACGCGACCGGCAGCCCGGAGGGCGTGACGCGGGTCGAGCGCCTGATCGCCGAGAGCGTGGGCGCGGACCGGTTGATCTTCCTCGGCGCCGGGTTCGCCGACGAGCGCAAGGGCTTCGATCGGTTCCTGGAGTTGGCGCATCGCATCCACGACCTCGAGTCGCGCAGTGCCTTCGTGTGGTTGGGGGATGTGGGGGAGTGGGGACGTCGCTGCGCCGACCAGGCGCGTGAGCGAGGGCTGCCGCTGCTGGTGCCCGGCTTCCGGCTGGACGCCCCGGCTTGGTACGCCAACGCCGACGTGTACCTGCTGACCTCGCGCCAGGATCCCGGACCGACGACCGTGATGGACGCCGCTCGCTGCGGGGTGCCGTTCGTCGCAGCGCCCGGAGACCTGGGACTGCAGAGTCTGGGCCGTCTCCTGGACGGCGTGGGCTGGTTTCTCGCGGACGAGGGCCAGGTTCCCGGGCGCGCCGTGGCGGTCGCCCGGTCCGAGACCCACCAGAGCCGAGCCGAGCGCGCCCGCCATATGGAGGGGCACGCCTCGTTCGACGGTTACGTCGACGACCTGCTGCAATTGCTGCGCATGAAGGGCCTGGTCGACGAGCCGTCGCGCGGCCGGTGAGGCGTCGCGCTCCGTGCTCAGCGGATCAGGCGCATCGCGCGGAACCGGGCGGTCAGCACCGGGGCCAGCGTCTTGGAGTAGGTCACCGTGATGTGGGTCGTGTCGCGGTAGACGTTGACGCCACCGACCACGGCGGGGCAGAAGCCCTTGCGGCAGAAGCGTGAGCGCAGGTCGAGCGCGGTCGCACGTCGGGTCTTCTTCGCAGTGAGCAGGAACGGGTCCCGCGCCAGACCGGTCGAGGTCGAGACCCCGCACTTCCTGGCGCCCTTGCGCGCACCGTGCTTCCTCAGGCAGCTCTGCGGGTCGCGCGTCAGCCGGGGGTTGTCGCTGACCGCGACGATCCGGACGCCGCGCTTGACGAGGGGGCGCCACGCGGCGCGCATCTTCCTCACCTGCGAGGAAGCGCCGCCGTCGATCTGGCGGATGTACCCGGTGGTCACGATGATGTCGATGCTCGACGCGCGCCTCAGCAGCCAGCGCTGCAGATTCTTGCGATACGTCTTGCAGGGGCCGATCCGGGTCTTGTCGGGGTGCTTGACGTTCGACGTCGTCCACGAGCACGACGCGCGCATCTGGGCCTCGAGCGAGAGGTGGCCCGCCTGGGCCATCGCCACGAAGGCCGGCAACAGGGCCCGGGCGTGCGAGTCGCCCACGACCACCACGTGCGGGCGTCCTCGCGCTCGCTTGCCGAACGTGCAGCCGCGGTTCATCTTCGTCTGGCGGACGTTCGATCGGTAGCACTGCTTGCCGGGGAACCTGGCGGTGTCGCGCCGTGCCGCGTGCGGCTTCGGGGTCAGCCGTCCCTTGAGGGCCCGATTGTGGCACCGCTTCCTCGCCATCGAGGCAGCGCCGTAACAGCGCGGAGCCGTTCTGGCGGCCGGGCTGGCGTCCGCTTGCGGATCAGCCGGAGCGGCCCGGTGGGGTGTCCGCTGGCTGGGGGAGTGCGTCGTCTCGGAGACCGCGACCAGGAGACCGCCGGCAGCCACTGCCGACGCGACCAGCGCGAGGCGGATGCGATGGGGCACGCGTCCCATGTGATCAGCGTCACTCCTGGGCGCCGATCGTGCAAGGGGTGACTCAGTCGTCGCCGTCGCCGTCGTCCAGCTTCCAGCGACCGCCCTCGCGGATGAACGTGTAGGTCGTGAGCGTGCTGCCGTTCATGGACTCCTCGTCGTCGAGGAAGCCGGAGTACCTCTGCTCGACGATCAGCACGCCGATCGGGCCCAGCCGCGCTCCCCACTTCGCAGACCCGGGGGCCGCCGGACGCTGCGACGCCCACTCGGCGCACGTGAACGGGCCGTCGGTCAGGTCGTCGCGGAAGCTCGCCGTCGTGGTGGCCTGCAGGGTGGCGCAGTCCTTCGTCACCTCGGCCCGCGCGTAGGCCGCGTAGGTGCGCTCGAGCGGCTCGGCGTCGCCGCCGGCGGCGCTCCACACGGCCACGGCGCTCAGCGAGCCGATCAGCGCGGCGGCCAGCAGCACGAGCGGCAGGATCCACGCCAGCTTCGAGCGCTTCACCGCGACGAGGTCCCCGGTGGGCCGCGGCGCCTGCGCCGGCTGGGCCGCCGGCTGCGGCGCCTGCTGCTGCGGCGGGGCCTGCTGCGCGAGGGGAGCGGTGTGCTGCGTCCACTGGGAGCCGTCCCACCAGCGCAGCTGGCCGTGTCCGTCGTCGTACCAACCGGGCGGCGTGATCGGCCTGGGAGCGTCCATGGGCACCATCATGCCGTTCCGCGCCCCTTCGCAGCGGCACCAGCGCCCCGGGCCGGTCGACCCCGGTGACCGACCCCGAGGATTGCCGCGCTCGACGGCCGCACGTGCGGTGCTGTTCACCGCCCCGTCACCGGCCCCCGCTGGGCTGGACCCATGAAGACACGCATCAGCATCCGCAGCATGTTCGTCCTCGGCACCGCAGGACTGCTCCTCGGGGGAGCAGTCGTGGGATCGGTCGCCACCGGCGAGCGTGACCTCACTCGTCCCGGGGGCGCCGCGCGCCTCTCGGGCGACCAGACCAAGACGGTCAAGAGGGCCATCGACGGCAGCCGCCCCGACAACGTCATCCTCATCGTCGGTGACGGCATGGGGGACTCGGAGATCACGAGCGCCCGCAACTACGTCCACGGCGCCGCCGGCCGGTTCCCCGGCATCGACGCCCTGCCCCTCACCGGTCAGTACACGACCTACTCGCTGACCAAGGACGGCAAGCCCGACTACGTCCCCGACTCCGCCGCCACCGGCACGGCGTGGGCGACAGGCACCAAGTCCTACGACGGCGCCGTCAGCGTCGACGTCGACGGCAAGCCCCGCGGCACGCTGCTGCAGCTGGCCAAGAAGGCCGGCTACAAGACAGGCAACGTCTCGACGGCAGAGCTGCAGGACGCGACGCCCGCCGTCCAGGTCGCCCACGTGACGAGCCGCAGTTGCTACGGGCCCACGGCGACCACGGCCAAGTGCCCCGCGAACGCCAAGGAGAACGGCGGCAAGGGCAGCATCACCGAGCAGCTGCTCGACACCCGGCCGGACGTCTCGCTCGGCGGCGGCGCCGCGACCTTCGCCGAGACGGCGACGGCCGGATCGTGGAAGGGCCAGACGCTGCGTCGCCAGGCCGAGAGCCGCGGCTACCGGATCGTCGACGACCTCACGTCCCTCAAGGCCGTGAAGCAGGCCGACCAGGACCGGCCGCTGCTCGGCCTCTTCGCCCCGGGCAACTTCCCGGTCCGGTGGACGGGCCCGGCCGCGACGCCCGACGGCGGCACGAAGGCGCCCGTCGCCTGCACCGAGAACCCCGCCCGCACGGACGCCCTGCCCGCACTGGCCGACCTGACGAAGAAGTCGATCGAGCTGCTCGACCGGGGCAACCGCAAGGGCTTCTTCCTCCAGGTCGAGGGAGCCAGCATCGACAAGCGCAACCACTCCTCGGACGCGTGCGGCCAGATCGGCGAGACGCTCGATCTCGACGAGGCCGTCAAGGTCGCGCTGGACTACGCCAAGAAGGACAAGCACACGACGGTCATCGTCACGGCCGACCACGCCCACACCAGCCAGATCGTGGAGGCCGGCTCGACCACGCCCGGCTCGACCGTGAACCTGCTGACGCGCGACGGCCAGCCGATGACGATCAACTACGCCACGAGCGCCTCGGCAGGCTCGCAGCAGCACACCGGGTCGCAGTTGCGGATCGCCGCGTACGGGCCGCGCGCCGCGAACGTCGTGGGCCTGACCGACCAGACGGACGTGTTCTTCACGATCCGCGACGCGCTGCGACTGGGCAGGTAGCGGGCAGAGGAACGGCGGGTCGTCTCCCTCGGGACGACCCGCCGTTGGCCTGTCAGGCGCAGATCTCGGCCAGCTCCAGGTCCCAGTTGGAGTACAGGCCGATCTCGCGCCATGGATCATCGATGCCGAACCGGGCGGCGATGCCCCGCGCGACCAGCGTCACCAGGGCGATCGAGCCGGCCACCACCAGGAGCGTCGACATCAGACTCAGCGCCGCCGTGTGGGGCACGAGCCAGAAGACGATGAAGCCCAGCTCGCTGCCCAGCGCGATGGCAGCGATGCGCTCGTTCGTCATGGGTTCTCCGTTCCGCGATTTTCGGTGGCCCGATCATGCCCGGAACTTCGCCGTCATGTGACGCAAATCACCTCACATACCGAGGGAATCTCGATTCGCCCGCCACGCGGACGGTCGACGACGCCCGTTCTGGCCTGCGGCGGTAACCTCGACGCGTGGCCACCGTCGATCTCACTGACCGGATCAAGCAACTCGACACGACGCTGACGTCGATCGAGCGGGTGCTCGACGTGCCCAAGATGGAGGCCGAGATCGCCGACCTCCAGGAAGAGGTCGGCGCACCCGACCTCTGGGACGACCAGTCCAACGCCCAGCGCGTCACCGGTCGGCTCTCCGTCCTGCAGTCCGAGCTCGAGAAGGTCCGCACCCTGCGTCAGCGCCTCGACGACGTGAGCGTGCTGCTCGAGCTCAGCGCCGAGGAGCACGACGCCGACTCCAAGGCCGAGGTCGAGACCGAGGTCGACCGCCTCGCCGCCGCGATCGACAGCCTCGAGGTCCGCACCCTGCTGTCGGGCGAGTACGACGAGCGCGAGGCGCTCATGACGATCCGCTCCGGCGCCGGTGGCGTCGACGCCGCCGACTTCGCCCTGATGCTCCAGCGCATGTACATCCGTTGGGCCGAGCGCCACAAGTACCCCGTCGAGATCTACGACACCAGCTACGCCGAGGAGGCAGGGCTGAAGTCCACGACCTTCGCGATCCGCGCCCCCTACGCCTACGGCACGCTGTCGGTCGAGGCCGGCACCCACCGCCTCGTGCGGATCAGCCCGTTCGACAACCAGGGCCGCCGCCAGACGTCGTTCGCGGCCGTCGAGGTCGTGCCGGTGCTGGAGGCCACCGACAACATCGAGATCCCCGACGAGGAGATCCGCGTCGACGTCTACCGCTCCAGCGGCCCCGGCGGACAGAGCGTCAACACCACCGACTCGGCCGTGCGCCTGACCCACATCCCCACCGGAGTGGTCGTCAGCTGCCAGAACGAGAAGAGCCAGCTGCAGAACAAGGCCAGCGCGATGGTGATCCTCAAGGCCAAGCTGCTGGCCCTGAAGAAGGCCGAGGAGCGCGCCCACCTCGACGAGCTGCGTGGTGACGTGCAGGCCTCGTGGGGCGACCAGATGCGCAACTACGTCCTGAACCCGTACCAGCTGGTCAAGGACCTGCGCACCGAGTACGAGACCGGCAACACCCAGTCGGTCCTGGACGGTGAGATCGACGAGCTGATCGAGGCCGGCATCCGCTGGCGACGGAACCAAGCCGACGCGGCCTGAGCCGTCGATGCTGACCGTCTCCGGGGTCGCCGGCCTGCCGGAGATCCGTGAGGGCGACGACCTCGCCGCCCTGATCCTGGCGCACACCAGCCTGGTCGACGGCGACATCGTCGTCATCACCTCGAAGATCGTCTCGAAGGCCGAGGGGCGCCTCGTCGCCGCGTCCGACCGTGAGGACGCGATCGCGGCCGAGACCGTCCGGGTCGTCGCCGAGCGTGGCTCGGTGCGCATCGTCGAGAACCACCTCGGCATCGTCGCGGCCGCCGCGGGCGTCGACGCCAGCAACGTGCCCGAGGGTCACGTCCTGCTGCTGCCGGTCGATCCCGACGCCTCGGCCCGCCGCCTGGCCCTGCGGCTGCGCGAGGTCGCCCACGTCGGCGTCCTGATCTCGGACACCCTGGGCCGCGCCTGGCGCCTGGGCCAGACCGACGCCGCGATCGGCGCGGCCGGGGTCCGCCTGTTCGAGCAGCCCGAGCGCGACGCCGACGGCCGGCCGCTGGCCGTCACGATGTCGTGCGTTGCCGACGAGCTGTGTGCCGCCGCCGAGCTGGTCAAGCCCAAGGACGGCCACGTGCCCGTCGCGATCGTGCGAGGCCGCGCCGATCTGGTGGGCGACCTCGACCTGCCGGGGGCGCGCAGCATCGTCCGCTCGCCCGACGAGGACCTCTTCCGGACGGGTGGCTGACATGCGAGTCACCGTGCTGGCCGGGGGAGTGGGCGGAGCGCGTTTCGTGCGTGGCCTGCGCGCCGCGCTCGAGGGCTCGGACGCCGAGATCACCGTGGTCATCAACACCGGCGACGACCTGTGGCTGTCCGGTGTTCGCCTGCAGCCCGACATCGACTCGATCCTCTACGCGCTGGCGGGCGTCAACGACACCGAGCGCGGCTGGGGTCGCGCGGGCGAGACCGAGCGCGTCAGTGCCGAGCTGCGCGAGTGGGGATCCGGCTGGCCGTGGTTCACCCTCGGCGACCTCGACCTCGGCACGCACCTCGCGCGCACCGGGTGGCTGCGCGAGGGCCTGACCTACTCGCAGATCGCCGGACGGCTCGGCTCGCGCTGGCCGATCGGCGTGCGACTGCTGCCGATGACCGACACCGAGGTCGACACGCAGGTCGTCGTCGAGGACGGTGCCCGGATGCACTTCCAGGAGTGGTGGACGCGGCACCGCGCCACCCTGCCCGCCCGCGCGTTCGAGAACCCCGGCATCGAGGCGGCCGTGCCCGCGCCGGGCGTGGTCGAGGCGATCACCGCGGCGGACGTCGTCGTGCTGGCGCCCTCGAACCCGGTCGTGTCCATCGGCCCGATCCTGACCGTCCCCGGCATCCGGGAGGCCCTCGCCGAGGCGACTCGCGTCGTGGGGATCTCGCCCATCGTCGGCGGCAAGGTCGTGCGCGGCATGGCCGACGCCTGCCTGACCGCGATCGGTGTCGAGACCTCGGCCGTCGCGGTGGCCCGCCACTACGGCCGGCGCGCCGACGGGGGAGTGCTCGACACCTGGCTCGTCGCGCAGGAGGACGCCGACCTCGCGCCCGCGCTGGCCGCCGACGGTTGGGACGTGCGTGTCGGACCACTGTGGATGTCGGACCTGGAGCATTCCGCGGCGCTCGCCCGGGCCGCAATCACGCTCTGAGCCACCACCGCGTCGCCATGCGCATCCTGGCCGCTCTGCTCCTGGCCCTGTCCCTCTTGCTGACCGGGGACGGAGTTCCAACGCGGAGGGCGCTGAGGAGCCCCGCCGTGATCACGGCCTGAGCGGCTACCGTGGCGCCATGCGCACGCTCATCGCTCTGCTCTTCGCCCTGACCCTGGTGCTGACGGGATGCTCGCAGGAGTCCTCGGAGCCGGCTGCGCAGGACACGGCGTCCCAGGAGTCCGATGGCCCCGAGGACACGCTGCCGGTGTTGGGCGTCTGGGAGTCCGAGCCGATCGAGCAGTCGGGCCGTCGACTCACCCTGACGCTGTCCGACGACAACACCTACGTGGCCACCGACGGGTGCGTCGAGCTGCCCGGCCGCTGGGACCTGGCTGGAGGGCAGGTCCGCCTGAAGCCCGATCGCGACGGTGAGGTCCAGTGCGGCGCCGTCGCCGACACTCCGGTCACCCTGCCGACCACCTTCACCGTCGAGGGTGATCGCCTGGTCCCCGACGAGGGAGACCTGGTCTTCACGAAGTCCTGATTCAGGACACGCGCCCGAGCACCGCGGAGGTGCGAGGTCCGAGCGCGCCGACGAGGTGATCCGCCCGGTCCACGTCGCGGCGCAGCGTCGACCACGAGGGCACGGGCAGCTCGAGGAAGCCCGCCGCGAGGTGGCGGCGCCAGGAGTCGGGCCCGAACGCCTCGGGCAGGTCGCCCTCGCGGGCCGTGATCAGCGTCGTGCCATGGCGCTCCTCGTCGGGCACGGCGCCCAGCCGCGTCTCGCGCGCCAGCTCGAGCGCCTGCGCGAGGTCCTCCGGCTGCAGCCCGGGCAGGTCGCCCAGCAGCACGGCACGCCGATCCCGGGGGATCGTGGCGAGACCGTCCGCGACCGCCGTGGCGATCCCGCGAGGGGCGGGCTCGACGACGACCTCGATGCCGGGCGCGTCGATCGTCGGGTCCGAGGTGACCACCACGACCCGCGCGACCTGGGCCGCCGCCTCGATGGTGTCCAGCGCGATGGCGCGTGCGAGCGCGACGCGGTCGACGCCGGGGATCTCGAGGCGCGACTTGCCGAGCTCGGCCGGCTTGACCGGGATGACGACGGTCCAGTCACGTCGTCGACGGTCACGCACCCGTGGACTCCACGACGCCGAAGGGGGCCGGGTCGAAGCAGCCGAACCGGTCGCGGAACTCCTGCGCCTTGCCGGGCCAGAGCAGCACCTGCCGCCCGGACCGCTCGTCGACGTACCAGTTGTGACAGCCGGAGGTCCACACCGTCGAGCGCTCCTGCAGCTCGTCGATGTACCGCTGCTCGGCCTCGGCCGAGACCTCGAGCGGTCCGTGCGCGGTCCACGGCAGCGCCGAGGCCACGTAGTCGGCCTGGGCCTCGATCATGAGGACCGCCGAGTTGTGGGCGAGCGTCGCGTTGGGGCCGTCGAGAACGAAGAGGTTGGGGAAGCCGTGCACGGCCGTGGAGGCGTAGGCGCGCATGCCCTGGGACCAGTACTGGTCGAGCGAGATCCCGTCGCGGCCCGTGATCAGCTCGGCGTAGGGCTGGCGGGTCGTGTGGAAGCCGGTCGCGGCGACCACGACGTCGACCTCGTGGCGCGAGCGGTCGGCCGCGATCACCGCGCCGGGCTCGTACGCGGTCAGGGCACCGGACACGTGGCGCACGTGGGGCATCCGCAGGGTCGAGTAGAAGTCGTCGCTGAACAGCACGCGCTTGCACCCGAACTCGTGATCGGGCGTCAGCGCCGCGCGCAGCACCGGGTCGGGGACCTGGGCAGCGAGGTGATCCAGGGCCCGCGCCCGGGCCTCGGCGCGTCCGTCGCCGGCGCGCTGGGCGAAGACCTCCTCGGTCTCGCGCATGAGATCGGCGCGCAGTCCGGCGAGGCGGTCGGGCTGGCGCTCGAACAGGGCGATCTCGGCCTCGGCGTAGGCGCGGTCGCCCTTGGGCAGGATGAACGGGGCGCTGCGCTGCAGCACGACGACCGACTCGGCGCGGCGCGCCAGCTCGGGCACGATCTGGACGCCCGAGGCGCCGGTGCCGACGACGGCCACCCGAGCGCCGTCCAGGTCAAGGTCGTCGTCCCAGCGTGCGGTGTGGACGACCGGGCCGTCGAAGGTGCCCGGGACCTCGGGCAGGCGCGGCTCGGTCAGCCGCCCGGCGGCCATGACCAGGACCTCGGCCTCGACCGGTCCGCGCGAGGTGGTGAGTCGCCAGCCGGAGCCGTCCCAGTCCGCCGACTCGAGCCGGGTCGAGAGCATGATCCGGTCGGCGACCGGGGCGGCGGCGTCCTGCAGGTACTCGAGGATCTCGGACCCCGGCGCGAACACGCGGCTGAAGCCCGGATGGGCGATGTCGGAGTAGCCGTAGAGGTGCGCCGGGACGTCGCAGGCGACCCCGGGATAGCGGTTGTCGTGCCACGTCCCACCGATGCCGGGACGGCGCTCGAGCACGACGAAGGACTCGTCGGCCGCGGCCAGGCGGCGTGCCATGGCCACGCCCGCGAAGCCGGCGCCGACCACCGCCACCCGGACGCGGATCACGGGGCGACGCCGTAGGTCGTGGTGCGCAGCCGCAGTTGTCGCCCGAGGGTCTTCGCGATGCGCCCGGCCGCCTCGACGGTCAGCTCCTGGCCGAACTCGACGCCGGCCTCGGGCAGCACGCGGCCGTCGTAGAGCGTGCCGCCGAGATCGTCGGCACCCGAGCGCAGCACGAGGATCGCGCCCTCGACCCCGAGCCGTGTCCACGCCGCCTGGACGTGGTTGATGCTGCCGTGCAGGATCAAGCGGGCCACGGCGTGGACGGCGCGGTGCTGATCGTCGTTGTGGTCACCGCCGGGGAAAGCCATGGGGACGAGCTCGTTGAACCCGCCGGTGTCGGTCTGGATGGCACGCAGGCGGCGCAGGTGCCGCACCCGCTGCAGTGGCGACTCGCCGTGACCGTAGAACAGCACGGAGGTCGAGTGCAGGCCCAGGCCGTGCGCGGCGCGGATCGCCTCCTCCCACTGGTCGACGGGGAGGTCGGCGGGGAAGTGCTCGGCGCGGTACGCCTCGTCCAGCACCTTGACCCCCGTGCCGGGGACGGTGTCGACGCCCGCGGCGGCCAGCGCCGCGTACTGTTCGGCGATCGTGCGACCGGTGCGGCGGGCGCCGTCGATGACGTCGGCGGGCCGGAAGGCGTGCAGGTGCAGTTCCGGCGCGGCGGCGCGGGCGGCCCGCAGCATCTGCTCGTAGACGTCGTCGGGGGTGTCCGGGTCGGCGGTGCCCTGGATGCACAGCTCGGTGGCGCCGAGGTCGACCGCGTCGGCGGCGACCTGCGCCACGAGGTCGGGGTCGGTGACCCGGTCCGAGCCGAGGTTGCGGTTCTGCACGAGCGATACGGTGGCTCCCGCGACGGACCGGCGCAGCTCGTCGGCCAGTCCCGTGAGGCGATCGAGGTCGGCTCCGGTGGCCGTCATCAGCCGCTCGTACTCGTCGTCGCTCAGGCCGGCCGGGTCCTGCTCCGCCTTCGCGAACAGGTCGCGGGGCGCGGCGCCGGTGGTCCGCGGCGCCCGCTCGTCGACGGCGGCGAGCCCGTCGGCGTCGGCGAAGGCCAGCACGGACTCGTGCAGCGCCGGGTCGATCCAGGCGTCGCGGTCGCGGATGTAGTGCGGGTGCACGGTCAGGCGCTCGCGCAGGGCGTAGCTGGCGGCCCGCGTGAGCTCGGTCAGCTGGTCGACCTGGGGCCACGGCCGCTCGGGGTTCACGTGGTCGGCGGTCAGCGGGCTGACGCCGCCCCAGTCGTCGATCCCGGCGGCGATCAGCAGGGCCAGCTCGCCCGGGTCGGAGAGGTTCGGCGGCGCCTGGATGCGGGCGTCGGGGCCCAGCACGATGCGGGTCGCGGCGACGGCGGCGATGTACGCGTCGGTCTCGGCGTCGGCGACGCCCTGCATCGCGGTGGCCGGCTTGGCGCGGAAGTTCTGGATGATGACCTCCTGCACGTGGCCGTGGCGCTCGGACACGTCGCGCAGGGCCAGGATCGAGTCGAACCGCTCCTCGAACGTCTCGCCGATGCCGATCAGCAGGCCGGTCGTGAAGGGGATCTTGAGGCGGCCGGCGTCCTCGAGCACCTGCAGGCGCAGGGCCGGGTCCTTGTCGGGCGAGCCGAAGTGGGCCTGCCCCGGCTCGGCGAACAGCCGGTGGCTCGTCGTCTCGAGCATCATGCCCATCGACGGCGCGGTCGGGCGCAGCCGCTCCAGCTCGGCCGCGGTCATGACGCCGGGGTTCAGGTGCGCCAGCAGGCCCGTCTCCTCCGTGATCCGGCGAGCCAGGTGACCGACGTAGTCCAGCGTCGAGGCGAAGCCGTGCTCGTCGAGCCACTCGCGGGCGACGTCCCAACGGTCCTCGGGGCGGTCGCCGAGCGTCAGCAGCGCCTCCTTGCAGCCCAGCGCGGCACCCTGGTGCGCGATCGCCAGCACGTGCTCCTCCGAGAGGTAGGGCGCGATGCCCTTGCGCTCGAGCTTGCCGGGGGTGTCGACGAAGACGCAGTAGTGGCACCGGTCGCGGCACAGGGTCGTGACGGGGACGAACACCTTGCGCGACCACGTGATGACTCCGGGACGGCCGGCACGGGCCAGACCCTCGTCGCGGATCCGACCGGCCTGGCGGACCAGGTCGTCGAGGTCGTCGCCGCGGGCCGAGAGCATCGAGGCAGAGACCTCGGATGCTTGCAGACTCATGTGGACTCCCCGCGCGCAGACTCGTTCACACCCTAACCGCCGAAGCCTCGCGGGAGCGCGTCACCGGGTGCGGGCGGTCGAGGGCTTGCGCCTCAGTCGGGCGTGCGGGGTCACCTCGGCGAGCCTCGCGACCCCGGCCACGGCGGCCTGAACCTCGGATCTCCCCAGCACGACTGAGGTCCGGATCACCACTCAGGCTCAGTGCCTCGACCCTCTCGCCGGTATTCTGGACGGCGTGTTTCGACGTGTTCTTCCCCTGCTGCTGGCCGCTCTCCTGACCCTCTCGGCGTGTGGTGACGGCTCCGGCGATGCGCAGGGCGAGGCCGCCGGCCTCGCCGTGGCGGACGCGTGGGTGAAGGCCACCGACATGAAGATGAGCGCGGCGTTCGCGGTGCTCAGCAACAGCGGTGACGAGGACGTCACGATCGTCGGCGTCACGACCGGCCTGACCGACCGCGCCGAGATCCACGAGACCGCCGACGGCGCCATGCGTCCGGTCGAGAGCGTCACGATCCCCGCGGGGGACTCGATCCGGCTCGAGCCCGGTGGCGACCACCTCATGCTGATGGACCTCAAGGCCCCGATCCAGCCCGGCGAGGAGGTCGAGCTGACGCTCGAGCTCGGCGATGGATCGACGTTCGACATCACGGCCACGGCCAAGGACTTCGCCGGCGGCGCCGAGGACTACGAGGGCGGCAAGGGGCACTGAGGTCATGAAGCGTCGCGCTCTCTTCGGAGGGGCTGCGGCGGTCGGTGCCGCCGCCGTCGGTGGTGCGGCGTTGGGCGCGACCGCGACCGGTGCCACCTCCGACCCCGAGCCCACGGGCACGCGCTCGGTCCCGTTCCACGGACGCCACCAGGCGGGGATCGAGATGGAGCCGCAGGCCCACCAGAGCCTGCTGGCCCTCGACCTGCGTGACGGCGTCGATGCCGCGGCGGTCCGCCGGCTCCTGATCCTGCTCACCGACGACGCCCGACGGCTCACCGCGGGCCGGGCGCCCCTGGCCGACCTCGAGCCGGAGTTGGCGGCGGTGCCCGCGCGGCTGACCGTCACCTTCGGGTTCGGTCCCGGCCTCGTCGCGGTGGTCCGCGGCGCTGCCCGGGTGCCCACGTGGCTGCGGCCGTTGCCCAAGTACCGCACCATCGACCGACTCGAGGACCGGTGGAGCGGGGGAGACCTGCTGCTGCAGGTGGCCGCCGACGACCCGACCACCATCGCGCATGCCCTGCGCCTGCTCGTCCGCGACGCACGCGCCTTCGCCACGGTCCGGTGGCGTCAGGACGGCTTCCGCCACGCCGCCGGCACCCACCGGCCGGGCACGGCGATGCGCAACCTGTTCGGACAGGTCGACGGCACCGCCAACGAGTCACCGGGCTCCGCTGAGTTCGACCGCGTCGTGTGGCGGGACGGCCCCGAGCCGTGGCTCGCCGGCGGCACCACGCTCGTCGTGCGGCGCATCGCGATGAATCTCGACACCTGGGACGAGGTCGGCCGCGAGGGGCGCGAGTTCTCGATCGGCCGGCGCCTGGCCGACGGCGCTCCCACCACGGGCGGGAGGCCGTCCGACGACGTCGATCTCGAGGCCGTCGACGAGCGCGGCTTCACCGTGGTCGGGCCCTCCGCCCACGTGCGTCGGGCCCGCGAGGGTGACGACGGCGAGCGGATCTTCCGGCGCGGCTACAACTACGACGACGCCACCGGCACCGGCCTGATCTTCTGCTCGTTCCAGGCCGACCTGGAGCGCCAGTACCTGCCGATCCAGGCGCGATTGGCCGAGCAGGACGCGCTCAACGCCTGGACGACGCCCATCGGATCAGCGGTGTTCGCGATCCCCGCGGGCATCCGCCCGGACGGCTTCGTCGGTGAGGCGCTCTTCACGTGACGCCGTCGCGTCGACGTCCGAGGAATCATCAGGTGCCCCACCTACACTCGATCGAGTGATTCGCTTCGACAAGGTCACCAAGACCTACCCCGGCCAGAAGCGTGCTGCCCTCGACCACGTCGATCTGGAGATCACCAAGGGAGAGTTCGTCTTCCTGGTCGGCTCCTCCGGCTCGGGCAAGTCGACCTTCCTGCGCCTGATCCTGCGTGAGGCCCGGCCCACGTCCGGCCACGTCTACGTCGCCGGCAAGGAGATCAACAAGCTCCCCAGCTGGAAGGTGCCCAAGCTGCGCCGCCAGCTCGGCACGGTGTTCCAGGACTTCCGCCTGCTGCCGAACAAGACGGTCTTCGAGAACGTCGCCTACGCCCTCGAGGTCATCGGCAAGCCGCGTGACGAGATCAAGCGCCTCGTCCCCGAGACGCTCGACCTGGTCGGTCTCGACGGCAAGGGACACCGCCGCCCTGACGAGCTCTCCGGCGGCGAGCAGCAGCGCGTCGCGATCGCCCGCGCCTACGTCAACCGGCCGATGATCCTCATCGCCGACGAGCCCACCGGCAACCTCGACCCCACGACCAGCGTCGGCATCATGAAGCTCCTCGATCGGATCAACCGTGAGGACACGACCGTCCTGATGGCAACCCACGACTCCTCGATCGTCGACCAGATGCGCAAGCGCGTCATCGAGCTCGACGAGGGCCGCGTGATCCGTGACGAGGCCCGCGGCATCTACGGCTACGAGAACTGAGACCCATGCGAGCGATCCTCAACGAACTGCGCGCGAGCCTGACGCGCAACACCTCCATGACGATCTCGTTGATCGTCACCATGAGCGTGTCGCTGCTGCTGGCGTCCCTGGGTCTGCTGATCCAGGCCCAGGCCGAGCGCACCGAGCAGTACTTCGGCGACCGGCTCCAGCTGCAGGTCAACCTCTGCACCAAGAACTCGCCGGCCGCCACGTGCGTCGGCGGTGTGGCCACCGACGAGCAGAAGCAGGCCGTGCAGACCGCGCTGCGCGACAACCCCGAGGTCAAGACCTTCGAGGTGCGCACCCCCGAGGAGAACTTCGCCCAGGCGCGCGAGCTGCTCGGCCAGACCGACACGGGTCGCAAGCAGCTCGAGACCCTCGGTGTCGACTCGTTCCCCGAGTCCTACTTCGTGACCCTGAAGGACCCGCAGCAGTTCGACGGCGTGGTCAGCGAGGTCTCGGGCATGGACGGCGTGGGCAACGTCAACTCGCTGCGCGACCTGCTCGGACCGCTGTTCGAGATGCTCGACAAGATGCAGTGGGCGGCGCTGGCCACGGCCGGACTGCTGATCATCGCGGCGATCCTGCAGGTCTCGAACACGATCCGCATGACGGCATTCGCCCGACGTCGCGAGATCGGCATCATGCGCCTGGTCGGCGCGTCCAGTTGGCACATCCAGGCACCCTTCGTGCTCGAGTCCCTCGTGGCCGCGATCATCTCGGCGGCCCTGGCCGCCGGCGGCATGGCGGCGTTCATGCACTTCGTCGTCTACGGCTACCTGCGTGACACGCTGGGTCGGATCACGACGTGGGTGCGCTGGGAGGACGCCTTCCTGGTCATGGGCATGACGACCGTGCTGGCCCTGCTCCTGGCCCTGGTGCCGACCTTCGTCATGACACGCAAGTACCTCGACGTCTGAGGACACGCGGGGGCGCGGCGCTGAGCTCAAACCCTCAACCTCTGCCGTAGAGTCGCTGACGTCAGTTCGCACGATTCCGTCCCCTGCGGACACTTCCCCGGATTCGAGACCATGACGAGAATGCGCAAGACCCTGCTCGCCCTGGCCCTCAGCATCGCGCTGGTGGCCGGCTTGAGCGCGCCCACGTTCAGTGACGAGAAGGACGACGTCAAGCGCGAGCAGCGCGAGAACAGGCAGAGGCTCAAGGACGCCCAGGACGAGGTCCAGGAGTCCACGAAGGCCGCTCGCGATGCCAAGCGCGAGCTCGAACGGGCCTCCGCCCGCCTGTCGGCCGCCGAGACGAAGCTGGGCCAGACGCGCGGCAGGCTCGCCGTCGCCCAGGCCGAGGACGCCCGCCTGCGCGCCGAGCTGGACAAGGCCGAGGCCGAGCTGCAGGCCGCCGAGGCGCGCCTCGAGGCCGCCGAGAAGGAGCTCAAGCAGTCGCGCGGCGCCGTCGAGTCGTTCGCCGTGGAATCGGTCATGGCCGGCGACGCGGGCCTCAAGGCCTTCGGCGACCTGCTGCGCGGTGCTGATCCGGGCCTGTTCTCCGAGCAGATGAGCGCGAAGACCTCCATCGGCGACGCGCAGGTCGCGGTCATGCAGGAGCTGGCCGCCTCCGAGGTCATGCTGGGGATCGAGCGCGACAAGGTCGAGCGGTTGCGCGACCAGGTCGCCGACCAGAAGCGACAGGCCGAGGCCGTCGTGGTCCAGATGCAGGAGCTGACCGCCCAGGCCCAGGCGCAGGCCGCCTCGGTCGCCAAGCTGGTGTCGGCACGCGCCGGCGCCAAGCGCACCGCCGACGCCACCCTGGCCGAGGACCTCAAGCTCCAGGCCGAGCTCGAGGCCGACCGCGTCCGCCTCGAGAACCAGCTGGCCGACATCGTCCGCAAGGAGCTGGCGGCCGCTGCGGCGGCCGCGGCCCGCGCCCGCAAGAAGAACAAGGGCAACGGAGGCGGCGGTGCAGGTGGTGGCTCCAGCAACAGTGGCGGAGGCGGCGGCTCCGGTACCGGTGACTCCGGCGGCGCGTTGAGTCGCCCCGTTTCCGGCCCGATCACCTCGCCGTACGGCATGCGCCGGCACCCCATCACGGGCGTCTACAAGCTGCACGACGGCACCGACTTCGGTGTCGGCTGCGGCGTCCCGATCCGCGCGGCCGCGGGTGGCCGGATCGTGTCGCAGTACTACAACGGCGGCTACGGCAACCGCGTCATCCTCAACAACGGGGTCAAGCGCGGCGTCAGCGTCATCACGACCTACAACCACCTCTCGCGCTATGCCAAGAGCACCGGCGCGAAGGTGAGCCGGGGCGACATCATCGGGTACGTCGGGTCCACCGGCTACTCGACCGGCTGCCACCTGCACTTCATGGTGCTGGTCAACGGCCGCACGACGCAGCCGATGAACTGGCTCTGACGCCTCACTGGCCCCGACCTGACAGAATGGTCGAATGGCCAAGGAGACCGGTCGCAAGATGATCGCGCAGAACAAGAAGGCGCGGCACGACTATCACATCGAGGACACCTACGAGGCCGGGCTCGTCCTGACCGGCACCGAGGTCAAGTCGTTGCGTCAGGGTCGTGCCTCGCTCGTCGACGGCTTCGGTGAGATCGACCGCGGTGAGGCGTGGCTGTTGCAGGTCCACATCCCGCAGTACGACAACGGAACGTGGACCAACCACGAGACCCGCCGGCGTCGCAAGATGCTGCTCAACCGTCACGAGATCGAGAAGATCGAACACCGCACGCAGGCCAAGGGCCTGACGATCGTGCCGCTGAGCCTGTACTTCAAGGACGGCCGGGCCAAGGTCGAGATCGCGCTCGCGCGCGGCAAGAAGGAGTACGACAAGCGTCACGCCCTCGCCGAGCGTCAGGCCTCGCGTGAGGCCGAGCGCGAGGTGGGCAGGCGCCTCAAGGGCATATGACCTGGCAGGACGCCGACCTCGCCGCGTACCTCGAGCGGCTGGGCGTGCCCGGGGTCGTCGACGTCCACGTGCACTTCATGGCGCCGCAGGTGCTGGCGAAGGTCTGGGCGTACTTCGACGCCGCCGGTCCCAAACTGGGTCGCCCCTGGCCGATCCACTACCGGACCAGCGACGAGGAGCGGGTCGAGACCCTGCGTGCTCTGGGCGTCCGGCGCTTCACGGCCCTGTCCTACGCGCACAAGCCCGGCGTGGCCCCCTTCATGAACGAGTGGCTGGCCGGCTTCGCCGAGCGGGTGCCCGACTCGGTGCGCTCGGCGACGTTCTTTCCCGAGCCCGAGGCGGCCGAGTACGTGCCCGCGGCGATCGCCGACGGGGTGCGGGTCTTCAAGGCGCACCTGCAGGTGGGGGAGTTCGCCGCCGACGACCCGCTGCTCGATCCGGTCTGGGCGGCGATCGAGGAGGCGCAGGTCCCGGTCGTGCTGCATGCCGGCTCGGGCCCCATGCCCGGCCCGCACACCGGCCCTCAGGGGGTGGCAGAGGTGCTGCGGCGCTTCCCGCGGCTGCCGCTGGTGATCGCCCACCTCGGCATGCCCGAGGTCGACGCCTTCTGCGACCTGGCCGAGCAGTACCCGAACGTCAGGCTCGACACGACCATGACGTTCGTCGACTTCTTCCCCGACCGGCCGCCGGTGGATCCGCAGCGCCTGCTGGCCCTGCAGGACCGGATCGTCTTCGGCAGCGACTTCCCGAACATCCCGTATCCGTACGCCCATCAGGTCGAGGCGCTCGACCGCCTGGGGCTGGGCGACGACTGGATGCGGGCCGTGCTGTGGGACAACGGAGCCGCCCTGCTGGGCGAGTGAACTGGCTCGGGGAATCATTTCGTCGCCACGACGTTGTACCCTGATGACGCCGGTCCGCCGGCGGTTGACAATTCCAGAGGGGCTGATCGGTTTCGACTTTGGTCGTTCGATTTCAGGAGAAGCGGGTAGAGAAGGCAACGTCAACTCTCAAACGTTCGTTGCACACCAATAAGTGCCGATTCCAATCGCACTGACTTCGCCCTCGCCGCCTGAGGCGACTCGCGAAGGGTGGGCCCGGGAATGTCCTCGTCCCGGATTGTCCACCTCATTCAGAGGACTTGCTGATCTGACCGTGTAGCGGGGTCGGATCGGGACTTTTTCCGCTGCTGAGCCTGTCGGTGACGCGTTCGTCCGAGCACCGGGGCTGAGAAAAGCGACAGACGAACTGCACCCGGAGAAGACCTGTCTCAGCGCCAGAGGACCCGGGTTCGATTCCCGGCAGCTCCACCAGCCCAGCCCTCATGGACCTCAGGGCCACCCCGTTCGCGGGGTGGCCCTGTGTCATGTCCGCTGCCGCTCAGGCGACGAAGTCGTCCCAGCCGTCGGCGAGGTAGTCGATGAACGCGGCGCCCAGGTGCTCGGCCTCGAGGCGCTCGCGGCTGAACGGCTGCGGATCGCTCACGAAGTCGGGATCGGCCGCGACCCGCTGCGGCAGGTCGTGGTGGATGATCGCGGCCGTGCCGACGGTGACGAAGTCGGCCCCGCGCTCCAGGCACCAGGTGGCGTCCTTCGCCGACAGGATCTTGCCGGCGACGCCCAGAGCCGTACCGTGCCGCGGCAGGTCCATGAAGCGGTCGATCAGGAGCCCGTCGAGCTCGGTGTTCCGGGGCGCCTTCGCCACGTCCCACAGCGACAGGTCCACGTAGTCGGCCTCGCCGGACGCCAGCAGCTGCTCGACGAGTGTCGTGGCGTCGTCGACCTGCATGCCGTAGCCCTCGGGGGAGACGCGCACGCCCACCTGGAAGTCGGGTCCGGTCGCCGCGCGGATGCCGGTGAGCACCTCGCGCAGCGCGCGACTGCGGTTCTCGAGCGATCCGCCGAACTCGTCCGTCCGGTGGTTCTTGCGGGTGTCGAGGAACTGGCACAGCACGTAGCCGTGGGCGCCGTGGATCTCGACGCCGTCGAAGCCGGTGCGCTCGGCGCGGACTGCCGCGGCGACGAAGTCGTCGATGACGCGCTTGACGTCGCTCGTCGACAGCTCCTCCACGCCCCGGTCGGGGTCCGCCCACGGGGCGACCGTCGCCATTCCCGTGACCGTCGAGTCGGCGCGCATCCCGCCGTGGTGCAGCTGCACCGACGAGACCGCGCCGGCGTCGCGGATAGCGTCGGCCAGGCGGCGCAGGCCCTCCTCGTGGCGCGTGTCGCTGATGCCCAGCTGGCCCTGCCAGGCCTGACCCTCGGGGGAGACGTACGCGGCCGCGGTCATGACCAGGCCGAACCCGCCGCGAGCACGCGCGACGAGCCACTCGTGCTCGTCCGCCGACAGGGTCCCGTCGGCGTGGCTCTGCTTGTTCGTCAGCGGAGCGAGCGTCCAGCGGTTGGGCCACGCAGGTCCGTGAGGGAGTTCGAGAGCAGTGGTCAGAGAGACGGCTGAGGTCGGCACCCCGTCACTCTACGAGCAGCCTCCAGAGGTCCGGTGGGGTGACCTTCGCCATGATGGGGCCATGACCGACATCTGGCTGCCCGAGGGCGACTTCCTGACCGATCGCCACTTGGCGACCCTGTCGACGATCGGCCCCGGTGGCCGGATCCACGTGGTCGCCGTGGGTTTCACGGTCTTCGAGGGGATCGTGCGGATCACGACGATGGACGGCAGCCAGAAGGTGCGCAACATCGAGCGCGACTCGCGGGCGACCGTGGCTCAGGTGGTTGGTCCGCAGTGGCTCAGCATCGCGGGCTCGGCGCAGGTGCTGCGTGACCGCGAGTCGATCTCGCTGGCCGAGCGGCTGTACGCCGAGCGCTACCGGCCGCCGGCCGAGAACCCGAACCGCGTCGTCATCGCCATCACGCCCGAGAAGGTCATGTCCTCACGCGGTCTGCGCGGCGAGGCCCCCGCGCACGACTGAGCGGAGTCGTCGGGTCCCTGCGCACCCGTTACCGTTCGGAGCGTGGAGGCATTGCTGCTGGGGACCGGGTCGGCCGACGGATGGCCGACGCCCTTCTGCCGGTGCGACTCCTGCGTGACGATGCTGGCCGAGGGCGTCATCCGCACCCCGACCAGCGTGCTGCTCGACGGGCGGATCTGGATCGATCCCGGCCCGGAGGCTCCGCGCCAGGCCCTGCGCGCGGGCGTCGACCTGGTCGACGTCGACACGGTGCTGATCTCCCATGCCCACAGCGATCACCTGGACCCGGCGTTCCTGCTGCACCGCAGCTGGGTCGACGACCGCCCGCTGACGGTCTACGGGCCGGCGCCGGCCATCGACCGCTGTCGTGACTGGCTGGCCCCGGACCAGACCTCGGTGCGCCTGGTGCCGGTGACGGCTGGCGACATCTTCACGGCCGCCGCGCATCGTGTCACCGTCGTGCGAGCCGCCCATGAGGCCTTGGGGGAGACCGTGCTCTACCGGATCGACAGTGACGAGCGCTCGGTGCTCTATGCCTGCGACACGGGCCCGTGGGCACCCGGTGCGATGGAGCAGATCGGCGCGAGCCGGCTGGATCTGGTGCTGCTGGAGCAGACCTTCGGCGACCGGCTCGACCTGGCGGGGGAGCGTCACCTGGGGATCGAGACCTTCGAGCAGGCGGTCGCGGACCTGCGGGGCAGCGGGGCGGTGGACGAGCGGACTCGGGTGATCGCCGTGCACCTGAGCCACTACAACGCGCCCGACGTCGAGGCGCGGCTGGCGATGTTGGGGATGGAGACCGGACGCGACGGTCAGGTCGTCACGCTCTGATGCCTGGGGCCGAAGGTGGCCGGACATGGAGAAAGCCCCCGCCGAAGCGGGGGCTTTCTCGGAGTTCTCGTGTTGTTGAGAAAACTCAGATCGCGCGGATCTTGGCGGCCTGCAGGCCCTTCTGGCCCTGCGTCACCTCGAACTCGACCTTCTGGTTGTCCTCGAGCGAACGGTAGCCGTTGCCCTGGATCTCGCTGAAGTGCGCGAACAGGTCCTCGCCGCCGTCGTCGGGCGCGATGAAGCCGAAGCCCTTTTCAGAGTTGAACCACTTCACAGTTCCGGTAGCCATGCTGTCTCCTTGGGAGGTAATGCGCACTCGTGAATCGCGTGCGACTAACTAGATGTCACGCGTCACTTCGAACCAAAGAGAAAACCGAACAGCCTCAAACGAGGCTCGACCATCAATCTGCCGAGTCATGCCATGCAACAACAAGATTGACTCTACTGCACGACACCCGAAAGCACCAAATCAGTGCCCCGGACGTAGCCGAACCTTGCGCGTCTGGTTGTCCTCATCGACCTCGACGACCGAGTTACGCGACTTGAGAAAGTCGGTGAACGTCTTGAATCCCAGCTCTTTCTCGTTGAACGAGGAGTCCATGCGCTTCATCTGGCTCTTGACGGTGCCCGAGTGGGTCCACTCCTCCTCGGGGTCCTTCTCGCCCAGCAGGCGCAGGGCGCGCAGCAGCAGCCGGGTGGCCTGACGAGCCAGGGCCTGCTCGTCGTCCTCGTCGTCCTGCGTGCCGCCGGCCGGGACGAAGATGGGCTGGAGCATGGGCTCGGTGGACACCGGGATCTCGATGGACTTCGTGGACTTCGAGGTCTCGGCCGAAGCCTCGGTCTCGGTCTCGGTCTCGGTCTTGGGGCTCCCGCTCTTGCGCGTGCCGCGGCGGGCCGACTTCTTCGGCGCGCGGGGCGAGGCCTGCTCGACCTCCTCGTCGTCGCCGTTCTGTGTCAGGCCCGGGAGGTTGTCGTACGTCAGCAGCTCGTCACAGGCCGCTGCCAGCGAGCGGCTGGTGGCGCCGGCGACGCCGACGGCCACGACGTAGCGGCCCATGCGCTTGAGCCGCTGGGCCAGCGGGATGTAGTCGGAGTCGCCCGCGGCGAGCACGACCGTGCCGACCTGGGGCATGCGGCCCATGTCCTCGAGGGCGTCGACGGCCAGCCGGATGTCGGCGCCGTTCTTCGAGCCGGAGGCGGGGAACAGCTGGACCAGATCGATCGCCCGGTCGACGAGCTGCTTCTTGTACCGCACGTTGAAGGGCATCGACCAGTCCGCGTAGGCCCGCGTCAGCGCCAGCCGGCCGAAGGAGGACGCGTAGTCGAGGATCGCGTGGACGTCGATCTCGGCCTGCCGCAGCTTGGCCTCGTCGAAGCCGGCGTCGCGGTCCTTCCAGAAGGCCTGTTTGCCGTGCACCTGGTCGTACCGCGAGATCACGATGTTGTCGAAGTCCAGGTAGACGGCGACGGCCGAGTCAGTCGGGGAGGTCATGAGTCCAGTGTGCCCGCCCTCCGTCATACCGCCGGTGGCGCGGGGTCGCGCGTTGCCGCGATTCGTACCTCGGGGGGACGAAGGTGCAGTAACTTCATCCTCATCCGCCACGCTGGTTCATGTGGAGCCCTCGGGCGGAATCGTCCTCGTAAGGAGGCGCCGTGAGACTGCAGCACTGGATCGCGTCCCGCTCGCTCGACCGGGGAGCGAGTGCCACGGAGTACGCGCTGTTGATCTCTGGCGTCGCCGTCGTCCTGGTCGGAGTCATCGCGATGTTCGGCGAGTCGCTGGCCGCCAGCTGGCGGGACCTCGGGGCGCTTCTCTAGGTCGCCTGGCCTGGTGCGGAGAGCCATCGGGCCCCGCCCGAGGGGGCTCCCATGTCGATCCCGCGCAAAAACTCATGAGTCACAGGCGTGTCGCTAGTCCCATCGGATCATTTTGTTCGCTTTAGTTGGTTCTTTTCACAAAAGGCTACCCGTGACACCCCTGTCCCATTAGTTTCGCTATTAGGGACTTCGCAGTATGCGAGTTCACCACGACACAGAGGAGAAAACCCATGCTGCAGATCATCAACTTCCTGACCGCTTTCACCGCCGACCGTGACGAGAAGGGCGCGACCGCGACCGAGTACGCGCTGATCATCGCCGGCATCGCCGTCGCGATCGTCGGCGCCATCTCCGTCTTCGGTGGCGAGCTCACCGGCTTCTGGAACGGCCTGGGCGGACAGCTCGGCCTCTGATCCACGCCGGTTCTCACGAACCGACCCGGGTGTGCCGCGTCGCGAATCGCGGCGCGGCACACCCATCCCCGGGGCAACGACGCCCCACCCCATGACGTCCTTGAGGGAGGAGACGTGATGACGCACTTCACGACTTGGACACGACGTTCGCGCCGAGGGCGCGAGCGCGGTGTTGCTGCCGTGGAGTTCGCACTCGTCGTCCCGATCCTGATGACCATCATCATCGGCATCGTCGAGTTCGGCATGGCCTTCAACTACCGGACCCAGCTGAACAACGCGACGCAGATCGCGGCACGCAACTACGCGATCGACCGTAGTTGGGATGCGGCTCGGGCCAACGTGCTGGGCCTGGCCCCCACGGCCTCGATCACCAAGTCGATTGACTGCAATGCCGCCAACAGCGGTCGTGCCGTGACCGTGACGGCCACCGTCGTCCGATCGACCTACACGGGTCTGTTCGGCGCCAGCTTCACCTACCGAGGGAAGGGCGTGGCCCAGTGCGCCTGACATCCACCACTCGCACGAGGAAGCGTCGCTTCGGCCTGCGCAAGAGCGAACGCGGCGCCACGATCGTCCTGGTGACGCTCTCGATGGTCGTGCTTCTGGGCATGGCCGCGGTCTCCATCGACTTCGCTGTCGCCTCGAGCGAGAAGGCCGAGGTGCAGAACGCCGCCGATCAGGCCGTTCTCGCGCTGGCCACCGACTGTGCGCTGAAGAAGCCCACATGTCTGCCCAGTACCGCCACGTTCTACGGACAGCAGAACGCCGGCCCCACCGCCAACGTGGAGACGCTGAAGAACGGCGTCCCCAGGAACCCCGTCTACGACGACGGCAAGGTGACCGTCCGCGTCTCGAAGAACGTCAACCACACCTTCGCGAAGGTCCTGGGGGACTCCTCCAGCACCGTCCGCTCCGAGGCGACCGCCACCTGGAACACGGTTCCGCTCGTGGGCACGAAGCTCATCCCGATGGGGCTGCCGTACTGCGACTGGCTGGCCGCCCAGCCCGGCTCGGCCACCGCGCCCGGCGCGATGCGCACCTACATCTGGGCGCGGTACAGCACGTCCGAGACCAGCTGCCCCGGCACCGGTGCGACCACCGCGACCGTCTATTCGAAGCGCGGCTCGGCCTCGGGCTACGGGTCCGTCGGACAGGCGATGTACTTCACGCGCTCGGTCTTCCCGGGCGTCAACACGAACTGCGACTTCAGCGCCAACCTGTGGGACGTCTACCGCAACATGCTGGACGACTGGTCGCTCATCACGGTCGACACCTGCATGGAGGCCAAGCTCAACGGGGTCGGCAACGGCTCCGTCGTCATGATGCCGATCTACGCCGTCGAGAAGAAGCCGATCCTCTGGACCGGGGTGACGTACACCAGCCGCCTGGTCATCTTGGGGTTCGCGCCGTTCAAGGTCGACAAGTGGGTCAACTACCCGTTCCTGTACTTCGGCGTGCAGCCCAGCTTCTCGTCGCTGAACTACACGAACAACTGCGACATGAAGTTCAACTTCGCCACCATCGGCGGCGGTTGCACCGGTGTCCGTGGACAGTTCGTCCGCTCGTCCGAAGGTGCCCTCTTCAACGGCTTCACCCAGTACGGGTCCTTCTACCACAACACCGGCTCGGGGCTGAGCGGCGACGCTCCCAACCTCGGCCTCACCAACGTCAAGCTCGTCGACTAATTCACTCCCCCCGCTATCTCGAAGGACTCGGTTCATGAACTCTCGCGTGATCGCCGCCATCGCTGCCGCCGTGCTGGCGATCGTCGGTATCAGTGCTGTCGTCGTCTATGCGGCGAAGGCCAAGAGCGATGCCTTCGAGGGTGCTGAGATGGTGCAGGTCTACCGGGTCGCGAAGGACGTCGGTGCCAATGAAGACGCGGCGAAGGTGAGCGACAGCGTGGAGCTGGTGAGTCTGCCGGCGGCGGCCATCGCCAAGGGTGCGGTCACCGATCTTGCGGACATCGAGGGTCTCAAGACGACCGTGCCACTGGTCGAGGGCGAGCAGCTGCTCGATTCGCGTTTCGCGAAGGAGGGCGCCAAGGCAGCCGCCAAGGGGAACGTGCCGAAGGGCCTGCAGGAGATCGCCCTGACGCTGGACGCCGCAGCCGGTGTCGGCGAGCTCATCGAAGAAGGCGCCAAGGTCGGCATGATCGCGACCGTCGAGAAGGGTGAAGACAAGCGAAGCCGGATGTTCGCGCAGAACGTCCCGGTGACGAACGTCAAGTCCCATGAGGACGGTTCCATGGTCGTCACGCTGGCCGTGACCACCGCCCAGGCCACGCAGGTGGCCGCCGCCGCACAGTTCGGGCAGGTCCGTCTGACCGTCCAGAACGACGAGACCAACCGTGATGGTGCGTCGGCCGTGGATGTGGGGAACGTTGTGAAATGAGCATCATCGTCGTCATCACCGAGTCCAGCCCCTTCGCGGGTAGGCTCCGGCGCGTCGCGGACCGTCAGGTCGTGGGCCTCAAGCCCACCTTCACCGAACACGCCCTGAACTCCATGCTCGGGACGATGCGTGCGATCGACCTCGTGGTCATCTGCGAGGACGTCGACGACGACCAGTCGATGGAGCTGGCCGACATCGTGCACGACCACCAGCTGAACGTGCCGGTCGTCCTGGTCAGGGAGCAGCCCGAGCCGCTCTCGACCGAGCAGCGACAGTCCGGCGTCGTCGAGTCGGTCTCGGCGCTGTCGTCCGATCTCGAGATCGAGCGACTGCTGGCCCGTCACGTCGGCTCGGCGATGCCCGGGGTCGAGGAGCAGCGGCCGCGAGTCGCCGTCCCGGCCGCCCCCGTGGCGCCGGTCAGGCGCGTCGATCCGGAGGAGCACCGCGTCGTGGTGGTGCTCTCGCCCAAGGGGGGCGTCGGCAAGACCACCATCTCGACCAACCTGGCGATCGCCCTCTCGCGGCGCACGCCGCTCGACACCGTGATCATCGACTTCGACTCCCAGTTCGGCGACGTCGCCAGCGTGCTGAACATCAACGCCCAGCACACGCTCGAGGACGCGTTCACCGAGCACTCGGTGCACCCGCCGCTGGTGGTCAAGGGCCTGCTGAACGCGTTCGACGAGAAGCTGCTGGTGCTGGCCGCCTCCGAGTCGCCGGCCGCGCTGGAGAAGATCTCGCCGGTCCAGGAGAGCGACCTGCTGCGCCAGCTGTCGGACGACTACGCCTTTGTCGTCGTCGACACCGGGTCGGGTCTGACGGACGAGACGATGGCAGCCCTCGAGGTCGCCACCGACGTGATCATGGTGACCACGATGGACGTGTCGAGCGTCAAGGCGCTGCGCCGTGCCGCCGACCTGCTCGACCGGATCGACCTGCTGCCGCGCAACCGTCACCTGGTCGTGAACATGACCGAGTCCGGAACGGGCCTGGAGATCGACGACATCGCCCAGGCGATGCAGATGCCGGTCGATGTCTCGATCGCCCGATCGGTCGACATCGCGCTGTCGGTCAACACCGGCCGGCCGCTGGCGCAGGCCAAGCGATCGGCTGAGCTCTCCAGCGCGGTCGACGCCATCGTGGCGAAGCTGCGTGGCGAGACCACGCGCCGCAAGGGTGGATTGTTCAGGAGGGACGAATGAGCATCACCGACCGGCTGCTGGCCGCCGAGAAGGTGGGCGACGCCCACGCGCGGCCCACGACCGTCCTGCAGCGCTCGGCGGTCCTCGACGACCTCAAGAAGAGATCCGTCGAGTCCCTGTTCCGACGCATCGGCTCGCGCATCAACGACGCCTCGCTGACCGACATCCAGCTGCGCGACTTCGTGCGCGCCGAGCTCGAGGTCATCCTGCAGGAGGAGCACGTCCAGCTCGGCGCCTCGGAACGCGCCCAGCTGATGCGCGAGATCGAGGACGACGCCCTCGGGCTCGGCCCGATCCAGCGGCTCCTCGATGACGACGACATCAGCGAGATCATGGTCAACCACCCCTCGCAGATCTTCGTCGAGCGCAAGGGCAAGCTGACCCTCGCGGACGAGTCCTTCAGCTCGGAGGACCAGCTGCGCCGCGTCATCGAGCGCATCGTCGGCAAGGTCGGCCGTCGCATCGACGAGTCCTCGCCGCTGGTCGACGCCCGCCTGACTGACGGCTCGCGTGTCAACGCCGTCATCCCTCCGCTCGCGGTCCGCGGCTCCTCGCTGACGATCCGTAAGTTCGCCAAGAAGGCGCTGAGCATCCAGGACCTGATCAACTACGGCTCGATGAGCCCGGAGCTGGCCGAGCTGCTGGAGCTGTGCGTGCGCGGCCGGCTCAACATCCTCGTGTCCGGCGGTACCGGCACCGGAAAGACGACGCTGCTGAACGTCCTGTCCTCGTTCATCCCCGAGGACGAGCGCATCGTGACCATCGAGGACGCGATCGAGCTCAAGCTGCAGCAGGCGCACGTCGTCCAGCTCGAGGCCCGCCCGGCCAACATCGAGGGCCGCGGCGAGGTCACGATCCGCGACCTGGTCAAGAACTCGCTGCGTATGCGTCCCGATCGCGTCGTCATCGGCGAGTGCCGTTCCGGCGAGGCGCTCGACATGCTGCAGGCCATGAACACGGGCCACGACGGCTCGATCTCGACGCTCCACGCCAACTCGCCGCGGGACTGCATCGCCCGACTGGAGACGCTGGTGCTGATGGCCGGCATGGACCTGCCGCTGCGCGCCATCCGCGAGCAGATCGGGTCCGCGGTCGACATGATCGTGCAGATCTCGCGACTGCGTGACGGCTCCCGCCGGATCACCTACGTGACCGAGCTGGTCGGCATCAAGGACGACGAGCCCGTGCTGCGCGACCTGTACCGCTTCGACTTCGGCGCCGGTTATGACGAGGACGGTCACCCCCGCGGCACCGTCAAGGCCGTCGGCGACGGCGCCCACCTGGTCGATCTGCTGGACGAGCGCGGCATCAAGGTGCCGCCCCATCTGCTCACCCTGCGCAAGGAGTCCCTCTCGTGATCTTCCTGGCGATCGGCGTCGCGTCGATCCTGATCTCGGTGGCGGCGTTCGGCTACGTCATGCTGCAGCCGGATCTGGCCAATCTGCGCTCGGAGCAGATGCGGGCCGATGCGGCCGGCGACGGTGCGCGGACCAAGACGTCGACCCCGGTCTACGACGCGATCGACCGGGCCCTCAAGACCTTCGGTCTCAAGCCGTTCACCGAGGACGAGCTCTCGCTGGCCGGCATCAAGTCCAGCGTCACCTCGGTGGTGGCCACGACGCTGCTCATCGCGTTCATCGCGTTCGCGGCGGGTCTGGCCCTGACCGGCTCCTTCTTCTTCGCCATCATCCTGCTGGCGGCGTCGCCGTTCCTGGTGAAGATGTACGTCGGCGTCAAGACCTCGCGTCGTCGCGCCAAGTTCGGGCTGCAGATGTCCGAGACGATGACGCAGTTCAGCTCGGCGCTGAAGTCGGGCATGAACGTTCCGAACGCGCTCGGCAGCGTCGCCGCCGAGATGGACGAGCCGATGGGCGAGGAACTGGCGCGCATCGTGAACGAGACCCGTCTGGGCCGCGACCTGATCGACGGCATGAAGGACACCGCCGCGCGGATGGACAGCGCCGACTTCCTCTGGGTCACCGAGGCCGTGGCCATCCAGCGCGAGTCCGGCGGCCGGTTGAGCGAGATCCTGGACCGGGTCACCGAGACGATCTCGCAGCGCAACGAGCTGCGCATGAAGGTCGAGTCCCTCGCGGCCGAGGGCAAGGCCTCCGCGGTGATCCTGATGGGCCTTCCCGTCGGCGTCGGCCTGATGTTCCTGCTGATCAACCGCCCGTACATGATGCCGCTGTTCAACACCGGCAGCGGCAAGATCCTGATGATCATCAGCCTGGTGTTCTACACGCTGGGCGGGCTGTGGCTCCGCTCGATCACGAAGGTGAAACTGTAATGCTGCTCATCGGAATCATCGCGATCTTCGGCGCCCTCGGCCTGCTGTTCAAGGCGCTCGGCATCTTCGGCAAGCAGGAGTCCGCTGCGGCCGCTCGCCTGCGTGAGCTGACGGAGTCCGAGATCGTCGTCGCGGGGTCCTCGAAGAGCCTGCACGCGAGCACCAAGCGCGGCCTGGGCTACCGGTTGACGCCCGCCGGCGTCGTCGCGAAGGCCGAGCGCAACTACATGCTCGCGGGACGCCCCGAGGGATCGAGCGTGGCCAAGATCCTCATGCAGAAGGTCATCATCGGCTCGCTCGGCATGGGCATGGGCATCATGATCTTCTCCAGCAAGGGCGGCATGCTCGGCGTCATGATGCTGTTCTTCGCCCCGTTGATGGGCTACTTCGCCCCGGACATCATCCTCAACGGCAAGGCGGTGCGGCGCCAGGAGGAGATCCAGTACGCCCTGCCCGACCTGCTGGACCAGATCACCATCTCGATCGAGTCGGGCACCAGCTTCGAGAACGCCCTGGCTCGCTCCGGGCAGAGCGGCACGGGGCCGCTCTCCGACGAGATCGTGCGCACGGTCCAGGACATCAGTCTGGGCCTGCCGCGTCGCGAGGCCTACGAGTCGCTGATGGAGCGCACGGACGTCGACGAGCTGCGCAAGTTCGTCCGCTCGATCCTGCAGGGCGAGGAGTTCGGCGTTCCGGTCTCCGACATCGTCCGCGACCAGGCGAACGAGATGCGCATCGGCCGCCGCCTGCGCGCCGAGGGCGTCGCCAACCAGATTCCCGTCAAGATGCTGCTGCCCCTCATGGGCACGATCCTGCCGGTGCTGTTCATCATCGTCATCGGTCCGGCGGTCATCGCCGCGATGGCGCAGTTCAAGGGAGCATGACCCGGCGCCGGGCTGCTCCGGCGTCGGTTTCGGATACAGAGGGGAATGTCCATGCGTAGGTTCATCAGTCCGGTCGCCGCCGGCGCCGTCGTGAGCGGGGTGCTGGCCGCTGTGGCCGTCGCGCCTGCGCACGCCGCCGCGGTCACCAATGCCGACCTGGCCACGGCACTCGACCTGCCCGCCGGCATCACGCTGACGCAGGCGGGGGATCCGCGGGGGTTCGGCGTGGAGACCCGTGTGTTCAACGACTTCCCTCGCCGTGGGGGCAACGGCTCCTACGCCGTCTTGTCCACGGGACAGGCTGCCGACCTGTTCAACATGAGCGTTCCCGGCCTGCAGCCGTCCACGAACTTCGACCCTGACAGCGACGCCCCAGACAAGGTGTCGCTGACGTTCGGCGTGGCCAGTGCCGGTGCGAACGACTGCCTCCTGGTCGACGTTGCCATGGGCACCGAGGAGCGCGTCCACACGTATGCGGAGACCGTCCCGGGGGACACGATCTCGCTCAAGCGCGACGGCGATGAGACTGAGTACGCCATGCACGCGGGCGTCCGGTACTTCAGCCAGTACGTCCAAGAGCGTCCGAACGACTCGCGCTACCTCGAGCCGAAGCCGATGAACGTCAATGCCATTAAGTACTGGCATGGCGTCAACCAGGAGTTCGAGCGTCAGCCCGACGATCAGGCGGTGCCGCTCATCCCCGACGTGACCCCCTTCAACCACTTCACTTCGGTCGAGACGTTCGAGGTGCCGATCCAGGCCGACGGGTCGGCCACTCTGTCGATCGCCGATGCGGGGAACAACTCGCTGGACTCCGTGGCGTTGGTCGATCGTGTGCGCAAGGCGAAGTGCAGCACGTCGTCGTCGGCGGCGACCGGCCTCATGCCGCTGCAGCCCGCCGTCGTCGTCGGCCACCGTGGAGTCCAGAACATCCTGACGGTCGACCTCAAGCCCGACACGCCCCAGATCGAGCGATACGACGCCGCTGATAACGGTTGGTACCCGGGTGGTGTGGAGCTGCGCTTCCGCTGGTATCGGTACTGGATCGAGTCCTCGAACTGCAACGACCCGATCATGAAGAATTGGCACCTGATCCAAGACGCCGATCGCCAGTCGTTCGCGCCGACCCTCGATGAGAAGGGTCGCTGCCTGATGGCCGTGGTGACGGGCAAGAAGGACGGCTACCGCTCGGAGACGTTCCCCAGCCCCGCCTCGGCCCAGTGGATGCCCACACTGCCGATCCAGGACGGGGTCTTCGTGAACTCGGCCGTGCCGACGATCACCAAGCCGCGGTCGGACATCCGGGTCAATGACACGCTGAGCGCGTCGACCGGCAACTTCTCGCCGCGCCCCGACTCGTACTCCTACCAGTGGTGGGCGGACAGTCAGCCGATCTCCGGTGAAACGGGCGAGACGTTCAAGGTCACCGCGGCGCAGGCGGGCAGGGTCATCCGGGTGCGTGTCACGGCACGTCGCTTGAACTTCGACCCGATGACCATCGAGAGCGCGCCCACCGTGGCGGTCACGAACCTCGACTTCACGTCCACCTCGTCCCCGCGAATCGAGGGATCCGGCGTTCAGGGCAAGCCGCTCACCGCAGTCCCCGGCACCTGGAGCCCGCTGACGGACAAGTTCGAGTACGAGTGGTTCGCTGACGGGGAGAAGATCCCCAGCCAGACCCGTAACACGTTCACCCCGTCCTCGGGCTACATCGGGTCCGACGTGCATGCCGTGGTCAAGGGCATCAAGGCCGGCTACAACCCGAAATCGTTCTCGACCCCCAAGGTCAGGATCACCGGTGCTTCGTTCACCGGCGGCCAGGTCACCGTCGCCGGAACTGTGCGGGTCGGTCAACGTCTGACGGCCGCCGCGACGGGGTGGACCCCGGTCTCCCCTGCCACGCGCCGCTACACCTGGTTGGTGGGTGGACGCGTCGCGCAGGAGGGCACCTCGACGATGTTCACGGTGCCGCCGAATGCCGTGGGCCAACGCATCGTGGTCCAGGTGCGAGGTGAGCGGACGGGCTACGCGCCGCTCACCATCTCCAGCCCTGCCACAGGCGCGGTCGCTCGGGGCGTGCTGACGACGAACACGCCCCGGGTCTACGGCACGGCTCGCCCCAAGGGCACGCTGCGCGCCTCGGTCTCGTGGCGTCCGGCTCCGGTCACCTACCGGTACCAGTGGTACGTCGGCAAGAAGAAGATCGCCCGTGCGACGAAGTCGTCGTACAAGGTGCCCAAGAAGTACCGCGGCAAGAAGATCCGCGTGCGAATCACCGCCACCAAGTCGGGCTACACCACGGTGGCCCGGTACTCCGCGTACAAGAAGATCGCCAAGAAGTAACCGCACCAACGACGAAGGGCCCGGCTGGTCTTCCAGCCGGGCCCTTCGTCGTGGCGGCTCGTCAGGCCCAGAGGGTCTCGCCGAACTCGAACCAGATCACCGCGATGACCGCGATGATCCACAGAGCCGAGATCAGGACGGTCCAGTTCTTGAGGAACCTGCTGCCGGTGAAGCGCGCTGTGACAGCGACGAACATCGGGATCATCACGGCCCACACGACCATGCACCAGGGGCAGAGCTTCCCGATCTCCCAGATCGCCTGGTACTGCAGCCAGGTCACGAACCCGATGCCGAACAGCACGCCGACCTGGAGGCCGCCCCAGATCCAGCGGGGCAGGGACACGCCGCTGGCCAGCACCACGCCGAGGGTCACCACGACGGCGAAGGCCACCGCGCCGATGAAGGTGTTCGGGAACCCGAAGACCTCCGACTGGTCGGACGACACGACGTCACTGCAGCTGACGAACGCGGAGAGATCGCAGCCCAGGTCCTTCGCGGTGCCGGCAACCTCGGCCTGCAGCAGGTCGATCTTGTCGTAGGTCAGGATCAGCGAGGACCACAGTGCGATGGCGCCGGAGACGGCCAGGAAGATCCCGAGCCCCCGGTCGGAGTGGGGGGTCTCGTCATCGACAGGCGCCGGCGAGGGCGCGTCGGAGGCAACAGCGGTCATGGGCAGATTCTAGACGGCTGAGGGTCGCGGACCCAGAGATGAGACCGGATGCGGTGACGTGGACCACAAGTCCTGTTAATGTGACACCACCAATGTCACATAGGAGCGTGCCATGCCAGATCACGTCGACGTCCTCATCGTCGGTGCCGGCCTCTCGGGGATCGGTGCCGCGTACCGCCTGCAGGAGCGCGCCCCGGGACGGAGTTACGCGGTGCTCGAGCAGCGCGATGCGATCGGCGGCACGTGGGACCTGTTCCGGTACCCCGGCGTGCGCTCGGACTCCGACATGTACACGCTCAGCTTCCCGTTCGAGCCGTGGACGCATCCCAAGGCCATCGCCGACGGCGCCGACATCCGCCAGTACCTGGAGAACACCGCGGCCAAGCACGGCATCGCCGACAAGATCCGGTTCGGCCGCCGCGTCAGCACCGCCGAGTGGTCCAGCGACACCGCCACGTGGACGGTCACGAGCACCCTCTCGGACGGGTCCAGCGAGGCCGTCACCGCGAACTTCCTCTACCTGTGCAGCGGCTACTACAGCTACGACGAGGGTTACACGCCCGACTTCCCGGGCCTGGACTCCTATGAGGGCGACCTGGTGCACCCGCAGTTCTGGCCCGAGGACCTGGACCACGCCGGCAAGAACGTCGTCGTCATCGGCTCGGGCGCCACCGCGATCACCCTGCTGCCGTCGATGGCGCAGGACGCCGCCAAGGTCACGATGCTGCAGCGCACCCCGACGTACGTGCTCAGCCAGCCCGGCAGCGACCCCGTCGCCAATCTGGCGAAGCGGTTCCTGCCCAAGCAGCTCGTGCACAACGTCGCCCGGCTGCGCTACGCGGTGATGACCGTCGGCTTCTACATGTTCTGCCGCGCGTTCCCGCGGGTCGCTCGAGCGATCCTGCTCGGCCTGACCGGCAAGTCGATGCCCGGCGTCGACCGCGCCAGCCTCAAGCCGCCGTACAACCCGTGGGACCAGCGCCTGTGCGTCGTGCCCGGCGGCGACCTCTACAAGGCGGTGCGGCAGGGCAAGGCCGACATCGTCACCGACCGCATCGCCGAGTTCACCCCGAAGGGCGTCGCGCTGCAGTCCGGCGAGCACCTCGACGCCGACATCGTCGTCACCGCGACCGGACTGAAGCTGGTCGCCCTGGGCCAGATCGACGTCACCATCGACGGCACGAAGGTCGATCCGCACGAGCTCTACACGTACAAGGGCCAGATGTTCAGCGGCGTGCCGAACCTCGCCTGGTGCGTGGGCTACACCAACGCCTCGTGGACGCTGCGTGCCGACCTGACCTGGAAGTACGTCGCGGACTACCTCAACCACCTCGATGCGAACGGCTACGCCTACGGCATCCCGGACCCGACGGCCGACTTCGGTCACGACGAGCGCCTGCTGGACCTCAACTCGGGGTACATCGCGCGAGCCGACGAGCTGCTGCCCAGGTCCGGCGCGCGGACGCCGTGGAAGGTGCGCCAGAACTGGGTCCTCGACACGTGGGACGCCAAGCACACCGACCTCGACGAGGACATGATCTGGGTCCGTACCGCCGACCTGCCGGCGGCACGCGCCGAGGTCGTCTGACGCGGGTCGCGGTTTCCGGACCGGTGGCCCCGGTGTCGGCCATGATGGGCCGATGGACGTCATCGTCATCGGAGGCGGGATCTCCGGTCTGGCCCTCGCGTACGAGCTGGCCGCGGACCGCGAGGTCCTGCTGCTCGAGGCCGAGAGGTCCCTCGGCCTGCACACGACGGGGCGCTCGGCGGCGACCTGGATCGGCTCCTACGGTCCACCGGTCGTGCGGGAGTTCACCACGGCCAGTCACGACTACCTGATCGATCCGCCGTTCGACATCGACGGCCCGGTCGCGTCGCCGATGTCCTGCCTGTGGCTGGGTGTCAACGGGCGTGACGCGGAGGTCCACCGGTTGGTGGCCGAGACGGCGGCCGAGCTCGTCGACGGGACCGAGGCCGAACGGCTGTGTCCGGTGCTGCGGCCCGGATGCATCGCCGTCGCGGCGTGGGACGAGACCGCCCTGGACCTCGACGTCATGGGACTGCACCACGCCTACACCCGTGCCTTCCGTGCCCGCGGCGGCGCCGTCGTCACGTCGGCTCGCGTCGCGTCGGCCCTGCGTGACGCGGGGGAGTGGGCCGTGACCACGACCTCGGGTGACGTGTTCCGCGCCCACGTCGTGGTGAACGCGGCGGGCGCCTGGGGCGACGTGGTGGGCGGGTTGTTCGGCGCCGAGCGGCTCCGCCTCGAGCCGCGACGCCGCACGCTCTTCCAGTCGCCGACGAGCGTCACGCTCGAGGGCGTGCCGTTCACGGCCGGGATCGACGACGGCTTCTACTTCAAGGCCGAGGGCGGTGCGGTGCTCTGCTCGCCGCAGGACGCCACCTTGCACGAGCCCGGCGACCCCAAGCCCGACGAGCTCGAGATCGCCCGCGCCATCGAGGCCGTCAACGACGTCACGACCCTCGGCCTGCGCAGCGTGCGCACCGCGTGGGCCGGCCTGCGCACCTTCGCCCCCGACGGCAACCCGGTCACCCGCTGGGACATGAAGGCCGATGGCTTCTTCTGGTACGTCGGCCAAGCCGGCTACGGCATCCAGATGGCCCCCGCCCTGGCCCAACACGCCGCGAACCTGGTTCGCACCTGACTCTGCGGTGCCCCGCCTCCGGCGGGCGAGATGTGTAGCGGCAGCCACATGAAACTGGCCGATTTCGGGGAATTTGGGTGGGCAGCGCTACGCATCTCGCGGTGTGGACGGACTGAGCGCCACTCCACAGGGCTCCTGCGGCCGGTGTCGCGGCCAGTCGAGGGCCGTCACCGTGACGTATGGCCGACATTCCGAGCTCGCTCCAAGGGCGTCCGTTCACCGTGGCGGAGGCGCGGGCCGCGGGGCTGACTGACCGCCAGCTCGGACATTCGAGGTTCCGGCGCCTCTTCCGCGGCGTCTACGTCGTCTCCGATGGCGAAGTCGATCGGGGGCAGTGGCTGGCAGCGGCATTGCTCGCCGGACCGCAGGACGCGGCCATCAGCCATCGCAGCGCGCAGGCCGTCTACGGACCCGAGTTGAGCGGCGACGACGAGCAGATCCACCTGTCGACGCGCCGCAACGCCGTCACACGCGATCGCCGGATCAGGGTGCATCGCCGCAAGCACGCGATCGGAGCAAGGGAGGTCGACGGGCTCCGCGTGACGTCGCCGCCGCGCACGTTCGTCGATTGCGCGCTGGCGTTGACGTTCGTGCAGTTGGTCGTGTTCGGTGACTGGCTGATCCAGCGGAAGCTGGCGACCTTCGACGAGCTGCTCGCGTACTGCCACGACCGGCACCTCGACGGAGTCGTCAAGGCTCGCGAGGCCATGCGCTTCCTCGTCGCAGACGCGCGATCACCGATGGAGACGGTCGTGCGCCTGATGCTCGTCCGTGCGGGGTTGCCGCATCCGGCCGTGAACTCGGTCATCCGCGACGCGGCGGGCGGCCGCGTGGCCTGCGTCGACCTCGCCTTCTGGAGGTACCGCGTGGTCGTGGAGTACGACGGGCGGTGGCACGAACGCGTTGCCGATCAGCGCCGCTGGGACCGTGATCGGCGCGAGCACCTCGAACGGCTGGGGTGGAGGGTGATCGTCCTGCACGACACCGACCTGGCGCGGCCGGCGCTGATCGTGCACCGGGTCCACGATGCCCTCGTTCGCGGCGGACTCCAAGGTCGTCGTCCGTGGCTCAGTCCCGCATGGCACGCCGAGTTCGCGGCGCGCATCTGATGGCTCGGCGGCCCACGATGTGTAGCGCTGTGCACCCGAATGCGGCGGATCCGAGCGATTCTGGGTGGATAACGCTACACATCTCGCCCGCCGGAGGCGGGTTGGCAGGTGGGGCACCAGTGGACGCGGCGTTCCTGGGTGAGGGGGCCGAGGGCGGTCTCGCGGATGATGGTGCCGCAGCGGCGGCAGGGGCGGCCGGAGCGGCTGAAGACCCAGTGCAGCTCGCCGGGGCGGAGGCTGCCGGTGAAGGAGCGCTCGATCCGGTCGCGGTTGGCGCGGATCAGCTTGACCCCGCGGTCGAGGATGCGCTCGACGTCGACCTCGCCGACCGGGGTGCGCGGGTCGACCGCCGAGAGGTAGAGGGTCTCGTTGACGAACTCGTTGCCGAAGCCGGCGACCCTGCGCTGGTCGTGCAGCGCCACGAAGACCGGCAGGTCGGGGTCGCGGCGCAGGTTGGCCAGGGCGAGGTCGCGGTCGAACGCTGGGTCGAGGACGTCGGGCCCGAGATGGCCGACGGCGGAGGCCTCGTCCGCGCGCGGCAGCACCTCGACGATACCGAGGCTGAAGCCCACGGCGACCCACTCGTCGGTGCGCAGGATCGCCCGCACCGTGTGGGCGGGGCGGCGCAGGCCCCCGCGGCGCAGGGTCGCCGGTCGGTAGAGGTGCCAGGAGCCCTCCATCTTCAGGTGCGAGTGGATGGAGTGGTCGTCGGTGCGCATCAGCAGGTGCTTGCCGACGCTGACCACCTCGCGCAGGACCTCGCCCGCCAGGTCGACGGTGGCGTAGCGAGGCACCCGGAACTCGGTCGCGGTCAGCACGCGTCCCGCCAGCGCCTCGTTCAGATGGTGGGCGGTGCGCCAGACGGTGTCGCCCTCAGGCATCGAGCCGCAGTCCCTTGAGGTGGGCCTCGAACCCCGCCGCGGCCAGGGCCTGTCCCAACGGTGTCGACGCGACGGGCTCACCGTCGGCGGTCTGGACGGTGAGCCGGCCCAGCCGCCCGCGCCGGACCGTCTGGACCAGGGACTCGGCCGCCGCCGTGAGCGCCGCGGGCTGGTCGGTGAACGTGAGCGCCGACTTGCCGCCGCGCTCGAGGTACAGGACCGCCCGCCCGTCGTGGATCACCACGAGGGATCCCGCCTTGCGCGCCGGCCGGTGGCCGTCGGCGCCGCGACCGGGCCACGGCAGGGCCGCTCCGAACGGATTGGCGGGATCGGTGGCCGCGAGCGTGACAGCGGGGGAGTCCGCCGGTTCGTCGTCGTCACGGACGAACGACCGCAGGCGATCCACGACTCCCGGCGCTGCGAACTGCGCGGCTCCCAGCGAGTCGACGAAGTAGCCCCGCAGTGCCGAGCCGTTCTGCTCCATCTCGCGCAGGACGCGATAGGTCGCCGCGAACCCGCCGGGAGTCTGCTCGGCCTGGACCGACCCGCGGGTGACGACGCCGTACCGGTTGAGCAGCGTCTCGGCGCGAGCGATGTGCTCGGCCGTGGTCTGACCGCCGAGAGGAACAGAGAACCAGCGCCCCGAGGCGATCGGCGGGACGACGGCACGCGGCGCGCGCATCCGGCCGCCGATCATCCGGGCTCGGGGCGCCTGACGGCGGGTGCGGTGCGCACCGCCTCCGGCCACGAGGCTGCGGACGGGAGCGAACGTGTCGTTGCTGACCTGGCCGCTCCAGACCAGCTCCCAGAGCGCCTCGACCAGACCTTCGCGCTCGGTGCCGACGATCCGCGAGGCCAGCTCGCTGAACAGCCACGCCCCGGAGTCGCCGAGCACCTCGAGCAGACGGCCGGCGGTCGAATCGGCGCCGGCCTCGACGAGATCGCCCGTCGGGAGTCCCGGGGTGTCGCCGGGCAGCAGCCGCACCCAGCCGTCGCGTCCGGGCAGCGTGCCGGCGCCGGTCCAGGTGACCTCGCCCGCGGTGGTCAGCTCGTCGAGCATGGCGGGGGAGTAGTCGCTGACGCGCGAGGGCAGAACCAGCGACTCCCACGCGCTGGCGGGCAGGGCGGCGCCGGCCAGCTGCTCGACGACGGTCAGCACGCCGTCGGGTCCGCGCAGCCGCGAGCCGACGTGCTGCCACGACGGCAGGAACCGGGCGAAGGCCGCCGCGTCGACCGGCTCGACCTGCTGGCGCGCCGCGGCCAGGGAGCGGTTCCGCAGCCTCCGCAGGACCTCGGAGTCGACCCACTCGGTGTCGCCCGAGGCGACCGGCAGGAACTCGCCGCGGGTGACGCGGCCGACGTCGGAGAGCCGTTGCAGGGCATCGCGCACGACGGCCGGACCGAGGGCCAACCGCGCGGCGACGGACTCGGTGGTGAACGGTCCATGGGTGCGGGCGAAGCGCGCGACCAGCTCGCCGAGGGGATCGGGACCGGGTGCGAGATGCGCCTCGGCGATCCCGAGCGGGAGTGCCGTGCCGAGTGCCTCGCGCAACCGACCGGCGTCCTCGACCGCGGCCCAGCGCAGCTGCCCGCCGACCTGCACCTCGACCACGCGGCGCGACTCCCGCAGCTCCTTCAGCCAGGCACCGGTCTCGAGTCGCGCGTCCGGGAGCGTGCGCTCGGCGACCTCGTCGGAGGTCAGGGGACCCAGCAGTCGCAGCAGGTCGGCGACGCCCTCGAGGTTCTTGGCCTGGCGCTCGGGAACGAGCCGCTGCAGCTCGGCCTCGGTCTGCTGGACCACCTCGGGATCGAGCAGCTCGCGCAGGTCGGCGCGGCCGAGCAGCTGCCCGAGCAGCTCGGGATCGAGGGTCAGCGCCGCGGCTCGCCGCTCGGCCAGCGGCAGGTCACTGTCGTAGAGGAAGGCGCCGACGTAGCCGAACAGCAGGCGCTGGGCGAACGGCGAGGCGTTGTCGGTGCCCACTTCGACCAGCGCGACCTCTCGGGAGCGCAGGCGCCGAGCCAGGGTCATCAGGGCAGGCAGGTCGTAGACGTCCTGCAGGACCTCGCGCGCCGTCTCGAGCAGGATCGGGAAGTCGGGGTACTTGCGGGTGACGTCGAGCAACATCGCCGCGCGACGACGCTGCTGCCACAGCGGGGCCCGGGCGCCCGGGTTGCGACGCGGAAGGAGCAGGGCGCGGGCGGCGCACTCGCGGAACCGCGCAGCGAACAGGGCCGATCCGCCGACCAGCTCGGTGACCTGGGACTCGAGGTCCTCGGGATCCTCGAGGTCGAACAGGTCCGCGCCGGGCGGCTCACCGGTGACGTCCGGCACCCGGGCGACGATGCCGTCGTCGGAGGCCACGACCGCCCCGTCGACGCCGAACCGCTGCTCGATCCGTCGCCCGACGACGAGGGCCCACGGAGCGTGCACGGCCCGGCCGTAGGGGGACAGCAGCACCAGCCGCCAGTCGCCGACCTCGTCGCGGAACCGCTCGACGACCAAGGTGGTGTCGGTCGGCAGCTGGCGGGTCGCCTCGACCTGGTCGGTGATGAGGGCGGCGAGGTTGGCGACGGCGTAGGCGTCGAGCCCGACCTCCTCGACCCGCGCCCGCTGCTTCGCCGGCGACAGCGCGCTGAGCTCGCGCAGGAACGCGCCCATCGCCTCGCCCAGCTCGTAGGGGCGCCCGACCGCGTCGCCGCGCCAGAACGGCAGGCGCGCGGGCAGTCCGAACGCGGGCACGACGATGACGCGGTCGGAGGTGATCTCCATGATTCGCCAGCTGGTGGCGCCCAGGGCGATCACGTCGTTGATGCGCGACTCGTAGACCATCTCCTCGTCGAGCTCGCCGACGCGCCGCCCGGCGGTGCCCTCCTCGCCGGCCAGGACGACCGAGAACATGCCGCGGTCGGGGATCGTGCCGCCGCTGGTGACGGCCAGTCGCTGGGCGCCGGGGCGACCCGTCAGCGTGCCGGCCACGCGGTCCCACACGGCGCGCGGCCGCAGCTCGGCGAACTCGTCGGAGGGATAGCGCCCGGCGACGAGGTCGAGGGTCGCCTCGTAGGCGGCGTGCGGCAGGGTCGCGAAGGGCGCCGAGCGCCGCAGGGTCTCGAACCAGGCCTCGACGTCGATCGGCTCGAGCGCGCACGCGGCGACGGTCTGCTGGGCCAGCACGTCGAGCGGGTTCGCGGGCACGGACAGGCGCTCGATCCGGCCGGCCAGCATCCGCTCGACCGTGACGGTGGTGGAGAGCAGGTCATGGCGGCCGGTGGGGAAGACCAGCCCGCGGGAGACCTCACCGACCTGGTGGCCGGCGCGGCCCACCCGCTGGAGACCCGAGGCCACCGAGGGCGGCGCGGACACCTGGATGACCAGGTCGACCGCGCCCATGTCGATGCCCAGCTCGAGGCTGGACGTGGCCACGACGCAGCGCAGCCGGCCGGACTTGAGGTCGTCCTCGATGAGGGCGCGCTGTTCCTTGCTGACCGAGCCGTGGTGGGCCCGCGCCAGCACGGGCTCGGTGCCCAGGGAGATCCCGGAGAGCCCGCCCATGTGCGCCGGCTGCCGGGTGGCGGGCTCGGGCCGTTGGCCGGTCTCGCGCTCGACCCAGACCTCGTTGAGCCGCTGAGTCAATCGCTCGGCCACGCCGCGGCTGTTGGCGAAGACGATGGTGGTGCGCGCCGCCGATATCGCGTCGACGATCGCCTCCTCGACGTGCGGCCAGATCGTGCCACCGGCGTCCTTCGGCTCGTCGAGGCCGCGGGCGGCGCTGCCCTCGCGCGGCCCCCCGTGGCGCGGCGGCATCTCGGTGAGGTCCTCGACCGGAACCCGCACCGACAGCTCGAGCCTCGACGGAGCCTCGGGGGCCACGACCTCGACGGGAGCGCGGCCGCCCAAGAATCGCGCGACCTCGTCGTGGGGACTGACGGTGGCCGACAGGCCGATCCGCTGGGCCGGCTTCTCGAGGAGGTCGTCGAGCCGCTCGAGCGAGACCGCAAGGTGGGCGCCACGCTTGGTGCCGGCCACGGCGTGGACCTCGTCGACGATGACGGTGTGGACCCCGCGCAGCATCTCGCGCGAGGCCGAGGTGAGCACGAGGAACAGCGACTCGGGCGTGGTGATCAGGACGTCGGGCGGATGCGACTGCAGCCGGCGCCGCTCGGTCGGGGGAGTGTCGCCCGTGCGAACGCCCACGGTGACGGGAGCCAGCTCCTGGCCCAGCCGCGCGGCGACCCCCGAGATTCCCACGAGGGGCGACCGCAGGTTGCGCTCGACGTCGACCGCCAGCGCCTTGAGCGGCGAGATGTAGAGCACCGACGTGCCCTCGGGCTCGACGTCGCGATCACGGTGCAGCAGTCCGTCGATCGCCGACAGGAACGCGGCGAGCGTCTTGCCCGAGCCGGTCGGTGCGACGACGAGCGTGTGCCGACCCCGCTCGATCGCCTGCCAGGCGCCCGTCTGGGCGGGAGTGGGCCCGGCGAACGACTCGTCGAACCACGTGGTGGTCGCCTCGCCGAAACCCATGGACCCATGGTGGCACCGAGGTCCGACAGGGGCCCCGCGAAAGGGAGACCGACGACACCTCCCCGCGCGCCGGATCGTGACCCCGCCTCAGGCATGCTGGGGGTATGAAGTTGCGGATGTTGTCGGTGACCTGTGCCCTCGTGCTGACCCTGGGGGCGTGTTCTGGCGGAGACGAGAAGAGCTCGCCCGACCCCAAGGAGCCGAACAAGGGTGACGCGGGCCAGATCGTCGCGGTCAACCCGCTGACCGGCGCCACGATGAACAAGACGCCGGCGAACCCGGTGTTCGTGGTCAAGGTCGACAACACCGCGGCGTCGGCGCCGCAGGAGAACATCGACCGCGCCGACATGGTCGTCGAGGAGACCGTCGAGGGTGGCGTCACCCGCCTCGCCGCGCTCTACTACTCGTCGCTGCCCGACGTGGTCGGCCACGTGCGCTCGATGCGCGCCACCGACATCGGCATCGCCAAGCCGGTCCGCGGCCAGATCGTCGCCTCCGGCGGAGCCGGCCGCACGATCTCGCGGATCAAGAAGGCCGGCATCACGATCCACTCGCAGGACGCCGGCTCGCCGGGCCTGTCGCGCGACTCCGGCTACGCGCCGTACAACGTCGTGGTCGACCTGCCGAAGCTCAACAAGTCGGCGAAGGACAAGCAGCCCGAGCGCCCCTACTTCCAGTGGGCCGACGCCGGCGCCCCCGCGCTCAAGGGCCCGCAGGTCTCGACGGCCAGCGTCGCCTTCTCGCGGACGCACACGACGAACTGGAAGTTCGACGGCAAGGTCTGGAAGCGCACCAACGGCACCAGCGACAAGGAGTTCGGCGCCAAGAACCTCGTGGTGCTGTGGGCCGACGAGAAGGATGCGGGCTACACCGATCCCGCCGGCAACCCCGTGCCCGAGACGGTCTTCGACGGCAGCGGCAAGGCCGTCGTGCTGATCGGCGGCACGCGCGTCAACGCGAAGTGGAAGAAGGCCAACAACGCCTCGACCATCGTCCTGACCACTCGCGACGGCAAGCCGCTGCAGCTGCCGCGCGGCAAGACCTGGATCGAGCTGCTGAGCAAGCGTGAGGCAGGCGCCGTCACCATCAAGTGACGGCCTGGTCGCGCGTCAGGAGGACGGCTGGTCGCCCCCGGCCAACTCCTCCAGCTTGTGGCCGATCTCGGTCTCGATGGCCTGACGCAGCACGCTGCGGAACATCGAGACGACGACCTGGCTGGCGATGGGGATCAGCCGGTCGATCTTCTCGAACACGACGGGCCACTCCTCCTGGGGCAGGCCCGCGTCGAGGAACGGCTGGACCACGTCACGCGTGACGTGGTGGACGAAGCGGTCCGAGACCTGCTCGAGGTGCTCGCGCATGTGCGGGACGATGTCGACGACGCTGTCGGGGCTGAGTCCGATCGCCACGGCGGCCGCGCCGGGCCGGACGACGCCCGGCTCGAGCATGCGGATCGTGTCCTCGTCGACCTTCTCCAGCAGGCCCAACTCGGTCATGCGGTCGAGCAGCTCGTGGTCGGGCCCCACGCCCGAGAGCGACGCCAGCTCGGCCCGCCCGATCAGCTCGGTCGGGTCCTCGTCGTCCTCGACCTCGAAGATGCTGATGAGGTCCAGGGCCACGTTCGAGGCCGTCGAGGGGGACTTCAGGATCGCGTCCTCGATCGCGGCGAGCGTGAAGCCGCGGCCCAGCAGCGTGCGGATCAGGACGAGCCGCTGCAGGTGCTTCTGGGTGTAGTAGCCGGTGCGACCCTCGAGCCGGGGCGGGTCGATCAGGCCTCGCGTGGAGTACGCGCGGACGTTGCGCACCGTCATCCCGGCCCGCTCGGCGAGTACGTCGACGGTGAACTCCTCGTCGCGCTCGGCGTCGGCCATGAGCGGCAGTCTAGATCAGGACCGGCCCGCGTCAGGCACTATGGGGGTATGGCATCGGTACGCGGCCAGTTGCTGGTCGCCACGTCGGCGATCGAGGCGGGGCCCTTCTGGCGCAGCGTCGTGTACGTCCTGGACCACGACGAGGACGGCGCGCTGGGCGTGATCGTCAACCGCCCCATGGAATCGGACGTCGACGAGGTGCTGCCCGACTGGGGCGAGGTCGCCAACGCGCCGGGCCGCCTGTTCGAGGGCGGGCCGGTCGGGATGGACTCGGCGCTGGCCGTGGGAGTCGTCACCGACGTGTCGGTCCGTCCCGTCGGATGGCGCCAGACGGCCGGTCGCGTCGGGCTGGTCGACCTCGACGGACCCCCGCCGGCCGGCGGCGAGCTGCTCGGCCTGCGGGTCTTCGCCGGGTACGCCGGGTGGTCGCCCGAGCAGCTCGAGGCCGAGATCGAGGCGGGGGCGTGGCTCGTGCTGCCCGCGCAGGACGGCGACCTGATCTCGCCGATTCCCGAGCTGCTCTGGAACGAGGTGCTCCGGCGCCAGCGCGGCGAGGTGCGGTTCTGGGCGAACCTTCCCGATGATCCCGGCCTGAACTGAGATCGTCTGCGAGGACCGGCCGAACTCGTCGGGTCCGTCGCCTAGGATGGGGGCGTGGGATTCTTCGGCCGCGGTGCCCAGACCGTTTCAGACGAGCGCACGGAACAACGCCTCGACAACGGCGATCACGAGCGCTTCAGCCACTACGTCCCGAAGGACAAGCTGACCGAGGCGATGGTCATGGGCACGCCCGTCGTCGCCCTGTGCGGCAAGGTGTGGGTCCCCAGTCGCGACCCGCAGCGCTTCCCGGTCTGCCCCGAGTGCAAGGACATCTGGGAGAACTTCAAGCCCGGCGACGACGAGGGCTCCGGGAGTGACTCCGACCAGTGAGTGCCGGCCTGCCACTGCGGGCCTGGCAGCGTGAGGCGTTCGAGCAGTACGTCCGCACGCAGCCCGCTGACTTCCTCACGGTCGCCACGCCCGGCGCGGGCAAGACCACCTTCGCTCTGACGATCGCCGCCGATCTGCTGCACCGCCGCATCGTCGAGCGCGTCGTGGTCGTCACCCCGACCGAGCACCTCAAGACCCAGTGGGCCCAGGCCGCCGCCCGCTCCGGCATCGCGCTCGAGCCCAGCCTCAACGGGGCGCTCGGCGCCCGTTTCGACGGCTACTGCGTCACCTACGCGGGCCTGGCCACCAACCCGGTCGGCCACCGCGTGCGCATCGAGCGCAGCCGCACCTTCGTGATCCTGGACGAGGTCCACCACGCCGGCGACGCCCTCAGCTGGGGCGAGGCCGTGCTGGAGGCCTGCGAGCCGGCCATCCGCCGTCTGTCGCTGACCGGCACGCCGTTCCGCTCCGACGACAACCCGATCCCGTTCGTCACGTACGCGCCGGTCGGGGACGGGTCGATCTCGAGCGTCGCCGACTATGCCTACGGGTACGGGGAGGCCCTCAAGGAGGGCGTCGTCCGGCCGGTGCTGTTCATGGCGTACTCCGGTGAGATGCAGTGGCGCACCAGCGCCGGTGACGAGGTCTCGGCCCGACTCGGCGAGCCGCTCACCCGCGACCAGACCGCCCAGGCCCTGCGCACCGCGCTCGATCCGACGGGCTCATGGGTTCCCGCCGTGCTCGAGGCCGCGCACAAGCGCCTGATCGAGGTGCGCCGCGACATCCATGACGCCGGCGGCCTCGTGATCGCCAGCGACCAGACGTCGGCACGTGCCTACGCCTCGGTGCTCAAGGAGCTGACCGGGCAGGCGCCGACCCTCGTGCTCTCCGACGAGACCGGCTCGAGCGCCCGCATCGCCGAGTTCGCGGCCGGCAACGACCCGTGGATGGTCGCGGTCCGCATGGTCAGTGAGGGCGTCGACGTCCCGCGCCTGGCCGTCGGTGTCTACGCCACCACGATCGCCACCCCGCTGTTCTTCGCGCAGGCCGTGGGCCGCTTCGTCCGTGCCCGTCGCCGCGGCGAGACCGCCTCGGTGTTCCTGCCCAGCGTCCCGGGACTGCTCAAGCTGGCCGCCGACCTCGAGGCCGAGCGCGACCACGTGATCGGCCGGCCCGTCCACGACGAGGGCGACCTGTTCGCCGCCGAGGAGGCGCTGATCGCCCGCGCCAACGCGTCCGAGGGCGCCAGCGACGAGCTGGGCAACCAGTACGCCGCGATCGGCAGTGAGGCCTCGTTCGACCGGGTGGTCTACGACGGCGACGAGTTCTCGCCGATCGACTACGAGATGGTCGCCGGCGACAGCGACGAGCTCGACTTCCTCGGCATCCCGGGCCTGCTCGAGCGCGACCAGGTGGCCGAGCTGCTGCGTGGCGCCCGCAACCGCAAGCGCGCCGAGGCGCCCGCGCGGGCCGAGGCCGATGTCGAGTACGAGCGTCGCGCCGAGCTGCGCCGCCAGCTGAACTCCCTCGTCGCGGCGTGGCACCACCGCACGGGCACGCCCCACGGCGTCACGCACAACCGACTCCGGCAGGAGTGCGGCGGACCGCCGGCCGCCCAGGCCACCACGGCCCAGCTCCAGCACCGCATCGACGTGCTGCGCGACTGGGCGCTGCGCGCCTCGGGTTGATCCGCGCCTCGGACGAAAGTACTCAGGGTGTGTCCCCGGTCACAGCCAAGCCCTAGGCTGACCGCGTGAGTGCCCCACTGCCACTGCGCACGAAGATCTTCGCCACCGTCCTGCAACGCCTCGCCACGCCCGTCGAGGAGGCCACGGACCACGCGAAGCTGCGCGCCGAGCGTGTCCGGCTGGGCCAGACCCTGCCGGGCCGCATCGTCTTCGGCGCTCCCGACCGGCGTGCTCGGGCCGAGGAGATCGAGATCCCGCTGCGGGGGCGCACCCTGCGCGCCGTGGTCCACCGGCCGACCGGAGTCGGAGGGAAGCGGCCGGTCATCGTGAACTACCACGGCGGCGGCTGGGTGCAGGGCAGGCCCGAACAGTCCGCCTGGCTCGCCTCCCGGGTGGCGGCGGGCAGCGGTGCGACGGTCGTCTCGCCGTCCTACCGGCTCTCGCCGGAGCATCCGTTTCCGGCGGCCGTCGACGACACGTGGGAGGCCCTCGGCTGGATCGCCGACCGGGCCGACGCGCTGGGACTCGACGTCGACCGGATGGCCGTCATGGGTGACAGCGCCGGCGGCAACCTGGCCGCCGTCGCGGCCCAGCGCTCGGTCAATGAGGGCGGGCCGCACCTGCGGGCGCAGGTGCTCATCTACCCGGCGGTGGAGATGTACGAGACGTTCGCCTCGGAGCTGCGGATGCCCGACGAGGCGGTCCTGACGTCGAAGAACATGAGCGCGTTCGCGCACCTGTACCTCGGCGACGCGTACGGCACGACGGACCCGCGCGCCTCGCCGCTGCGGGCCACCTCGTTCGACGGGCTGCCGCCGGCGTTCATCCTCACGGCCGACCACGACCCGTTGCTGGACAACGGCGTCCACTACCGCGAGGCATTGAGACGGGCCGGGGTGCCCGTGCGCTATCGCGAGTACGCCGGGACGGTGCACGGCTTCCTCAGCCTGCCGGGCGTCGTGCCGGGGGCGGAGCAGGCGGTCTCGGACATCATCGACTTCGTCGCCGCGCGCGTCGTGGTGCCGGCATGAGCCGTCGCGTCCGGTCGGCCGGCCTGGACCCCGAGGCCGACTACGAGGAGATCGTGCGGCTCTTCGGCCAGTACGACTTCCCGTGGGACCTCGAGCAGGCCCTGAGCTTCGCGCTCTTCCGCACGTACGCCGTGCCGTCCATCGGGCGCCTGCTGTACGACACCGGCCAGTTCACGACCGACACCCAGCGCCGTCACGACGACACCGCACTGCTGCTGGCGGAGATGGTCGAGCAGGGGCTGGAGAGCGAGCCGGGCCGGTCCGCCGTCCGGCGGATGAACCAGATGCACGGCCGCTACGACATCAGCAACGACGACCTGCGGTACGTGCTGGCGACCTTCGTCGTCATGCCGAACCGGTGGATCAACCGGTACGGCTGGCGCCGCACGACGTCCGTCGAGGACACCGCGGGCGTCGCCTACTACCTGCGCCTGGGCCGGCTGATGGGCATCCGCGACCTGCCGCGGGACCTGGCCGGGTTCGAGCGGCTGCTCGACGACTACGAGGCCGTGCACTTCGTCTTCGACCCGAAGTCGCGCGCGGTGGCCGACGCGACGCTGGCGTTGCTGACCACGTTCTACCCGCGGCCGCTGGCGCCGGTGGTGCGCCGTTTCAGTGTGGCGATCATGGACCCGCACCTGCGGACGGCGTTCGGGTACGACCACCCGCCGGCCTGGTTCGAGCGCGCGTCCCACGGCGCGCTGCGTCTGCGCGGGCGCGTCGTTCGTCTGTTCCCGGAGCGCCGGACGCCGCGCAGCGTGCGGGACTCTCGGCGGATCCGCAGCTATCCGGGCGGTTTCCTCATAGAGAACTTGGGCACCTAGGGGCTCGCCTTTTCACAGAAACTGTGCAAACGTACAACTCAGGGTTCCACATGGGAGTGATGCCCGGTCCTGCAGCCTTCCCCGCGGGACCGGGCATCACGCATTCAGGGCCTCGACGACGCGATCGAGGTCGTCCTCGGTGTTGTAGAGGGCGAAGCCGACCCGCGCCGCCCCCTGACGCACCGAGGCGCGCAGGCCGGCCTCCTGGAGCCGGATCGCCGCGTGCTCGATCGGGATCGAGACGATCGGAGACGCTCCCGGCGTCAGCCCCAGAGCGGTTCGGGCCCGGTCGGCCAGTCCGAGACAATGCGCGGTGACCGCGTCGATGTCCAGGGACGCGATCCACGTCAGGCTCGCGGCGGCGCCGACGACCGGGAACCACGCGGGGGAGATGTCGAACCGGCGGGCGTCGTCGGTCAGCCGCAGCGGCAGGCCGTAGGTCGTATCCCACGGCGCACCGCCGGCATAGCGGTTCGCGTGGTGCGGCACGATCCGGGCCAGGAGACGGTCCGAGTAGGCCGCCCACGCGATCCCGGTCGGGCTCAGCAGCCACTTGTAGGTCGAGCTCACGACGACATCGGCCCAGGCGAGGTCGAGGCTCAGCCATCCGAGCTGCTGCGTCGCGTCGAGGATCACGATCGTGTCGGACCCCTCCGTCGCCGCGCGCAGCGCCGCGAGGTCCACCCGGGCTCCGTCGGCGGACTGCACGGTGGAGACGGCGACGACGTCGTGATCGGGCGCGGCCTCGACCAGGCGATCCAGCGGCACCTCCGTGACGGTGACGTCACGCCCGTGGTGCGCCGCGAAGGGGAAGCTCACGGAGGTGAACTCGCCCTCGGGGACCAGCACGCTGGCGCCGTCGTTCAGGCAGGAGGCCACCGGTCCCAGCAGGGCCGCGACCGACGCGCCCATCGTCACCGACGCGACCGGGACCCCGGCGATGCGGGCGAAGGCCTCCCGGCCCGCCGCGATGTCGGCATCGAAGTCCGCGCCCGTGACGGTGCCCGCGGCCCAGCCGCGGTGGACCCGCTCGACGGCGTCGACGGTGACCTTCGGCGGCAGTCCGTAGGCGGGCGTGTTCAGGTAGCCCTCGGGTCCGGTGAACGTCGCTCCGAATGCTTCGCGCATCCTCCGACGCTAGCGCGCGGGAATCCTCACGCGCTCGGTGTCGTTGAGACCGGTATGAAGTTCTCGGTCCTGGATCTCGTCCCTGTTCGCACCGACCAGACGACGGGAGACGCCGTCGCCGCGGCCACCGACCTGGCCCGCACGGCCGACCGGCTCGGCTTCGAGCGGTACTGGGTCGCCGAGCATCACAACATGCCGGCCGTCGCGGCCGCGTCGCCGCCGGTCCTGATCGCGCTCCTGGCCGCCGCGACCGAGCGCATCCGGGTCGGCTCGGGTGGCGTGATGCTGCCCAACCACGCCCCGCTCGCCGTCGCCGAGCAGTTCGCCATCCTGGAGGCCGCTTTCCCCGGCCGCATCGATCTGGGCATCGGTCGCGCCCCGGGCTCGGACCCCGTCACCTCGTGGGCCCTGCGCGGCGCCGCGGGCCGTGACGACTCCGACATCGCCAAGTTCCCGCAGTACCTCGACGACGTCGCAGCCCTGATGGACGGCCGTGGCGTGCGGGTGCCGATCCCGAACCAGCAGTACATCCTCAAGGCCACGCCCGCTGCCGTCAGCGCGCCGCAGCTGTGGCTGCTCGGGTCCTCGATGTACTCGGCCCATCTGGCCGCCGCCAAGGGCCTGCCCTACGTCTTCGCACACCACTTCGCTGGCCGGGGCACGGCGGAGGCCCTGGCTGTCTACCGCTCGGAGTTCCAGCCCAGCGACATCTGTGAGCGCCCCACCACGTTCCTGACGGCGAACATCGTCGTCGCCGAGACGGCCGACGAGGCGACCGCACTGGCGCTGCCGAACCTGCAGAACATGGCCCGCCTCCAGACCGGCAAGTCCCTGCTGCCGATCGACCTGGTCGAGGACGCCGAGCAGCTCGAGCTCGATCCGGGCATGGAGTCGCTCGTGGACTCCGGACTGGCCCGCATGGTGGTCGGCGATCCCGACACCGCCCGCAAGGAGCTCGAGGCGCTGGCCGCGGAGTTCGACGTCGACGAGGTCATGCTGCACCCGGTCGCGTCGGCCCGCCGCGGCGCCGACCCGCGCACGACGCCGGGCCGCGTGCGGACGCTGGAGCTGCTCGTCGGCTGAGCCGGGGTCAGGAGGCCGTGACGGTGCTGATGCCCGCCGCGGCCCACTCCTGCTGCACCCGGTTGAGACTGTCCGGCGCCACGGCGGCGGTCAGGTCACCCAGCACGGTGACCTTGAAGCCCTCGCCCGCGGCGTCCAGGGCGGTGGCTCGCACGCAGTAGTCCGTGGCGATGCCGCACACCGCGATCTCCGTGACGTCTCGGCCGCGCAGGAAGTCGGCCAGGGCATGCCCGTCGGCGTTCCGGCCCTCGAAGCCGGAGTAGGCGGCCTCGTACTCGCCCTTGTCGAAGATCGCGGCGAACAGGTCGTCGCTCAGGGCCGGGTGCAGGTCGGCGCCGGGCGTGCCCACGACGCAGTGCGGCGGCCAGGAGTCGACGAAGTCCGGCTCGTGGCTGAAGTGGGAGCCCGGGTCGATGTGGTGGTCACGGGTCGCGATCACCAGGTCGTAGTCCTGCCGGGCGATGAGCTCGGCGACGGCGTCGGCGACCGCCGAGCCGCCCGTGACGGCCAGCGAGCCGCCCTCACAGAAGTCGTTCTGGACGTCGACGACGAGCAACGTGCGTGGACCGCTCATCTCAGCCCTCCTCGAAGATGGTCGGGATGGCGGGGTCGCCTTTCGAGAGGCGCCTCGCGGCGGCGGGCAGTTCGCCCAGGGATGCCTGCAGTCGCTCGCGGGCATCGTGCAGGGTCGCGTCGTGGACGCGCTTGCCCTGTTCGACGAGTGGGACCATCAGCTCGCGGTCGTCACCGTCGTCGCGCGGCGTGATGTCGATGCCGATGACCTCGGCCTCGGCGACGCCCTTGTGGTTCAGCCGACGCAGCGCCGTCTTGCGGCCGCCGACCGACGCCTTGTCCTTGCTCTTCTTGGCGACGCCGAGCATCGTGCCGTCGCTCGACTCGCGCGCGACGAGCTTGTAGACGAAGCCGCTGGTGGGGGAGCCCGAGCCGGTGACCAGCGAGGTGCCGACGCCGTAGCCGTCGACCGGAGCGGCGGCCAGCGCGGCGATGGCGTACTCGTCCAGATCGCTCGTCACGGTGATCTTGGTGTCGGTGTTGCCTGCGGCGTCCAGCTGGGCGCGGGTGGTGCGGGCGACGTCGCCCAGATCGCCGGAGTCCAGGCGCACGCCGCCCAGCGTCGCGCCGCCGACCTCGATCGCGGTGGCGACGCCCTGGGGCGTGTCGTACGTGTCGACCAGCAGGGTCGTCTCGGCGCCGAGCGACGCGACCTGCGAGGCGAAGGCGTCGCGCTCGGTGTCGTGGACGAGCGTGAAGGCGTGGGCGGCGGTGCCCGCGGTCGGGATCGCGTACCGGCGGCCGGCCTCGAGGTTCGAGGTGGCGGCGAAGCCGCAGATGTACGCGGCTCGCGCCGACGCGACGGCCGCCTCCTCGTGCGTGCGCCGGGTGCCCATCTCGATGCACGGGCGGTCGCCGGCGGCCAGGGTCATCCGCGCCGCGGCCGAGGCGATGGCCGAGTCGTGGTTGAGGATCGACAGGATCAGCGTCTCGAGGATGACGCCCTCGCCGAACGTCGAGTCGATCCGCAGGACCGGCGAGCCCGGGAACCACAGCTCGCCCTCGGGGTAGCCCCAGATGTCACCCGTGAAGCGGTAGTCGGCGAGCCAGTCGCAGGTCGCCTCGTCGACGACGCGCGCCGAGCGCAGGAACTCGATCTCGGCGGGATCGAAGCGGAAGTCGGCCAGCGCGTCCAGGACCCGGCCGGTGCCCGCCACCACGCCGAACCGACGTCCACCGTGGAACCGGCGCCCGAACACCTCGAACACGCTGCGCCGTTCGGCGGTGCCGTCGGCCAGCGTGGCCTGGAGCATCGTCAGCTCGTAGTGGTCGGTGAGCAGCGCGGTCGACACCATGGACTCAGCGTAGGTCCACGGTGACCTTCGTGCGCCGGACCCGGGCAGGCACAATGGTGGCGTGAGCACCCCCACCCCCGTCGAGACCGAGCAGCCGGAGGCCGACCTCGTCATCCAGCTCGAGGACCCGTGGGTGACGATCGTCTGGAACGACCCGGTGAACCTGATGTCGTACGTGGCGTTCGTCTTCCGGACCTACTTCGGCTACACCGAGGAGAAGGCGCACCAGCTGATGCTCGCCGTCCACGAGGAAGGCCGCGCCGTCGTCTCCAGCGGGCGCCGCGAGGAGCAGGAGCGCCACGTCCAGGCGATGCACGAGTACGGCCTGTGGGCGACCCTCGAGCGGAGCGACGCATGAAGCCCTTCCGCCGTCGCCGCCGCGGCACCGTCACCGCGACCTTCGAGCTCAACGAGGCCCAGCTCCTGGTGAACCTCGCCAGCCAGGTCGTCGAGCTGCTGCAGGACCGCAACGGCCCCAGCGAGTCCGAGCCCGACCCGCTGGCGCAGATGATCGGGATGACCGGGCCGGCCCTGCCTCCCGAGGATCCGGTGCTGGCCCGGCTGCTGCCCGATGCCTACCGCGACGACCCGCAGGAGTCCGCGGAGTTCCGTCGCTTCACCGAGCAGTCCCTGTCGTCGGGCAAGGTCGCCAACGCCCACGTCGTCATCGAGAGCCTCGAGGACGGCGGTCTCGACGTCGGCGCCAAGCACGTCGAGGTCGAGCTCGACGAGCCGCAGGTCATGGCCTGGCTGCGAGCGCTCACTGACATCCGGATCGCCCTGGCCGTGCGGCTGGGGATCGAGACCGAGGAGGACGCCGAGCGCCTCGCCGAGTCCGACGACGAGGCCACGCTGGCGATGGGCGACGTCTTCGACTGGCTCGGCTACGTCCAGGAGACCCTGGTCAACGTCGCCTGACCCGTCCGTCCAGCGGATGGGTCGAGGGGCCGCGGGCCCTGCTCGATAGACTGGGGCACTGTGTTGACCATCCTGCGCGAGCACGTCGAGGCGATCGTCGCCCACGCACGCCGCGACCACCCCGACGAGGCTTGTGGCGTCATCGCCGGGCCGATCGGGTCCGACCGCCCCGAGCGGCTGATTCCGATGCTCAACGCCGCGATGTCGCCCACGTTCTACGAGTTCGACTCCGGCGACCTGCTGAGGCTCTACCGCGAGATGGACGACAACGACGAGGAGCCCGTCGTCATCTACCACTCGCACACGGCCACCGAGGCCTACCCGTCGCGCACCGACGTCAACCTCGCCGGCGAGCCCGGCGCCCACTACGTGCTCGTGTCCACCCGCGACGGCGCCCACGAGGCCGGGCCGGTCGACTTCCGGTCCTACCGGATCGTCGACGGTGAGATCACCGAGGAAGAAGTTCGCGTCGTGGATCGTTACACCGAAGACAGCACGACTGCCGCCGAGGCAGCCCCCCGAACCGAAGGTGACAACTGATGGCCGTCGAGGTCCGCATCCCCACGATCCTGCGCCCCTACACCGGGGGTGAGCGCGCCGTCGACGCCGACGGCGCCACCCTGTCCGCCCTGATCGACGATCTGGAGTCGAACCACGAGGGCCTCAAGGAGCGCCTCCTCGAGGACGGCCAGCTGCGCCGCTTCGTCAACGTCTACGTCAACGACGAGGACGTCCGCTTCACCGGTGGTCTCGAGACCGCGCTCTCCGAGGGCGACACCGTCGTCATCCTGCCCGCGGTCGCGGGCGGCGCTGCCTGAGCATGCGCTACGACTCGCTCGTCGACTCGGTCGGTCACACGCCGCTGGTCGGACTGCCGAACCTGTCGCCGAGTGACGACGTGCGGCTGTGGGCCAAGCTCGAGGACCGCAACCCCACCGGCTCGATCAAGGACCGCGCGGCGCTGTCGATGATCCTGGCCGCCGAGGCCGACGGGTCGCTGACTCCCGGCTGCACGATCCTCGAGCCGACCAGCGGCAACACCGGCATCTCGCTGGCGATGGTCGCGCGTCAGCGCGGTTACCAGCTGATCTGCGTCATGCCCGAGAACACGTCGATCGAGCGGCGTCAGCTGCTGACGATGTTCGGGGCCGAGATCATCAGCTCGCCGGCCGCCGGCGGGTCCAACGAGGCGGTGCGCGTGGCCAAGGGTCTCGCGGCGGAGCACCCCGACTGGGTGATGCTCTACCAGTACGGCAACCCCGCCAACGCCGAGGCGCACTACCGCGGCACGGCGCCCGAGCTGTTCGCGGACCTGCCCGAGATCACGCACTTCGTCGGAGGGCTGGGCACCACCGGCACCCTCATGGGCGTCGGGCGGTTCTTCCGCGAGCACCGGCCCAGCGTCCGCATCATCGCCGCCGAGCCGCGCTACGGCGAGCTGGTCTACGGGCTGCGCAACATCGACGAGGGCTTCGTTCCCGAGCTGTACGACGCGTCCCTGATCGATTCACGGTTCTCGGTCGGGCCGCGTGACGCGGTGCGCCGCGTGCGCGAGCTGATCGACCGCGAGGGCGTCTTCGCCGGCATCTCGACCGGCGCGATCCTGCACGCGGCTCTGGCGCAGGCCGCCAAGGCGGTCAAGGCCGGCGAGCGCGCCGACATCGCGTTCGTCGTGGCCGATGCCGGCTGGAAGTACCTGTCGACGGGGGCGTACGAGGGCACGATCGACGAGGCGGAGGACCGCCTCGAGGGTCAGCTCTGGGCATGACCTGTTCATGGCTCGCCGCGACCCGTTAGCCTTCGATTCGTGAGTGACATCGTGGTCTTCTCGGGAAGTGCCCACCGCGCCCTCGCCGAGGAGATCTGCAGTCATCTCGGCGTGCCCCTGAGCCGTTCGGAGACGACGCGCTTCAGCAACGACTGCCTGCAGGTGCAGTTGCTGGCGAACTGTCGCCAGCGAGACGTCTACATCGTCCAGCCGCTGGTGCCCCCGACGCAGGACCACCTGATGGAGCTGCTGCTCATGGTCGACGCGGCCCGCGGGGCCTCGGCGGCCTCGGTCACGGTCGTGATCCCGCACTACGCCTACGCGCGCTCGGACAAGAAGGACGCCTCGCGCATCTCGATCGGCGGCAAGCTGGTCGCCGACCTGCTGGCCACCGCCGGCGTGAACCGCGTCGTCACGATGACGCTGCACGCGCCCCAGGTGCACGGCTTCTTCTCGGTGCCGGTCGACCACCTGACCGCCTTGGGCGAGCTCGCCGACCACTACCGGGCGCAGGACCTCTCGAACGCGATCGTCGTCTCGCCGGACTTCGGCAACGCCAAGACGGCCTCGCAGTTCGCCCGCCTGCTCGGCCTGCCCGTCGCGGCCGGCAGCAAGCAGCGCAAGGCCGATGACAAGGTCGTGATCGACACGATCGTCGGCGACGTCGCGGGCAAGCGCGCGATCGTGCTCGACGACGAGATCGCCACGGGCGGCTCGATCATCGAGCTGATGGACAAGCTCAAGGAGTTCGGCGTCACCGAGGCCTCCGTGGCCTGCACCCACGGCCTGTTCGCCGGCAAGGCGGTCGAGCGGCTGCGCTCGCACCCGGCCATCACGGAGGTCGTCACCACCGACACGGTTCCCGCGCCGGCCGACTGGCCCGAGCTCAAGGTCCGCTCGGTGGCCCCGCTGTTCGCCGAGGCGATCGCCCGCATCCACGCCGGTGAGTCCGTCTCCAGCCTCTTCGACGGCGTCGATCCGGCGCACGCCCCGCCGCAGCCCAAGCTGCCGCTCTGACCTCTGCGTCAGTGCTCCAGCTCGGCCAGCAGATGGTCGAGCAGGCTCCGCAGGGCGTCGCCGTCGGCCTGCTCCAGTCCCATGCCCTGCGCCAGCCGCAGGGGGACGTCCGCGACGCGCGGCCGCAGCGCCCAGCCCTGGTCGGTGACCGACACCAGCACTCGTCGCTCGTCGGCCTCGTCGCGCGATCGGGTGACGAGGCCCGCAGCCGCCAGGCGCTTGAGCAGGGGAGTGAGGGTTCCGGAGTCCAGGTGCAGCCGGGCGCCCAGCTCACCCACACTGAGCGGCTCATCGGCGTCCCACAGCGCCAGCAGGCACAGGTACTGCGGGTACGTCAGGCCGACCTCGGCGAGCAGCTCGGTGTACCGCCGCGTCACGGCGCGCGAGGCGGCGTAGAGGGGCAGGCAGAGCTGTCGGTCGAGTGCGAGCTGCGGGTAGTCGTCCACGTCGCCATTCTATCTGTTGCTCGATTGAATTGCGCGCAATAGTGTTGGGGACATGAAGCCTCTCTACACCGCCAGCGCCGTTGCCACCGGAGACGGCCGCAACGGCCACGTCGAGTCCGTCGACGGCATCCTGTCCACCGATGTCCGCACGCCGCAGGAGATGGGCGGACCCGGGGGTGCCACCAACCCCGAGCAGCTGTTCGCCGCCGGCTACGCCGCCTGCTTCCACTCGGCCCTGCGCCTGGTCGGCCAGAAGTCCGGCGCGGACGTCTCCGACTCCGAGGTGGTCGCCGACGTCTCGATCGGTGACAACGGCGAGGGTGGCTTCGGCCTGGCCGTCGCCCTCGAGGTGACCCTGCCGAAGGCCAGCCGCGAGGAGGCCCAGAAGCTCGTCGAGGCCGCGCACCAGGTGTGCCCGTACTCGAACGCGACCCGCGGCAACATCGAGGTCACGCTCTCCGTCGCCTGAGCCCCGGCCCTCTCTCTCTCTCTCTCCACTTTTGGAAACGGATCCACGTCGTTGAGTCGTCTTGACGTGGATCCGTTTCCAAAAGTGGGGGAGGGGGCGGTCAGCGCACGCCGCGGATCCGGACGACGGCCACCGCGCCGACCAGCCCGATGACCCCCGCCGTCACGTACAGCGTCGTGTAGCCGCCCAGCCAGAGCACGATCGGCGCGGCCAGCACGGGGGCGATCACCTGCGGCAGCGCGTTCGCGATGTTGATGACGCCCAAGTCCTTGGCGAAGCCGTCCTCGTCTGGCAGGACCTCGGTGATGATCGCCAGGTCGACCGCCAGGAACGCGCCGAACCCGATGCCCAGCACCACGGCGGCCACGAGCACTCCGGGCCAGGTCTGCCAGAACGCCAGCATCAGCGCCGCGGCGGCCATGATGACGCCCGCCCAGATCACGAAGACCTTGCGGCGCTCGACGTGGTCGGACCACCGCCCGGCCAGCACCGCCGAGATCGCGACCACCACGGAGTTGAGCGCGATGACGACGAAGACGCCGCCCTCGGGATCGTCCACGCGCACGGCGTCGGTCAGGAAGTACAGCAGGTACAGCGTCGCGATCCCGTTGCCGAGATTGACGACGAAGCGGGTCAGCCACGCCCAGGCGAAGTCGGGACTCTGGGCGGGCGAGATCCAGAACGATCGCACGAACGACCCGAGCACGAAGACCGGTCGCTCGACGATCGGCTCGTCGTGGCTCCGCGCGAGGTAGGGCACCGCGCTCAGCAGCAGGAAGACCATGCACGCCAGGTAGCCGCCGCGCGTCCCGCCGAAGGCGATCGCCAGTCCCGCACCCACCAGGATCCCGAGAGTCTGACCGAGCCCGACCAGCCCGCCGGCCCAGGCGCGCTGGGCCACGGGGACGCGATCGGGCACCGTGGCCGTGATCGCCGCCAGTGCGGCGTTGACCGAGGCCTGGACCAGGCACCAGCCCACGACGACCTGCCAGAACGCGGTCGCGCCCGCCAGGATCGTCAGGCCCACGGCGCCCACCACGGACCCCGCAGTGACCCACGGGACGCGCCGGCCGAAGCGACCCTGCGTGCGGTCGGACAGCGCTCCGAACAGGGGATTGGCCACCATCGAGATCACGGCGCCGATGCCCGTGACGACCGCCAGCGCGGTCTCCTTGTTGTCGCCGACGATCGCCTCGGTCTGCTGGGGCAGCAGGACCGCCAACGGGCCGAAGAAGGCGACGTACGTGCCGAGATTGACCAGTCCCACCGAGAGCAGCCATGGCAGCCGAACCGGTGCCAGGCGTTCGACGGGTGTGCTCACCGTCGACCCTTCTGCGCCGCGATCAGCTGCCGGTACCAGTGGAAGGAGTCCTTGGGGATCCGCTCCTGGGTGTCGTAGTCGACGTACGTCAGCCCGAAGCGCTGGGAGTAGCCCTCGGCCCACTCGAAGTTGTCCATGAACGACCAGTGGAAGTAGCCGCGCACGTCGACGCCCGCGTCCATCGCCTCGTGCAGTGCGGCCAGGTGGGCCGCCGTGTAGTCGATGCGGCGCTGGTCCCGCACGCGTCCGCCGGCGTCCGGCTCCTCGTTGAAGGCTCCGCCGTTCTCGGTGATGAGGATCGGCGGCAGCGCGTCGCCGTAGCGCTCGCGCAGGTCCACGAGCATCTGCGTGAAGCCGTCGGGGAGGATCGGCCAGCCGAAGTCGTTGTACTCCAGGCCCTCCGGGGTGACCATGTCGAACGGGACGGCAGAGCCCGGCGGTGCCGCCGCGATGTACTGCGGGTTGTACGAGTTGATGCCCAGGAAGTCGACCGGCTCGCTGATGATCGCCAGGTCTGCGTCCTCGACGACCGGGTCGACGATCCCGGCCAGCGGCCACGTCCCCGTCAGGATCGGGTCGAGGAAGGCGCGGTTGTAGACCAGGTCGAACAGCGCGGCGGCGTCGAGCGTCTCGGGGGAGTCGTCGATCGGACGCACCTGCGTGTGGTTGTTGGCCGGCCCGACGAGCGTGGCGCCTGCGGCGCGCAGGGCCTGCACCGCCTTGCCGTGGGCCAGCAGCTGGTGCCAGGCGACCTGCATCGCGTCGAACCCGAGCTCCTTGCCCGGCGCGTGGACGCCGATGCCGTGGCCCAGCAGCGTGAAGATGACGGTCTCGTTGAGCGTGAACCAGCGGGTGACGCGGTCGGCCAGCCGCTCGCCCACGACGTGGGCGTAGTTCGCGAACGCGTCGGTGATCGCGCGGTTCTCCCAGCCGCCCGCGGCTTCGAGCGCGAGCGGCGAGTCCCAGTGGAACAGCGTGGCGCTGGGCTCGATGCCGTGCTCGAGCAGGGTGTCGACGAGCCGGTCGTAGAAGTCCAGGCCGCGTGACTCGACGCCCGAGCCGTCGGGCTGGATGCGCGGCCACGCGATCGAGAAGCGGTACGCATCCACGCCCAGGTCGGCCATGAGCGCGACGTCGTCGCCGTACCGCCGGTAGTGCTCACAGGCGGCGTCGCCGGTGTCGCCACCGAGCGTGCGCCCCGGCGTGTGGCTGAACTGGTCCCAGATCGACGGCCCGCGTCCGTCGGCGTCCACGGCGCCCTCGATCTGGTAGGAGGCCGTCGAGACGCCCCAGAGGAAGTCGCCGCCGAAGTGAGGTACGTCACTCATGGGGACATCCTGCCCCAGCGCGGTTCCGGGCGCCGCGTTCTCGTGGCGCGGGGTGTCGCTGCCCACACTTCCCGCGGGGAGGGCGCCACGAGACCGGACTAACACCGGGTGGACTGCACTTTGTGGGCCCGAGGTGTCTACCCTCTGACGTGTGAGCGACGCACCCATCGGCATCTTCGACTCGGGCTTCGGAGGCCTGACCGTGGCCCGCGCGGTGCTCGACCAGCTGCCGCACGAGCCGATCCTCTACCTCGGAGACACGGCGCGGCAGCCGTACGGTCCGAAGCCGATCTCCCAGGTGCGCGAGTACGCGCTCGAGTGCCTCGACCACCTCGTCGCCCAGGGCGTCAAGGCGTTGGTCATCGCGTGCAACTCCGCCAGCGCCGCCGTCCTGCGTGACGCCCGCGAGCGCTACGACGTGCCGGTCGTCGAGGTCATCCTGCCGGCGACCCGCCGCGCCGTGAACGCCACGCGCAATGGCAGGGTCGGCGTGATCTGCACCGAGGCCACGGCCACCTCGGGCGCCTACGACGACGCCTTCGCCGCGAACCCGGGGATCGAGCTGCACACCCAGACCTGCCCCCGTTTCGTCGAGTTTGTCGAGGCCGGCGTCACCGGCGGCCCCGAGCTGCTCGCCGTCGCCGAGGACTACCTCGGTCCGTTGCAGGACGCGGGCGTCGACACCCTCGTGCTGGGCTGCACGCACTATCCGCTGCTGACGGGCGTGCTGTCGTACGTCATGGGCGATACGGTGACGCTCGTGTCGAGCGCGGAGGAGACGGCCAAGGACGTCTATCGTCTGCTGGCCTCGCACGATCTCGAGCGCGACCCGGCCCTGCCGGCGCCGATGCACCGCTTCCTCACGACCGGCCATCCGGCGGAGTTCGCCGATCTGGGCCGCCGATTCCTCGGCCCCGAGATCGAGTCGGTCGACCAGTTCGTCTCGGTAACGGTGTGAGGCTCACGATCGTCGGGTGCTCCGGCTCCTTCCCCGGACCGGACTCCGCGGCCAGCTGCTACCTGGTCGAGGCGCCGTTCGAGGGACGCACGTTCCGGATGCTCCTCGACCTCGGGTCGGGCGCGCTGGGACCGCTGCAGGACTTCATCGACCTGCGCGACATCGACGCGATCAGCCTGTCCCACCTGCATCCCGACCACTGCTTCGACATGAGCGGGCTCTACGTCGTGCGCAAGTACCACCCGGCGGGCCGCCCGCCGCGACTCCCGGTGTACGCGCCCGTGGGCACCGACTGGCAGTTGTCCAACGCCTACGGCACGACGGCTCCCAACGGCATGACGCTGCCGTTCGAGTTCCGCGATGTCGTCGACGGGTTCGAGACCACGGTCGGACCGTTCACGATGCGTGCCATGCGCACCCCGCACCCGGTCGAGGCGTACGCGATCCGGCTCGAGTGCGAGGGCCGGTCCCTCGTCTACTCCGGCGACACCGGCTTCGATCCCGCGCTGACGCGGTTCGCCGCCGGCGCGGACGTCTTCTTGTGCGAGGCGTCGTTCGTCGAGTCGGCCGACAACCCGCCGGATCTGCACCTGACGGGTGCCGAGGCCGGGCGCATCGCGACGGACGCCGGGGTGGGCCGGCTGCTGCTGACCCACATCCCGCCGTGGACCGATCGCGACGAGGTCGAGGCCGACCTGCGCACCACCTACACGGGCGACTACAGCCTCGTGCGCGCCGGCGACGTAGTGCAGTTGTAACTGCGGCCCCATTGCTCACGGCGGCCCGGAGGAGTTGTATGACTTCCGGTGCCCAGCCACCGCGCCATCAGGGTGCGGCGTGTGTGTCCGGGGGGACGGGCGCCAGAAGAGGTGGATCGTGAAGATCTCTTGGAAGCCACTCGCCCTGTCCGCGGTTCTCGCGGCATCGGCGCTCTCGGGGCCGGCGCTCGTCGGCACCACCGCCACCGCCGCGCCGCCGTCCGCCAAGGCCGCTGACCCGCGTCCGGTCGATCCCCAGTCCGACCTCAAGGACCTCACGGTCGAGGGCAAGAAGGTGCAGGCGCCGAAGGAGTACCGCGGCAACCGCACGCAGAGCCGCCGCGCCGCGCCGGGTGAGACCCCGCCGGTGGGCACGGTGCGTGAGTGGCTCGCGCTCGACGACATCCAGGGCGGGTCGTACTACAAGGAGTACACGCTACGTGGCGACGGCGACCACATCGAGGTCTGGGTCGCCAACGACATCGCGTTCCCCGCCGGCGACTGCCGTGGCGCCGAGGCCACGGTCGTGACCGACGCGCAGGTCGCGGGCCTCGTCCAGGAGTTCGACACGAACATCTACCCCAAGGAGTCCGAGGCGTTCAGCGTCGCGCCCGAGCGTGACGGGTCCAACGCCCTGATCGACGGCGACTTCACCGGCGACGGCGAGAAGATCGTGACCCTCGTCGACAACGTCCGCGACGACAACTTCTACGACTTCCCGGAGGCGCCGACGTACATCGCCGGGTTCTTCTCCTCGGCCTACAACGAGTACATGGACCGCAACGTCATGACGATCGACGCGTACGACTGGGAGCACCGCACCGGTGCCGCCCCGGTGGACGAGTCGACCGATGACCTCTGCACGAGCCGCCCGGCTCGCCCGCGCCTCTACGAGGGCACGTTCGCGCACGAGTACCAGCACCTGCTGCAGTACTACACCGACCCGAACGAGTCGACCGCCGTGAACGAGGGCCTGTCCGACTTCGCGCAGACGCTCGTCGGCTACGTGGACGGCAACGCCACGGTCGAGGATCCGGGCGGCGACAGTCACCTCTACTGCTTCCAGGGCTTCGGCACCGTGAAGACGCCGTACAACACGACCCCGCGCGACTGCGGGGGTCCCGAGAACTCCTTCAACCTCTGGGACGAGGGCAACACGTCCTCGGGCGTCCTGGCCGACTACGGCCACGCCTACCAGCTGATGCTCTACCTGTACGACAAGTACGGGCAGGACTTCATCTCCGCGCTGCACCGCGATGGTGAGGACCAGGGCATCGCCGGCATCGAGAAGCAGCTCGAGGCCGAGGGTGCCGAGTTCCGCAAGGTCTTCCACGACTTCCAGTCGATGACCCTGCTGGACAAGATCCTCGGTGACGCGAAGAAGTCGCTCGTGGTGGGCGTCGCGCGCTCGAAGGTCACGACGCCGAGCCTGCGCTCGACCGTGAACCTGGCCAACCCGGCCGCGTACGCGACTCCGGGCGCCGCGCCCAACGGCGCCGACTACGTGCCGCTGACGGTCAAGGGCAAGCCGGTCACGGGCGCGAGTCTGCGCAGCGCCACCTTCGAGGGTGCCAAGACGCTGCCGCAGCTGCCGCTGCGGTGGACGTCGGTCACCGACGACCCCGATCGCCCCGGCGACGCGGTGCTGTTCTCGGGCGACGCCAACAGCCTGGACGTCTCGGCCGTGAGGACGGTGGCCGTCCCGGCGACGAACGCGACGCTCACCTTCGACGCCAAGTACGGCGCCGAGGAGGGCTACGACTACGGCTACGTCCAGGTCTCGACCGACGGCGGCGCCACGTACACGTCGATCGCCGGCGACAAGACGGTCGACGGGCCCCAGGGTCCGGCGCTCAACGGCGCGACCGACGGCTTCGAGAAGCACACGTTCGACCTGTCGGCGTATGCCGGCCAGGAGATCCTGCTGGCGTTCCGCTACATCTCGGACGGCGGCGTGAACGAGGGCGGCCTGAAGGTCGACAACGTGGCCGTCGGCGGCACGACGATCAGTGACGGCTCCAACCTCGGTGAGTTCCGCTCGCCGACGCAGATCCGTCCGACGCCGGTCGAGAACTGGCACGTCAAGCTGGTCGGCATCCGGCCCGGCAAGGTCCCGTACGTCGCGCAGGTGTCCTCGGACGGCCGCAGCTCGATCAAGCTCGACCACTGGTCGATGCTGAAGCTGCTCCCGGCCAAGCAGATCGTGGCCGTCGTCAGCTACGACGACTCCACCGAGCTGGTCCAGCAGTACGCGCCGTACACGCTGACCGTGAACGGCCAGGTGCAGCCCGGCGGTCGCTGACGGGCCGACGGTTTCGCCGGTGACGTGGGAAATGTGTCACTTCCCGGGGGTTGCGGTCCCCGGGAAGTGAGCAGGAAACCCACGTCACCGGCGAAACCTCCACCCGGCTACGGTGGCGGGGTGACCCGAGAAGACGGCAGGACCCCCGACGAGCTGCGCCCCATCACGATCACCCGAGGGTGGCTGGACCATGCCGCCGGGTCGTGCCTGATCGAGTTCGGCAAGACGCGCGTCCTGTGCGCCGTGGCCGCCACCGAGGGCGTGCCCCGCTGGCGCAAGGGTTCGGGCCAGGGCTGGCTCACGGCCGAGTACGCGATGCTCCCGCAGGCCACGCACGACCGCTCGCAGCGCGAGTCGGTCAAGGGCAAGGTCGGTGGCCGCACCCACGAGATCAGCCGTCTCGTCGGCCGGTCGCTGCGTGCCGCGATCGACCTGTCCCAGCTCGGCGAGAACACGATCGCCATCGACTGCGACGTCCTGCAGGCCGATGGCGGCACCCGCACCGCCGCCATCACCGGCGCCTACGTCGCGCTCGTCGACGCGATCGCCCACCTCAAGGCCCAGGGTGCGGTCAAGGGCGACCCGCTGGTCGACTCGATCGCCGCCGTCAGCGTCGGCATCATCGACGGGGTGCCCATGCTCGACCTGCCGTACGTCGAGGACGTGCGCGCCGAGACGGACATGAACGTCGTCATGACCGGGTCCGGGAAGTTCATCGAGATCCAGGGCACGGCCGAGGCCGCGCCGTTCGACCGCGCCGAGCTCGACGCGCTGCTCGCGCTGGCCGAGAAGGGCTGCGCCGACCTCACCCGCCTGCAGAACGAGGCGCTGGCCTCGTGACCCGCGTCGTCCTGGCGTCCGGCAACGCCAAGAAGCTCGACGAGCTGCGGCGCATCCTCGAGCCGCTCGTCCCGGGCGTCGAGGTGCTGGGCCTGGCCGACGTGGAGCCGTACGACGAGCCCGCCGAGACCGAGCCGACCTTCGAGGGCAACGCCCTGATCAAGGCGCGCACCGCCGCGCAGGTCACGGGGCTGCCGGCGCTTGCCGACGACTCGGGCATCTGCGTCGACGCGCTCAACGGCATGCCCGGCGTGCTCTCGGCTCGCTGGTCCGGCGTCCCCAAGGACCAGGGCGGCGACGCGGCCAACAACCGGTTGCTGCTCGCGCAGTTGGCCGACGTTCCCGACGAGCGGCGCGGCGCCACGTTCCGGTGTGCCATGGCGTTCGTGCTCCCCGACGGCACCGAGGTCGTGCAGGTCGGCGAGATGCCCGGTCGGGTGCTGCACGCCGAGCAGGGCGAGGGCGGCTTCGGCTACGACCCGCTGTTCGCCGCCGACGGGTACGAGGTGTCGACGGCCGAGCTGTCCCGCGAGGACAAGGACGCCATCAGTCACCGCGGGCGGGCGCTGCGCGCGATCGCGCCCACTGTGGCCGCCGCGCTCCGCGCCTGACCCCGCGGAGGGGGTGACGTCGCGGCCGGGCCGTCCTACGGTGTGCCCATGGGACTCGTGACGTTCAAGGACCTGGTGATCGACGTCGAGGATCCGGCGGCCGCGGCCGGGCGGTGGGGCCGCTGGCTGCACCTCGACGGCGAGATCGACGATGAGGGCGCCGTCCTGCGAGGCGACGATCCGGGCCAGACGATCTGGCTCAACCCCGCGCCTCGCAAGCAGGTCAAGAACCGGGTCCACCTCGATCTCGTGGCCCGCGACCTGGAGCCGTTCGCGGACCAGATCCGGCTGACCGAGCCGGGCGAGTTCAGCTGGACCTCGTTCAGCGATCCCGAGGGTCACGAGTTCTGCGTCTTCGAGGGCGGCGAGCGACCCGACGGACTCAAGGACGTCGTCATCGACTCCGTGGACCACCGCGCGATCGGCGCGTGGTGGGCCGACGTCTTCGGCGCGACCCTCGGCTCGGACGACGAGTACTCCTGGGTCGACGACATCCCCGGGTCGCCGACGGAGTCGTTCGACTTCGTCGACGTCCCCGAGCCCAAGACGGTCAAGAACCGCGTGCACTGGGACGTCGCCCTGGCCGGCGAGGCGACGGTCGACGACCTCGTCGCTCGCGGTGCGACCGTCCTGCTGCCGCCGGGTGACGATCGCGGCTGGACCGTGATGGCCGATCCCGAGGGCAACGAGTTCTGCGTCTTCGACGCCTGAGGCCTCAGAAGCGGATTGCGTCGACGATCCGCACGCGCACCGCGACCAGCGCGGGAAGCACCCCGGCCAGCGCGCCCACGAGCAGCGAGACGCCCATGCCGAGCGCCGCGGCCGAGAGTGGGAACGGCGGCGGGTCGGCCACGCCTTCGAGCACGTACTCCGCGGTCCACGGTCCGTTGACCAGCGCGATCGCGATCATCACGCCGACGAGTCCGGCGACGAAGGTGGCGACGATGCTCTCCATCACGACCGAGAAGAAGACCCGACCCGACGTGGCGCCGAAGCTGCGCCGGATGCCGATCTCGCGGACCCGCTGCTGGATCGTGATGACCGAGACGTTCAACAGGCTCAGGGCGCCGAGCAGCAGGATCACCGAGCTGATGGCGACGACGACCCACTTCACCGAGTCCAGGTCGTCGTTGCCGCCCCACGCGAGATAGTCGTTGCGTTCGACCTGGCTCTCGAGTCCGGGCAGCTCGGCGTTGATCGACCGCCGTATCGCCTCGGTCAGCTCCTGCGATCCCTCGGTCGGGATCCAGATCTTCCAGGAGGCGTCGGTCATCGGCTGGGTCGCGCCGAACCAGTGCTCGTAGGCGTCGGCCAGCAGGTAGGCGCGGCCGAACTCCATCCAGCGATCGGACGTCGCCGTGACCCCGACGACCGTGGCGCTCACGGTCGTGGAGGCGCCGACCAGGTCGATCGTGGCCGGCAGGCGCGCCTCGGCCAGTCCCAGGTCCTTCAGCAGCCTCGGGTCGACCACGATCGCGGGTGAGAGGTTGGCCGCATCGGAGGCCACCAGCCAGCGCCCCCGGGGAGTGACGACCCGGTGCATCACGGCGTACGGCGGGTCGACCACGAGGAGGTCGACACGACTCGCGCGGTCGGCCTGGCGTGCGTCGAGCTGGGTGTTGCCGGCCATCGACGCGTGGCTGATCTGGAACTGCTCCGTTACCTTGGCGACGGCGGGCCGGACGGTGGCGGCGGCGGCACCCGACCCCGTGTCGTCCTGCGGGTTGTACGCGTAGACGCTGAGCATGGCCGGGCGGCCGTCCCGCTCGTACTGCTCCACGAGGGCCTGCTGGCCGATGTCGGCGATGGCCACGGTGCCACTCAGTGCTGCCACGGCGACACCCACGCCCACGAGTGACAGCAGCACCCGCAGCTTGTGGATGCGCAGTTCGTGCCAGGCCTCGATGACCGCGGCGGCGAACCCGGTCAGGAGCCGCCCGATCACGCGGCGGCTTCCAGTGGGTGGAGGGCGCCGTGCTCGAGCCGGTAGCGGCGGCGGGCGATCGCGGCGACGCCCGGATCGTGCGTGATGGTGATCAGCGCGGCTCCCGAGTCGCGCGAGACGTCGTCGAGCAGGGTCATGACCTGGGCGCCGGTCTCGACGTCGAGAGCGCCGGTGGGCTCGTCGGCCAGCACCACCCGCGGTGAGCGCACGAGGGCACGCGCGATGGCGACCCGCTGCTGCTCGCCGCCGGACAGGTGCTGGGGTCGGCTGTCGAGTCGCTCGGCGAGGCCGACGCGCTCGAGCATCTCGGCGGCGATGCGCCGTCGCGACCAGAACTCGCGCCCGGAGGCGTACATCAGTGGTGCGATGACGTTCTCGAGCGCGGAGAGCCCGGGCAGCAGGTTGAACTGCTGGAACACGAAGCCGATCTCGCGGCCCCGGATGTGGGCGGTGGCGCGGCCGGAGAGGCGGCGGACGTCGCGCCCGGCCCACTCCATGGTGCCGTGCGTCGGCCGATCGAGGAGGCCGAGCATGTTGAGCAGGGTCGTCTTGCCGGTGCCCGAACGGCCGACGATGCCGATGTGGTCGCCGCCGTGCACCACCAGGTCGACGCCGGACAGGATCGTGAGGTCCTCGTCGTCGGGGAGCAGGACGGTGCGCCCCACGCCGGACAGACGGACGAGCTCGACCGGCGCGTCCGTCATCAGACGCCCGCTTCCGACTCGCCGTCGTTGCCGTCCGTGGGGGAGCCCGGGACATACTGCAGGATCTGGGCGCCCTCCTTCAGGCCCTTGAGGATCTCGACGCTCTTGCCGTCGTTCACCCCGAGTCGGACGCGCCGCTCGGTCTGCTCGCCGGAGTCGTCGACCACCCAGACGGTGCCGCGCTCGAGCAGCCCGCGCACGGCGGTGACCGGCACCACCAGGGCGTCCTGCGCCGAGCCCGCGTCGATCTGCATGCTCAGCTCGAGGCCGTCGAACACGGTGACGTCCTCAGGAACGTCGCACACCACTTCGGCGGCGGAGGAGGACTCGGGCTCCTCGCCCTCCTCGGTCGGGACGCCGGCACCCTCGACGCCCTCGTCGGCGATCTGCAGGTCGGTGCAGGTGAACGGCTCGGGTCCGCCGTCGATCGTGACCTTCGCCTCGTCGGGGGCGTCCATCAGGCGGTACCGGTCGACGACGGGCACGGTGCCGCGTGCGGTGAAGGTGGAGCGCTTGATCCGGGCCGTGGCGGTGTCGCCGGTGACCTCGTCGCCGACCTTCCCGGTGAAGCCGGCCAGCCGGCCGCTGACCGGTGCCGTGACCGCGACGAACCTCACGACGGGCGCGGCCGGCTCGTCGTCCTCGTCCTCGGTGGCGACGGCGGGTTCCACGACCGTGCGCACCTCGAACAGCGGATCGCCCTTCGACACCCGGGCGCCGTTGGGGACGTGGACGTGGGTCAGCGTCCCGTCGACGGAGGTCTTCACCGGCACGGCGGGGTCGATGACGATCGTGCCATCGATCTCGAGTGAGTTCTCGAGCGTCGCGCGCTCGACCGCGATGGTGGGCGAGAGGCTGACCGCCGTGGGCGACTCGGTGCCCTCGGCGCCGGTGGCGCCGCCACCGAAGGCCAGGACGGCGAGGCTCACGGCGATGGTGGCGCCGATGAGCAGCCAGGCGATCGGCAGGACGAACCGCCGGAAGGTGCGGGTGAAGGTCACCGCCGGAAGGTACCACGCAATGCGCACTAGTGGGGAGGGATTGGGACTAGGGTTCCACCCATGGCCTCCCTCGACCTGACGGCAGACATCGTGACGTTGACCCGGGCCGTCGTGGACGTGCCGTCCGAGAGTCTCGAGGAGGCCGAGCTGGCCGACGCCGTCGAGGCGGCGCTGCGCACGTGCGACCACCTGCAGGTCGTGCGTGACGGCCACACGATCATCGCTCGCACCGAGCTGGGCCGGGACGAGCGCGTCGTGATCGCGGGCCACATCGACACGGTGCCGCTGAACGACAACCTGCCCTCGCGCCTCGAGGGCGACACCCTGTGGGGCCTGGGCACGTGCGACATGAAGGGCGGGGTCGCGATCGCGCTCAGCCTCGCCGCCGAGCTCAGCGAACCGGTCCGCGACGTCACCTGGGTCTTCTACGAGGCCGAGGAGATCGCGGCCGTCCACAACGGCCTGGGCCGGATCGCCCGTGAGCACCCCGAGTGGCTGCAGGGCGACTTCGCGATCCTCATGGAGCCGTCGAATGCCGGGGTCGAGGCGGGCTGCCAGGGCACGATGCGCGTCGAGATCCGCACCACGGGCGAGCGGGCGCACTCGGCGCGCTCATGGATGGGCCACAACGCGATCCACGACCTCGCGCCCGTCCTGGCGACGCTCGCCGGCTACTCGCCGCGGACGGTCGACATCGACGGCCTGACCTACCGCGAGGGACTCAACGCCGTCGGCGTGCGCGGGGGAGTGAGCGGCAACGTGATCCCCGACGAGGCGGTGCTGACGGTGAACTACCGCTTCGCGCCCGACCGGGACGAGGAGGCGGCGCTGGCGCATCTGCGCGAGGTCTTCTCGGGCCACGAGCTGACCGTCACGGACTCGGCGCCGGGCGCGCTGCCCGGCCTCGGCCGTCCCGCGGCTGCCGCGTTCGTCGAGGCCATCGGCGGCGAGGTCGGCCCGAAGTTCGGTTGGACCGACGTCGCGAAGTTCACCCTGCTGGGCGTCCCGGCGGTCAACTACGGCCCCGGCGACCCGCGCTACGCCCACAAGGCCGATGAGCAGGTTCCCGTCGAGCACCTGCACCGCGTGCACGACCGGTTGCGCGAGTGGCTGTCGGGTCACTGACCCTCGAGCGACTCCAGGACGAGATCGGCGATGCGCTGGTGACCCTCGGGGGTCGGGTGCGCGTCGCCCAGTGAGCAGGCGTAGGTCTCGGCGCAGACGCGCACGGCCCGCGCGGGGATCGTGCCGAACTTCGAGGTCCTGATGGTGCGGTCGGCCGGGAGGTAGGCGCCGAACGCCCGCGTCACGTCCACGAAGGTGGCGCCGTGCGCGGCGTAGGTGCGGCGCAGGGCCGGGTTCACGGCGGTGCGGAACGCCTCGACCGACGCCTGGGCGACCCGGCGCGCCTCGGCGGACTTCGGCTGTCGCACGGGCGCCCCGAGCCAGATGTCGGGATAGGTCAGCCCGACGATCGGCGCCTCGGGCCCCAGCCGCTCCCGCAGTCCCGACAGCAGGGAGTCGAGCGTCTTCGTGATGCGCGGCATCGTCTCGGCGACACAGCGGCGCCACGCCTTGTCGAAGGAGCAGGCCCGCAGGTCGTTCGCGCCCAGCACCACCGTGACGAGCTCGACGTCGTCGGCGTGCCGATCCAGGTGGTCCAGGGCCACGGCCGCCTCGGAGCCCTTCACCGGAGCGAGGGCGCCCGGCGCGCGCCGGTCCTCCTCGCACGGGTCGCCGTTGACGAAGGCGACCGTGGTGATGCCCGAGCAGCTCACGTTGACCAGTCCCAGGCCGGTCGCCTCGGCGACCTTCCAGGCGAAGCCGTCCGTCGTGTTCTCGGCCTCGCCGCCGTCGAGCGCCGGGCGGTAGCCCGCGGCGTAGGAGTCGCCGATGGCGAGGTACTGCCGTTCGGCGGTTCTGGCCTCGTCGGCGCGGGAGGTCGAGCAGGAGGTCAGCAGGGCGAGCGCGGCCAGCGATGCGGCCGCGGCGCGGACGGGGAAGGAGGCGACAGGCACCCGCACCACCGTAGTGAGGCCGACTCGAGTCGTCCTGTCGAACGCAAAGTTTCACCCACCACATGAAACTTCGGTGTGTCCGTCGGCGTGCCGTCGCCGGTCCGCACGAGGTCGCGCTTAATCTGGGCTCCATGTCCAGCCGCACACTTCCCCGCTCGCTGCGTGTGACATCCGCAGCGATCGTGCTTGCTCTGGCCGCAGTCGTCGTGATCGCCGGTGTGGCGATGCAGACGGTTCCGGCCCTCATCATGGCCGCTTGCGTGGCCCTTTCGGCCGGCATCACGTCGACCGTTCTCATGTCCGAGGAGTTGCGCGACTTCCGCCAGAAGTTCGCGCGCGACCGTGTCCGCGACGCCCGGCTCATCGCCGAGCGCGAGCGCGAGCACCTCGACGTCGACGCGTCGTTCCGTCGCGCCGTCAGCGAGCGTCTGCGCGCCAGCGAGGCCGAGATCGCCCGCCTGCGCGCCGACCTGGCCGCCGGCAGCACCCAGATCGACGAGCTCGAGGAGCGCCTCGCCACCGAGCAGGAGCTCGTCGCGATGCTCGGCGTTCGCCCCGAGATCGACCCGCGGATCGTCAGCCCGGCAGCCGAGACGGACGCCGATCGGCGTGCGGATGGCCCGAGTGAACTACGTTCGGCGTGACTCTTTCGGACCCTTGAGGTGATTACGTCGCCGTGATGCGCGATAATGAGTCCCGGCCCGAATTCTCGGGTGACGAACGAGAGGGGTACAGATGGCCGCCATGAAGCCTCGGACCGGCGACGGACCGATGGAGGTCACCAAGGAGGGGCGCTGCATCGTCATGCGGGTCCCGCTCGAGGGCGGCGGACGTCTGGTGGTCGAACTCAACAACGAAGAGGCCGCCACGCTGGGTGACCAGCTCAAGGCTGTCTGAGCCCGATGTACGGACTCTCGGTGCGCTGGTCGCTGGCCGACGCGCCTTCCGGCACCCTCGAACGACTCAGCGAGTACGTCGAGGCTGAGTCCCATGCGAAGTTCTCAGGTCTGCCGGGCCTGCACTTCAAGACCTGGCGCGCTCGCGCGGGCGAGTGGTTCGAGGGAACCTACGTCTTCGTCAGCGACGAGGCACGCGCCCAGTTCCAGGCCGACTTCGAGACGCGGGCGGCCGACGCCCCCGCCACGGCGATGACCGGGGCTGCGCCCCGGATCGAGCCGTTCGAGGTCGTCGCCGTGGCGAGCGGGCCGGACGGCTTCCGCTCAGCCGCTCGCTTCGAGGGCTGACGCCCCGCGTCAGTGCGGCTTCTGCAGCACCAGCAGGCCGTCGCCCAGCGGCAGCAGCAGCGCCGCCAGGTCCTCGTCGTTGCCCACGCGCTCGACGAGCTCGCGGATGGCGACCGTCTCGGGGTCGCGACGCGACGGGTCGGCGACCCGGTCGTGCCACAGCGCGTTGTCGAAGATCACCAGGCCGCCGGCGCGGGTGAGGCGCAGCGCCTCGTCGAGGTACTCGCCGTACTCGACCTTGTCGCCGTCGCAGAACACCAGGTCGTAGCCGCCGTCGTTGAGGCGCGGCAGCACGTCCAGCGCCGAGCCGGTGATGAGGCGGAAGCGCGTCGGCGGGATGCCGGCGGCGCGGAAGACGTCGCGGGCGAGCCGCTGGTTCTCGGCCTCGAGGTCGACGGACGTGAGCACGCCGTCCGGCAGCATGCCGCGCAGCAGCGCGAGGCCGGAGACGCCCGTGCCCGTGCCGATCTCGGCGATGTTGCGGGCGTTCGCCGCGCCGGCCAGGAAGGTCAGAGCCGCCCGGGCGCCGGGCAGGACGGGGACCACGCCGACGGTCTCGGCATGTCGGCGCGCGGTGCGCAGGTGGTCGTCCTCGGGCTGGTACTGCTCTGCGTAGGCCAGGCTGGCTTCGGTCGTCATCGTCCCCTCGCAATCGTTCGGCGGGTGGGCCCAGCCTATCGACGCCCGATGCCGCTCGACGACGGGACTCGCGGTGGCGAGGCCGACGGACTTCGCCAACCGTCAGCGCGTTCTTCGGTTGCTCTCAGGTTCGCGGTCGAGGATCGAGACATGCCCGCCGCGCACCCGACCTCGCAGGAGCAGGTCGAGATCTACGTCCAGCACGTGGCGCAGGTCCGCCGGCTGGCGACGCGACTGACGGGCAACCCGCAGGATGCCGAGGACCTGACCCAGGACGTGTTCGAGCGCGTCTTCACGTCCCTGGACCGCTACGAGGCCCAGAACCTCGCCGGGTGGATCCACCGCATCACCACGAACCTCTTCCTGGACCGTGCCCGCCGCGCGGGCCGTCAGCCCACCGCGGCGCTGACGGCGGCCCATGAGGAGCGACTCGCCGACGCGGGCTCCCTGCCGGCCGACGTCGTGCACGACGCGGGATTCGATCCGGACATCGAGGCCGCCCTGGCGACCCTGCCCAGCCACCTGCGGGTGGCCGTCGTTCTGGCCGATGTCGAGCAGCTGGCGCACGCCGAGATCGCGACGCTGCTGGGGATCAAGGTCGGCACGGTCCGCACGCGGGTCCACCGGGGACGCGCCGCACTGCGGCGGGAGTTGGCGCACCGCGAGCCGCGCTCCGGCCGGACCCGCGTGCTCGGCGCCCTCGGCGTCTGACCCACCCCGAGATTTGCTCTGATTTCGACCTTTGAGGACCGTTCAAAGGTCCAGATCGGAGCAAATCTGGGATCGGGGGAGACGGCTCAGGTGGCCTCGGGGTCGAACGGAGGGACCTCGCCGGGCCGCAGGATGCGCACGCTCGGGACCGGGGGAGGGGTCGGGTCGGACCACATGACGTCCCGGACCGCGGCGCGCGGGTCGAGATCGCGCAGATCGATGTCCTTGAACTCGTCGCCGAGCTCACGGCTCAGCTCGGACTTCGCGTTGTCTGCCATCTGGCGGACGGTGCGAATGAACTGCGCGGCCTGACGAGCCAGGCCCGGCAGCCGGTCGGGACCGAACACCAGGATCGCCACGACGAGGATCGTGCCGATCTCCATCCAGCCCAGGCCCACGGGCGCGATCCTACAGTCGGCCGGCGGGCGCGAGGCCCAGCTGCATGCCCGCGAGGCCGCGCGAGCGGCCGCTGAGCTGGTCTGCGATCTGCTGCAGCACCTTGGCGCTCTCGGCGTCGGGCTCCGAGGAGACGATCGGGGCGCCGGAGTCGCCGCTCGCGCGCATGTGCTCCTCGAGCGGGACCTGACCCAGCACCGAGATCTCGTACCCGAGGCGCGAGCTGAGGGTGGACGCCACCTGGGCGGCGCCGCCGGACCCGAAGACCTCCATCTTCTCGCCGGAGGGCAGCAGCAGCCACGACATGTTCTCGACGACGCCCACGACGCGCTGGTGCATCATCGAGGCCATCGTGCCGGCGCGCTCGGCCACCTGGGCGGCGGCCTGCTGCGGCGTGGTGACGACGATGAACTCCGCGCCGGGCAGGTGCTGGCCCATGCTGATCGCCATGTCGCCCGTGCCCGGGGGCAGATCGAGGAAGAGGGCGTCGAGATCGCCCCAGTAGACGTCGGCCAGCATCTGGACGAGCGCGCGGTCGAGCATCGGGCCGCGCCAGGCGACGACCTGGTCACGGCGCGGCTTCAGCATGCCGATGCTGATGACCTTGACCGTGACGTCGCCGATCTGGGCGGGCACCGGCATGATCATGTCCTCGACCTGCGTGGGGCGCTGGTCCCCGACGCCGAGCATGTCCGGGATCGAGTGGCCGTAGATGTCCGCGTCGAGGACGCCCACCTTGAGGCCGCGCTTGGCCATCGCGACGGCGAGGTTGACGGTGACGGACGACTTGCCGACGCCGCCCTTGCCGGAGGCGACCGCGTAGACCTTGGTGAGCGAGCCGGGCTGGGCGAAGGGGATCTCGCGCTCGGCGCGGCCGCCGCGCAGGTGCTCCTGCATGGCCTTGCGCTGCTCGTCGGTCATGACGCCCATGTCGACGCGGACCGTGTGGGCCGGCGCGACCTTGACCACGGCGGCGGTGACGTCGCGGGTCAGCGTGTCCTTGAGCGGGCAGCCGGCGACGGTCAGCAGCAGTCGCACGACGATCTCGGTCTCGCCGATCGTGATCGTGTCGACCATCCCCAGCTCGGTGATCGGGCGCTTGATCTCGGGATCGTTGACGGTCGAGAGCGCCGCGGTGATCTGTTCCTGGGTGACGTCAGCCATGAGGTGGAGTCTACGGGGGCCAGACGAACGTCCGGGCGCCGTGTCGGCAACCGGGCGACGGCCGGTCTCCGCGGGGGTCTGGCCGGGCGGATCAGTCCTGTTCGCCGGGCTCCTCGGCCCGCTCCAGATCGGCCAGGAATCCGCGCAGCTCACTGCGCAGGAAGTCGCGGGTGGCGACCTCGCCCAGGCCGATGCGCAGGCTCGCGACCTCGCGGGCCAGGAACTCCATGTCGGCGTGCGAGCGGCTGGCGGCGTCACGGTCCTGCTCGGCCGCGATGCGGTCGCGCGCCTCCTGGCGGTTCTGCGCCAGCAGGATCAGGGGTGCGGCGTACGACGCCTGCAGCGACAGGATGAGCGTGAGGAAGATGAAGGGATACTCGTCCCAGCGCCAGCGGTCGGGACCGTAGGGCACGTTCCAGGCGATCCACACCAGGATGAAGACCGTCATCCACGCGATGAAGCGCGCGGTGCCCAGGAAGCGTGCGGCGGACTCGGCGAAGCGCCCGAACCGCTCGGGGTCGGCGGCCTCGCGTCGCGCGGCGAGGTTGCGGGTCAGCCCGCGACGCAGGTCGCGGGGCTGGTCGAGGCGTTCGCGGTCAGCCATTCTCGCGCCACCCCTTCGGCAGCAGGTGGTCGAGCACGTCGTCGATCGTCACGACGCCCAGCAGGTGCTGGTTCTCGTCGACGACCGGCAGCGCGACCATGTTGTACGCGGCCAGCAGCCCGGCGACCTCGGCCAGGGAGGCGTCGGGGCGCGGCCAGTCGATGTCGTTGTCGATGACCTGGCTGACCAGGGTAGAGGGCGGCTCGCGCAGCAGGGCCTGGAAGTGGGCGCCGCCGAGGAAGCGGCCGGTCGGGGTCTCGAGCGGGGGCCGGCACACGTAGACCATGGAGGCCAGCGCCGGGCTGAGCTCGGGCTCGCGGATCAGGGCGAGCGCGTCGGCGATCGTGGCGCTCGGATCGATCACGACCGGCTCGGTGGTCATCATGCCGCCGGCGGTGCGCTCCTCGTAGGAGAGCAGTCGGCGCACGTCCTCGGCGTCCTCGGGCTCCATGAGCTCGAGCAGCTCCTCGGCCGTCTGCGCGGGCAGCTCGCCCAGCAGGTCAGCCGCGTCGTCGGGGTCCATCTCGCCGAGGACGTCGGCGCCGCGGCTCGGGTCGAGGATGCCCAGCACCTCGACCTGCAGCGCCTCGGGCATCTCCTCGATCACGTCGGCCAGGCGCTCGTCGCCGAACTCGCGGACGATCTCCATCCGCCGCTTGGGCGGCAGGTCGCGCAGGGCGTTGGCGACGTCGGCCGGCCGCATCTCGTCCATCGTGGCGAGCAGGTTGGTGGCGCCCTGGGCGGCGGTCTCGCTGGCGAGGCCGTGGACCTCGTCCCACTCCAGGACGTGGCTGGTGCCGCGCCGGCCGAAGCGCTTGTGGTGCTCGGCCACCGCGACGGTCGAGACGTACCAGTCGCGGCGCGGGTCCTGCTCGATCGCGAGGTCGTACAGGCTCGCGGGCGTGCCGTCGGCGAGCGTGACCTGGCGGTCGAACAGCTCGTGCACGGCCAACGTCTCGGTGGCGCGTTGCTGGAAGCGGCGCAGGTTCAGGACGCCCGTCGTGATGATCTGGCCCGAGTCCATCGAGGTCACCCGCGTGATCGGCAGGAACACGCGCCGACGGCCGAGGAGCTCGATCACCAGGCCCAGGACGCGCGGTCGCTGGGTGGCGCTGCGGACGGCGACGACGACGTCGCGCAACTTGCCGACCTGGTCGCCGACCGGATCGAACACGGCCTGACCGACGAGGCGGGACACGAAGATCCGGGTCGGCTGGCTGGTCACGGGTTCGAGGCTACCGGTGGTGCGTGACTCAGGGGACGGGACCGGACGCACCGGCTCGGGACGGTGGGCGCGAGACGGGCGAGGCAGGTGGGAGACTGACGCGGTGAACCTGGTCCTGGCCGCCATCGCGGTCATCGGCGTCTCCCTGTCCGGCCCGCTCATGGCCGCGACCGCCGCTCCCGTGCTGGCGATCGCCTTCTGGCGCAACGCCATGGCCACCGGCCTGCTGGCGCCGTTCGCGCTCACCCGGCACCGTGCCGCGATCACGGGGCAGAACCGCCACGGCTGGCTCCTCGCCTTCGTCGCCGGAGCCGCCCTCGCGGCCCACTTCGCCTGCTGGGTGGCCTCGCTCAAGCTGACGTCCGTGGCCGCGGCGACCGCGCTGGTGTCGATGCAGGTGCTGTTCGTGATCGCGATCGACGCGCTGCGGGGCCACCGCGCCGCGCCGGCGGTGGTCGGGGGAGCGCTGCTGGCCGTCCTGGGCGTCGTCGCGATCTCCGGCGTCGACCTGTCGATCTCGCGCGAGGCGATCCTCGGTGACGCCCTGGCCCTGGCGGGCGGACTGTTCGCCGCCGTCTACGTCATCGTCGGCTCGCGGGTGCGCGAGACGCTCTCGACCACGGCCTACACGTTCACCTGTTACGGGATCTGCTCGGCGATCCTGCTGGTCGCCTGTCTGGCTGCGGGCGTCCCGCTGGGCGGCTGGTCGGCCCGGGCCTGGATGCTGATCGTCGCCGTCATGGTGTGCGCCCAGCTGCTGGGCCACTCGGTCATCAACCACCTGCTGGCGGTGATGTCGCCGGTGGTCGTCTCGCTGATGCTGCTGCTCGAGGTGCCCGGCGCCGCCCTGCTCGCCGCGGCCTTCCTGGGCGAGGCCCTGCCGTGGGCCACGTACGCCGGGATCGTGCTCATCCTGGCCGGCCTCGCGGTGGTCACGGCGGCCAACGGACGAGCTCGACCGGCCGAGACGCTCGTCGCGGACTGAATGGTGCGTCCCCGGACGGTGCGGCCGATCGAGTCACTGTAGGCTCGCCCCGATTCCCACCGAGATTCGAGGAGCACCGTCATGGGGCGTCTTGTCAGTACCGAGGGTTTGACCGAAGAGCAGGTCGAGATCCTCAAGGTCGTGCGTCAGTTCGTCGAGAAGGAGATCATCCCGGTCGCGACGGACCTGGAGCACAAGGACGAGTACCCGACCGACATCGTCGAGGGCCTGAAGGAACTGGGCATCTTCGGCCTCATGATCCCCGAGGAGTTCGGTGGACTCGGCGAGTCGCTGCTGACCTACGCGCTGGTGGTCGAGGAGATCGCGCGCGGCTGGATGAGCGTCTCGGGCGTCATCAACACGCACTTCATCGTGGCCTACATGCTGATCCAGCACGGCACCGAGGAGCAGAAGGCCAAGTACCTGCCCAAGATGGCCACCGGCGAGGTCCGCGGCGCGTTCAGCATGAGCGAGCCCTCGCTGGGCTCGGACGTCGCGGCGATCAGCACGAAGGCCACGAAGCTCGACGACGGCTCGTACGAGATCACCGGCCAGAAGATGTGGCTGACGAACGGTGGCTCGTCGACGCTGGTCGCGGTGCTGACCAAGACCGACGAGGGCGCCGACAGCGTCTACAAGAACATGACCACCTTCCTGGTCGAGAAGGAGCCCGGCTTCGGCGAGACGGCTCAGGGCGTCACCGTCCCGGGCAAGATCGAGAAGATGGGCTACAAGGGCATCGACACGACCGAGATGATCCTGGAGAAGCACAAGATCGGTGCTGACCAGATCCTCGGCGGCACGCCCGGCAAGGGCTTCTACCAGATGATGGACGGCGTCGAGGTCGGCCGCGTCAACGTCGGCGCCCGCGCCGTCGGCATCGCGAACCGCGCCTTCGAGCTGGGCATCGCGTACGCCCAGCAGCGTGAGACGTTCGGCAAGCCGATCGCCCAGCACCAGGCCATCTTGTTCCGCCTGGCCGAGATGGCCACCAAGGTCGAGGCCGCGCACACCATGGTCGTGCGCGCCGCCCGCCTGAAGGACTCCGGCAAGCGCATGGACGTCGAGGCCGGCATGGCCAAGATGCTCGCCAGCGAGTACTGCAACGAGGTCGTCGAGGCGTCGTTCCGCATCCACGGCGGCTACGGCTACTCCAAGGAGTACGAGATCGAGCGCCTCTACCGCGAGGCCGCGTTCATGCTCATCGGCGAGGGCACGTCCGACATCCAGAAGATGATCATCGGTCGCAACCTGCTCAAGGACTACAAGCTCTGAGTCCACGCACCCGCGTCGTCGACGGCCCAGCATCCCCGTGATGCTGGGCCGTCGCCCGTTGGCGGGTCTAGGCTGAGGAAATGGCCCAGATCTTCTCGTTGGAGTACCCGCAGTCGCTCGGCGTCTATGACGACTACGCGGCCGCCCAGAAGGCGGTCGACCACCTCTCGGACCACGACTTCCCGGTCGAGAACGTCCTCATCGTCGGCACCGATCTCAAGCAGCTCGAGCGCGTGACCGGCCGGCTGACCTGGGGTCGGGTGATCCTCAGCGGTGTCGCCGGCGGCGCCTGGTTCGGCCTCCTGATCGGCCTGCTGCTGGGCATCTTCGCGGCCGAGGGGCAATGGCTCGAGGCGGTCCTGACCGGCGTGATCCTGGGCGTCGTGTGGGGCGCCATCATCGCCGCCGTCGGGTACGCGATGAGCCGCGGGCAGCGCGACTTCTCGAGCGTCAAGACCATCCTGCCGAGCAAGTACGAGCTGCTCGTCGAGCACAAGTACCTCGCGCAGGGCCAGACCCTGCTGGGCGAGATGCCCGGAGCGGCGACCACACTCTGACCGTCGTGGGTCAGTCCTCGCGGACCAGGTGCAGGCGCCCGCGCGCCTCGCGACGGAAGCCCGGGCGCGCAGCGAGGTAGTCGTCGACCGCCTCGCGGCAGCCCGACCACGCGTAGTAGTCGTCCAGGACGATCCGCCCGCCGGGTGAGATCAGCGGCGCGATCCGCTCGAGGCAGGTCATCGTGGAGTCGTACCAGTCGCCATCCAGGTGGGCCAGCGCGATCGGCTCGTCCAGATCGATCGTGTCCTGGAACAGGCCCTTCACCAGCTGGACGCTCGACGTCTCGGGCGGGACGCCCAGGCGGGTGAAGCTCTCACTCACCTCGGCGTACAGGTCGTCGCGGTAGCCGTAGTAGAGCTCGCCACCGACGCCCCGGGCCCGGCCGTCCGCGATCGTCGCGTAGCGCTCGTGGACATCGGCGCCGTCGCGATCCGACGGGGGCGGGATCTGGTCGAACACGTCGTAGACGTACATCGGGCGAGCCGGGGACTTCGCCGCCGCCATCACGATGGCCGAGCCACCCCGCGCCGTGCCGGCCTCCACGAGCGCGCCGGGGACACCGTCGGCCTCGATGTCGAGCACCGCGCGCGCCAGCGTCGACAGGTGGGGGAGCGCCAGGTAGGTCAGGTGCTCGGCGCGCACCCGGCGAACCGTGGCGGCGACGTGCTCGGGGACCCGGGAGTCGAGCAACTCGTCCTCGAGGGCGGCCACCCGGGCACGCAGCTTCTGGGTGACTCGCTGCGCGCGCTTCAGCTCGCGCGCCAGCTCGTTCCCCTCCTGCTGGTCGGACTTCGCCCGCCGGCGCAGCCTCTCGACCTCGCGCTCGGCCTCCTTCAGGCGCGAGCCCGGCGTCAGACCACGAGCGAACTCCCTCAGCGACACCATGGGCGACATCCAAACACCATCAACGCGCACACCGCCACAGCAAGTCCGCGGGCTGGTGCCCGTAGACTCCGCAGGGGTCCCGCTCGTCCAGTCCCAGGAGCCCTGTGCACCGCCTCTCGCACCTTCGTTCGGCCGTCTCCCGTCGTCTCCGGCCCTCGGGCGCATCCGCGGCCTCGGCTGGGCAGGTTCGCGACGCGCGAGCCGAGTCGCGTCGGTGGGCGCAGGCGTACGAGCAGCTGCTGGCCGCAGCGCAGGGCCGCCGTCCGGGCAAGCCTCCTCGTGAGGTGCCCGAGGACGCCGTGGCCGGAGTCGCCAAGCGGCGCGATCCTGCGCTGACCGATTGGCTCCTCGCCGGCACCGAGCCGTCCGTCGCCTACGCACGCGCTGCTCGGGAGATCGTTCTCGGGCAGGGCGCGCCCCGCGGGCAGGCCTTCGCCGACGCACTGGTCGCCCGTCTGGGAGGCGCGCCGGGGCATCTGGCCGCCGCCACCGTCGCATACCACCGCAAGCTGACCGCTCTGGCGGACCACCACTTCTCGCAGGTCACGGAGTCCGAGGCGCTGACCGCCGCGCCCCTGGAGCTGGTCGGCACGCTGTTCGCCTGCGACCCCAAGCGAGCGCAGGCCACCGTCGAGCGCTGGCTCGCCGAGGACCTCGACCTCGGGACGCAGACCTGGTTCGATGCCCTGCGCCACGTGTGGCCGACGGGCGATGCCGAGCTCACCGCGCGCCTGCACGAGCGGGTCGTCGCGACCCACGAGGCCACCGGATCCCCGGGCTGGGCGGATGCCGAGCTGCACATCACCTGGATCGATCGTTGGCGCGGCGCGACCCGCGGACGCAGCCTCCCGACGCCCACCGGCCGGGTGCCGTTCGCGGTCATCGACTACGTGCAGCCGGGCCGCACCAAGACGTCACAGAACATCGGCGACCACATCCAGACCCTCGCGAGCCTCGGTCACGTCGCCCGTCACCAGAACCTGCGCTGGCACGGCGAGGAAGGCCTTCCCGAACTGCTCGGCGACCTGCAGCAGCGCGTCCGCCCCGAGCTGCGGCTGGACACGGCCGCCGGTGACGTCGAGCTCTACCGGATGGAGCGCGACGCTTCCTCCTTCCAGGCCTTCCCCGAGGGCACCTGGCTGCTGGAGTTCGGCTGGCACATGCACGACCTGCTGGCGTCGGGCGTCTGGGACTTCCCGCTGCACCCGAACCTGCGGCCGATCTTCGTGTCGTTCCACTGCAACAAGCGCGCGCTGCTCACCGAGGAGTCACTGGAGTACCTGCGCACCTACGGCCCCATCGGCTGCCGCGACTGGACGACGGTCGACCTGCTGCTGTCGCTGGACGTTCCGGCGTTCTTCTCCGGGTGCATCACCACGAGCGTCAGCACCGTGTTCCCCGAGCTGAGCGAGCGTCCTGAGCCGGCCACCGTGTACGTCGACCACGTGCGTGGGCCGGTGCCGAAGGGCCAGCGCAACATCAAGCAGAGCCGTGCCATCGTCAAGCGCCGCTCGTTCATCGAGAACATGCGCGAGGCGATCACCCTGCTGGAGTGGTACCGGACCAACTTCACCGACGTCGTGACGATGCGCCTGCACTGCTACCTGCCGACGCGCTCACTGGGCCTCGCGGTCGACTTCCAGCCCAAGTTCAACGCCGACATCCGGTTCAACGGGCTGTACGACATCGATGACCGGGAGTTCGACGCGATCCGCGCCCGGATGATCGAGCGGCTCCAGCCGGTGCTCGCCGCGATCCTGTCCGGCGCCGGAGAGGACGACGTGTACGCGCTGTGGCGCGAGACCGTCGCCGGCGAGGTCGCCGCCGCGCGCGCCCGGCACGATGCCGTCATCGCGCTCGACGCCCCCGGCGCGAGCGCCGCCGAGCTGGTCGCGCCGCTGGCCGTCCAGGACGCGCCGGTCGGAGCGGACGCGGTCGACGTGGTGCTGGTCGCCGCCGAGCGCGACCTTGCGCGGCTGCCGACCTTCCTGACGGCCGCCGCTGCCGCGAGCTCGCGGCCGCTGCGCTTCCACGTGCTGGCCCCGCTGGCCGATCCCGGCGTGAGCGCGCCCACCGGACACGAGGTGCGATGGGTCGACACCACGTCGGTCCCGGCTGCGGAGCGCAAGGCCGTCGAGGTGCTGGTTCCCGAGCTGCTCGGCGGTGTGCGTCGCGCCGTGCTGCTGCCGATGGATGCGATCGTTCTGGGCGACCTCGCCGAGCTCGCCGGCCTCGACCTGGGAGGGCACGCCGTGGCGGCCCGCGACACGACGTTGCCGGGTGCGAGCGGGTTCCAGGTGTTCTACGACGCGGCCCGGCGGCTCGACGACGACCCGCACGGGGCCTATGACTTCTACCGCAGGGTGCACGCCCGGCACGTGTTCGACTTCGACGCGTACGACACCGCCGTGCTGGTGCTGGACCTGGAGCGGCTGCGCGCCGAGGGATTCACCGACGAGATGCTGACGCACGTGCGGGCGTTCGGGCTCACCACGCGTGAGGCGCTCCACCTCTACGCGGGTCCACATCGTGCCGCGGTGCCGCCGCAGTGGGCTCACGTTCCGACGCGCGAGCACCTCGACGAGGAGCCGAGCCTGGTGCACTGGGCCGACCGCGCCAAGCCGTGGTCGGGCACGTACGTGGCGCGCCAGGAGCTCTGGCCCACCACGGCGGCGGCGCCGGTCAGCCCTCGGTGATCGGGCCGAGGATGACGCGCTTGACCCGGCCCTCGACCTCGACCTCGAGGACGGCCTGAGTCGGCCATCCGCCGGGGATCCACTCGACCGAGGGACCCGTCAGCTCGACGACCGTGCGCCGGACCCGCGAGAAGCGCCGGCGGTGCACGGGCCCGACGGCGCGCAGCAGGACCGAGCGATTCCTCTCCCTGACCTGCACGGCCGCGCTCACGTCGGCATTGCGGCGAGCGCCCGAGACGGTGAACGACACCTCGGCACGGATCCCGTCCGCGCTGCGGGACAGTCGGTGCTCGCGCACCTTCACGGTGATCGCCGGTCCCCGGGACAGGCGCCGGGACCGGGCGGTCTCGAAGACGGCGGCCCACTGAGCCGTGATCGGACCGTCGGCGAACCGTTGCGAGGACGCGACCGCTGCACGGCGCATCGCGGCCCGCTCGTGGCTCGGCATGGTCACGACGCGCTCGATCGCCGCAGCGAGGGCGGCGACGTCGCCGGCCGGAACCAGGAACCCGGAGACTCCGTCCTCCACGATGTCGGCGGGACCGTAGGCGATGTCGTAGGCGATCGGGATGCAGCCGCGCGACATCCCTTCGGCCATCACCAGGGGGAATCCCTCGGCGCTGCTGGTCAAGGTGAAGAAGGAGGCCGTGGCGAAGCGCTCGACGGCGGCACGGTCGAAGCCCAGCAGGCGCACCTGCTCGGTGAGACCGGCTGCGGTGATCCGTGCGGTGAGCGGCTCCTCCTGCGGGCCCCGGCCGTAGATGTCGAGTGACACCGCCAGGCCCGCGTCGCGAAGGCGCGCGATGGCGGCGATCGCGTGCTGGTGGCGCTTGCGAGGGCTCAGGCTGCCGACAGCGACCCCCTCGGTGGGGACTCGGTCGTCACGAAGGAGGTCGGCCGGGTCGCCCTCGGGGAGGTTGGTGGCGTTCGGGACGATGTCCACGCGATCGCCGACCTGCAGCAGAGCATCCAGGTCGGCGTGCTGGCTGGCGGAGAGCACGACGAACCCGTCCCACTCCGTGACGGTGGTCAGCGCCCTCCAGCGGGTGCGCTCCACCCGGTCGAACGGGCGGCGTGCCCCGGGGGCCAGATGGGAGGCGTGCACCAGGTGCACGAGGTTCGCGTGGGGGTTGTGCCAGTCGGCGAAGATCGGGACGACGCGCTTGCCGTCGACGATGAAGGTGGCCTCCTCGCCGCCGACCACATGGTCGAGCCAGGCGCGGTAGAACTCGTGCACCGCGGACCAGCCGACGACGGGCCGGCCCTCGGCGTCGCACAGCACGATGGAGCGGCCATCGACCGTGCCGCGGGCGTGCGGGTCTCGTCGGTCGCTGATCGCGAGGGAGCCGTCGGGGCGCAGGAGGTCGGTCTGCAGGACGCGGCCCTCGTCGCTGAAGCGCCGGCGCACTCCCGGACGCACCTCGTGCTTGACGTCGAGCGGATCGAAGGCGCCGAGAGCCTCCTGTCGGGTGTTCGACAGGCCCGACGGGACCTCCTTGACAGTGCCCATCTCGTACCAGGCGTTGCGCACACGGACCCGCTCCGAGAGCATCCCCTGGGCGCGCAGGTGCGCCTCGATCTCGGGCTGGTCGAAGTTCCACGTGAAGGTGACCACGTCGACCGGGGTGTCGGCGAGCCAGTCGAAGGCGCTGCTGCGGCGCAGCAGCGCCGAGGTCATGCCGCCGAAGGTGTGCGGGACGTTGTGCGTGGCCGCGAACTGCCGACCGCCGGGCAACAGGATCGGGTCGTGCGTGTCCATCGCGCTCCTCGGTGTCGCAGGTCGGTGCCCGACGATATCCCGGTGCGCGGGCCGAATCGGCCCGGACACCGCTGTTTTTTCGAGGGAAAGACTCTGGCGATCGCGGAGATGCCTGGGGGCGGACCGGGCCGGGGACGGAACCTGCCGGCCGCGACCATCGTCTCGCGACGGGTGAGGCGGCCGGTACGGTGTAGGGCATGCCCCTCGCCAAGGACGTCGCCCTCAAGGTCCCTGCCGTTCGGCGCCTCAAGGAGGACCGTGACGCTCTCCAGGCCGAGGTGAGGCAGTTGCGCAGCGAGGCCGAGGACCTGCGGCGCCAGTTGCGCATCGAGCGGGACGACAAGGAGTACTCCTACGTCTTCATCGTGACGTACGGCCGCACCGGCTCGACGCTCCTGCAGGGGCTGTTGAACTCCATTCCGGGGTACCTCATCCGGGGTGAGAACGACGGCGCCCTGGAGTGGATGCACGAGAGCTACCGCCGCATGGAGAAGCGGATCGGGACGAAGCAGGGAAGCCAGCCGGTCAACCCGTGGTTCGGCCTGGACAACTACTCGCCGGACGAGGCTGCGGCCTCGGTCCGTCGCCACCTGCAGCAGGTCTTCATCAAGCCCGAGCCGGACACCCGGGTCACGGGCTTCAAGGAGATCCGCTGGTGGCGTCGCGACCTGGTCGAGACGCTCGAGTTCACGCGACAGGTGTTCCCCGGCGCGCGGTTCGTGCTGAACACGCGCAACCCCGAGGACGTCGTCAGGAGCAAGTGGTGGGCCAAGTACGACCGCGACGAGGCGCTGGCGAAGGTGGCCGACTATGACGGGCGTCTGGAGCGCGCGCACCGCGAGCTGGGCGACCTGACCTACCCGCTGCACTACGACGACTACGTCGCGGACCCCGGCGTCTTCGAGGGCCTGTTCCAGTGGCTGGGTGAGTCCTTCGACCGCGAGCAGGTCGACCGGGTCATGGCGACCCGGCACTCCGTGGGCTGACCCGTCGCCTGAACACACCGGCTCGGTGATGGGGCTGCTGTGATCGGCTGTGCGGGTGCAACCGGAGTAACTACAGTGGGACAGGTGCGACTCGGGGGAGTCGCGAGACTGGAGTTTCCATGCGTCTGCGCCCCGCCGCCGTGGCGATGGCCTCGATCCTGGCCGTCGGCCTGCTCGCGGGACCGGGCGTCACGGCGCCCGCCGGTGCCGCGGGCTCCCGCTGCGCCGCCCACGGTGAGGTCGTCCGCGAGACCTCGGCGGGCGGCCGCCTCGCCGGTCGCACGCCTCTGCTGGTCGCGTCCTACAACACCGCCGGCTACAACAGCTCCGCCCGCACGCAGGCACCGTGGGAGGCGCGGGCCGACCGCCTCGTCGGCATGATCCTGCGTTGTTCCCCGGACGTCATCGGCCTGCAGGAGGCCTCGGAGGCGTGGATGCAGCGTCGTGCCTTCGGCCAGCGCAACTACAGCCAGTACGAGCACGTCGTCGACCTGATGAACGCACGCACCGCCGGTGCGCCGTACCGGGTGACGAACGCGTATCGCGAGTTCTGCCCGACGACGGGACGCAACCCCGCCGTCTGGAACGGGACGTACAAGGGCGCGCAGGCACCGTGGCGCACGTGCACCACGGCGCCGGGCCGCAGCTCGTCGGACAACCGCACGATCTACGACTCCCGGGTCATGACCGTGGTCAGCCGGGGCTCGGCGCGGCTGTCCCGAGCGACCTCGAACGTGCGCACCGTCGACTGGACCGTCTTCCGGCTGAACGCGAACGGCAAGCTGTTCGCGTTCGCGAACACCCACTTCGACGCGAAGTACCGCGGGAAGCCCATCACCTCGTCGGCCTCGAACGCCTTCCGCCGAAAGCAGGCCGCGCAGGCGATGGCCGTCGTGCGGAAGGTGCGGGCGTACGGCGGGCGGACGCTGCCGGTCGTCGTCACCGGTGACCTGAACAGCTCGGGGCGCACGATGGCCAGGACGGGCGCCGACGTCATGACGAAGGGCGGGTTGGTCGACCTGCTGGGCACCGACCGCCGGGTGTACCGCTCCAAGAGCACGAAGTGGCGCGGGTCGTGCAGGTCCGTCGGCTCGACCAGCAGCCTGGGCGCCGTCGGCAACCCACGCGTGCCGTTGCACGTGACCCGACGGATCACGGCGTACTACAACACCTCGAACGCGATGGCGGGCAAGAAGGCGGGCACGGCCGTCAACCGCTGCATGTTCAAGGACAAGAGGTTCAAGCGGCCGCGCGGCGCCAGTGCGAAGTCGTACTACCGCCACCAAGGTGTGCGGATCGACTACATCCTCACGTCGGGCTTCCTGGGCCGTGGCTGGGAGACCGTCGTGGACGCGAACCTGCGCCGCGCGAAGTACCGGGTGACCCCTCCGTCGGACCACAACATGGTCGCCGCGACGCTCGCGTTCTGAGCATCCGCCATGATGGTGCCGCACCATCGGCGACTGTGAGGACGACATGAGCAAGACGAACCCGGGCAACTTCTTCGAGGACTTCACTCTCGGGCAGGTGATCGACCACGCGACACCGCGCACGATCACCGAGGGAGACCGGGCGGTCTACGGCTCGCTCTACCCGACCCGGTTCGCCGTGCCGTCCTCGGCCGCGTTCGCCGCGTCCGTCGGCCTCGACCCCCACCCGGTCGAGGATCTCATCGGCTTCCATGTCGCCTTCGGCAAGACCGTCCCGGACGTCTCGCTCAACGCCGTCGCGAACCTCGGGTACGCCGAGTGCCGCTTCCACCGGCCGATCGTGCCCGGCGACACGATCTCGACCTCGTCCGAGGTCATCGGGCTCAAGCAGAACTCCAACGGCAAGACCGGCGTCGTCCACGTGCGCTCGACCGCCACGAACCAGCGCGGCGAGGTCGTCATCGACTGGGCCCGCTGGGTCATGGTGCACAAGCGGAACGTCGAGGCGCCCGCGCCCGAGACCGTCGTGCCCGAGTTGGCGCCCTTCGTCGCGCCCGAGGACCTGATCCTCCCCGAGGGGCTCGACTTCACCGGTTACGACTTCTCCGCGGCCGGAGAGCCGCACCGCTTCGACGACTACGAGGTCGGCGAGAAGATCGACCACGTCGACGGCGTGACCCTGACCGAGTCGGAGCACCAGCAGGCCACGCGGCTGTGGCAGAACACCGCGAAGGTGCACTTCAACGTCGAGGCCCGTCCCGACGGCAACCGGCTGATCTACGGCGGCCACGTCATCTCGATGGCGCGTGCGCTGTCGTTCAACGGACTGGCCAACGCCCAGCTGATCGCGGCCATCAACGCCGGGGCGCACACGGCCCCGGCGTTCGCCGGCGACACGGTCTACGCCTGGAGCGAGGTGCTCGACAAGGCCGAGACCTCGGCGCCGGGCGTCGGTGCGCTGCGCCTGCGCCTGGTGGCCACGAAGGGTCGCGACGAGTCGATGACGCTCAAGGGCGAGGACGGCAAGTACGCGCCCGGCGTGCTGCTCGACCTCGACTACTGGGCACTCGTGCCACGCTGAGTCCATGGAGCAGACCGTGGGGGAGACCGAACTCTGGCTCGTGCGGCACGGTGAGACGGAGTGGAGCCGGACGTGGCGGCACACGTCGTTCACCGACCTGGAGCTGACCGAGACCGGGCGGGCGCAGGCGCGAGCGCTGCGCCCGCTGCTCTCCGGCGTCGGCTTCAACCGGGTCTGGAGCAGTCCGCGCCGGCGCGCCCTCGAGACCGCGCACCTGGCGGGGTTCGATCCCGAGATCGTCGAGGACGTCGTCGAGTGGCACTACGGCGAGTACGAGGGAGTCACGACCGAGGAGATCCGCGAGACGGTGCCGGGATGGACCGTCTGGACCCATCCCTCGCCCCTGGGGGAGTCGCCCGAGCAGGTGGCCGAGCGGCTCGACCGGGTCGTGGACCGGGCGCGGTCGCTCGGCGGTCGCACCCTGGTCTTCGCGCACGGGCACTCCCTGCGCGTCCTCGCGGCGCGCTGGCTCGGCCTCGAGGTCGCGGACGGGCGGGTGTTCCTGCTGGACACCGGCACGTACTCCGTCCTGGGCGACGACCGCGGCCAGCCGGTCGTGATCCGGTGGAACGTCCGCGAAGAGGCCGAGGAGGACAGGCCTTAGTCTTCGTAGGGTGCGTATCGACCTCCACACCCACTCCACCCGGTCCGACGGCACCGACACCCCGGCCGAGCTCGTCCGCAAGGCGAAGCTGGAGGGGCTGGACGCCGTCGCGCTGACCGACCACGACGCGACCGAGGGCTGGGCCGAGGCGCAGGAGGCCGCCGACGAGGTGGGCCTGCGACTCATCCGCGGCATCGAGATCTCGACGCAGTACGAGGGCCTGAGCGTCCACCTGCTCGGGTACGAGTTCGATCCGACGAACGAGCCGTTGGTCGAGGAGCTGCACCGCGTGCTGGGCGGGCGCAACGACCGCCTGCCGCGCCTGCTCGAGAAGCTCGCCGCGCTCGGCATGCCGCTGACCGAGCAGGAGGTGCTCGCCGTCGCCGGCGACGCCGCGGCCTGGGGCCGTCCGCACGTGGCCGACGCGATGATCGCCAAGGGATACATCAAGGATCGCGACGAGGCGTTCCGCGACTGGCTCGTCCCGGGCAAGCCCGCGTACGTCGGCCGGTACTCGGCCGACCTGTTCGAGGCCGTCCGGCTGCTGCGCGCGGCCGGGGGCAAGCCCGTCATCGCGCACGCGTGGGCCCGCGACAGCGGCGCCAAGATCACGCCCGAGCTCCTGGCCGAGCTCGCCGAGGCGGGGCTGGCCGGCATCGAGGTCGACCACCCCGACCACGACGCGCAGGCTCGCGCGGGTCTCGCGGCCATCGCGGACGATCTCGGTCTGGCCAAGACAGGCTCCAGTGACTACCACGGCACCGGCAAGGGGCCGGAGTTCCATCTCGGCGCCAACCTCACCGATCCGGCGGAGCTGGAGCGCCTGCTGGGTTGATCTGCGACTTTCCGTGACGGCTTGCCATGATGGAAAGTCACGAGGTAGACTTTCCATGTCGGAAAGTCGAGCTCAGGAGAGATCATGGACGAACGGGACGAGGCGCGCGAGGCGCTCGAGCAGATCGCGGCGACGCGCCGCACCACGGCGCACCGGGTGGCCAGCCCGAAGGGCTACTACGCACTCGCCGGCGCCGGCGTCGGGCTGGTGATCCTCGGTCTCGGCCTGGATGGGTGGGCGCGCTGGGTGCTCTACGGCACCGGGCTGTTGATCGTCTTCGGGGCGATGCAGTGGTACACCCGCCACACCGGCGCGGTGGCGTGGGCGACCCTGCGTGAGCCCGGCGCCTGGCGCGCGTGGCTCATGGCGGGGATCTCCTTCGTCTCGATGGGAGTCGCGTTCTTCGGGCCGCTGCCGGCAACCGTCGCCGCGGTGGTCACCGCCGCCTCGTGGGCGGTCCTGGGTCCGGCGTGGGACGCCGACTGGGTGCGCAGCATCGAGAAGCAGCCGTGAGCGCGGGCACCTTCGATCCGCTGATCCACGCGCCGCACCGGCTCCAGATCTGCGCGATGTTGGACACCGTCGACAAGGTCGAGTTCGCGCTGCTGCGCGACGAGTTGGGCGTCAGTGAGTCGGTGCTGAGCAAGCAGGTCAAGGCGCTGGAGGATGCCGGCTACGTCAAGGTGTCGAAGGGCGCGCGTGAGGGACGCGTGCGCTCCTGGGCCGCGTTCACCAAGGCCGGGAAGAAGGCCTACCGCGATCACGTCGCCGCGCTGCGCGCGATCGTCGGGTAGTGCTATCTTCGTTCTTGAGCGAGTGCTCAAGAACGAAGGCGGTGGCCATGAGGCCGGTGGATGTGTGGGGAGCGGGGCTGATTGCCTCCGCTGTCGCGGGAGCCGTGTCGAGGCTGCACCTGCGTGGTGCGCGACGGATCGCCCACCGACGCCTGCGACGCGTCGCCGATGTGGGGGCGGCCTCATGACGCGCCTGCAGGTCAGTCTGTGTGGGCTGGCAGCGGCAACGATCTCCGGCGGCGTGTGCGCCTTGGGTTGCCTCGTGGTCGCTTATGGCCTCGAGGTGGCGGGAGGATCCCCGTTCGAATGGCACGTCCTGGGAGCGCTGATCGTCGTCTGGGCCGTCTTCGGGCTGTGGCTCGGCATCGCCGTGGGAATCCTCGCGGGGGTCGTGCCCACGGTCCTGAGCGTGGCGCTCTGGCCCCGGCTCCGGGCCCGCGAGGGGACGCGGCGGGCGCTCGCCGTGGTCGTGGCACTGGTCACCGCCGTCGCGTGGGTCGAGTCGTTCGTTCTGGTGGGCCTCTTCGACGCTCGACCGATCGAGGCGTTCTGGTGGGCCTCGGGCGCGGCCGCCGTGTCCGGGGCGAGCATGTGGATCGTCCTGCGTCTCTCGTGGGGGGCGCACCTGCGCCGCGCCGCGCTGTACGCCCGGACATACTGAACCCCGTGCCGCCGAAGTCAGCCGAGGAGTCCAAGCGCCGCCTCGTCGAGGCGACCATCGAGGTCATGACCTCCGACGGCATCAGCGCCGTGTCGGCCCGGTCGGTGTCGCAGCGCGCCGGGCTGGCGCAGGGTCTGGTGTTCTACCACTTCGGCTCCGTGACCGACCTGGTCGCGCAGGCCTGCGTCACCGCCACGCGGGACCGCGTCGAGCTCCACCGCGAGCGCTTCGAGCAGGCACGGTCCTACGGGGACCTCGTGCAGCTGGCCCGCGACGTGCAGGAGGCGGAGCGCGGAGCCGGGCACGTCTCGGTGCTCGGCCAGGCGCTGGTGATGGCCCAGGCCGATCCGGGCATCGGGCGCGCCGCCCGGGACGCGCTGCTGCTGTGGCGCGAGCCGCTCAGCGGGGTCGCGTCGCGGCTGATCGTCAAGGGCTCGCCCTTCGAGGGCGTGCTCGACCCCGAGGCGTTCACCGACCTGCTGATGGCCGCGTTCATCGGGTTCGAGCTGACCGACCCCGTGCGCACCGAGGCCGACTCCGACCGCTCGTTCGACGCCGTCGCCGCGATGGCGCGAGCGCTCGACGGTCTGGGCCCGGTGGCGCGCCGCGCCGTCTCCGGCACGCTGCGCCGGACCCGCTCGCGCTGAGCCGCGACCAGTCCCTCAGTGGGACAGCAGGAAGCCGCGCCAGTCGTCGACGAGCTCCTCGGGCGCCTCGACGCCGGGGGAGTGGGCCGCCGACGGCAGGATCACGATCTCGGTGCCGAGACGCTCGGCCATCTCGGCCTGGACGTCGTGCGGCCACGCGTCGTCGGTCTCGCCGCGGGCGACCCAGCACGGCACCCCGGTGGCCGCGACCTCGTCGACGCGGTCCTCGGCGTCCAGCAGGTGCTCGGTCATCGCCTTGAGCGAGGCGGGGGCGTTGGCCGTGAACCGCTTCGCCAGGAAGGCCGTGATCTGGGCGGGCCGCTTGATGCCCTGTTCGCGGAGCTCGTGGATCTGCAGCAGCGGCACCTTGCCGATCGCCGTGACCAGGCGCTGCAGCGGCCGGGTGGGCGTGTCACCGAGCGCTCCCGGGCCGGTGCACAGCAGGCTGAGGGTCCTGATCCGATCGGGGTGCTCGATCGTGAGCGTCTGGGACACCAGGCCGCCGAACGAGTGCCCGAGCAGGTGGAAGCGGTCGTCCTCGAGCGTGACGTCGGCGAGCGCCAGGGCGTCCTCGGCCAGGCCCTCCAGCGAGTAGTCGTCGTCCACGTCTCCGGGGGACTCGTACTGGCCACGCTGGTCGTAGGTCACGACGTCGAAGCCCAGGTCGGCCAGCAGCGGCAGGACCGGGGTGAAGTCCTCCTTGCTGCCGGTCCAGCCGGGCACGAGCAGGATCGACCCGACGCGGTCGCCGACGGCACTGATCCGGTGCACGGCGTGCTCGCTGCGGGCGGTGACGACGCGGGTGACCTCCACGCCCTCCGGGATCTCGAGGGTCTTCGGAACGCTCACGCCAGCGTCACCGACCGCGCTTCGCGATGTTCGCCACGACGCCGGTCGGGGCATGACGGGCGATCGAGGTGAGGACCTTGTAGCGCAGCGACGGGACCGAGATGGCCCTGCCGCGCTCGAGGTCGCGCAGCGAGCCCTTGACGACCGCGGCGGCTCGGAGCCACATCCAGCGGGGGACGTTGTCGATCTCGGCGCCCATGCGCTGGTGGAACTCGGTGCGGGTGAAGCCGGGGCACAGGGCCTGCACGGTGATGCCGACGTCCGCGTAGTGCCAGTTCGCCCACTGCGAGATGTTGACCAGCCACGCCTTGTGCGCGGAGTACGCGCCGCGCGGGGTGAAGGCCGCGACGCTGGCGACGTTGATGATCCCGCCGCGTCCGCGTCCCGACATCGACTTGATGGCGGCGTCCATGAGGTGCATGGGCGCGCGCACCAGCAGGTCGAGCTGGCGGTCCTCGTCGGCGATGGCCGTGGTGCCGAACCAGCCGGCCAGGGAGGCGCCGGCGTTGTTGACCAGCAGGTCGATGGGGCGGCCAGACTCCGAGAGCCGGTCGGCGACGCGGTCCGTGCCCTCGGACGTCGCGAGGTCGGCGGTGATGACCTCGACGTCGACTCCGTGGGAGCTCGACAGGTCGGCGGCGACCTGCTCGAGACGCTGGGTGTCGCGGGCGACGATGACGAGGTTCGTTCCCCGGCGTGCCAGCTGCCGGGCGAACTCGTTGCCGATGCCGGCGGTGGCGCCGGTGATCAGGGCCGTGCGGGTCATGGAGCCAGCATGCCAGTTCGGCGGCGGTCCGCCGCTGGGGAGGGGCCCCAGGTGCGGGCGTGGCGGTGATCTCATGAGAGCCGCTCGTCGCAGGCTCCTGCGGTGGCCTCGTCGGTGGCACAATGTCGGCGTGACCACCACCCTCGCCCTGGCCAACCAGAAGGGCGGCGTCGCCAAGACCACCAGCGTCGCGTCGATCGGGGCCGCACTGGCCCAGGCGGGGCAGCGGGTGTTGCTGGTCGACCTGGACCCCCAGGGCAGCCTGACGTTCTCGCTGGGCATCGACCCCGAGGAGCTCGAGGTCAGCGTGGCCGAGGTGCTGCTGGGCAAGGCCGTCGTGCGCGACGCCCTCGTGACCTCCGAGGAGGGGCTCGACCTCCTGCCGGCGACCGTCGCTCTGGCCGAGGCCGAGGAGAACCTGGTCACCCGGACGGGGCGCGAGCAGCGCCTCAAGGTCGCTCTGGCGAAGATCGCCGACGAGTACGACTGGATCGTGCTGGACTGCCCGCCCGCCCTCGGCGTGCTGACGGTCGGCGCCCTCTCGGCGGCCGACGAGGTGCTCATCCCGCTGCAGGCCGAGACCCTGTCGCACCGCGGCGTCGGTCAGCTGCTCGACACGATCCACGACGTGCGCCGGTTCACGAACCCCGATCTGGTCATCCGCGGCGTCCTGGCCACGATGTACGACGGTCGCACCGCTCACGCGCGCAACGTGCTGGCGGCGATCAGCGAGACGTACGGCCTCGAGGTCATCGACCCGCCGATCCCCAAGACGATCCGGTTCGCCGAGGCGCCCGCGATCGGCCGCACGATCCTCAGCACGGCGCGCTCGCACAAGGGTGCCGAGGCCTACCGCGACGTCGCCCGTGTGCTGATGGCGGGACGATGACGCTGCAGGGGCCCCAGGACGGCGGATCCGCCACGCGGAGGCCGCGCGAAGTCGGCCATCGTCGCCGGGTCGCGCCTACCGTGGAGGACATGGCTTCCCCGCCCCCGACCCGTGTGCGACTCGGCCGGGTGACCGCTCTGGCCGGAGCGCTCGTGCTGACCGCCACCGTGGCCGTCGTGTCGTTCGTCCTGCCCGAGACCGACGCGGCCGCGACGCAGACCCGTACGGGCGCCGCCGTCGCCGAGGCCGTGCTGCCCACGGTGGCCGCGGTCACCGAGGCTCCGGCGCCCGCTCCCGCGCCGGTGGCCGAGACCGCCCCGAAGGAGGCGGCCCCCGTGAAGACCGATCCCGCGCCTCCGGCGAACTCCGGCACGGGCCGCCGGATCGTGTTCGACCAGTCCGACCAGCGCGTGTGGCTGATCGAGGCGGACGAGACCGTGGACCGGACGTACCTGGTCTCGGGCAGCCGGTTCGACAACCTCAAGACGGGCACGTACGCCGTGCAGTCGCGTCAGCGGCACGCCACGAGCTTCGACTACACCGGCTCGATGGAGTACTTCGTGCGCTTCGCCACCGGATTCAGCGAGCCCATCGGGTTCCACGCGATCCCGGTCTACAACAACGGCAAGCCGGAGCAGACCGTCGAGCAGCTGGGGCAGCCGCTGTCGGCCGGGTGCATCCGGCAGAAGAAGTCCGACGCCAAGTACCTGTGGGACTGGGCCCCGGACGGCACGACCGTCGTCGTCACGGCATGAGACGACGACGGTCGGCCTGAGGGTCGATCAGTCGGCTGCGGCCTGCGGCGCGCCCTCGGCGGGCTTGCCGCCACGGGTGCGACGGCGGCGGCGGCGACGGGCCTGACCCTCGCCCGAGACCTGCTCGTCGGACGCGGCCTGGGGGCGACGCTCGGTCTGCTTCTCGGTCGAGCCGGCAGCGGGGCGCGAGCCACCGTCGCGGCTGTGGTCGCGGTCATGGCCACCGCTGCGGCCGTCACGCTTCTGGCCGTCGCGGCCACCCTCGGAGCGGGGCTCCTTCGGCGCCGGCGGCTTCAGCCGTCCCTTGACGTTGCGGTCGATGCCCATGTCCTGGAACAGGTGGTCCGAGGTCGAGTAGGTCTCGATCGGCTCGTCGTAGGGCAGGTCCAGCGCCTTGTTGATGAGCTTCCAGCGCTGCAGGTCGGCCCAGTCGACGAACGTCACGGCGATGCCGGTGGCGCCGGCGCGGCCGGTGCGGCCGATCCGGTGGACGTACGTCTTGTCGTCCTCGGGGCACGTGTAGTTGATGACGTGGCTGATGTTGGCGACGTCGATGCCACGGGCGGCGACGTCGGTGGCGACCAGGATGCTGACCTTGCCCTCGCGGAAGCCGTCGAGCGCCTTCTCACGGGCCTTCTGGGCCATGTCGCCGTGCAGCGGCGAGGCCGGGAAGCCACGGTCGGCCAGGTCGTCGGCCACGCGCTGGGCCTGGCGCTTGGTGCGGGTGAAGATGACCACGCGCTCGACGTCGTCGGCCTGCAGGATGCGGGCGACGACCTCGGGCTTGTCCATGTCGTGCGCCTGCCAGACGAACTGGCTCGTCGCCGGCACGGTCTGGCCGGACTCGGCCGACTCCGCGCGGATGTTCATCGGGTGGTGCATGTGCTTGCGCGCCAGCGTGACGATCGAGGACGGCATCGTGGCGCTGAACAGCATCGTCTGGCGGGTCTCGGGCGTGCGGGCCAGGATCGACTCGACGTCGGGCAGGAAGCCCAGGTCGAGCATCTCGTCGGCCTCGTCCAGGACCAGCGACTTGACGTGGCTGATGTCCAGCGCGCCGCGGTTGACCAGGTCCAGGATGCGGCCGGGCGTGCCCACGACGATGTCGACGCCGGACTCGAGCGCCTCGAGCTGCGGCTCGTAGGGCACGCCGCCGTAGATGGTGAGGTTGCGCGTGCCGCGGTTCTTGGAGGCCGTCGCGACGTCGCCGGCGACCTGGATCGCCAGCTCACGGGTCGGGGCCACGATGAGCGCCTGCGGCTTGCCGGGGGCGGCCAGCTGGTCGAAGTCGGGGTCGTTCGGGGCGACGGTGCGCTGGATGACCGGGATGGCGAACGCCAGGGTCTTGCCGGTGCCCGTGCGGGCCTGGCCGATGAGGTCGGTGCCCATCAGGGCGACCGAGAGGGTCATCTCCTGGATGGGGAAGGCCTCGATGATGCCCTTGTCGGTGAGGGCGTCGACGATCTCGGGCATGACGCCCAGTTCAGTGAAGGTAGTCAGGGGTCTGCTCTGGTTTCTGTGTGCGATCTACTGTCAGCGGATCTCGGAAATGGCTGGGATCCTGCGAGGCAGGATCGGCGAATACCCCGCCAGTCTATCGCTCCGGGCCAGGCCACGGGGGATCGCCGCGCTACAGTCCCGGTCATGACCTCCGACCCGACGACCGGCGGCCCCCTGGACGATCCCGACTACCGAGCCGGTGTGGTCGAGCTGCTGGGCCTGCTGAGCTACGGCGAGCTCAGCGCGGTCGAGCAGCTCAACCAGGACTCCCAGGACGCGCCCGACCTGTCCACGAAGGACTCGCTGCTGACGATGGCGGCGGCCGAGTGGAGCCACTTCGTGAAGCTGCGCGATCGCCTCATCGAGATGGGGGAGGACCCCTACGAGGTGATGGAGTCGTTCCGCTCGACGTTCGCCCGCTTCCACAACCGGACCGAGCCGTCGGACTGGCTCGAGGGCCTGCTGAAGGCGTACGTCGGCGACGGGCTCGCCGCGGACTTCTACCGCGAGATAGCGGCCTTCCTCGACGCCGACACCCGCCAGCTCGTGCTCGAGACGATGAGCCAGACCGGCAACAGCGAGTTCGTCGTCGGTCAGGTGCGCGAGGCCATCGCGGCCGACCCGCGCGTCGGCGGGCGGCTCGCGCTGTGGGGCCGCCGGCTCATGGGCGAGGCGCTCAGCCAGGCCCAGATGGTCGTCGCCGAGCGCGACGTCCTGACAGCCGTCGTGGTGGGCGCCGCCGACCGTCCCGGCGGGTTCGACCTCGCCTCGATCGGACGCATGTTCGCGCGCATCACCGAGGCCCACACCGAGCGCATGTCCCGGCTCGGCCTCGACGCCTGACACGAACTCCGCCTGACACGAGAAATGCTCCTGATCTCACCTCTGCGCGGGGCGCAAAGGTGAGATCAGGAGCAGATCTCGGACGGGGGCCTGGGGTCAGGCGCTGGTCAGGCCGAAGCCGACCTTGCGGCCGCTGTCGGCGTTGAAGTACAGGTAGGCGACCTTGTCGGCCGGCACGGCCACGGTGTGGCCCTTGCTGTCGGTGACGGTGAACAGCGAGTCGTCCTTCAGCGCCTGGTTCAGCGTCGCGAGCACGGTGTCCGGCTCGGCGTTGGTCTCGACGGACAGTTCACGGGCGGCGTTCTGGACGCCGATCTTGACCTCCACGGTCACTCATCTCCTTCGTTGGTGGGCTTGGGGAACCCGCCGATCCCGCGCCACGCGAGGGTGGAGGCGAGGGTGACGGCGTCGTCGCGCGTCAGGCCGGAGGCGCCGGACAGCCAGGCGCGGGCGCCGACATGGCCCATGCCGACCAGGCCGGCGGCGAGCAGCTCGGCGGCGCCACGCGACAGGCCGGTGTCCTCGACGATGACCTCGGCGATGGCGGCGGCGGACTCGGACGTGACCCGGTCGACCAGGCCGCTGACCTCGGGATCGCTGGTCAGGTCCGACTCGAAGACGAGGCGGAACGCCTTCTCCTGGTCGGCGACGCAGTCGTACCAGAGGCGCATGGTGGCCTGGACGCGCTCGGAGTTGTCCTGCGTGGACGCGAGCGCCGAGCGCACGCCCTCGATCACGGTGTCGACCGCGCTGGAGACCAGGGCGGTGTACAGGTCGAGCTTGCCGGGGAAGTGCTGGTAGAGCACGGGCTTGGAGACACCGGCGCGCTCGGCGATCTCGTCCATCGACGCGGCGTGGTAGCCCTGCTCCACGAAGACGTCGAGCGCGACGTCCAGCAACTGGGCCCGGCGCGCGGTGCGGGGAAGACGTCCCGCGCGGGGCCGGGCCTCTGGGGTCTGGGTCACGCCCCAACCCTAGCGGGAGGTTACCGACGGGTCGCTCTCAACGCCGGGGCCGCGGGGCGCCGCACGGTCGGTGGCCGGCTGTCCATCTTGCGGACGCGGCGCCACATGCTGGGACGGGCGAGGAACAATGGAGTCCTGCTCCCGGTTGTGCACCGGTGAGCAAGCAACCGAAGGAGAAGCCCGTGGTCGCGCCCCTGGTCGAGCCCGCCGATGAACTGACTGTCGACGAGGTCCGTCGCTACAGCCGCCACCTGATCATCCCCGATGTGGGCATGACGGGTCAGAAGCGCCTGAAGAACGCGAAGGTCCTGGTCATCGGCGCCGGTGGCCTGGGCAGCCCCGCGCTGCTGTACCTGGCCGCTGCCGGTGTCGGCACGCTGGGGATCATCGACGACGACGTCGTCGACGAGTCGAACCTGCAGCGTCAGGTCATCCACGGTCAGTCCGACATCGACAAGCCGAAGGTCATCAGCGCCGCGGAGTCGGTCGCCGAGACCAACCCGTACGTCAACGTCATCACGCACAACGTGCGCCTCGACACCGACAACGTGCTCGAGATCTTCAGCCAGTACGACCTGATCCTCGACGGCACCGACAACTTCGCGACGCGCTACCTCGTCAACGACGCGGCCGTCATCTTGAACAAGCCCTACGTGTGGGGCTCGATCTACCGCTTCGAGGGCCAGGTGTCGGTGTTCTGGGCCCAGGAGGGTCCGCAGTACCGCGACCTCTACCCCGAGCCGCCGCCGCCGGGCATGGTCCCGTCGTGCGCCGAGGGTGGCGTGCTGGGCGTCCTGTGCGCCTCGATCGGCTCGATCATGGTCACCGAGGCGATCAAGCTGATCACCGGCATCGGTGACCCGCTCATCGGCCGCCTCATGGTCTACGACGCGCTCGAGATGCGGTACACGACGCTCAAGGTCCGTCGCGACCCCAACGGCGTGCTGCCCACCGAGCTGATGGGCGACTACGAGGCGTTCTGCGGCGCGATCAGCACCGAGGCCGCCGACGCGGCCGCCGATGCCACGATCTCGGTGTCGACGCTGGAGGGCTGGCTCAAGGAGCGTGAGGAGGGCCAGCGCGACTTCGTGCTGGTCGACGTGCGCGAGCCGAACGAGTACGAGATCAACAAGATCCCGGGCTCCGTGCTGATCCCCAAGGGCGAGGTCCTCGCCGGCAAGGCGTTCGACCGGCTGCCGCAGGACAAGCAGATCGTCCTGCACTGCAAGTCGGGCGTGCGCTCGGCCGAGGCGCTGGCCGTGCTCAAGGGCGCCGGCTACTCCGACGCCGTGCACGTCGGCGGCGGCGTCGTGGCGTGGGTCAACCAGATCGATCCCAGCCAGCCCACCTACTGATCGGTCCTCCCGCGGGAGGATGACCCCATGGACGAGTCGTTCACCGAGGCGGTGCTGGAGGTCGTCGAGCAGATCCCATCGGGATCCGTGGCGACCTTCGGCCTCATCGCCGAGCGGCTCGGCCGTGGGGGCGCGCGCCAGGTCGGGCGGGTCATGTCCTTGGAGGGGCACGGCGTGCCGTGGTGGCGGGTCGTCCGCGCCGACGGGACGCTGCCGCCGCACCTGATCGTCGACGCCCAGCAGCACTGGCGCGACGAGGGGACGCCGGTCCGCAACGGTCGCGTGGTGGTCGTCGAGGCCCTCGCGCCGGACTTCTGACACGTCCGGGGGATGTGTCGGTGCCGTCTGGTTCCATGGGCACGTGCCCGTCGATTTCGTCCTGAAGCGCCCCGAAGGCGTGCGTGCCGACCCGCCGCGGCTCGACGAGGCGCAGCAGTCGGTCGTCGATCACCGGGGTGGCCCGCTGCTCGTCCTGGCCGGGCCCGGCACGGGCAAGACCACGACCCTGGTCGAGGTCGTCGTCGACCGGATCGAGTCCGGCGAGCTCACCCCCGACCAGATCCTCGTGCTGACCTTCAGCCGCAAGGCCGCCGGCGAGCTGCGCGATCGGATCGGCCGCCGGCTGCCCGGCACGTCGGGCACCGTGGCGGCGATGACCTTCCACGCGTTCTGCTACGCCCTGGTGCGCGAGTTCAGCGACCCCGAGGCGTTCGCCGCCCCGCCCGAGCTGATGACCGCGCCGGCCCGCGACGCCGTGGTGGCCGACCTGCTCGGCGGCCACGACGCGTCCAGCTGGCCGGCGTCACTGCGCGAGGCGCTGGGCACCCGCGGCCTCGCGGCCGAGCTGCAGTCCTTCATGTCGGCGGCGGTCACCCGCGGTCTCGATCCCGACGACCTGCGTGCCCTCGCCGCCACCCGCGAGCGTCCCGAGTGGGCGCGGGTCGCCGACGCGATCGAGGAGTACCACCAGGTCATCGACCTGCAGAACCGCACCGACTACACCGACCTGGTCACGCGCGCCGCCGCCATCGCCAGCGACCGCGACCACCAGCGCGTGCTGCGCGACCGGTTCCGGCTGGTCGTGGTCGACGAGTACCAGGACACCGATCCGCTGCAGGTCCGGCTGCTGCACGACCTGGCCGGCGACGGCCGTGACCTCGTGGTCGTCGGCGACCACGATCAGGCGATCTACGGCTTCCGTGGGGCCGATCCCGGCGCGATCACCCGCTTCCCCGAGCAGTTCTCCACCGCTGGGCGGCCCGCGCCCACGGTCGCCCTGACCACCACGCGGCGCTTCGGTCCGCGCATCCTCGAGGCGGCGCGTGTCGCGCTGGGTCATCCGCCGATCCCGCCGGGCCTCGACGCGCGGGCGGCCGAGCGGCACCGCAACCTGCAGTCGGTCGCGCCCGAGCCCGGCCGGGTCGAGGTGGCCACCTACGCGTCGGCCACGGCCGAGGCCGAGCACATCGCCGCGACCCTGCGCCGTGCCCATCTCGACGACGGACTCGCGTGGTCCGACATGGCCGTCCTGGTGCGCACGGGGGCCGATCTCACCCGGCTGCAGCGGGTGCTGGGTCCCGCCGGTGTCCCGGTCGAGGTGGCGGGTGACGAGGTGCCGCTCGTGGCCGAGCCGGCCGTCCGCAGCCTGCTGCTCGCGCTCGAGGCCGCCGACCGCATCGCCCGCGAGGAGGCGCTCGACGCCGAGATGGCCGAGGCGCTGCTGACCGGTCCGCTGGCCGGCCTCGACGGTCCGGCCATGCGACGGCTCGGGCGGGCGTTGCGTCGCCGCGATCCCGAGACGCCGTCCAGCGACCTCGTCGCGGCCTCGCTGCACGACCCGGCCGCTCTCGGCCTGTCCACCACCGACCGCTCCACGGCCGACGCGGTCGAGGCCGCACGCAACCTCGCGGCGCTGCTGGGTCGGGCCGCTGCCATCCTGCGCCGCGGTGAGCCGCCCGAGCAGGCGCTGTGGCTGCTGTGGGACGGCACCCGCTGGCCCACCCGGCTGCGCGAGCAGTGGGGCACGGTCGAGGGCCGGGCCCACGCCGACCGCGACCTCGACGCCGTCTGCGCCCTGTTCCGTCATGCCGCCCGGGCCGAGGAGGGCGGTCGGCGCCGCGACACCGTCAACTTCGTCGCCGAGCTGCGAGCCCAGCAGATCCCGGCCGACCAGCTCGAGTCCAGCGCCGCGCGGCCCGATGCCGTCCGCCTGATGACCGCGCACCGCTCCAAGGGCCTGGAGTGGCCGCTCGTCGTCGTGGCGGGGGTCCAGGCCCAGCGATGGCCCGACCTGCGCAGCCGGGGCAGCCTGCTGCGGTCCGAGCACCTGGACGGACCCGTCGCTCCGGGTTCGCGTGGCGAGCAGTTGCGCGAGGAGCGCCGGCTGTTCTACGTCGCCTGCACGCGCGCCACCCGACGGCTCGTCGTCACGGCCGTCCAGACGCCCACCGACGACGGCGATCAGCCCTCGCGGTTCGTGTCCGAGCTGCTGACCGCGGGCTTCGGCGATGCCGAGGCCCTGCCGCTCGGCCGACCGGTCCGACCGGTGTCGCTGCGTGGGGTCGTCGCCGAGCTGCGCCGCATCGGCGAGCAGACCGACGATCCCGTCGTGCGCGACGAGACCGCCGCGATGCTGGCCGAGATCGTCCGCGCCGACCTGGCGCTCACCCGCCCGGCCGATCCCGACCGGTGGTGGGGCTTGGCCGAGACCTCGAGGTCGGAGACGCCCTGGCGGCCCGAGGACCAGCCGCTGGCACTGTCGGGGTCCGCCGTCGAGGGGATCACCGCCTGCTCGCTGCGCTGGTTCCTCGGCCGCGAGGCCCACGGCGAGTCCGCGTCCACGTCCGCGCAGGGCTTCGGCTCGATCGTGCACGCGCTGGCCGCCGACGTCGTCCAGCGCGGCGTCGAGCCCGACGAGGTCGCGATGGCCGCCCGCCTCGACGAGGTCTGGCACCGGCTCGACCACCAGGCCGCCTGGCTGGGCGAGCGCGAGCGCCAGGCCGCGCACGAGACTCTGGTGCGCTTCGCGCGCTGGCACCGCGCCAATCCGCGCACGGCGCTCGCGGCCGAGCATGCCTTCACGGCCACGGTCGTCGTCGGGGGCGAGGAGGTCCTGCTGCGCGGCTCGATGGACCGGGTCGAGATCGACTCGCAGGGTCGTGTCCACGTGGTCGACTTCAAGACCAGCCGCAACGCCCCGGCGCCGCGCAAGATCGCCGAGCATGCGCAGTTGGGCATCTACCAGGTGGCCGTCGAGCACGGCGCCGTCGAGTCCCTCGGGATCACGGATGCCCGCTCCGGCGGTGCCGAGCTCGTGCAGCTGCGCACTCCGGCGGGCGCGAAGGACCCCGACTCGCCCAAGGTCCAGCCGCAGGCAGCGCCGAGCGAGTCCGGCGACCAGCCGTTCTTCGCCCTGGACCTGCTGACCCAGTCGGCCCGCACCGTGCGCGACGAACAGCTCGTCGCCCGGCCGAACGACCACTGCGGCTTCTGCGACTTCCAGCCGCTGTGCCCCGTCTTCACCGGACCCACGATCGGAGGGCCGCAGTGACGCCGCTCGTGCGCGACACCGACCACCTGAAGACGATCCTGGGCATCCCGTTCAGCGACGAGCAGCTCGCCGCGATCACGGCCGACCCGGCGCTGCCGCAGGCGATCATCGCGGGCGCCGGCGCGGGCAAGACGGCCGTCATGGCCGCACGAGTCGTGTGGCTCGTCGGCCACCTCGGGTACGCGCCCGACCGGCTGCTCGGCCTGACCTTCACGTCCAAGGCGGCCGCCGAGCTGGCCGGCCGCGTTCGTGACTCGCTGGACAAGGTGGGTGACTTCTCCGAGTTCGGCGAGCCGACCGTGTCGACCTATCACGCGTTCGCCGGCACGCTGATCGCCGAGCACGGCCTGCGGATGGGCATCGAGCCCGACCTGCGGGTGCTGGCCGACGCCACCCGGTTCCAGATCGCGGCCCGGGTCGCGCGCGGTCACGACGGCCCACTGCGCCACGTCTCGGCCTGGCTGCCCACCGTGATCGGCGACCTGCTCGACCTCGACGGTCAGCTGTCCGAGCACCTCGTCACCACCGAGGAGTTGCGCGAGTTCGACCGCACCACGGTCGAGCGGGCGCAGTCGGTCGAGAAGCCGCTCAAGTGGCACGACGAGATCGTCGCGGCCTGCCTCAAGCGCGACGAGCTGGCCGACCTGGTCGACGAGTACCGCGCGGCCAAGGCCGAGGCCGGCGTCATGGACTTCTCCGACCAGATGGCCTGGGGCGCCCAGCTGGCAACGCTGCCCGAGGTCCAGCAGGTGCTGCGCGAGCGGTACGACGTCGTCCTGCTCGACGAGTACCAGGACACCTCGGTCGCCCAGCGCGATCTGCTGCAGTCGCTGTTCGCCGGGCGGCCGATCAGCGCCGTGGGCGACCCGGCCCAGGGCATCTACGGCTGGCGTGGCGCCGCCTCGGGCAACCTCACCGCGTTCCTCGACGACTTCCCCGGCGCCGACGGCGAGAAGGGGCGGCTGTTCAGCCTCGACGTCACCCGCCGTTGTGCGCCCGAGATCATCGACCTGGCCGGCTACGTGGCACGCGAGTACTACGGCTCGCCGGGCATCTCCGACATCGTCACGCCGCTGCGCGCCGCCCCCGAGAACCCCCGGGGCGAGGTGTCGGTCGCGCTGCACACCGGCGTCGCCGAGGAGATCGAAGCGCTCGTCGACCTCGTCGTCGACTCGGTCGAGCGCGGCGTGCCGCGGCGCGAGATCGCGGTGTTGGTCCGCACCACCAACGAGAACCCCGAGATCGTCCGCGCCCTGCGGTCACGTGGACTGCCGGTCGAGATCGTGGGCCTCACCGGCCTGCTCCAGCAGCCCGAGGTCGTCGACGTGCTCTCGGTCCTGGCGATCCTGGACGACGTCACCGCCAACCCGGCGTTGCTGCGACTCATGACCGGCGTGCGCTGGCGCATCGGCGAGCGCGATCTGGCCCTGCTGGGCCAGCGAGCCGCCGAGCTGGGCCGGATGTGGCGCGACGGCGACCAGGTCGACAGCAGCGACCCCGACGCCGTCCTGCAGGCCGCGCTCGACGAGGCGACCACCGGCGTCGACCCGACCGAGATCGTCTCGCTGGCCGAGGCCGTCGAGGACCCGGGCGACCGGCCGTACTCCGAGCACGCCAGACGTCGCTTCGCCGACCTCGCCTCGATGCTGCGTCGGCTGCGTCGTCACGCCCACGAGCCGCTGCTCGACCTCGCCCGTCGGGTCGTGACCGAGCTCGACCTCGACGTCGAGCTGCCGGTCGCGGGGGTGCCCACCGACAACCTCGCGCTGCTGATGGACGCCATCGGCGACTACGCCCAGCACGACCGGTACGCCTCGCTGCCGGGACTGCTGGCCCACCTCGACGCCGAGCGCGAGTACAACGAGGGGATGGAGCTCAGCGCTCCGTCCGACGCCGACTCGATCAAGCTGCTGACGATTCACCGTGCGAAGGGCCTGGAGTTCGAGGAGGTCTTCGTGCCGTTCGTCTCCGGCACCGTCTTCCCGTCCGGTCGCGGGCGCTCGCGATGGCCCACCGTCGCCAAGGCGCTCCCCGCCCCGCTGCGCGGCGACGTCGACTTCGTGCCGCAGATCGCCGAGTTCACCAGCCCGGCCAAGAAGGCCTTCGAGGAGGACACCCGGCGCGATGCGCTGATGGAGGAGACCCGGCTGGCCTACGTGGCGTTCACCCGCGCGAAGCGCCGCCTCCACGTCAGCGGACACCGCTGGGGCCGCACCCAGCTGCGCCCCCGCGCCGAGTCGGCCTTCCTCGTCGATGTCCGCGACTGGCTGGCGCAGCGGGGGACCGCGCCGATCACGTGGGCCGAGCCCCCGGCCGACGACGACCAGAACCCGCACCTGGTCGACCAGACCGTGCCGTGGCCTGTCGCCCTGACCTCCTTCGAGCAGCGCCGCGCACTCGCCGACGCCGTCCGCCAGCACCTCTCCGGCGAGGAGGCGCTGCCGGTCGAGGCGGATCCACGCCTGGCCGAGCTGCGCACCGACCTCGACCTGCTGCTCGAGGAGGCCCGGGCCCGAGCCGAGCACCAGGTCGTGGTGGACCTGCCCGCCTCGCTCTCGGCCACCGACGTGTTGGCGCTGGCGCAGGACGAGGAGGCATTCGTGGCCTCGCTGGCGCGGCCGATGCCCCGGCGACCCTCGGCGGCGGCACGCTTCGGCACGCGGTTCCACGCCTGGATCGAGGCCCGGTACGGCCAGCAGACCCTGCTCGACCCCGACGAGCTGCCCGGCCGCGGCGATGCCGAGGTGGCCGACGAGTCCGATCTGGACGCGCTGAAAGAGGCCTTCGAGTCCGGACCGTTCGCCGGCCGCGAGCCCGTCGCCGTCGAGACGCCGTTCACGCTGCGCCTGGGCGGTCAGCAGATCATCGGGCGGATCGACGCCGTGTTCCCGATGCGGCTCGAGGACGGCACCGAGGGCTTCGAGGTCGTCGACTGGAAGACCAACCGGGTGGCCGACGCGGACGAGCTGCAGCTCGCGCTCTACCGCCTCGCGTGGGCGGAACTGCAGGGCATCGACCCGCAGCGGGTGGTCGGGACCTTCCACTACGTCCGGCTCGGCGAGTCGCACACGTTCGCCGACCTGCCCGACCGAGAGGCCCTCGAGGCCCGACTCGGGTTACGGTGAAGCGTGGAGTTCGCGTTCGACCGGGCCCGGCACGACCGGGCGGGAAACCTGCGGCGACGCGATGAGCTGTGGAGGACCCCGGATCTGAGAGTCCTGGTTCTCGGCGGCGAGCACGTCGCCACCATCGACGGACCCGCTCTGCGGTGGGTCCCGGTCGACGAGGCGCCCGACGGCGAGTGGATCCTGCTGGGCGACCAGAACGGCCGGCGCCACGCCGCCGTGGCGGTCTCGCGGGTCCCGGCCGAGCTGGCCCCGGTCAGCATCCGCACGCTCGCGCCGCTGCTCGATCCCGACGAGCTCTCCCTGGCGATCCACGCCGTGGGCCTGGCCCGCTGGCTGCAGGCGCACACGTACTGCTCGCGCTGCGGCGAGTACCTCTACACCGAGCAGGCGGGCCACCTGCGGGTCTGTCCGTCGTGCGGCACCGAGCACTACCCGCGCACCGACCCCGCCGTCATCATGCTCGTCACCGACGACGACGATCGCGTCCTGTTGGCGCGCAACCCCACGTGGCCCGAGGGCCGGTTCTCGACCCTGGCCGGCTTCGTCGAGCCGGGCGAGACGCTCGAGGACGCGGTGCGCCGCGAGGTCGCCGAGGAGGTCGGGCTGGTCGTCGACGAGGCCACCTACCTCGCCAGCCAGCCGTGGCCCTTCCCGCAGAGCCTGATGCTGGGATTCAACGCCCGGGCCACCACGACCGACCTGGTGCTGGACGACACCGAGATCGCCGAGGCGCTCTGGCTCACCCGCGATGAGCTGGCCGCGGCGATCGAGTCCGAGGGGATCGTGCTGCCTCCGCCGAAGGTCTCGATCTCGCGGTGGCTGATCGAGCAGTGGTACGGCGGCGAGCTTCCCGGCTGACCGGCTGCGCCGAACGGTTGTCACCGTCGGCCGTTGCGAGGACCATGCGGACATGACCGCGTACCCGCAACTGCGCCAGACCGTCATCGACGCGACCGACGTACGACGCACGGCCGAGTTCTACCGCGAGCTCTTCGGGCTGCAGTACCGGCCCGGCGACGAGCCGCGGGCGGACGAGGGCCCCGCCGACTGGCTGGTCCTGCGCCACCGGGACGGCTCCGGAGCGCTCGCGTTCCAACGCGTCGATCGCCTCGAGCAGACCACGTGGCCGGACCCGGACGTGCCGATGCAGCTCCATCTGGACTGCACCGTCCCGGACCTGGACGAGCTGTGGCGCCAGCGGGCGCGGGCCGAGGCCCTCGGCGCGTCACTGCTGATGGATCAGTCGGACGACGCCGAGGAGCCGCTGTTCGTGATGGCCGACCCGGAGGGCCATCCGTTCTGTCTCTTCGTGAGCGTCTGAGGGCGGCTCGGGTACGTCAGGACGCCGGACGGGCCGGGCGGTTCGCGTCCTCGACCAGGATCAGGATGCCGGAGATCAGGTTGCAGAACAGCAGCGTGCACACCGCGAGCGCGGTGTGCTTCTCGCGGTCCTTGGCACCCTGCTGGATCCGTAGGGTCATCGGGATGAACCAGGCGGCGGCGATGATGCCGAGTCCGCACGTCCCCACGATGACCAGGCCGAGCACGACCCAGTTGACGATCGCCGCAGCCTGGTACATCCCGTTCGGGGCCGGCGGGGGCGCGTACCCGTGAGCCGTCGCGTACCCCGGAGCGGGCGGGTAGCCCTGGACCGGCGGGTATCCCGAGGTCGGAGGGTAGGGCGGTTGCGGCGGGTACGACGCGGACCCGTACGGCTGGGGTGCGCCGTCCTCGGGTGCCGGGCCGTGCGCGTCGGGGGACTGGGGAGGCTGGGTCACGAGCGCCGAGAATATCGGCGTACCGGGCCGGGCGTGGGCGAATCGTCGCGACCGACGCCCGGCCCCGGGTGTCAGAGACCGAGCTGCGCCTTGACCTGCGCGACCGACGGGTTCGTCAGGGCCGTGCCGTCGGCGAAGACCAGCGTCGGCACCGTCTGGTTGCCGCCGTTGGCCTTCTCGACGATCTGGGCGGCCTCGGGCTGCTGCTCGATGTCGACCTCGTCGAACGTGATGCCCTCGCGCTTGAGCTGCGACTTGAGGCGATGGCAGTAGCCGCACCACGGCGTGGAGTACATGACGAACGATGCGTCGGACATCGGGACCCTCTCGGTCGAACGGAAGCTTCTTCGGGGTCAACGTGCCACAGGCCACCGCCATTCCCCGCACCGGCTCGGACACCTGTGTGCGGGGCCCGATGGTGTCCGCGGGCGGGGCTACGCTGGTCGCTGCCCACCCCCGACCCGATCTGGAGACCATGTCTGACGTCGACGACCTGCTGAACGGACTCGATCCCGAGCAGCGCGAGGTCGCCACGACCCTGCGCGGTCCGCTGTGCGTCATCGCGGGTGCGGGCACCGGCAAGACCCGGGCGATCACCCACCGGATCGCCTACGGCACGGCCACGGGCGTCTACAAGCCCACCGAGGTGCTCGCGGTGACCTTCACGGTCAAGGCCGCGGGCGAGATGCGCGAGAGGCTGCGGGTGCTCGGCGCCGCCGGCGTCCAGGCGCGCACCTTCCACTCCGCGGCACTGCGCCAGGCGCGCTACTTCTGGCCGCGCGTCTACGGCACCGAGTTCCCCCAGATCCTCGAGTCCAAGTTCGCGTTCGTCGCCGAGGCCGCCCGTCAGGTGGGCGTCCGCGCCGATCAGGCGCTGCTGCGCGACCTGTCCGCCGAGGTGGAGTGGGCCAAGGTCTCGAACGTGCGCCCCGACGACTACGGCGCCGTGGCGGTCCGTCGCCAGCGGACGGTGGGCGACATCGATCCGGGTGAGGTCGGCGCGGTCCTGCGATCGTACGAGCAGGTCAAGCGCGACCGTGGCCGGATCGACATGGAGGACATCCTGCTGATCACGGCGGCGATCCTGGCCGACGACCCGGCGATCGCGGCCGAGATCCGGCGTCAGTACAAGTGGTTCGTCGTCGACGAGTTCCAGGACGTCAACCCGCTGCAGTCGACGCTGCTCGACCTGTGGCTCGGCGGGCGCGACGAGGTGTGCGTCGTCGGCGACCCGCGCCAGACCATCTACACGTTCGCCGGAGCCTCGCCCACGATCCTGGGCGACTTCACGACGCGCCGGTTCCCCGACGCGCCGCGGATCGAGCTGGTCCGCAACTACCGGTCCACCCCGCAGATCGTCGCCGCGGCCAACGAGGTCTTCTCGGGCCGTGGGCCGTCGGTGACCCTCGGCGTGCGGCTGCAGTCGCAGAACTCGCCCGGTCCGGCGGTCGACTACCGCCCGTTCGCCGACGAGCCGGCCGAGGCCGACGCGATCGCCGACCGCATCGTCGCCCTGCACCGCCAGGGCGTGTCCTACCGCGAGATGGCGGTCCTGTACCGGATCAACGCCCAGTCCGAGGTCTACGAAGAGGCGCTGGGCCGCCTGCAGATCCCCTACTCGCTGCGTGGCGGCACCGGCTTCTTCCAGCGCTCCGAGGTGCGTCAGGCGGTCACGCTGCTGCGCGGCTCGGCCCGGGCGGGCGAGGGCTCCGGCTCGCTGGCCGACGACGTCCGTGCGGTGCTCGCCGCGATGGACTACAGCGACACCCCGCCCGAGGGTCGCGGCGCTGTCCGTGACCGGTGGGAGTCGTTGCAGGCGATTCACACGATGGCCGTCGACCTGTCGCACGAGCGCCCCGACGCCGACCTCACGGCACTGGTCGCCGATCTCGACCGCCGCGCCGAGCAGGCGCACGCTCCCTCGACCGACGGGGTGACCCTGTCGACGTTCCATGCCGCGAAGGGCCTGGAGTGGGACGCGGTCTTCGTCGCGGGCGCCCAGGAGGGCACGCTGCCGTACATGGCGACGATGGACGATCCGGTCGCGATCGAGGAGGAGCGACGGCTCTTCTACGTGGGCATCACACGCGCCCGCCGGCACCTGATGGTGTCGTGGTCCGCCGCGCGCAAGGCCGGGGGACAGGCGCGGCGCAAGCCCAGCCGGTTCCTCGACCGGCTGCTGCCCGAGAAGGTCCAGGTGTCCCGCGCACCGAAGCGCAAGGTCCGCCTGCCCGAGCCCGACCTCGACTACGACGAGGCCCTCTTCGAGCGTCTGCGCGCGTGGCGCAAGGAGGTCTCGCAGGAGGAGTCCAAGCCGGCGTTCACGGTGTTCAACGACGCCACCCTCAAGGCGATCGCCGCGCTGCGCCCCAGCAGCGGCGAGCAGCTGCTCCAGGTCTCGGGCGTGGGTCAGTCCAAGCTCGAGAAGTACGGCGACGGCGTCTTGGCGATCATCGCCGACTCCTGACGTCCTCGCCCCACCCGAGATTTGCTCCCATTTCGACCTTTCACGACCTCTGAAAGGTGGGAATCAGAGCAAATCTCGGGGTGGGGGGAGTGCGTCAGGCGGGATCGAAGCCCGGTAGGGAGTCCGCGACGATCGCGCGGAAGTGCGCCGTCGAGCCGAGCTGGCACAGCACACCGATGCCGCCGGCCCAGACCCGGTGGATCAGCAGGTAGCCCGGCGGGACGTTGAGCTTGAGGGCGGTGCTCATCCCCTCCTGGCCGGGGGCGGCGAGGCGTTGGGTCTGGCGGCGCAGCCAGTCGCGGTCGAAGGTGAACGTCTCGGTGACGATCGGCTCGACGAGCGGGCTCAAGTAGCGCTCCAGCACGTCCGGGTCGAGCTTCTGTCCATCGCGGAGGAAACCCTCCTGGCGCAGGCCGTCGGCCACGGTCGCGTAGTCGCCGTCGGCGGCCGCGCGCAGCAGCGGGCCCATCGGCGCCGGCAGTCCGTCGGGCAGCCGGGCGACCGCGCCGTAGTCGACGACGCCCAGCCGGCCGTCAGGCAGGATGCGGAAGTTCCCGGGGTGCGGGTCGGCATGCAGCAGCCCGGCTCGGATGGGGCCCTCGAACAGGAACCGCACGTAGGTCTCGCCGAACAGGTCCCGCTCGTCCTGCGTGCCGTTGGCGATGACGTCGGCCAGCGACCTGTCGCCGGGCAGCCAGTCGGTCACCAGCGCCCGCTCACTGTGCTCGAGCGGCCGCGGCACGACGATCATCGGATCGTCCTCGAACGCGTCGGCGAACGTGGCCTGGGCGTCGGCCTCGAGGCCGTAGTCGAGCTCCTCGGCGACCCGCTCCTGCAACTCGCGCACGAGCGCCTTCACGTCGAGGTTGGGCATCATCGTGCCCAGCATCCGGGCGAGGCGGCCGATCTGGCGCAGGTCGGACGTGAGCGCCTCGCCGGCACCGGGGTACTGGATCTTGACGGCGACCTCGACGGGCTCCTCGTCGGGATCGGGCAGGTACCAGCTGTGGTGAACCTGGCCGATCGAGGCCGCAGCCGCGGGGGTCAGCTCGAAGTCGGGGAAGCGGTCGGCCCAGTCGGCGCCGAACTCGCGCTCCATGACGCGGGTGACGGTGCCCGGTCCCATCGGGGGAGCGGCGTCCTGGAGCTTGGTGAGCGCCTCGCGGTACGGGCCGATGATCTCCTCGGGCAGCGCGGCCTCGAAGATGCTGAGGGCCTGGCCGAACTTCATGGCGCCGCCCTTGAGCTGGCCCAGCACGCTGAAGACCTGGTCGGCCGTCCGACGCTGGACGTCGTTCATCACCGCCGACGCGGGAGCACCCACCAAGCGGCGGCCGATGCCCCAGGTCGTGCGGGCGGCGAACCCGGCCGGGAGTCCGGCGAGTCGGGCGCCGCGGCGCAGGGCACTGCCGGTGAGGGGCTTCTCCTGCTGTTCGTCCGCGTCGTCGGCCACGTCGTCAGGATAGTGGCGTCACCCGCATCCGCCCGGTCATGCGGCCAGGAGGCGGCACACGCAGGTGGTGGCGAAGGGGACGGTGCACACCTCGACCTCGGGTGCCTCCGAGCCGACGGAGACGACGTGGCCGACCGCCGGCGGCCGGAGCCCGCGGCGCAGGCAGTCGACCTGACGCATCACCTCGGCGGCCGCACGATGGAGCAGCCACAGCGGGAGCGCCTGGGGCAGCAACCGGACCCGCTCGAACTGCGGCAGCAGGGCAGCCCACGCCGGGTCGGCCGTCGTCAGCTGGGCGTCGAGGCAGCCCAGGCACGGTGTGTCTCCCGGCGCGACGAGCGGTCCGATCCGCACGCGCCGCTCGTCCAGGACCACCGGCAGGTGGACGACCCCGGCGGTCACCAGGTCCTCGAACGCCGACCGGGCGGGCTCGCCCGCGCTGACCAAGATCTCGAGGTCCGGGTCGTCGGGAGGCGACCCGAACCCGTCGACCAGCAGGCCGGCGAACGCGGAGGACGATCGGTCGTGGCGCACGGCGACGGTGGGGGAGTGCAGCGCCGGCTCGGGTGCGATGACGGCGCCGGAGGCGATCAACCGGGCGAGCGTGGCCCCCAGGTCGTCGGTGAACTCGGGGACTCGCCGCTCGACGACGGGACGGAGCCGGTCGACACTCAGCGATCCGTCGAGCAGGCGCAGCAGCCGGGCCAGGCCCGGCCGGTCACGGACGAGCACGCCGGGGCTGGTCCCGATCTGCAGGGTGCGGGCGTCGCGGCGCAGCAGCAGCGCACCGGGAAGAAGTCGGGGTCCGCACGAGTCGGCGCGGTCGAAGGACGGGTGCGGCATCGGTCCATCGTGACCGAGCCGGAAGGTGGTCGGGCCGGTGATCCACAGCCCGCCGGGGGGCGCGATGGGGGCGGCGAAACCGCCCCCATCGCGAAGTCTCAGGCCTTGCCGAGAATGCGGTTGAGCTTCGTCCCACACTCGGGGCAGACGCCCTTGGCCATGCGGGTGCCCTTCTCGCTGACCTGGACTTCACCGCTCGTCTCGCGCTTGTCCTTGCACTTCACGCAGTAGAACTCGCCCGTCCATGTCTCCGCCATAACGGCCTCCTTGCTGATGCCGCGCCGCCGATTGTGGCGCGGGTCACGCTCAGCCTAGGCGCAAAACGGGTGCAAGCAAGGCTGAAGCCCCGCCCGGCGCGCCTTCCCCTTGCGCGTCGGAGCAGGGCTTCAACACGGCTCAAGGTAGAGCCTGATCCGGCTCGAGGTCAATGGTTACCGGAGAGCTCTGTCCACTGCCTGTGGACAACGCTGGGGACAATGCTGTGGGCCACGCCGAGGGGGGTGTGGGAACAGCTGTGGAAAGTCCGGTTGCTCCAGGTCCTCGGAGCCCGCCGGGACGGCGCTGACCTGCGCCGATGCTCCACGAGCCTGTGGATGAGCGACAGGCCGCGGATGTGGCGGCGGCGCTCGACTGCTCGGGTCTGCTGTTGGCGCTCTACCGTGGTCCCATGGGCCAGATCGAGGTGCGGCGCAGCGCGCGCAGGACTCGCACCGTCTCCGCTCGCCGCGAGGGCGGCCGCACGATCGTCATGATTCCGGCCTCGATGAACGAACGCGAGGAGCGCCGGGCGGTCGCCGAGATGGTCGCCCGTCTCGACGCGCGCGACCAGCGGCGCTCGGTGGCGCGCTCCGACACGGCGCTCGAGGAGCGGGCCGCGCGGCTGGCCGCCCTGTACGTTCCCGAGGCTCCCGTGCCCGCCTCGGTGCGCTGGGTCACCAACCAGAACACCCGCTGGGGCTCGTGCACCCCGGAGGATCGCACGATCCGGCTCTCACACCGCCTGCGCGAGATGCCCGATCACGTCGTCGACGCGGTTCTCGTCCACGAGCTCGCGCACCTGGTCGTCGCGGGCCACGGCCGCGACTTCGAGGCGATCGTCAAGCGCTTCCATCGGATGGACGAGGCGATGGGCTTTCTCGAAGGCGCGACCTGGCAGCAGCGACGAGACTCCTGACGGACTCGTCCGTCGACCCGGGCAGCGCGTCCACTCGGAACCAGCGCACGTCGTCGGACTCCTCGGAGCACTGCGGCTGGGCGCCCGCGGGGGCGACCGCCACGAACTGCACGTCGAGGTGATGTCCGCCCTCGTGGCACCGCACCGGGTGCCGCGAGAGCAGCAGCGGCTCCGGATCGATGGTCAGGCCGTCGATCCCCGTCTCCTCCGTGGCCTCGCGCAGTGCCGCGGCCGCGAGGGTGGGGTCGGCCGGCTCGCAGTGGCCGCCGGTCTGCAGCCAGCGACCGAACTTCGGGTGCAGGACCAGCGCCACCTCGGTGTGCTGGGCTGAGACCACCAGTGCGCTGGCCGTCACGTGATCGGGCGCGCAGGCGCGTGCGCCCGGCTCGTCGTGCGCTGCGGCATGAGCGGCGAACAGCTCACGCAGCGCCTGCTGCTCGGCGTCGGGCGGCGACCAGCCCGCCAGCACGTGGCGGATGTCGTCGGTCAGAGTCACCGGGCGTCGTCGGGGCCGGACTCGTCACCCGACTCGTCGTCACTGGACTCGTCGGAGGACAACAACTGCTGCAGGGCGGCGTCGAAGTCGGCGTCGCTCAGCTCGCCGGTCTGCTTGTCGCAGAAGCCGAGCGGGTCGTCGAGGTCCGCGGACGTCGGCAGCAGGTCCGGGTGGCTCCACACGGTGTCGCGCGCCTCGGCGCCGCGACGATCGCGCAGCGCGGACCACAGATTGGCGGCGTCGCGCAGGCGGCGGGGGCGCAGCTCCAAGCCGACCAGCGTCGCGAAGGTCTCCTCGGCGGGTCCACCGGTGGCGCGGCGGCGGCGGAACGCCTCGGCCAGCGCGCCGGCGGCCGGCATGACGTCGGCGGTGGCCTGGGCGACGACCGAGTCGACCCAGCCCTCGACGAGCGCGAGCAGCAGCTCGAGGCGCTCCTTGGCGCGCTCCTGCTCCGGGGTGGGCCGGGGATCGAAGAGGCCGCCGGAGAGCGCCTCCTGCATCGCCTGGGGGTTGCTGGGGTCGACCGAGCGCATCTGCTCCTCGATCGCAGCCACGTCGATGCGGATGCCGCGGGCGAAGTCCTCGATGGCGCCCAGGACGGCGGCGCGCAGCCAGGTCGCGCGGGCATAGAGGCGGTGGTGGGCGCTCTCGCGGAGCATCACGTAGAGCAGGACGTCGGCCTGCGTGGCCTCGAGGCCCTCCGCGAGTGCCGTGATGTTGTGCGGCAGCAGGGCGGCGGTGTGCTCGGGACCGAGCGGCAGTCCGACCTCGGTCGAGGAGAGGACCTCGGTGGCCAGGGCGCCGATCGCCGAGCCGACCTGCTGGCCGAACATGGCGCCGCCGGCCTGGTTGAGCATCCCGACGAGGGGACCGGCCATGGCCTTCGCCTCCGGCGGGATCGCGTCCTCCATCGAGGCGACGACGTGCTGGGCCACGGGCTCGACCATGACCTGCCAGGTGTCCATCGTGTGCTCGACCCACTCCGCGCGGCTCCAGGCCACGGCCGAGGTCGCCCCCGCAGGCAGGTCGGTGACGCGATCGAGCCACATCTCGGCCAGCCGCGCGGCGTCGGCGACAGCGCCGATCTGGCCCGTGTGGGGAGTGGGGTCCTCGCCGGCGGCGGCCACGGCGTGACGGGCCACGTCGGCGGCGAGACGGTAGTTCACGGTGCCCTCGTGCGGCTCGAACATCCGCTGCATCTGGGACATCATCTGGCCGAGGTCGAACTGACCCCCGCCCATCTGTCCGAACAGGCCCTCCAGGGGCGTGCCCTTGAAGGGGTTCTGCGGGTCCTCGCGAGGTTCCTCAGCCATGGGTTCAGCCTAGGCGCTCCCGCCTGACGACACGCCCCGTGGTTTCCCCCTCTCGGGATCGTCCCGGGCGACGGTCCACGCCCGGGCCTTAGGGTGACGGTGTGGCATCCCCGATGCGTCTCAGCCGGCGCACGCTCACTCTCACCGTCGGTCTCTCGTTCCTGACGGTGCTGACCTGTCTCGTGGCGTTCCTGCCCGTCCCGTACGTGACGATGCGTCCCGGGCCGGTCTTCAACACCCTCGGCGACCTGGACGGCACCCCGATGCTGACGTTCGGCAAGGGCGTCCGCACCTACCCGACGGACGGCCGCCTGGACTTCACGACCGTGTCGGTGACGCGGGCGGAGTCCCGCATGTCGCTGAGCGGCGCGATCGAGGGGTGGCTCGACCCGAACGTGGCGGTCGTTCCCCACGACTTCGTCTACCCCGATCGCCAGACGAACGAGCAGTCCCAGGCCGAGGGCGCCGCGGAGCTGGCCAGCTCGCAGGACGCCTCACGCGCCGCGGCGCTGAAGGCGGCCGGGTTCACGGTCAAGGAGCTGCCCAAGGTGGCCCAGGTCGTCGACAAGGGCCCTGCCGAGGGCAAGCTCGAGGCCGGCGACCTCATCCTGACCGTCGACGGCCGCAAGGTCGACGACCAGGCCGCCGTGGGCGAGGCGATCAGCGCCCGCAAGCCCGGCACCGAGGTCACGATCGGCTACCGCCGGGACGGCAAGGACGGCACCGCGACGATCACCACGACCGCGATGCCGGACGACCCGAAGAAGGCTCGCGTCGGCATCTCCGTCGGCACCGGGTTCGAGTTCCCCATCGAGATCGAGAACAACATCGGCGACCGCGTGGGCGGCCCGAGCGCCGGGACGATGTTCGCCCTGGCGATCTACGACGAGCTGACCCCCGGCCCACTCACCGGCGGGCAGAACGTCGCGGGAACCGGCACGATCGATCCCGACGGCAACGTCGGCGCCATCGGCGGGGTCCGGCAGAAGATGGCCGGCGCCGCGAAGGCGGGCGCCGACGTCTTCCTCGTGCCGGCGCAGAACTGCCAGGAGGCGACGGACGGTGGGGACTTCGACATGACGCTGGTCAAGGTCGAGAAGCTGCAGGACGCGATCGACGCCGTCGGCGCGCTCGCGAAGAACCCGAAGACGAAGGTGGCGAGCTGTGAGTGATCCCCGGTTGACCGTCAGCGGCGAGGGCATGGGCGAGGACTCGCCGGTGCGCCAGGCCGCCCTCGAGGTCGAGTCCCACGTCGGCGATGGCGGCTGGGACCAGGCCCCGCGCATGTTCGCGTTGGTGCTGACCGCCGACCTCCTGGCGGCCCAGCCCGAGCTGGCCGACGACCTCGGCGACCCCGAGTCGTACACGCCGATCGAGCAGGAGCTGCCGCCCGGCCGCGAGGTCGAGGAGCTGCTGCCCGAGATCGGCTGGCCGGCCGAGGTGGGCGGCTGCGCCGTCGTCATGGAGCGGCTCACGCTGCCGGCGGCCGCCCAGGACCAGGTGCCCGAGGATCCGGCCGAGGCCATCGAGTTCGCCACCAACCATCCCGATCGCCAGGAGGTGCGGATCGTCGCGGCGGTCCTGCGTGACGGCTCCGCCCACGTGGCGGTGCGGCCGCGGACGCCCGCCGACGCGCCGCTCATCGAGGGCCCGGGCGTGATCCCCGGTCTGGTCCAGATGTTGTCCGAGACGCTCGCCGAGGACGTCTGAGCCTCGTCGCCGCTGACGCGGTCGAACCGGCGTTATCCCGCACCGCGTAGGCTGGCTTCACACCGACCCACACTGCCGTGAGCCAGGAGCACCGTGAGCGACATCTTCGGATCGACACCCCCTCGACGCGACCCCGAAACGCGTTCCGACCGAGGACGTCGGGTTCTGATCCCGACCATCGTCACGCTGGCGGTGCTGCTCGTCGTCGGGTCGCTGTTCGTCAGCCTGTGGACCGAGCGCCTCTGGTATGGCTCGGTGGACTTCCAGGGCGTCTTCACGAAGGTCCTGCTCACCCGCGCGGCGCTGTTCGTCGCGTTCGCCGTGTTCGGCGCCCTCGTGATCGGTGTGAACGTCTGGCTCGCGCACCGCAACCGCCCCAACCCGCTGGGTCTGCGCCGTGACGACCCGGCTGCCCGGTACCGCATGGCGATCACGCCGATCGCGCGCTGGGCACTGCTCGCCGTCGCGGCCTTCGTGGGTCTCTTCTCGGGCATCATCGGCAGCAGCCGCTGGAAGACCTTCCAGCTGTGGCTCAACGGCGAGTCGTTCGGCCGCAAGGACCCGCACTTCGGCAAGGACGTGGGCTTCTACGTCTTCGACATGCCGTGGCTGCAGTTCATCGTGTCGTACCTGTTTGCACTGCTGCTCATCACGGCCCTCGCAGTGGCGTTCGTGCACTACGTCTTCGGCGGGATCCGCCTGGCGTCCAAGGGCCCGAAGTTCAGCCGCGCCGCCCAGATCCAGGTGGCGGTGCTGATCGGCCTGGCGATGCTCGTGCGCGCGGCCCACTACTGGCTCGACCGCTACGCGATGGCCTACGACACCTCCGGGTTGTTCGACGGCATCACGTACACCGCGGCCAACGCCGAGATCCCGGCCAAGAACATCCTCATGGTCGTCGCGATCCTGTGCGCCCTGATGTTCTTCTCGACGATCTTCCTGGGCTCGTGGACGCTGCCCGCGCTGGGCCTGGGTCTGTGGTTCCTCACGTCGCTGCTGATCGGCGCCGCATGGCCCGCGATCATGCAGCAGTTCCAGGTCAACCCCTCCGAGCCGGACCGCGAGGGCCCGTACCTGGAGGAGAACATCAAGGGCACCCGCGAGGCCTTCGGGGTCTCCGAGGTCGGCACCAACGACTACTCCGCCAAGACCGAGCTGACCCCCAAGGAGCTGACCGCCTCGGCCGAGGCCCGCGTCAGCACCCGACTGCTCGACCCCACGCTGATCTCGCCGGCCTTCCAGCAACTGCAGCAGGTCCGCGGCTACTACACGGTCCCGACGACGCTCGACGTCGACCGCTACGCGCTGGGTGACAACCCGCAGCCGCAGGACGTCATCATCGCGGCCCGCGAGGTCGACCTCGAGGGCCTGCAGTCCACGCAGCGCACGTGGTCGAACGACCACACGGTCTACACGCACGGCTACGGCGTGATCGCCGCCTACGGCAACAAGCGCGGCTCGCAGGGCGAGCCGGTGTGGGTCGCCAAGGACATCCCGCCCACCGGCGACCTGAAGTTCGACGGCCCGCCGCGGATCTACTTCGGCGAGAGCTCGCCGGCGTACTCGATCGTGGGTCGCCCGGACGGCGCGGCGCCGATCGAGGTCGACACGCCGCGCGGCGGTGCCTCGGACGAGGAGGGGGCCGAGGACACCACGGCCAACACGTACGACGGCAAGGGCGGCGTGGAGATGGGCTCGCTGTTCCGGCAGGTGCTGTACGCCTTCAAGTTCGCCGAGCCGAAGATCGTGCTCTCGGACCGCGTCAACGAGAACTCCAAGATCATCTACGACCGTCACCCGCGCGAACGCGTCCGCAAGGTCGCCCCGTGGCTGACGCTCGACGGCGACACGTACCCGGCCGTCGTCGACGGCAAGGTCGTGTGGATCGTCGACGGCTACACGACCAGCAACTCCTACCCGTACTCGGAGTCGCGCTCGCTGGCCACGTCGACCAGCGACACCCTGACCGAGGGCGCCAGCCAGATCGCGCTGCCGACCGACCAGGTCAACTACATGCGCAACTCGGTCAAGGCCGTGGTGGACGCGTACGACGGCACCGTCAAGCTCTATGAGTGGGACACCGAGGACCCGATCCTGAAGACGTGGTCCAAGGTCTTCCCCGACGCCGTCGAGCCGAAGTCCGAGATCAGCCCCGCGCTGCTGCAGCACCTGCGCTACCCGGTGGACATGTTCAAGGTCCAGCGCGACGTGCTCAGCCGCTACCACGTGACGAACGCGCAGACGTTCTACGAGGACGGCGAGCGCTGGAAGATCCCCGAGGACCCGTCCGCGGCCGGCAGCACCAAGCAGCCGCCGTACTACCTGTCGACGAGCGGGCCCGGCGACGCGTCGCCGAAGTTCAGCCTGACCTCGGTGTACCTGCCGAACAACCGCCAGAACCTGGCGGCGTTCATGAGCGTGAACTCCGAGGCGTCCGACGTCGAGAACTACGGCAAGCTCGAGATCCTGGAGCTGCCCAGCGACACGCGCGTCGGCGGTCCCAACCAGATCGCGGCGCAGTTCGAGTCCGATGCGGGCGTCCGCGCGGCGCTGCTGCAGTACGAGCAGTCGCAGAACACGCGGATCCTGCGGGGCAACCTGCTGACGCTCCCGGTCAGTGGCGCGATGCTCTACGTCCAGCCGATCTACATCCAGCGTGTGGGCGAGGGCTCGTACCCGGTGCTGCAGCTGATCACCGCGACGTTCGGTGACGGCGTGGGCGTGGGCCAGACCCTCGACGAGGCGCTGCGCGTGGCCTTGGGACTGGAGAAGGGCAGCACGCCCGAGCCCGAGTCCGCCGGTGGTGGCGAGGCCGGCGGCGGTGCCGCCGGCGGTGCTCCGGCAGCGACCAAGACGGCCGAGCAGTACCTGGCCGATGCGTCGCGCTACTACGACCAGGCCCAGGCCGCGCTCGAGGACGGCAACCTGGCCACGTACCAGGCGCGCATCGACGACATGGCCGAGGCGCTGGCCGCGGCGCAGCGCCAGCTGGAGAAGTAGGACCTCCGCCGTCAGTCGGTGGGGGAGTCGGTGACATCGGCGACGGTGGCGCCCAGGGCGGCGATGACGTCCTGGGCCTCCACCGTCACCGAGACGCCGTGGGCGCCGCCGCCGAGCGAGATCGTCCCGGTGACGTGCTCGTCCGCGATGACGGGCCAGGCGTGGGTCGATCCGAAGGGCGTGATCGTGCCGCGCTCGTAGCCGGTCGCCGCGAACGCGTCCTCGGGAGAGGGCATCGACAGCCGCGAGACGCCCAAGGCGTGCCGCAGCTTCGGCCAGTCGATCTGGCGGTCGCCGGGGACGAGCACGAACAGGTGGTCGTCGTCCCCGCGCCGTACAACGAGCGTCTTGACGATCCGGTTGGGGTCGACGCCCCGCGCGGCGGCCGCCTCGGCGAGGGATCCGACCTGCCCGTGGTGCGTCACCGTGTAGTCGATCCCCGCCGCGTCCAGGGCGGCCGTCACGCGCTCCTCACTCATCGCGGCGGTCAGAAGACCTGGCGCAGGTTCGCGCGGGCGAGGTCGAAGATCTCGTCGCCGCGTCCGGACATCACGGTGCGCATCGCGTAGAGCGAGAACCCCTTGATCTGCGCGGCGTTGACCGACGGCGGGATCGTCACCTCCTGACGCTCGGTGATGATGTTGACCAGGGCGGGCCCGTTGTGGGCGAACGCCTCGGCGAGTGCGGGCGCGACCTCGAGGGAGCGGTCGACGCGCAGGGCACGCAGGCCCATGGCCTCGGCCACGCGCGCGAGGTCGGGGTTCTGCAGCCCGGTGCCCCAGTTCACGAAGCCGGCCGCCTTCATCTCCAGCTCGACGAAGTTGAGCGAGCTGTTGTCGAAGACCACGATCTTCACGGGCAGCTTGTTCTGGACGAGCGTGATCAACTCCCCGAGCATCATGGTCAGGCCCCCGTCGCCGGCCAGGGCGATGACCTGGCGGTGGGGGTGGGCGGCCTGGATGCCGATCGCCTGGGACACGGCATTGGCCATGGAGCCGTGGCTGAACGACCCGATCAGGCGGCGCCTGCCGTTCATGCGCAGGTAGCGCGCGGCCCACATGACGGGCGATCCGACGTCCGGTACGAACACGGCGTCCTCGTTGGCGATCTGGTCGATCGCGCGCGCCACGTACTGCGGATGCTGGTCGCGGCCCTCCTTGACCGGGCTCGCGAGGTCGTTGAGCCTCTCGCGGGTCTTCTTGTAGTGCGCGACCGACTCGTTGACGTGCGTGCGGTCGTCCTTGTGGTCGAGCAGTTCGCGCAGCGCGGGCGCGGTGTCGCGGATGTTGCCGACCAGGCCCAGGTCCAGCGGCACCCGCCGGCCGAGCTGCTCGCCGCGGATGTCGATCTGGATGATCGTCTTCTCGTGCGGGAGGAAGTCGGGGTAGGGGAAGTCCGTGCCCAGCATCAGCAGCGCGTCGCAGGCGTCGATCGCGCGATAGCCGGACGCGAAGCCCAGCAGGCCCGTCATGCCGACGTCGAAGGGGTTGTCGTACTCGAGGTGCTCCTTGCCGCGCATCGCGTGGACGATCGGGGCCCCGAGGTGGTCGGCCAGGGCGATGACCTCGTCATGGGCGCCCGCGCAGCCCGCACCGGCCAGGATGGTGACCTTGCCGGCCCGGTCGAGCAGGTCGGCCGCGCGTTGCAGATCGGCGGGCGACGGGACCACGACGGGCTCGGTCGGCCGCAGGATCGTGACGGTCTCGTCCGTGGCCTCGGTCAGGGCGACGTCGCCGGGGATCACCAGGACGGCGACCCCCTGCTTCTCGATCGCCGTCTGCATGGCGATCCGCAGCAGGCGCGGCATCTGCGAGGGACTGGAGACGTTCTCGACGAACACACTGCACTCGCGGAACAGCTCAGTCGGGTGATTCTCCTGGAAGTAGTTCGTCCCGATCTCCGACGTCGGGATGTGCGCGGCGATCGCCAGCACCGGCACGCGCGAGCGATGCGCGTCGTACAGGCCGTTGATCAGGTGCGTGTTGCCCGGGCCGCAGCTGCCGGCGCACACGGTGATCCGGCCCGTGGTCGCGGCCTCGGCGGCGGCCGCGAAGGCGGCGGCCTCCTCGTGGCGCACATGCACCCACCGGATGCCCGAGGTGCGCAGGGCGTTGGTGAAACCATTGAGGGAGTCGCCGGGGATCCCGTAGACCCGTTCCACGCCGTTGGCCTCGAGCGTGTCCACGATGTTCTTCGCGATGGTGACCATGTCTCACGGTAGGACGCGCCCAGCACGCGCACACCTTGAGTAGTGACGAGGCTCACAGGTCAGTGTCGGCCCTGTGCGACCGCACGCGACAGCGCCTGTCGCGTCGCGGCCACACCGGGGGAGTGGGCCGACGCGCGCCGTGCCGAGGTGAAGACGGTCCGGTGTGGGCGGCCGTCCAGCCGGTGCAGGGTCACCTGCGGGCGGCGGTTCTGCCACAGCAGGTCGGGCAGCAGTGCCACGGCGTGGCCGGACTCGATGAGGCTGATCTGCGCCTGGAGGTCGGCGGTCTCGTACCGGACGTCGGGCTCGAAGCCCGCGACCCGGCACGCCTGCTCGGCGAAGTGCCGCGACGCCACGCCCGGCGGCTCCATGACCCACGGGGCGTCGGCCGCCTCGGCGATCGAGGTGATGTCGCCGAACCGGTGGCCCGCCGGCGGCACCGCGAGGCGGACCTCGTCGGTCGTGAGGTCGACGGCGTCCAGCTCGGGGTGCCACGGAGTGTTGTGGCCGGGGTACTTCTCGGCGATGACCAGGTCGAACTCACGGGCCCAGGTCTCGTACAGCGCCGACTCCGGCTCGCGCTGCGTCATCGTGACGCGCAGCCTCGGGTGCTCGGTCTCGAGGATCGACAGTGTCGCGGGCATGAGCGCGAGCGCGACCGACTGGAACACCGCCAGCCGGAAGGTCCCGGTCGCCTCGTCGAGCGAGGCGGCGAGGTCTGACTCGGCGCGCTCGAGTCGCTCGAGGACAGCGGCGGTGTGCTCGACCAGGATCTCGGCCTGCGGCGTGAGCTGGACGCGGCGGCCGACCTTGCGCAGCAGCTCGACGCCGACCTCCTGCTCCAGCAGCGAGAGCTGCTGCGAGACCGACGAGGGGCTCTGGTGCAGCGCGGCGGCGACGCTGGCCAGCGTGCCGCGGATCTGCAGTTCGCGCAGGAGGCGCAGGCGGCGGACGTCGAGCATGGGAATCCTTCAGAGAATCTGATCGATACCGGTCACAAAAGATCGCTTTACCTTAACTCGGTGCGCTCTCACACTGGCCTGAAGACGCGATTTCCCACGTCCGGAAAGGCAGCACCGTGATCGACGACGTGACCCAGCCCCCCGACCCGTTCGCGCCGGATCCCTTGGCGCAGGAGTCGGTCGAGCTCGTGCGGCGCTGGCTCGCGGAGTCGGCCGAGGTGCCCGCGGACAAGGCCGGGGCACAGCTGGCCGGTCTGCTCAAGGACCCGAAGGGTCTGGACTTCACGGTCGGCTTCATCGACGGGGTCATCCGGCCGGAGGACCCGCGGATCGCCGCGCGGAACTTCGCCGTGCTGGCATCGGACGTGCCGGCCTTCCTGCCCTGGTACCTGCGCAACGCGGTGCGTCTGGGCGCCTTGGCCGGCCGCTTCGTGCCGCGCCTGGTCATCCCGATCGTGCAGCGGGCGCTGCGGTCGCTCGTGGGGCACCTGATCGTCGACGCGACCGACGCGAAGCTGGGGCGCAGCATCGCGAAGATCCGCCGCGACGACGTGCGCCTGAACATCAACCTGCTCGGCGAGGCCGTCCTGGGTGAGCGCGAGGCCGCTCGACGTCTGAAGGGCACCCACGACCTGCTGGCCCGGGCGGACGTCGACTACGTCTCGATCAAGGTCTCCGCGACGGTGCCGCCGCACTCGCCGTGGGCGTTCGACGAGGCCGTCGAGCACGTCGCCGAGAACCTCATGCCGCTGTACCGCCAGGCCGCCGAGGCGCCCTCGCCGAAGTTCATCAACCTGGACATGGAGGAGTACCACGACCTCGACCTGACGATCGCGGTCTTCACCAAGATCCTCGACACGCCGGGGCTGGAGCACCTCGAGGCGGGCATCGTCCTGCAGGCGTACCTGCCCGACTCGATGCGCGCCATGATCCACCTGCAGGAGTGGTCGGCCGCGCGCCGGGCGCGTGGGGGAGCGGGCATCAAGGTGCGCGTCGTGAAGGGCGCCAACCTGCCGATGGAGCGCGTCGACGCCGCGGTGCACGGCTGGCCGCTGGCGACGTGGTCCAGCAAGCAGGAGTCGGACACGAACTACAAGCGGGTCCTGGACTACGCGATGCACCCCGAGCGGATCGAGAACGTGCGCATCGGCGTGGCCGGCCACAACCTCTTCGACCTGGCACACGCGTGGCTGCTGGCCGGTCAGCGGGGCGTCCGTGACGGCGTCGAGATCGAGATGCTGCTGGGCATGGCCCAGAGCCAGGCCGAGGTCGTGCGCCGCGACGTCGGCGGGCTGCTGCTGTACACGCCGGTCGTGCACCCGAAGGACTTCGACGTCGCGATCGCGTACCTGATCCGGCGCCTGGAGGAGGGCGCGAGCCACGACAACTTCATGTCGGCCGTGTTCGAGTTGAACGAGAACCATGACCTGTTCGAGCGTGAGAAGAACCGCTTCCTCGCGTCGCTGGCCGCGCTCGACGACTCCGTGCCCGCGCCGAACCGGACGCAGGACCGCTCGGCGCCCGTGCAGGAGCCGCCGGCCGGCGCGCCGTTCGAGAACACGCCGGACACCGATCCGTCGCTGCCGGCCAACCGCGCGTGGGGTCGCCGGATCCTGGCGCGGGTGGCAGGCTCGGCCCTCGGCGAGGACCTCGTCAAGGAGCACACCCTGACCGATGCCGACACGCTGGAGTCGGTCGTCGCCTCGGCGGTCGTCGCGGGTGAGGCCTGGGGCCGCCGCCCCGCGGCCGAGCGCGCCGAGATCCTCGAGCGCGCCGCCCTGCGCCTGGAGGAGCGCCGTGCCGACCTGCTGGAGGTCATGGCGTCCGAGGCGGGCAAGCCCCTCGACCAGGGCGATCCGGAGGTGTCCGAGGCGATCGACTTCGCCCGCTACTACGCCCACCTCGCCCGTGGTCTCGACGACGTCGACGGCGCCACGTTCGTGCCCTCGCGCCTCACCGTCGTGACGCCGCCGTGGAACTTCCCGGTCGCCATCCCCGCGGGCTCGACGCTGGCAGCCCTCGCTGCGGGCTCCGCCGTCGTGATCAAGCCGGCGCCGCAGGCCGCGCGCTGCGGGTCGGTCATGGTCGAGGCGCTGTGGGAGGCCGGTGTCCCGCGCGAGGTGCTGCGGCTGGTCCACGTGGAGGAGTCCGACCTCGGCCGGCGGCTCGTCTCGGACCCCCGCGTCGACCGGTTGATCCTGACCGGCGCGTACGAGACGGCCGAGCTGTTCCGCAGCTTCCGTCCCGATCTGCCGCTGCTGGCCGAGACGAGTGGCAAGAACGCCATCGTCGTCACGCCCTCGGCGGACTTCGACCTGGCCGCCAAGGACATCGCGGCCTCGGGCTTCGGTCACGCGGGCCAGAAGTGCTCGGCGTCGTCGCTGGTGATCCTGGTCGGCTCCGTCGCCACGTCGAAGCGGTTCCGTGAGCAGCTGGTCGACGCCGTGACGTCTCTGACCGTGGGCTGGCCGTCGGACCCGCAGACGCAGATGGGCCCGCTGATCGAGCCGGCCTCCGGCAAGCTGCTGCGGGGACTGACGACGCTCGACGCGGGGGAGTCGTGGCTCGTGAAGCCGCGGCAGCTGGACGAGGCGGGGCAGCTCTGGTCCCCCGGCATCCGCACGGGCGTGAAGCGCGGCTCGACGACGCACCTGACCGAGTACTTCGGTCCGGTGATGGGCATCATGACCGCCGAGACGCTCGAGGAGGCGCTCGAGATCCAGAACCAGGTCGACTACGGCCTGACCGCGGGTCTTCACGCACTCGACTCGGCGGAGATCGCCGTGTGGCTCGACGGGGTCCAGGCGGGCAACCTCTACGTGAACCGCGGCACCACCGGCGCCATCGTGCGTCGGCAGCCGTTCGGCGGCTGGAAGAAGTCGGCGATCGGCGCCGGAACGAAGGCCGGCGGCCCGCACTACCTGTTCGGTCTGGGCGAGTGGGCGCCCGCGCGGTCGACCGCGGACGCCAGCATCGACCCGCGCGCCGAGCGACTGCTGCAGGCGGCGCGCGAGGCGCACGTCCCGACCGACGAGGTGGGCTTCCTCGAGCGGTCGTTCCGTAGCGACGCCGCCGCGTGGCGCGAGGAGTTCGGCACGGCGCGCGACGTCTCGGCGATCTTCGCCGAGCGCAACATCCTGCGGTACGTCCCGACCCGGGTGCACATCCGCCTGGCGGCCGACGCCACCCTGTCCGAGGGCCTGCGCGTCATCGGTGCGGGCCTGACGTCGGGGGCGCCGCTTCAGGTCTCCTCGGCGTTCGAGGTGCCCGACGCGGTCCGGGCCACCCTGCGTGCGTTCGGTGTCTCCGTGATGGTCGAGGACGATGCGACGTGGGCCGCGGTGGCGTCGTGCCTGACCGACGGGCGCGTGCGTCTGGTCGGCGGCAGTCGCTCGACGGTGGCCCAGCAGACGGGCGGCAAGCCGGACCTCGCCATCTGGGCGCACCGCCCGACCGAGGCCGGTCAGGTCGAGCTGCTGCCGTTCGTCCACGAGCAGGCGGTCAGCATCACGGCGCACCGGTTCGGCACGCCGAACCACCTCACCGACGACCTGATCTGAGGCCGTGACGAGGGGGTGGGGCACCCCGATTTGGGATCGTCCCACCCCCTCCGGTAATGTTGTCAACGCAACGCGGGGTGGAGCAGTTCGGTAGCTCGCTGGGCTCATAACCCAGAGGTCGCAGGTTCAAATCCTGCCCCCGCTACCAAGAGAAAGGCCCGGAATCCTTGAGGATTCCGGGCCTTTTGCCGTCCCCGCTGCGGCAGCGAGACCACCGTCTCGCGGGTTCGCACCTGGCGATGCGTGAGCCCGGCTGGGTCGATTCCCCAAAACCCGGCGCGTGCACGGCACGCTCGGTAACGTTGCCGCGGGCGGAGCACGGCAGCCCATGGAGCGTCACGCAGAAGCTGCCATCCGCACACGAGGGACAGCCGTCGGGGTAGTCGCCTGGCCAAGGAACTCACCCAGCGATGTGGTGGTTGCCAGGAACTTTCATGCGTGCTCGCGTCGAATGCGCGTCGCCCTGATCGAGCCGGGTCGCCACCGGCAGCAAACGTGACCCGAGGCGCGCACTTCACCCTGCCGCCCAGGCGCACCGTGAAGGTCCACCAACAGAAGCGAGTATCCGATGCCCTCGGCCCCCAGCAGCCACGTACGGTCACAGACACGGCACACCGTCTGGACTCGCATCGGAGTCGGCACGGTCACCGCGCTCGCGCTGACACTGACCAGCGCAGGGACCGCGTACGCCGCCATCGCAGCGGACTGCGTCCCGTCGAGCACCGTCACGTGTCCGGACCCCGAAGCGGTCCCGACTCCCACCGCCCCGACCGGGTCCGAGCCGGTGCCCGTGTCCGGCGACGTGGTGACAGTCGAGCCCCAGGCCCAGCGGTCCGCTCCTGTCCCGGCGGCCGACCTGCCGGCCGACACCACGCCCGTCCCCACCGAGGCCGAGCCATCCGGTCCTGCTCCTGCGGCCGACAAGCGATCGGCTCCGCGCGAGGCGTTCACGCGCGCAACGACCACGGCGGCCCGGGCAGCCATCTCGGCAGTGGACGCTGATCAGAACGACTTCAGGTGGTCCGTCGACGGGTCGACCGGGACGGCGACCATCTTCGGCTTCGCGGGCGCCCGCGCCAGCAGCATCACCATTCCGGACACCATCGTGTCCGGCGGCCAGACGTACCCCGTGACCGCCATCGCGAGGGAGGCCTTCGAAAACGCGGGCCTGACGTCGGTCGTGCTGCCCAACCAGCTCCGCACCCTCGCGTTCAACGCCTTCAAGGGCAACCGACTCACGTCGATCGACCTCCCCGAGACCGTCACGTACGTCGGCGAGTCCGCATTTTACGGCAACCTGCTCACCAGCCTGGTCCTGCCCAATTCGGTCACCGGGGTCGGATTCAACTCGTTCGGGTACAACCGGATCACCGACCTGACCCTCTCGACCGGGCTCACCAGCATCGACTCCATGGCATTCCACGCCAACCTGCTCACCTCGGTGACGTTCCCGGCCAACATCACCCACATCGGGGAGTGGTCGTTCGAAGGCAACCCGTTCCAGACCCTGAACATCCCCAGCACCGTTCAGTACATCGGGCCGGATGCTTTCTACGCTTCCACCAACCCCACGCTGATCGTCAACGTCGAAGGCACCGGCCCGATCGTCTCCCCGCGTGACAACCGCGGTTCCTTCGGCAGCGGCGGCGCCACCATCGTCCCGCAGTGCCAGTATGCGAGCCAGTTCGACGCCCTCTGGAACGGATACACCACAGCGCGTACCCGGACCGTCACGTACGACCTCGGCGGGCACGGCACCCCCATCGCGGACGCCACACCGATCTGCAACACCACCATCCACGCGCCCGCCGACCCGACGGACGGCGACTGGGCCTTCACCGGCTGGTTCGACGACGTCGACCTGACCGTCGAGCACGACTTCACCGCACCGGTCACGGAAGACACCACCGTCTACGCCGGTTGGTCCGCACTGACGGCCCCCACGCTCACCGGTCGGACCACGGCCTCCTTCGTGGCCGGCGAGAAAGGCACCTGGTCGCCCGACACCCTCGATGGCAGCCCTGCGCCGACCGTCACCGCCGACAACCTGCCCGACGGTCTGGCCATCGACCCGGACACCGGTGACATCGCCGGGACGCCGACCGTCGCCGGCACCACGCAGGTCACTCTGACCGCCAGCAATGGACACGGTCCCGACGCCACCCTCGACCTGACCCTCACCGTCGGGGCAGCGGCCGTCACAACGCCGGTCGTCACAACGCCGGAGGTCACGACGCCGGTCGTCACGACGCCGGTCGTCACGACGCCGGAGGTCGATCCGAAGGAAGCACGCCCCGCAGCGGACGTCAGCCATGGTGACGGGGTTCTGCCCAGCACCGGTATGGACGTCACCGCAAGCATGCTCGCCTTCGGCCTGTTGCTCACGGTCATGGGCCTTGCGGTCGTCCGACGCGGTCGGACCCGCAGCGACTGAACGTCCGCGCAGGCTCCGAGGTCAGCGGCATGCTGGGACCGCGCGGCGACGGCTACGCCACGTCGGGGCCGATCGATCCGGATGCCGCGGCGGTCGGTGTCGTTCGCGCCGCTGCCGACGTGGGTCTGGGCGTCGGGGTCGGCTTCACGGTCGAGACCGACGGCCGCCTGCCGGACGGCACGACGCTCAGCGAGGCGATCGACGCGGTGGACGCCTTCGCGAGCCTCGAGGTGCTCGGCGGGTGCTGCGGCACCGATGCGCGGCACGTGTCCGCGATGTGGGGCGTCTGAGCGTGTATCCGGGTGCAGCACGGGGCCCTCTTCGCTGGTGACGGGCCCATCGGTCCGCCTCGCACCCAGGAGGAACACCATGGCCACTGCATCAGACCTCATCCGGGCGCTCGCCCGCGGTCGCGTCACCCTGTCGGGCTCGGAACGCCTCGACTTCCTGGCCACGATCGACGACCGCGTCCTGGAGGTCGTCGGCGGAGGCCCCCAGGGCCTCCTCGACGCTCGCCTCGGCCGAGTCTCCCTCAACCCGCAGCCCCTCCCGCCGGCCGACGCAGGACGGCTCCTGCTCGACGCGATGGCGCGCGGCATCATCATCGTCAGCGGGCGAGGCGAAGGAGCCCAGCAGGCCTTCATGGAGGACATCGAGGACTGGTGCGGCACCGGCTGGCCGCGTCGGTGGCCGCGCCCGAAGCCCGGACCGCTCCCGGATCCGCGCCAGGAGCTCGACCCGTCCGTGCTGTTGGGCGGCGCGCTCGCCGCAGCCGAGTGGGCGGCCGCCTACCCGGAGGGCGAGATGCAGGACCTCTTCGAGAAGGCAGCCGATCAGCTGACCGAGGCTGCGCTGCGCTGACGGCTCACGCCGACGCGAGGACCGTGTCGACGTCCGTCGACGTCAGCCCGACGGCTGCCGCCACCGGGGCGTTGGTCAGCTCGCCGTCGTGGGTGTTCAGGCCCTGGGCCAGTCCGGCGTCAGCGCGCATCGCGTCGGCCCAGCCGTGCTCGGCCAGCGCGATCGCGTAGGGCAGCGTCGCGTTGGTCAGGGCGTAGGTCGAGGTGTTCGGGACGGCTCCGGGCATGTTGGCGACGCAGTAGAACGTCGAGCCGTGGACGTGGAAGGTCGGATCGGCATGAGTGGTCGGGCGTGAGTCCTCGAAGCAGCCGCCCTGGTCGATGGCGATGTCGACGAGGACCGATCCGGGCTTCATGCGCGAGACCAGCTCGTTGCTGACCAGCTTCGGGGCGGCAGCACCGGGCACGAGGACCGCACCGATGACGAGGTCGGCCTGGAGCACCTGCTGCTCGATCGCCAGCTCCGACGAGGCGAGCCCGTGCACGCGGTTGTCGTAGCGCCAGAAGCTCATCCGCAGCTTGTCCAGATCGGTGTCGAGCAAGGTCACGTCGGCGCCCATGCCCAGGGCGATGTTCGCCGCGTTCTGGCCCGAGACCCCGGCCCCGATGATGACGACCTTCGCGTTGGCGACCCCACCGACCCCGCCGAGCAGGACTCCTCGGCCGCCCTGGGCCTTCATCAGTGAGTGGGCCCCGACCTGCGGCGCGAGGCAGCCCGCCACCTCGCTCATGGGGTAGAGCAGGGGAAGTCCGCCTCGGGCGCCTGTGACCGTCTCGTAGGCCACGGCGGTGACCCGCCGTGCGAGCAGCTCCTCGGTCAACAGCCGGTCGGCAGCCAGATGCAGGTAGGTGAAGAGCGCCTGGCCCTCGCGGATGCGGTGGTACTCCTCGGGCACGGGCTCCTTGACCTTCAGCACCAGGTCGACGCCGCCATCGGTGCCCCAGGCGGACTCGGCGTCGGGCACGATGACCGCGCCGGCAGCCACGAACGCGTCGTCACTGATCGAGGAGCCGGCTCCGGCGCCGGCCTGGACGACCACCTCGTGCCCTCGGCTCGTGAGCTCGCGCACGCCCAGCGGGGTGATCGCCACTCGGTACTCGTGGCTCTTGATCTCCTGGGGAACTCCGATCCTCATGGCGGTGACCCTTCGTCGACGTACCCACACGCTACGCCCGGATCGCGGCGCGCGGGTCCCCACGGGCGCCCGCCCGGTCACTGCAGCTGGAAGTCCTTGAGCTGGCGCCGCGACGTGATGCCGAGCTTGCGGAAGATGTTGCGCAGGTGGGCCTCGATCGTGCGGGGGCTGAGGAACAGTTGGGCTCCGATCTCCCGCGAGGTCGCGCCGGTGGCCACGAGCCGCGAGATGTGGAGCTCCTGGGCAGTGAGCGCGTCGGTCGGCTGCGCGGTCCGGCTGCGGGGGTGCTCACCGGTCGCGCGCAGCTCGCGGGCGGCGCGCTCGGCGAACGCCTCCGTACCCATGGCGGACAGCTTCTCGTGCGCCGTACGGAGCTGCTCGCGAGCCTCCTCGCGGCGTCCTTCGCGGCGCAGCCACTCGCCGTACACCAGGTGAGCGCGAGCGAGGAACACGGCCATCTGAGTGCGGCCGAGCAACTCGATCGCCTCGAGATAGTGCTCCTCGGCTTCGGCGCCGGTACTGATCAGGGCTCGTCCGCAGGCGGCCAGCCCGAGCCCGAACGGGGCACCGCTCGCGCGCGTGCGCCTGCTGAGCAGGTCCGACGCGGCGCGCGCACGCTCGTGATCGCCGGACCGGGTCGCGGCTTCGATGAGCTCGGGCAGCGCCAGGCTGGTCAAGGCCATCTCTTCGGACGAGCAGGGTCCGATCGCGAAGGTGAGGGCTTCCTCGTAGTTGCCGAGGCCGTTGTGCATCGCCGCGATCGTGGCCTGGGCCTGGTCGATCGAGGTGGCCTCGCCGCGCTCCGTCGCCTCCTGGACCATCGTGGCGTACAGGTCCAGGGCCTCGCGGTGCCGACCGCTCCAGGCCGCCAGCATGAGCCGGGCGTTCGACAGCGGGGGCACCCCGATGGCCTGGGTGATCGCGCTCTCCTCCTGGGCCAGCGCGGCGGCCCGCGTGAGCTCGCCGAAGAGCACGAGTACCGACGCCACCGAGTTGAGCACGCCGGGAAGCGTGGCCAGACTGCCGGACTCGCGCGCCAGGCGAACTGCACGATCGGCCAGGTCATAGAGCGCCCGGTCGTCCCACAGCACCGCGGCGACGTGGCAGGCCAGCCACAGCCAGCGGCCGTCGACGTCGTCTCGCGAGTCGTCGCTGCGCAAGGCCTGCAAGGCTCCTTGAAGGCTGGGGACGCTCGCCTCGAATCCTTGGGTGAACCTCGTGGACAGCCCGTCCAGGAGCAGGTCGACGGCGCCCGGTGGTCCCGACTGGGCCGGCGCGTCCTCGGCGGCGGCCTTGGCTGCCTCCGGCAGGCCGCGACCTCGCGCGAGTGAACCGGCGTGGATCGCCGCGGTGAGCGCGTACAGGTAGGTCTCGCGCGACAGAGTGGGATCGAGGGGTGCCAGCGTCTCGGCGGCGTCCAGCAACATTCCCGGCACCTCGCTCCCGCGGGTGGTGTGGAACTCGATCTGGGCCCGCAGTTGTTCGGCGCGGGCATCCTGCAGGGCGTCCAGTGGTCCGGCCGACGCGAGCCTGAGCAGGTCCAGAGCGACGTCGTACGCGCCCGCCTCGTGCTTGGCGTGCGCGGCCTCCAGGGCACGCCGCGCCCGCTCGGCCTCATCCGGCGTCAGCTCGGTAGCGCGCTCGAGGAACGCCGCGGCCGCAGCCAGGCCGCCCCGGGCGCGGGCCCGCTCGGCCGAGTGCTCGAGCTCCGCTGCAGCCTTCTCGTCGACGCCCAGCACGGCCTGCGCCTGGTGCCAGGCCCGCCGGTCCGGGTCCAGACGCGGATCGGTCGCCTCGGCCAGTGCGCGGTGGGCGCGACGGCGATCCGAGGCGTGGGCGGTCCGGTACACCGCCGAGCGCACCAACGGATGGCGGAACCGGACGCGGGTGTCGATGTCCAGCAGACCTGCGGCCTCGGCGGGAGCGGACGCCTCACTGGCGATCCCCAACGCCTCGGTCGCGCGGCACAGCAGAGCGACCTCACCGGTCGGCTCGGCTGCGGCCACCAGCAGCAGCAGTTGGGTCTCGGCCGGCAGGTTGCTCGAACGGCGCCGGAAGCTGTCCTCGACACGGCTGGGGGCATCGGCCAGGTCGGGCGTCTCGTACCCACCGGCCCACCGGGTTGGCGGCGCACTCATGGGCAGCTCCAGCAGTGCCAGCGGATTGCCGCGCGCCTCGGCCACGATCCGGTCACGGACGGCCTCATCGAGCAGGGCGGGGGCAGCTGCCGTCAGCAGGGCCTGTGCATCGTGCTCGGCGAGGGGCCCGAGGCGAACTTCGGGCATCCCGGTGAAGGGGAGGGCGTCGCCCTCGGTGGAGTCGCGCACGGCGAACACCAGGACCAGCCGTTCGGCCCCCAGTCGCCGGGCCGCGAACGTCAGGACCTGGGAGGAGGCCTCGTCGAGCCACTGTGCGTCGTCGACGAGACACACCAGACCTTCCTCCTCCGCCACCTCGGCCAGGAGACTGAGGATGGCCAAGCCCACGAGGAACCGGTCCGGCGCCGGCCCGGCCCGGAGCCCGAAGACCACGCCGAGAGCGGCTCGCTGCGGGGCGGGCAGCGCATCGGCCCGGTCCATCAGCCGGGCGCACAGCTGGTGCAGGCCCGCGAAGGCGAACTGGGTCTCGGACGGCACGCCGGTCAAGGTCTCGACCCGGAACCCGGATCGGCTGGCGGTGTCTCGGGCATACTCCAGGAGAGCGGTCTTGCCGATCCCGGCCTCTCCTCGCACGACGAGTGTCCCGCTCTTCCCGGACCGTGCGCGCGCGAGCAGGCGCTCGATGGCCTCTCGTTCCGCGCGTCTGCCGAAGAGGTCCTTCAAGCTCGTCCCTCGTCCCGTAGTTCCGCCGAAGAGGTCCTTCAAGCTCGTTCCCCGTCCCGTAGCTCCGCCCATGGCGCCAGCCCTGGTGCGTACCCGAGAACAGCCCCTGGTGCGTACCCGAGAAGGTGATGGTCACCGATGTGTCCCTCACCCTGCCAGACCTTGGTCCGCTGGGTGTACGTGGTTCGGGTGTCCGGGCCAGGATCGGTGACGGACTACGGGACTCTCACCGACGCGAGACCGGCGCCTGCCGCACAAGCCTGAGGACGACGGCATCGAGACCACGGCGCCAGGGCACCCGAGGCCCTACCCCTTTTTCCATGGGAAGAGTGCACATGTGCACCAGTCCAGTCATCGATGTCGCCGACCTTTTCGTCACGTACGACGAGTTCCCCGCGGTGAAAGAGCTCTCTTTCCAGGTGCGACGTGGCGAGCTCTACGCCCTGCTCGGCACCAACGGTGCCGGCAAGACCTCGACCCTCGAGGTGATCGAGGGACACCGCCGGGCCGCTTCGGACATCGTGCGGATCCTCGGTGAGAGCCCTCGGGACAGACGGCCATGCTGACCGCGATGATGATCGGGGTCGCCGGCTGGGTCGGGCTCACCGGTACGACCGACTTCGCCGAGGTCGAACGGCTGCTGCCGGGCGGCGCCGCCACCGAGGTGGTCGTCGGCGCCTGGGACGGCGGCATGCCCCTGACCGACTCACCGCAGTTGCTGCTGCAGAGCGTGGGATGGGTCGTCGTGGCCGTCGTCCTGGCCGCCCGGTTCTTCCGCTGGGAGCCGCGCCGATGACGGTGCACCGGGTCCTCGACGGGCGCTACGAGATGGGGGACGTGATCGGCCACGGCGGCATGGCCCACGTCCACTGCGGTCGCGACATCCCCTCGGGGGACTGCGTCGCCATCAAGGTGCTCCGCCAGGAGTTGGCCGAGGATCCACTGTTCCGGTCCCGGTTTCGCCGTGAGGCACAGACCATGGCCGGGCTCGACCACCCCGCGATCGTCTCGATCATCGACACCGGGTACGACACCGGAGCCGGGGGCCCGGCGGACGGGGCCCGGGTGCCGTTCATCGTCATGGAGCTCGTCGCCGGCCGATCCCTGCGCGAGATCCTGAGGGCCGGCAGCGTGACCGTCGAGCAGGCGATCGCGTACCAGGTCGGGCTCTTCTCGGCCCTGGAGTTCAGCCATCGGGCCGGTGTCGTCCACTGCGACGTCAAGCCGGCCAACGTGATGGTCACACCCGAGGGCGCCGTGAAGCTCCTGGACTTCGGGATCGCGCGTGCCAGTGGCGAGCGGGCCGATGAGATCAGCGAGACCTTGCAGTTCCTCGGGACGCCCGGGTATCTGTCGCCTGAGCAGGTCCTCGGCGAGCCGCTCGACGCCGCGAGCGATCTCTACTCGGCGGGATGCCTGCTCCACGAGCTGCTGACGGGGCGTCCGCCCTTCGTCGGCGATCCGATCTCGGTCACGTACCAACACCTCCACGAGGAGCCGCCGGCGGCCGGCACGTCCGTCGCCGGCCTCGATGCCGTGCTCGCGAGGGCACTGGCCAAGAACCGCAGGGATCGGTTCTCGAGCGCGCGAGCGTTCCGGGAGGCCCTGCTGGCCATCGCCACAGCACGGTCGACCGAGTAAGGAGCAGCTCATGGGATTCATCACCGTCGGAACCGAGAACAGCACGCCGATCGAGTTCTACTACGAGGACCAGGGGCAGGGGCAGCCCGTCGTGCTGATCCGGGGCTACCCGTTGGACGGGCACAGCTGGGGGCGCCAGACCCGGGCGCTGCTCGAAGCGGGGTACCGCGTCATCGCGTACGACCGCCGCGGGTTCGGACCGTCGTCCAAGGCCGGGTCGGGATACGACTACGACACGCTCGCCGCCGACCTGCACGTCGTGCTGAGCGCCCTGGACCTGCGCGACGTCGTCCTCGTCGGCTTCTCGATGGGCACGGGCGAGCTGGCCCGCTACGTCTCGACGTATGGGCACGAGCGGATCGCGAAGCTGGCGTTCCTGGCCTCCTTGGAGCCCTACCCGGTCGATGCCGACGACAACCCCGGTGGCGTGCCGGGCAAGGTCTTCGACGAGATCGAGCTGGCGGCGAAGTCCGACGGCTACGCCTGGTACACGCAGTTCTTCTCCGACTTCTACTACCTCGCCGAGAGCTTCGGCAGCCGGCTCAGCCAGGAGGTCGCGACCGCCAACTGGAACATCGCCGTCTCGAGCGCCCCGGTGGGCGCGCACGCGGTCGTCTCCTCGGGGATCGAGGACTTCCGCGAGGATGTGGAGGCGGTCCGCGCGAGCGGCAAGCCCACCCTGATCCTGCACGGCACCGCGGACAACATCCTGCCCATCGACGCGACGGCGCGGCGGTTCCGCGAGCTGCTCCCGGACGCCGTCTACGTGGAGGTCGAGGACGCACCGCACGGGCTGCTGTGGACGCACGCGGACGAGGTCAACACCGCGCTGCTGTCCTTCCTCGGCTGAACGGTTCACCGGTCGCCGAGAGGAAGGGCGCGATGAGCCCTCGGGATGAGGAGCACGACTCCCCGCGACCGTGGTCCTTCCCCTCGCGGAGGCGATGGCTGTGGATCGCCCTCGACGCCGTGGTGGTCCTCGCCGCCGACCCCGGCGGCGCTAGGCGATGACCCGCTCCGCGCGCTTCAGGTTCGCGATCAACTCGTCACGGCTCTGCCCGTCGACGCTGCCTTTCCACATCGGCGTGCCGGGGGCGCTGCGCCACGACTCGCTCAGCGGGCTGTTGTCCACCGCGTCGAAGCCCAGATCGTCGTAGAAGGCGGTGACGAACTCGACCGCCTCGGGGTGGTCGCTGGAGACGACCAGGGCCTTGCGATCGGGTGCGCCCGCGGGCCAGGCCAGGCGGACGATCGCCGGCAGCCGGTCGCTCGGGACGCGGATCGGGTGACGCTCGTGGAACTGGACGTGGCTGAACGCCTTCACGATCTTCGACGCCGGCAGCTGCTCCTGGCGCAGCTCGTGGACCGTCTTCTGCCCTGAGTCGACCTCGGGGTAGTGGCCGTCGCGCCAGACCATGTAGTTGTTGTTGTCGATGACGACCTTGCCGGCCAGGTCCTCGACCGGTAGGCGGGTGCCGGGCACGTAGGGGAACGCCAGGATCGCGAAGTCGGCCGCGGCCGCCGCCTCGGAGACGGTCGCCGCCCGCGCCTTCGGGCCCAGCTCTCGGACAAGACCGGCCAGGGTCTCGGGACCCCGCGAGTTCGCGATCACGACGTCGTAACCGGCGTCCACCGACACGCGGGCGAGCGTCGCGCCGGCCTGACCGGCGCCGAGGATGCCGAAGGTGGTCACGCGCGGGACTCCCGGGTGGAGAGGTCGGGGGAGTGCGGCTGCGCCACGGCCACGGGCAGTGCCGACGATGCGAGGATCGCGAGCTTTTCCGCGTCCTGGCTGCCGGGGTCCGGATGGAACACGACCAGGTGGAGGCCGTCGGATCCGCCGATGGCGAGCCGCTCGCGGTTGAGGGTCATCTCGCCGACCTCGGGGTGGTCGAACAGCAGCGGCGTGCCCTCCTGGCCCTTGACGTCGTGGAGCGCCCAGAGCTCGCGGAACCACGGGCTGGCCAGCGACAGCTCGCCGGCGAGCTCGATGAACCGGGGGTCGTCGACGTCGGTGCCCACGGACTGGCGCAGGTTCGCGATGAAGCAGTTCGTGACCTTCTGCCACTGCGGGTACAGCGCCTGCTCGGCCGGGTCGAGGAACATGTCGCGCATCTGGTTGCCGCCCTCGGCCATCCGGGGGGAGAGCGCCGTGGCCAGCGGATTGGCGGCCAGGATGTCGAAGTAGCGGTCCTCGATGAAAGCCGGCTGGGCCAGCGACATCAGCAGCTGGTGCGCCCCGCGCGGCACGGTCTGGCGCCGCGGGCGACGTCGTCGCTGACGGGGCTTGTCGGCCGTCAGCGTCATCAGGTAGTCGAGGTGCTCGGCGTCGAGCTGGAGCACCCGGGCGATCGACTCGAGGACCTGCACGGACGGCCGGCGGTCCTTGCCGCGCTCGAGGCGCAGGTAGTAGTCGGCGCTGATACCGGCGAGCATCGCCACCTCCTCGCGGCGCAGCCCGGGCACGCGGCGGATCCCGACGTCGGGGATGCCGGCGTCCTCGGGCTTCACGAGGCCTCGGCGGGCGCGCAGGTAGTCACCCAGGTGGTTCGTCGACGGCGTCATGTCCTGATCGTAGGTCGCGCACCCGCGTGGTGAGGGGGTCCTGCCACACCCCCGGATGGGCAGGACTCTGGCTCGGCCCACCGGCCCTGCCTAGCGTCGTCAGTGGCCCGATCAGGGGCCGTCGACCGAGAGGGAATCACATGACCGTCACGTTGATCACGGGAGCCAACCGAGGCATCGGCCACGAGGCCGCCAGGCAGTTGGTGGCACTCGGCCACCAGGTCTATGTCGGTGCCCGCGACCCCGAGCGCGGCGAGCGGGCCGCGGCCGAGATCGGCGCGCGCTTCGTGCAGCTGGACGTCACGGACGACGCGTCGGTCGCGTCGGCGCTGGCGACGATCGAGTCCGAGGAGGGGCACCTCGACGTGCTCGTCCACAACGCCGGAATCCTCACCGACGAGGTCGACGGCCCGACGGCGCTGCGGGTCTTCGACACCAACGCGGTCGGCATCGTGCGGGTGACCGAGGCCGCACTGCCGCTGCTGCGCCGGTCCTCGCACGCGGTGGTCGTGACGGTGTCGAGCAGCATGGGGTCGTTCTGGGCCGTCACGAACCCCGAGCGCATGGAGTACTCCGTCCCGGCGGCGCTCTACGCCGCGTCGAAGGCGGCCGCGACGATGCTGACGCTGCAGTACGCGAAGGCCGAGCCCACGATCAAGCTCAACGCGCTCGAGCCGGGCTTCACGGACACCGAGCTGACCGCGGGCATGCCCGGCGGCCGACCTGTCGAGATCAGCGCCAAGACGGTCGTCGAGCTGGCGACCATCGGCGCCGACGGGCCGACGGGGACCCTGCAGGACGAGTCCGGCGTGCTGCCCTGGTGACTCGGGGCGCCGGGCTCAGTCCGTCTCCTGCGCGGCCTGCTGGTCGAGCAGGTCCCGGGCATGCTCGGCGTCGTCCTCCTGGTCGAGCGCGCGGTGGAAGCTCTCGAGCTTCTCCTCGCCCGCCGGGAACGGAGGCAGCAGGGGCACGTCGGGGTCGACGATCGCCTCGATGACGACGGGGCGGTCCGCCCCGAGTGCGCGATCCCACGCCGCGTCGACGTCCTCGGGGCGCTCGACCCGGATCCCGGTCAGACCCAGCAGGTCGGCGTACCCCGCGTAGGGGAAGTCCGGCAGCGACTGGCTGACGTCGTAGCGAGGATCGCCCTCGGTCTCGCGCTGCTCCCACGTCACCTCGGCCAGGTCGCGGTTGTTGAGCACGAGCACGACGAAGCGAGGATCGGCCCAGTCCTGCCAACGCGAGGCGACGGTGACCAGTTCGGCGATGCCGTTCATCTGCATGGCGCCGTCGCCGACGAGCGCGACGACCGGTCGGTCGGGGGCGTCCAGCTTGGCCGCCAGGCCGTACGGCAGGCCCGAGCCCATCGAGGCCAGCGTGGACGAGAGGTGCGCCTGGACCCCCGGGGGCAGGGTCAGGTGCCGGGCGTACCAGTAGACGACCGAACCCACGTCGACACTGACCTGCGCGTCGGAGGGCAGGCGCGGCGTGAGGGCGCGAACCACGCGCTCGGGACTGAGCGGCACGGCGTCGGTGCCCGCGCGCTCCTCGGCGATGCGATGCCAGCGCTCGACCTGCTCGACCACGTCGGTCCGCCAGGCCGTGTCCGACCTCTCCTTCAGCAGCGGCAGGAGCGCGGTGAGCGTCTCGGTGGCGTCGCCGACCAGACCCACGTCGACGGGGTAGCGGTTGCCCAGATGGCGCCCGTCGATGTCGATCTGCACCGCTCGGGCCTGGCCGGGCGCGGGATAGAACTCGGTCCAGGGGTCGTTGGTGCCGATCATGAGCAGGGTGTCGCACTGGTCCATCAGCCACCCGGAGGCGGTCGTGCCGAGGTGGCCCATGACGCCACAGCTGATCGGCAGGGTCTCGTCCCACCACGGCTTGCCCAGCAGGCTCGTGGTGACGCCCGCGCCGAGCCGCTCGGCCACCTCGCGCACCAGGTCGCCCGCGTCGCGGGCGCCCTGACCGACCAGGAGGGCGACGCGCGCACCGGCATTCAGCACATCGGCGGCCTCGGCCAGGTCGCTGTCGGCCGGGATGACGCGCGGCGGACGCCACTGCGGCGTGGTGGGCACGACGCCGTGTTCGTGCGGCGGTTCCTCGGGCGCCGGCGCGACCTGCACGTCATGGGGGAGGATCACGACACACGGCGACCTGGTCGCCAGCGCCGTCCTGAACGCTCGGTCCACGACCATGCCGGCCTGCTCCGGCGCGAGCACGGCCTGGACGTACTGTGCCGCGACGTCCTTGAACAGGGCGCTCAGGTCGATCTCCTGCTGGTACTCCGCCCCGAGCGCGGTGGTGGGCTGCTGGCCGACGATGGCGACGACGGGCTGGTGGTCGAGCTTGGCGTCGTAGAGCCCGTTGAGCAGGTGCACGGCGCCCGGGCCCTGCGTACTGATCATGACGCCCACACCGCCGGTGTACTTGGCGTGACCGACCGCCATGAGCGCGGCGTTCTCCTCGTGCCGCGCCTGGACGAACGCGGGATCGCCCCCGGCGCGGCGCAGCGCACCCATGAGGCCGTTGATGCCGTCTCCGGAGTAGCCGAAGGTGCGGTGCACGCCCCAGGCGCGCAGGCGCTCGACCACCAGGTCGGCGACCAGCCGCTCGGGCTGGCTCTGGCTCCCGTCGTCTGCCATGTGGGTCCGTCCTTCCGCTGCGTCGGTACTGGGTTCTCGTCCTGTACCCGTTGCGCGTGGTGACAAACGAGGAGGGGAGCGGGACCGTGCTGCCGAGTCCGCTCCACGACCGGTGGGAGCCGTGGCCCGCCGATACCTCATTTCCCGCCGTTCTCCGGGCGTCTTGCAGAGTGAACGCCCGACTCGGAAGGCCCTTTCTCTGATTGTGTACTAACTCGATAGACAAACGTCAGAAAGGGTTCTCGCATGGAGTTCCTGTGGTACATCCCCAATCAGGTGGACCCCGGTCACCGGCTGGACGACACCGTCGAGGACCACAACGGCCTCCGTCGTCTGACGCAGCTGGCGCGCTCCGTCGAGGAGCACGGCTGGGGCGGTGCGCTCATCGGCACCGGCTGGAAGCGCCCGGACACGTTCACCGTCGCCACCGCGCTGGCGGCGGGCACCGAGACCTTCAATCCGCTCATCGCGATCCGGCCGGGGTACTGGGAGCCGGCCCACTTCGCCTCCTCCGCGGCCACGCTCGACCAGCTGAGCGGCGGACGCGTGAAGGTCAACATCGTCTCGGGCGCCGACCACCAGGCGCAGTACGGCGACGACGAGGGCGACCAGGCCCAGCGGTACGCCCGCACCCGTGAGTTCATGCGGCTGGTCCGCCGGCTGTGGACCGAGGACGCGATCACCTTCGAGGGGGAGTACTACCGGGCCACCGAGGCGAGTCTGGAGCACAGGCCCGTCGCGCGTCCGGGTCGCCCGCACCCGCAGCTCTACTTCGGCGGCGCCTCCGAGGCCGCCCAGCGCACCGCCGCGGCCGAGGCCGACGTGCAGCTGTTCTGGGGGGAGCCGCTCGACGGTGTCGAGGCGCGGATCGACCGGCTGAGGAGCCTCAGCGCCGCGCTCGACCGTGACCTGCCGCCCTTGGAGTTCGGGCTCCGCATCACCACGCTCGTGCGCGACACGACCGAGGAGGCCTGGGCGGACGCGCAGGCTCGCGTCGCCGCCATGGCCGCCGGACGCGACGAGTGGGCGGCCGACCCCGGCCGCCGCGTCGCCGTGGGGCAGCAGCGGCTGATCGACCTCGCGCACCAGGGCGACGTGCTCGACGACTGCCTCTACACAGCACCGGCGCGCGTCGGCGGTGGCGGCGCCGGCAGCACCTGGTTGGTCGGCTCCGCCGACGAGGTGGCCAAGGCCCTGCGCCGTTACGCCGACCTCGGCGTCACGCACTTCGTGCTCAGTGACACGCCCTACGAGCGCGAGATCGCGCGCATCGGCGACTCGCTGCTGCCGCTGCTGGGGTCGGCCTGAGCCATGACCTCCCCACGCTTCCGACGTCCCACCACCACCCGTTTCGCACCTAGGAGAACTGTGATGTCACGACGAGGGCTGTCCCGCCCCCTGATCCGCGCCGCCCTGGCGGCCCCCCTCGGCCTGGTCGCGTTGTCCGGTTGCGGCAGCGACGACCCCGGCGCCACGCTGGCCCTGACCGCCGCGCTCCCGGATGCGCCCGCCGCCGACACGGTGCTGCGGGTCGGCGACCCGGCCACGCAGGTGGCGCTCGAGACCTCGGGTCTCATCGCCGAGCTCGACGTCAAGGTCGAGTGGGCCAACATCACCGGCGGCCCCAAGACCCTCGAGGCCTTCCGAGCCGACGCGATCGACATCGGCTCGGTGGCCGACATCCCGCCGCTGTTCGCTCACTGGACCGGCACCGACGTCCGGATCGTCGCCGCGCGCGAGTCGGCCGACCCGGCGAACCACCCGGTCTACGAGCTCGGTGTGGCACCGGGCGCCAAGGTCAGGACGGCGAAGGACCTCAAGGGCAAGAAGATCGCCTACAGCCCGGGCCAGGCCCAGGGCGCGCTCGTGCTCAACGTCCTGCGCGAGGCCGGCCTGAGCCAGGACGACGTCGAGTTCGTCGAGATGCAGAGCGTCGACGACGCCTTCTCGGTGGCCCTGGCAGGCAAGCAGGTCGACGTGGCTCCGCTGGGCCAGACGCTCGCGAAGACGTACCTCGCGAAGTACGAGCGGGACGGCGCCAGCACCATCGACCCGGGCGTGCGCGACGACGCCTGGACGCTCTACGCCCCCACCACGGTCCTGGAGGACGCCGACAAGGCGGCCGCGATCAAGGAGTACGTGGTGGCGTGGACCCAGGCGCAGGCCTGGATCTCCGAGCATCCGGACGAGTTCGCGAAGGCGTTCTACGTCGACCACGAGGGACTCTCGCCCGAGGACGCCGCCTACGTCGTCCAGGCGATCGGCGCCCACCGGGTCCTGGCCGATTGGGACGAGTTCATCGCCCGGCACCAGCAGACCGTCGACACGCTGGTCGAGGCCCAGGACCAGGAGCCGCTCGAGGCGGAGACCCTCTACGACCGCCGCTACGAGAAGGTCATCGCCGACGCGGTGGGGGCGTCCTGATGGCCACGCTCACCGCACCCACCCGTCCGGCCGGCACAGCGGAGGACGTCCGTCCCACGCAGCGCCGGCTCGGGCCGGGCGACCCCATCCGGTTCGGCGGCCTCATCGGCATCGTCGCGTTGCTGGCGACGTGGGCCGGCGGCTCGGCCACCGGGCTGATCGACCCGCGCAACCTCACCGAGCCGTGGACCGTGGTGGAGACGGCCGGCACGCTCATCGAGAACGGCCGGCTCCAGGACAGCCTGGTCACCTCCGGGGTCCGGGCCGCTCTCGGCCTCGGCCTGGGTGTCGCGGTCGGCACCGTGCTGGCGCTGATCTCGGGGCTGTCCCGCATCGGGGAGTCGCTCATCGACGGGCCGATCCAGGTCAAGCGCTCGATCCCGACCCTGGCGCTCATCCCGCTGCTCATCCTGTGGCTGGGCATCGGCGAGCCCTTCAAGGTCATCACCATCGCGCTGGCCGTCTTCGTGCCGGTGTACATCCACACCCACAACGGCCTGCGCACCATCGAGGGCAGGTACGCCGAGCTGGCCGAGACGCTGGGCGTCACGCGCGCGGAGTTCATCCGTCACGTCGTGCTTCCCGGCGCCATGCCCGGCTTCCTGCTGGGCATGCGCTTCGCGGTGACGTCGTCGCTGCTGGCGCTGGTGGTCGTCGAGGTCATCAACGCCACGAGCGGGATCGGCCACATGATCACGCTCGCCTCCAACTACGGGCAGACGGACATCATCGTCGTCGGCCTGGTCGTCTACGCGCTGCTCGGCGTCACCGCCGACGCGGCGGTCCGCCTCATCGAAAGGAAGGCACTCTCATGGCGCCGTACGCTCGCCAGTTGACCCCGGCCGTCCGGGTCCACGGTCTGCATCGCAGCTTCAACGAGGCCGGCGGTGTGCTCAACGGCCTCGACCTCGAGATCGCCCCGGGCGAGTTCGTGGCCCTGCTGGGTCGCAGTGGCTCGGGCAAGAGCACGCTGTTGCGGGCCCTCGCGGGCCTGGACCGCGGAGTCGCCGGCACCGGCCGGATCGAGGTGCCCGAGAAGGTCTCGGTCGTCTTCCAGGACTCGCGGCTGCTGCCGTGGAAGCGGCTCCTCGGCAACGTCACCCTCGGCCTGCGGGCCGACGACGCGGCCCGCCGCGGCTCGGAGGCGCTGGCCGAGGTCGGCCTCGCCGGCCGCGAGCGGGCGTGGCCCCACGAGCTGTCCGGCGGCGAGCAGCAGCGCGCCTCGCTGGCTCGGTCGCTGGTCCGTGACCCGCAGCTGCTGCTGGCCGACGAGCCTTTCGGCGCCCTGGACGCGCTCACCCGGATCCGGATGCACACGCTGCTGCGCAAGCTCTGCGAGGTCCACCAGCCGGCGGTGCTGCTGGTCACCCACGACGTCGACGAGGCGATCGTCCTGGCCGACCGGGTGATCGTGCTCGACGACGGCGTCGTGCGCCATGACGCGCGCATCGACATCGAGGGCCGTCGCTCGCAGGCGGACCCGGCCTTCGCGCGGTTGCGCACCCAGCTGCTCACCGAGCTCGGCGTCGAGGACGACCACGACGCGCCCGGCCGACCCGTGCGCGACCACCTCAAGGAGAGGACCGCGTCATGACTCGCCAACTCCACCTCAACCTGTTCATCTACCCCGACGGTCACCACGAGGCCGCGTGGCGTCACCCCGACAGCGACACCGATCGGATCCTGGACATCGGCTACTACCAGGAGCTCGCGCAGAAGGCCGAGGCCGCGAAGTTCGACGCGGTCTTCTTCGCCGACGGTCCCTCGCTGGCCGAGAACATCCGGTACGCCGCGCGGTTCCGGCTCGAGCCGATCACCGTGATGACCGCGATCGTGGCGGCCACCGAGCGCATCGGTGTGATCGGCACGGCGTCGACGACGTACACCGAGCCGTACAACCTGGCGCGCCAGTTCGCGGCACTCGACCACCTCAGCAAGGGTCGGGCCGGGTGGAACATCGTCACGACGGGGGCGGCCAACGCGGCGCTCAACTTCGGCCTCGACGCGCATCCGGTCCACCGCGACCGCTACGAGAGGGCCGAGGAGTACGTCGAGGTGATCACCAAGCTCTGGGACAGCTGGGAGGACGACGCGGTCGTCGCCGACCGGGCCAGCGGGCTGTTCGCCGACACCGACAAGATCCACCGCGTCGACCATGTGGGCAAGCACTTCCGCGTCGCCGGTCCGCTCAACGCGCCCCGGTCGCCGCAGGGCCGGCCGGTCTACGTGCAGGCCGGGTCGTCCGAGGACGGACGTGCCTTCGCCGCACGGTGGGCCGAGGCGATCTTCACGGCGCACCAGACGCTGGAATCGGCGCAGGAGTTCTATGCCGACATCAAGTCCCGGGCGCGGGCTGGGGGCCGCGATCCGCAGGGCCTCAAGGTGCTACCCGGGATCAGTCCGTTCATCAGCTCGACCGCGCGTGAGGCCGAGGAGCTGCATGAGCAGTTCAACGACCTGACGCAGCCGGAGTACTCGCTGGCGCAGCTGGAGCGCCTCACCGGCGTCGACCTCTCGGCGTACGACCTCGACGGGCCCTTCCCGCGCGAGGTTATCGACGCGGACGTCGAGCGCAGCGAGGGCAGCCGCTTCCAGCTCGTGCTGGACATCGTCGAGCGTGAGCAGCCGACCCTGCGCCAGCTCTGCCACCGACTGGCCGGCGCGCGGGGTCACCGTGTGGTCACGGGCACGCCCGACCAGGTCGCCGACACGATCCAGCAGTGGGCCGAGCAGGGCGCCGCCGACGGCTTCAACGTGATGCCGCCGTGGCTGCCGGGCGGCATCGACGTGTTCATCGAGGAGGTCGTGCCGATCCTGCGCGTACGCGGCCTGTTCCGCACGGAGTACGAGGGCAGCACGTTGCGCGACCACCTCGGCCTCGAACGCCCCGCCAGCCAGTACGCATCCCGGCCCGCAGCAACCCTCACGAAGGAGACAGCATGAGCTTCGACCACTACCGACCGTTCGGCCGCACGGGAGTGCGGGTCAGCCCGCTCACCCTCGGCGCGATGATGTTCGGCGCCTGGGGCAACCCGGATCACGACGAGTCGATCGCGATCATCCACCGCGCCCTCGACGCCGGGATCAACGTCATCGACACGGCCGACGTCTACGCCCGGGGCGAGTCCGAGGAGATCGTCGGCAAGGCGCTGCAGGCCCGCGCCGGCAGCCGCGATGACGTCTTCCTCGCGACCAAGTTCCACGGGTCGATGCACGACGACGACCCCAACCAGGCGGGCAACTCGCGGCGCTGGATCATCCGCGAGGTCGAGAACTCGCTGCGCCGACTGCAGACGGACCACATCGACCTCTACCAGGTTCACCGGCCGCGTCCGGAGGTCGACATCGACGAGACGCTCGGTGCCCTGACGGATCTGGTCCGGCAGGGCAAGATCCGCTACATCGGCACGTCGACGTTCCTGCCGTCGCAGGTCGTCGAGGCCCAGTGGGTCGCCGAGCGGCGTCAGCGCGAGCGCCCCGTCAGCGAGCAGCCGCCGTACTCGATCCTCGCCCGCGAGGTCGAGCGCGACATCCTGCCGACGGCGCAGAAGTACGGCCTCGGCGTGCTGCCGTGGAGCCCGCTGGCGGGAGGGTGGCTCTCGGGTCGCTACCGCCGCGGTGAGGAGCCGCAGGTCACCTCCAGTCGGTTGCGTCGCCAGCCGGCGCGGCACGATCCGAGCTCGCCGGAGAACCGGGTCAAGCTCGAGGCGGTGCACCAGTTGCAGGAGCTCGCCGACGAGGCCGGCCTGTCCCTGATCCATCTCGCCCTGGGCTTCGTGCTCTCGCACCCTGCGGTGTCGTCGGCCATCATCGGCCCCCGCACGCTCGAGCAGCTGGACTCCCAGCTCGGCGTCGAGAAGGTGCTGCTGACGCCGGATGTCCTCGACCGGATCGACGAGATCGTCCCGCCCGGCACGACGCTCAACGAGGCCGATCGCGGCTACGCGCCCCCGGCCCTGGTCGAGGCGGCACTGCGACGGCGTTGAGCGGGGATCGGTGGACTGGCAGCGCGACCTGACAGGACTCCTGGCCGGTGTCGTGCTCGCTGCGCTCACGACGCCGGTCGGGGTGTCCGGAGCGGTGTTCCTGCTGCCGTTCCAGCTCTCGGTACTGCACGTGCCGAGCCCGCGGGTCACCCCGACGAACCTGCTGTACAACGTCGTCTCGGGCCCGGGCGCGTTGGTGCGCTTCCGGCGGCGGGGGCAGTTCGACCGGCCCCTGACGTTGCAGTTGCTGTCGGGGTCGGTCCCCGGGGTGGTGCTCGGAGCGCTCGTGCGGGTGCACGTGGCGCCCGACCCCGACGTGTTCCGGCTCTTGGCAGCGGCCGTGCTGGTCCCCGTCGGTCTGTTCATCCTGAGGAGACCCGCGCCCGGGTCGATCGACCGGCGCGTCCGGGCGCGCACCGTCGTCGGGCTCGCGTTCATGGTCGGGATCGTGGGCGGGGTCTACGGGATTGGTGGCGGCTCGGTGCTCGGCCCGATCCTGGTCGGCGCCGGGATGTCGATGGCCAGGGTCGCGCCCGCGGCCCTGCTCTCGACCTGGGTGACGTCCTTGGCCGGGGTGGCCACGTACGCCGTCGTCTCCATGGAGGCGACGGGGCCGGTCTCGCCGGACTGGTCACTCGGCATCGCCACCGGTCTCGGGGGACTGGTCGGCGGCTGGGTCGGAGCCTGGCTCCAACCTCGTCTCCCCGAGCGGTTGCTGCGGACGCTGCTCGGACTGTTCGCCGTGACGCTGGGTGCGCTGTACGTGGCGCAATCGCTCGGGTGACGGCGCGCCCTAGGGTGGAGGCCGTGAGCGAGCCCGAGCAGTCCGCCGCCGCCCGCGGATTGCGCCGCAGGGAGCGCACGCGAGCCACGCTGCTCGACGCGGCCGAGCTGCTGGTCTCGCAGCGCGCGCCCGAGGAGATCCGGATCGAGGACGTCGCCGCGCAGGCGGGGGTCTCGGCGGCCTCGGTCTACGTGCACTTCGGAACCAAGGACGGGCTGTTGGCAGCCGTCACCGAACGGGTCCTGGGCGTCGCGACCGACGCCCTGCGGGCGGCGTACGCGGCCGACACGTCCCCGCTCGAACGGTTCGCCGGGGTGGGCGTGGCGTACCTGCGGCTGCTGCTGGACCACCCGGTGGTCGTGAAGTACCTGACCGCCTCGGGGGAGCGCGGTCCCACGACGCCCATCGAGACCGAGGTGGTCGAGCGGTTCGGTGAGCTCCGACGCGAGTTCGAGCAGAGCATCCGCGAGGCGGTCGACACCGGGGCGATCCGGCGTGTCGATCCCGAGCTGATGTCCTTCTTCCTGTTCGGCGCGTGGAACGGGGTCGCGGCTCTGGCGTTGCGCCGCGACGCGTTGGTACTGCCGCCCGACCGCGTCGAGACCGCCGTGATCGAGGCCGGACTCGTTCTGCTCGAGGGCCTCATCGTGGAGCCGTCGGACCCCTGAGGCGTGGTTAACTGGAGTCCGACTCCAGATCACCGTTGAAAGCGATTCACCCATGACGCAGACCGCCACGCCCTCGACCGCGACCTCCGGGGCCGGTCCCGAGACCTGGGACGCGATCGTCGTGGGTGCGGGTCCCGGCGGCCTGACCACCGCGGCGTACCTCGCGGCGAACGACCAGAGGGTGCTGGTGCTGGAGGCGAACCAGGTCGTCGGAGGCAGCACACAGGTCTTCCGTCGCGCCGGCAACAAGTTCGAGTTCGACGTCGGTACCCACTACGTGGGGGAGTGCGGTCCCGGCGGTCGGATGCAGACGGCGTTGTCCGGCCTGTCGCTGACCGAGCGCATCACGTGGCTGCGCCAGAATCCCGAGGGCCACTGCCGGATCATGGTTCCGGGCACGACGTTCCACACGCCGACGGGGTGGGACACGTACCTCGAGCGGCTGATCGCGGCGTTCCCCGGCGAGGAGAAGGGGCTGCGCCGGTGCGTGCGAATCCTGCGGATCATCTCGGCGGGGGAGGAGCCGCGGCTGAAGCCGTGGATGCTGCTGCGCTGGGGACTGCGCCCCATCACCAAGCTCATGGACGCGTGTGGGCTCAGCGCTGATGCGCAGGCAGTGATCCTCGCGGAGAACGGCGACTACACGTGGCCGCCGTACCGCACGCCCGCGGTGATGCACGGCGGCCTGCTGCACCACTACCTCCAGGCCGGCGCCTACTACCCGCGCGGCGGCGGACAGGTGATCGGTGCGCACCTGACCGACGTGATCCAGTCGTACGGCGGGACGGTCCGCACCAGGTCGCGCGTCGAGCGCATCCTCATCGAGAACGGCCGAGCCGTCGGAGTCCGCCTGCGCGGTGGCGAGGAGTTCCGCTCGGACGTCGTCGTGGCGGCCGGCGACTACAAGCTGACGTGGACCGAGCTCGTCGGTGACGAGCACCTGACGCGCAAGCTCCGCAAGCGCCTGGCGAACCTGGAGATGACGCAGCCGATGTTCGCGGTCTACGTCGCGCTCGACGTCGACCTGCGCGAGCGTGACACCCCGCCGCTGGCGTGGGTGTGGCCGAACAACGACGTCGACGGCTACTACCGCGAGGTCGAGGCGGGCCGCTGTCCCGAGCAGATGCCCGTCGGCATCAGCTGCCCGACCGCGAAGGATCCGGAGGGCACGCACTCGGCGCCTCCGGGCTACTCGACGCTCGAGCTGGTCAGCTGGGCGCCCAAGGAGCACGCGTTCTGGAACGTCGACGCCGATCCCATGGACGGCGCCGAGTACGGGCGCGACGAGGAGTACCGCCGGCTCAAGGACGAGCTCACCGAGCGGGTGCTGGACACGGCTTCGCTGATGATCCCCGACCTGCGCGAGCGGATGGTGTTCTGCGAGGCGTCCACCCCGATGACGCAGGAGCGCTTCACCCTGACGTCGGACGGCTCCTGCTACGGCATCGCGCCGCTGCTCAAGAACCTCGGCCCGTTCCGGCCGAAGGTCACGACCCACATCCCGGGCCTGTTCCTGGGCGGTGCCAGCACCGAGTTCATGTTCGGCATCAACGCCACGATCTGGGGCGGCATGAAGACGGCGGGCGTGATCCTGGGCCGCGACCTCGAGCAGGAGGTCAAGGACGGCGCGGTCTTCGTCGACGAGGCGAAGCTGACCGAGATCACCGAGGACTGGGACCCGCTGCTGGCGTCGAAGCCCGGCTCGGTCATCCGCCGTGCCGCGCGCCGGCGGCCGAGGGCCAACGCCTGACGACGGAGGGCTACGAGCCGTCGAGAAGTCGTTGGACGACCGGACCGTAGACGGCCTCGACGGCGTCGAGCTCGGCGAGCAGGACGGGCGACTCGAAGAACCGCAGGGTCGTCGCCAAGCCCATCAGGGCCGCGACGGCGAGCTCGGCACGCAGCTCCGGTCGAGGGCCGTCGAGAACCTCCGAGAGCGGCGTGACGTAGCCGTGCAGGAACTGCGTCCGCACGGACTGGGGATCGGGGGCGTTCACGCGCAGCATGATGGCCCGGCCGAGGTGCTCCAGATCTCCACGCCGCTGGCGGTCGACCAGTTCGGCGACGAGCGCCGTCCCGAGTGCGGAGACGGGAACGTCCGGCAGCTCCGGTGCGGCGATAGCCGCCGTGCGGTGGAACAGCTGCTCCTTGCTGCCGGCCACCTTCATGACGAGCGAGGGAGAGGTGCCGGCCAGCGCCGCGATCTCGCGGATCGTCACCTCGCCGAAGCCCTTGCGCGCGAAGAGGTCGCCCGCCGCGCGCCACACCGCGGCCCTCAGCTCGGCCGGATCCGTGGGAGCGGTCATGCGAGGGGAGTCCCCAACGTGAGGTCCGCGGTGCGGTTGGCCTCCCAGACCGTGACCGGCCGAGCGCCGGTCGCTCCGGTGTCGCAGATGGCGCTGAGCACGTAGCGCCCGTTCGGCGGCCGTGGCACCGCGTACCGCCCCTCGTGGTCGGTGCGGGTCGAGGTCACGACCTCGCCCGCGTGATGGGTCAGGATCACGAGCACCCCCTCGATCGGGACGCCGTCCGAGTCGGTGATCGTGCCGTCGAGGGTGAGTCGATCGCGCAGCACCAGGGGCGGCAGTCCGGCCTCCACGTCGACGGTGACGATGCGCGAGCGCGGCTGCCAGCCATCGGCGGACGTCACGATGAAGTAGTCACCGTGGCCGGGCACGGCCACCGCGACCTGCCCTTCCGAATCGGCATGGCCCCAGTCGACGGCAGCACCCTCCATGGTCAGGACGGTCACGACGGCGTTGCGCACGGGGCGGGCGTTCGCGTCGACGACCTTGCCGCGCACCACGCAGTTGGGACGGCTGGAGGTCGCCGTCCCGGAACGATCCGCCTCGGGTGCGAAGTCCTGCATCCCCAGGGTCGGGAAGAGGACGGCCGCGCCGACCAGCGCCGCAGCCGCGGCGAGCCAGAACAGCAGGCTGATGGCGCCTTCGCTCGTCGCCTCCTCGCCGGCGATCGTCACGACGGACGCGGAGGTGACCGCGGCGACGATGGCGCTGGCGCTCGTGGTGCCGATCGACCTCAACAGCACGTTGAGTCCGTTGGCCGAAGCCGTCTCGGTGACCGGCACGGCGCGCATGATCATCGTCGGCAACGCGCCGTAGACCATCGCGGTGCCCACGCCGACGGCGACCGATCCGATCACGACCTGGGCGAGGTCGTCGCTGAGGAACACGCGTGCCACATAGGTGACACCCATGAGGAGCGCGCCCGACAACGCCGTCACCTGCGGCCCGAAGCGTCGCGTCAGCCAGGCCGAGACGGGTGCCATGAGGCCGAAGGCAGCCGCGTTGGGGACCATCCACCAACCGGTCTCGAGGATCCCGAGCCCCAGCCCGTAGCCACTGGCCTCGGGCATCTGCAGCAGCTGGGTCGTGAGCAGCATGTTGGCGAACATCGCGAACCCGACGAGCACGGAGGCGGAGTTCACCAGGACGACAGAACGTCGGGAGGAGACGCGCAGGTCGACCAGGGGGCTCGGCGTCCGGAGCTCGACCGGGACCCAGATCGCGAGCAGCACGCCGCCGCCGGCGACCAGACCCAGCGTCGTCGGCGAGCTCCAGCCCCAGTGCGAGCCCTTGGAGAGCGCCAGCATGAGGGCGGTGAGGGCGGCCGACAGGAGCAGGGCTCCGCGGAAGTCGAAGCTGCCTCGGGTGCGGACGGGGGACTCGGGCAGGACCACCATGGCCGCGATGAGCAGGACGATCCCGACCGCACCGGTCGCCCAGAAGATCGCGTGCCAGTCCAGGTGCTCGGAGATGAGGCCGGACAGGGGGAGTCCCACGCCGGCGCCGATCGCGAGCGTGGCACTCATGAGCGCCACACCGAGCGGGATGCGTTCACGCGGCAGCTCGTCACGCATGATCGCGATGCCGACCGGGACGACCGCCATGCCGACGCCCTGCAGTGCCCGAGCGACGATCAGCAGCACCAGGTCCTCGCTGAAGGCACCGAGGATCGATCCGAGGACCGAGATCGCCAAGGTCAGGACCATCATCCGGCGCTTGCCGTACATGTCGGCCAGGCGCGTCACGGTCGGGGTGGCGATGGCGCCCGTCAGGAGGGTCGCGGTCACGAGCCACGAGGTGCTGTCCGCCGAGGCGCCCAGGAGTTCGGGGAGCATCGGCAGCAGCGGCAGCAGGAGCGTCTGCTGCAACGAGACGACGATGCCGCACAGCGACAGGGTCGCCACGATGAGCGCGGCGCTGCGCCTTGGGGCTTCCGGCTGCTGGGGGGCTGTGGTGGTCGCGGAGGACGTCGAGACAGTCACGGGATCCGTTCGGGGCTGGGGCGTGAACGTTTGTTCACGGCCAGTCAATCAGGTTCCCGCGCTCCGCGCGATCAGTTCGGCCGCGGGGGTCCGGCCGTGCGGTCCGTGCGGGCGACCTTGCGGTCCGTCATGACGATCCAGGCCGCCATGGCGATACCGCCGCAGACGGCGAACAGGAAGAAGAGCATCGCCAGGCCCGGGTAGCCCAGCACCGTCCAGCTCGACGGCACGCGCATCATCAGGGCGGCACCCAAGATGGTGGCCGCGATGATGATGCCGAGCGTGACGCGGTTGGCGACCCGCTGGATCACCGTGTGGAGTCGCTGCTCGTCGATCGCGTCGACCTTGACCCGGAACTCGCCGTCGGCGAGCGAGTCCATGATGCGGTTCGCGCGCTCGGGCAGGTGCTCCACGAAGTTCTTCGACTCGATGGCGGCGGCCACGATGCCGCCGGGCGACATCTTCAGGCCGGCGGCCGAGATGTTGGTCGCGTTCTCGCGGATGGCGTCGGTGGGCGAGAAGCCGGGATCCAGGTGCGAGGTGGCCTGGTCGAGGTTCAGCAGCGCCTTGCCCACCATCGACATCTCGGCCGGCGGGCGCAGCCCGTGCGCGCCGGAGACCCGGCTGAGATCGACCAGCACGGCGCCGACCGCGACGTCCGCGCCGCTGGCAATCGCCTCGGAGACCAGGTGGGCGACGTCGCTGCGGAACGGGCCGGCCTCGAACGAGTCGAGCGGATGGCCCATGGCGGCCAGGATCGACGAGGTCTCCTCGCCGTCCCCGTCGCTGATGGCCAGCAGCAGCTTGATGATGTCGTGCTGGATGCGTGGGGGGACCGAGGCCGTCATGCCGAGGTCGAGCAGGGCCAGGCGTCCGTCGGGGGTGAGCAGCAGGTTGCCCGGGTGCGGGTCGGCGTGCAGCACCCCGGCGTCGAGGATCATGTGCAGGTACGCGCTGAAGAGCTGCTCGACGATCGGGCGGGCGTCGACGTCGGTCAGTCCCAGCGGACCGATGTCGGTGACCTTGCGGCCCTCGACGAAGTCCATCGTCAGGATCTTCGAGGTCGTGTACGGCTCGACCGGCTGCGGCACGACGAGCAGGTCGTAGGGGGCGGTCAGCTCGCCGAAGGTGACCAGGTTGCGGGCCTCGCGGCGGTAGTCCAGCTCGCCGGCCAGCGAGCGGCGGAACTGGTCGAGCAGCTGGCCGAAGCCGAAGCTGCGCCCGATCTCGGTCCGGCGGTCGGCCAGGCGCGCCAGGCGACCCAGCACCTTCATGTCCTCGCGCACGAGCTCGCGGACGTGAGGTCGCTGCACCTTCACGACGACCTCGCGCCCGTTGCGCAGGACCGCGCGGTGGACCTGGCCGAGTGACGCCGCAGCGAGGGGCTTGACGTCGAAGTCGCTGAACCGCTCCTTGAGCGTGGCACCGAGCTCGGTCTCGACGACCTCGCGCACGATGTCGAAGTCGATCGGCTCGACCTCGTCCTGCAGCCGCTCCAGCGCGGTGGTGTACGACGCGGGCAGCAGGTCGAACCGCGTCGAGAGCAGCTGGCCGAGCTTGATGAAGGTCGGCCCCATCTTCTCGAGGTCGTCGGCGAAGGCCTGCGCGCGCTCGGCGTCGCCGAGCGGCGTCTCGTCGTCGATGTCGAACTCGTCGAGCTGGGTTCCGGACAGCAGGTCGGAGCGTCCGTAGCGGCGAACCAGGCGGGCCAACGCGACATAGCGGTTGTCGTGCAGATTCGTCATGGCGCAAGCATGCCGGTCCTGAGCCCCCGATGGGGTGTCCCGCGCGAACCCTGCTCGCCGGGACTCGGTGAACTCTGCCTCGCAATGGAAGGACCGACGTCACGAACCTCATCGGCAACCCTCGCAACGTCGAAGGGTCGAGCGCTGATCCCACGGCGTTTGACCTGTTGCGCCAGGCAGATGCGGGCGTACTGTCGAATGATCGGCTCGTCAATGCGACCTCTACCGATCGGAGTGCGTCATGGCCCTCTCACTGCATGTGCCTCATCTGCACGTCCCGCACGTCGGATCAGCGCAGGACCAAGCCCACCAGGAGAAGACCAAGCCGTCCAGGTTCGGCGGGATCATCCTCACCATCGCCATGCTCGTGGCCCTGGCCGCGTGGGTGACCTCGGTGATCGCGCTCATCAGTTTGGGCCCTGTCGAGTTCGGAGTGCAGCGCGCCTCCGTCGTCGGGTGGACGGCACTGGGGATCGTCTCCGCGATCAGCCTGTTCATGATGGGCGTGTGGAAGGTCCACCGGGCCTAGGCGTCCGCAGGCGCGGGTGCGGCTGATCATCCCATCCAGTCCCACTCGACCTGGAAGGTCGAGCCTCGGCCGAACCGCACGCCGACGACCTTCGGGTCGCAGCGGAGGCGGTCGTGCTCCCCCTTGCGCACGACGCCGCCCATGCGCAGCATCCGGATCAGCTCATTCCAGTGCCATCCGGAGTAGTTCTTCTCGACGAATTTCGCCGTGTAGCCCTTCCCGACGGCGATGAAGTGGGCGTGGCGAAGCAACTCGTTCAACTCGTCGCGGGTGCGGTGCTCGGTGAACTCGGCCATGGTGGCTCCTCTCTCGAGGGCACGGATGTGCCCGACTTGGTCGTCCCGGTCGGGACGGCCCTGGTCTTCTCCGGAGGGCACCGTGTCGGGCGACGCGGTTGCCGGCCACCTCTGTCCGGAGGCGTGGGTGGCTCTCTTGACCTCGGGTGGAACCTACGCAGGTGCGCCGACAGATATCCCTTCTGGAGCTGACCGGCGACCGCCGCGATGCGTGAATCGGCTGAAATGACGGCGTATTGTTGAAGGTTGGGTGTACCGATCCGCGTATGGGGGCGAGACGAGGAGCATGAGGACCTGGGAGCTGGCCAAGCTTCATCCGTGGGTGGTCGCCACCCTGGCGGCATTGGCAGGCACCCTGGCACTCGAACTCTCCGGAGCCCCTGACGCCGCCCAGTGGCTGGCCTCGGCCTTCGGCGCAGTCGTTCTCGTCAAAGTCTCGATCGGCATGGTCAAGGACCTGCTGCACGGGCACTGGGGCATCGACATCCTGGCCGTGACGGCCATCGCCTCGACCCTGCTCGTCGGGGAGTACCTCGCAGCGCTGGTCGTGTGCCTCATGCTCACCGGCGGCGAGGCACTCGAGGACTACGCGGCCGGGCGGGCGAAGCGGAGTCTGTCGGCTCTCCTGGAACGCGCGCCGCAGGTCGCCCACCTGCTGCTGCCCGACGGCACGACGCGCGACGTCGCGATGGAGAGCATCTCCGTCGGCGATCGGCTGCTGGTGCGGCCTGCCGAGGTGGTGCCCGTCGACGGCATCCTCTCCACCGACTCGGACGGGCGGGCGATCGAGGCCGGCTTCGACGAGTCGTCGCTGACCGGCGAGCCGCTTCCCGTCAGCCGGCGGACCGGCGACGAGATCCTCTCCGGCGTGCTCAACGGCCAACGCGCCGTGGTGCTGGAGGCGACGGCGACCGCCCAGGATTCGCAGTACTCGCGCATCCTCTCCCTGGTGCGGGAAGCCTCCGAGTCCCGCGCGCCGATGGTGCGTCTGGCCGACCGCTACGCCGTGCCGTTCACGATCGTCGCGTACCTGATCGGTGGCCTCGCATGGTGGCTCTCGGGCGACCCCGTCCGCTTCGCCGAGGTGCTCGTCGTCGCCACCCCGTGCCCGTTGCTGATCGCGGCGCCTGTCGCGTTCCTGGCGGGCATGTCCCGCGCCGCGAAGAACGGCGTCATCGTGAAGTCGGGCGGCACGATCGAGACCCTCGGCCGGGTCCGCACCGCCGCCTTCGACAAGACCGGCACCCTGACGTACGGGCGTCCCGAGTTGCTGGAGGTCCGGCCGGCGCGCGGAGCCGACGGGCAGCCGGTTCTCGACGAGGAGGAGCTGTTGCGGATCACCGGCTCCGCCGAGCAGTACTCGGGCCACGTGCTGGCCGAGTCCATCCGCAAGGCGGCCGAGGCACGCGGACTGCGCCTCGTCCCCGCCACCGAGGCCCGCGAGATCGCGACCCACGGGGTGACGGCGGTGCTGGAGGGCCGCGAGGTCGTCGTCGGCAAGGGCTCGTTCGTCCGCGACCACACGACCGGGTTCGAGGTCGCCGACCTCGAACCGGGGGAGTCCGCCGTCTACGTGGGCGTCGACGGTGTGTTCGCGGGCGTCCTGCTCATCTCCGACCGGCTCCGGGCCAACGCCCGGGCGACCCTCACCGAACTGGACCGCCTCGGGGTCCGCCAGCGGATGATCCTGACCGGCGACGCGATGCCCACGGCGTCCCACATCGCCGCCCAGGCCGGCGTCACCCGCGTCGAGGCCGAGCTGTTGCCCGAGGACAAGGTCCGCATCGTCCGCGATGCCGAGCCGGGCCCCGTGATGATGGTCGGCGACGGCATCAACGACGCGCCCGTCCTCGCGGTGGCCGACGTCGGTGTCGCGATGGGCGCCCGCGGCTCGACGGCCGCCTCGCAGTCCGCCGACGTGGTCATCGTCCGGGACGACATCTCCCGCGCGGCGGTCGCGGTGTCCGTCGGCCAGCGCACCCTGCGGGTCGCGAAGGAGTCGATCTGGGTCGGCATCGCGCTCTCGGTCGTGCTGATGCTCGTCGCCGCGTTCGGCGTCATCCCGGCGATCGTCGGCGCGCTGCTGCAGGAGGTCGTCGACCTGGTGGCCATCGCCAACGCGCTGCGGGCGACCCGGGCCGGGCGCGACGAGCTGCGCGACTTCGCGGCACTGCACGATCGCTCGGACGAGGCGCACGCGGAGGCGCGGGTCCCAGCCGCCTGAATGAGGCGCCGTGGTGACCGCGCTCACACTAGGTTGAGCGCGTGGAGGATCTCGGGCGCTGGGACGCCGACGTCGTGGTGGTCGGCAGTGGCTTCGGGGGAGCGGTCTCCGCGCTGCGGCTGAGGGAGGCCGGGCACTCGGTGCTGGTGCTCGAGAAGGGCCGCCGCCTCAGCGACGCCGCCCTGCTCGCCGCCCGGCGCGACCCGCGCGCCTACCTGTGGGCGCCACGCGCCGGCATGCGCGGGTTCTTCTGGCAACGGATCTTCCGCCACATGGCGATCATCGGCGGGTCCGGCGTCGGCGGTGGTTCGATCGTCTGGGCCGGCGTCCTGCTCGAGCCCGGCGACGAGTTCTACGAGGCCGTGCCGCTGACGGCGCTCGGGATCGACTGGAAGAACGAGCTCGCCCCCCACCTCGCCCGTGCCGCGCGGATGCTCGGCCGGGTCACCAACCCGCACCACGGCGAGATGGACGACCACCTCTATGCCGCGGCGAAGGCGGTCGGGGCCGAGGCGACGTTCGGGCCGGTGCCGTCGGCGATCTTCTTCGGCCGCCCCGGCGTGACCGAGCTCGACCCGTTCTTCGATGGCGAAGGCCCCGACCGGACGGGCTGCCGGCTCTGCGGCGAGTGCCTGCTCGGTTGCCCCTACGGCGCGAAGAACCAGCTGACCCTCAACTACCTCTTCCTGGCCGAGAAGCGTGGTGCGCAGGTGCGCCCCGAGACCGAGGTCGTCTCGGTGCGACCGGTCGACGGCGGGTACGAGATCGTGACGCGCCACCCGTGGGAGCGCGGTCGCGAGTCGACCGTCCGGGCCCGCCGGGTTGTCCTCGCCGCGGGCGTCCTGGGCACGGTCGAGCTGCTCCACCGCTGCCGCGAGACCGGCGCCCTGCCGCGGGTCTCGGACCAGTTGGGTCAGCACGTGCGGACGAACTCCGAGGCCCTCACCGCCGTCCTGCAACCGCGCGGCGACGACCTCTCGCGCGGGCCGACGATCTCGAGCGACTTCCACCCCGACGAGCGCACCCACACGACCCAGAACCGCTACATGGGCGGCTGGCACATGCGTGCTCAGTTGGGGCCGATGGTCGACGACGACGATCCCGGCCGTCGAGCGCGCCGCGTGGTGCTGTCGATCCTCGGGTCGCCGCTGAGACAGCTCCGCCTGATGACGGCTCACCGCTTCCTGAACCGGCTCACCGTCCTGACGACGATGCAGCGCCTGGACAGCGAGTTCGCGCTCGATCACCGCCGCTCGCCCTTGCGGCCGTGGCGCCGGGTGCTGCGGTCGCGACTGACCGGGGGAGTGCGGCCGCCCAGCAACCTGCCCGTCGCCAACGAGGTCACCCGCGCCTTCGCCGAGGCGTCCGGCGGACGGCCGTTGAACCTGCTCGGCGAGTCGGTCGGCGGCCTGTCGGTGACCGCTCACATCCTCGGTGGTGCAGTGATGGGGGCGACCGCGGCCGATGGTGTCGTGGACGCGAACCACGAGGTCCACGGCCATCCCGGCCTCTACGTCGCCGACGCCTCCGTCATCCCCGCCAATCTCGGGGTGAACCCCTCCCTGACCATCACCGCCCTGGCCGAGCGCTTCGCGTCCCGGTTCCCGGCGGCCGACGGTCCCGTCCTCTCGGAGACTCCATGAAGCAGAACGTCCTGACCCTGCGGTGCACATGGTCCTCACTGCGGACCCTCGAGGTGGACGAGGTCCTCCACTCCAGAGCGGGCGATCTGGCCGCCTCGTTCGTGACACCGCTGACCCGGGTCGCCCCGTTCGGTCTTGGCCTGATCGGACTGCGGCACTGGTACGGCAAGCGGTTCGTGCACGCGGGCGACGGTGCCTCCGGCGTGAACCTCGTGCGGCGGGGAGGCGGTTTGGTCGAGACCCTGCCCATGAGGCTGTCGCAGGGCATCTCGCTGGCCGACGGGAGGCCCGCCCTCGTGGTCGAGTACGCGGCCGACGCACCCCGGCCGTGGCGCTGGGTCCGCGACGAGCTCCGCGCCACCCCCGACGGCACCGTGGTCGGCATGACCTTCGTCGAACTTCCGGTCCTGCGGGCGGTGGGTGGAACGCCGTTCCTGCTGACTCCCGACAACAGAGTGACCTGACACACATTTTTCTTCGGATTCGTCCCATCCAGTTGGAGGACCGCACCGAATCACCCACAGGAGGTCGGAGGTCCCGGCCGCTGAAATGGGGAAATCATGAAGAAGACAATCCTTGCCCTGCTGGCACTGGTGTTGACGGCAGGCATGACCGGTCTCGTGGGGTCGCCGGCTGAGGCCGCCACGGCCAAGCGATCCAACACGAAGACCGGTTACACGCAGGTGGTCGTCGCGCCTGCCGTGAACGACCTCATCGGCAGCGCCGGCATCACGCCTGCTCCGGTGCAGGGTGCGAAGGCGGGGGCCTTCAAGGGCACGCTGGCCGCGAAGTTCCCGATCACCGGCTACAGCCTGCGAGGCATCCGGATCAAGCACAGCGGCGGCCTGAACCTGAGCGCCGGCGCATCGACGATCACGGTCTCGAACTTCAACATCGACCTCGCGCGACTGCGCGTCAGTGGCAACGTCAACGGGACCGTCGGCAACGTCGGCCGCGTGGACCTGTTCAAGGTGCGGGCTTCCGATCGCCGCGACCTCGGCCTGGTGAAGCTGACGCTGACGAAGACCGCGGCGGATGCGCTGAACGCCACGTTCGGCGTCAACGCCTTCGCGGAGAACGCGACCTTCGGCTACGCCACGCCGAAGCCGCTCTCGCGCTTCTGAGCTGACGGACTGGAGAGCGGCCCTGGCGCACCGGGGCCGCTCTTCGTCTGCCCTCCTCAGGCCCGCGGGCGGACGAGGGTGCCGGCGACCGCCACGGCGGCGGCGGTCAGGAACGCGAACTGTGCCCCGGCCTCGGCGAGGGCTCCCACCAGCAGCGACCCCCCGGCCTGGCCCAGCGCCAGGACCAAGAAGGCCAGCCCCACGCCGGCGGCCGGGTCCTCGGGATAGACCTCCGTCCCCCACAACAGCAGCACCCCCGACACGGCGATGTACGAGGCGCCGAACGCCGCAGCGGCGAACCACGCGACGCCCAGCAGGTCGGGGAAGGATCCCAGCAGCGCTGTGCCGCCGGCCATCGCGAGCATCGTCGCGAGCCACGCACCGCGCAGTCCCAGCCGCCGGATCAGGTCGCCCGCGGCGGCACCCACCACTCCGAAGCAGCCCAGGATGATCCAGGCCACGAGCGAGCGGGTCTCGCCGAGTCCGCCGTCGGTGACGAGGACCTCGCGTCCGAGGGTCCACACGGCCGCGCTCGCGAGGCCCGCGGCCGCGGCGGCCAGGATCAGTCGGCCACTGCCGACGGGCAGCAGTGGCACCGGGAGGAACGACGCATCGTCCGACGCTCCGCGAGCGGCCGGGACCGACGCCGCCGCCCACGCGGTCACCAGCGCGCAGGTCACTGCGAAGGCGACCCACGCCAGCCGCCAGTGGTCCTGGGCCAGCAGGGCGATGGGACCGGCGACGGCCACCCCGATGCCGGTGCCGGCGTTGACGACGGTCTGGGTGCGGCTGCGGTCCCGCTCGATCACCGTGCGCGCGACGGCATGGGCCAGCGGCGGCGAGGCGATACCGGTGCTGGACCCCGCGACGAGCACGCCGATGGCCAGCACGGTGACGTTCGGAGCGGCGGCGATGACGAGCGTCCCGAGGACGGCGACCGCGCCCGCTGCCACGGCCACGATGCGCGCCCCGAATCGCGGCGTCAGCAGGCTCGCGGCGACGATCGCGACGCAGTAGGACAGGAACGAGCCCGACGCGATCGCGCCGGAGGTCGTGGAGTCGAGCCCGAACTCCTCGCGGAAGACGGGGACGAACATCCCGTACGCGAACCGCGCCATCCCGTAGCAGGCGGCGATCAGGCAGACCCCGGCCGCGGTGAGCCGCCATCGCGCCGACGCGTCGAGCAGGCCGCCGGGGTCGATCGTTCGGCTCACGATGCTCCGATCTCACAGGACGGTGAACCCTCTCGACGCTAGTACACTGACCTGTGAAGTCAAGGCGAGGGGGAGCGATGAGGGAAGCCGCCGAACTGACCGTGCCCGAGCTGACGCCGGGTGCGCGGCGCATCCTGGACGTCGCCTCCGAGCTGTTCTACCGCCGCGGGATCCACGCCGTCGGGGTCGACACGATCGCGGCCGAGTCGGGCATCACGAAGCGCACGCTCTACGACCGGTTCGGGTCGAAGGACCACCTCGTCGCCGCCTACCTGCAGGCCCGCCACGCCTCGTGGTGGGCTCGCCTGCAGGAGCGCCTCGCGGCGGCGCCGCCTCCGCGCGCGCTGGCCGTGTTCGATGCCTATGTCGATGACGCGGTCGCCACTGATCGCGGCTGCGCCTTCCTCAACGCGGCGGGCGAGCTGCCGTCGGACCATTCCGCGCAGGACGTGGTCCGCGCCCACAAGCGAGCGGTACGCCGCCTCCTGGCGGACCTCGTCGCCCAAGACTGTCCCGATCTGGCCGATGCCGCCGCGGTCGCGGACGAGGTCTTCCTGCTGCTGGAGGGCGCGATCGCCCACCGCGGCATCGACGACGGCGACGCGCTCATGAGTCGGGCGCGAGAGGCGGCCGAGCGGCTGCTCGCGCCCCGCTGAGGTCTGGTCGCCGGACGCCGGAGCGGTCACACTGGGCCGCACACCGACCGGAGGAGATCACCATGCGGGTGCGCGTCGACCTGAACATCTCGCTCGATGGCTTCGCCACGACGACCGACGGGACGCCGGAGAACCCGATCGGCGAGGACTGGATGCGGCTCGTCGCGGCGTACACGGCCACGCGGACGTTCCGCGAGCGCGTCCTCGGTGACACCAGCGGCGGTGGGACGACCGGTGTCGACGAGAAGTACGCCTCGGCCTACTTCGACGAGGTCGGGGCCGAGATCATGGGCGCCGGCATGTTCGGGCTGCACACCTTCCCCGACGATCCGAGCTGGCGCGGTTGGTGGGGCGACGAGCCGCCGTTCCGGTGCCCGGTGTTCGTCCTGACGCACCAATCACGCCCCGACCTCGAGTTCGACAACGGGACGACGTTCCAGTTCATCGAGGCCACACCACAGGAGGCGCTCGAGCGGGCCGTGGCCGTCGCCGACGGCGGCGACGTGCGGGTCGGCGGCGGGCCCACGGTCGTGCGGGACTTCCTCAGGGCGGGCCTGGTCGACGACCTCCACGTGGGGATCGCGCCGCTGATCCTCGGCGACGGCATCCGGCTGTGGGACGACCTGCGTGGTCTCGAGCAGGGCTACGAGGTCACGGCCGAGACCGCGGAGAGCGGCATCGTGCACGTCGCCTTCGCCCGCTCCTGAGGAACTCCGTCAGATCTTGATGGACTTGCGCGAGGTCAGGCCGCTGATCAGCAGGCTGAGTCCCGCGCCCACGAGCCAGATGTCCTTCGCGATGGCGGTGCCGTCCTGGCTCGGCCGGAAGCTCGAGCCCTCGGCGGTCATGCCCGGGGTGTTGAGATACATCTTGACGAGGCCGCCGCCGAACGCGGTCAGCGCCGCACCGGCCATGGTGGCGGGGACGAACGGCGTGAGCAGGGCGGCACCGAGGGCGATCTCGCCGGTGCTGAGCGCCTTGCCGAATGACTGCGGGTCCATGCTCTTCACCTGCGGAACGGCGTTGGCGGCCATGCCCTGGAGTCCTTCGGCCGCCTCACGGGGCAGGTTCCGCTTGGACAGTCCGCTGTTGAGGATGAATGCGCCGGTGGCGAGTCGCAGCGGGACGTGGCTCAGCTTCATCGGAAGGCTCCTTCGAGGTGGGTTTCCCTCACGCTACGTCCAATGGCGCCGGGCCGCGCCTCAGGACGGTGACGGCGAAGTCGGAGCCCTCCTCGAACGGATCGAGGTGCCAGGTCGAGAAGCGCTGCTCGACCCGAGCGATCCCACGTTCGGCGAGGTCGGCGAGGTCCGCGTCGTACTGCTCGAACGGGTAGTCCGTCCCGGGACGCGAGCCGACGACCACGCGGCCGCCCTCGCGGGTGACGGCGCAGAGGCGCTCGAGGACCCGCAGCTCCGTCCCGGGCGCGAGGAAGACCATGACGTTCCCGGCGCACACCACGAGGTCCATCGCTGTGCCGTCGACGTCGGCGAGGGTCAGCTCGCTCAGGTCGACCACGCCGTAGGTCGGGCCCGGGTGGTCGGACTCGGCGGCGGCGATCAGCTCGGGGTCGACGTCGACCCCGTAGGCCTGATGGCCGGCGGCGTGCAGCGCCGCGGCCATGCGTCCCGCGCCGCAGCCCGCGTCGAGGATCCGCGATCCCCGCTCGGCCAGCATGTCGGCGAACCGGGCCTCGCCGAGCAGATCGGCTCCCTCGGCCTCGAGGGTGCGGAAGCGCTCGATGAACCACTGCGAGTGGCCGGGCTGGGTGTCGGTGAACCAGCGCGGCTGGGGCGAGGACGTCATGGGCCCATCCTGCGTCACGTGTCACGCAACGGGCACGGCCGGTGTCTCCATGTCGAACGACCTCGCCGGAGGTCCGACGAAGGAGACGTCATGACCAGCTCGTTCCGCATCCCCGCCGCCCCGATGACCTCGCCGGCGGCTCGTGCCGTCAAGGCCGCCAGCCGTCGGATGTACGGGCGCGTGCCCGACATCGTGCCGGTGATGTGGCACCACACCAAGCTGCTGCGCGCCGTGATGGCGTGGGAGCGGCGCGTCGGGACGTGGGACGCCCTCGACGCGCACCTCAAGTCCTTCGCGGTGATGGCGTCGGCCGCCAGCATCGGGTGCAGCTGGTGCCTGGACTTCGGCTACTACCTGGCGCACGACGAGGGCCTCGACGAGCGCAAGGTGCGCGAGGTGCCGCGCTGGCGCGACTCGGACGTGTTCACACCGCTCGAGCGCGAGGTCATGGCCTACGCCGAGGCGATGACGGCCACGCCGCCGACCGTGACGGACGAGCAGGTCGCGGGACTTCGTGAGGCATTGGGCGACCAGGCGCTGGTCGAACTGACCATGATGGTGGCCGTGGAGAACCAGCGATCACGCTTCAACTTCGCCGCAGGCCTGGCCAGTCAGGGCTTCAGCGACGTGTGCGAACTGCCGTTGGCGGACGTGCGGTGACCGACGTCCTCGCCGATTTCACGGCGCACCGCCCGCTGCTGTTCACGGTGGCGTACGAGATGCTCGGCTCCGCCGCGGATGCCGAGGACGTGGTGCAGGAGACGTGGCTGCGCTGGAGCGCGGACGACCGCGAGGACGTGCAGGAGCCGCGCGCCTACCTGGTCCGGATCGTCACCCGGCTCGCCCTCAATCGGCTGCGCACGCTGTCGCGGCAGCGCGAGTCGTACGTCGGTCCGTGGCTGCCCGAGCCGCTCGAGACGGTCCCGGACGTCGCCGACGACATCGCGCTCGCCGAGTCGGTGTCGACCGCGATGCTGCTCGTCCTCGAGACGTTGGGCAGCACCGAGCGTGCCGTCTTCGTCCTGCGCGAGGTCTTCGACGTGCCGTACGACGAGATCGCCGCGGCGGTGGACCGCACGCCCGAGAACGTCCGGCAGATCGCGCGACGGGCCCGGGCGCACGTGGCCGCGCGACGGCCTCGGTCGGAGGTCACGTCGCAGGAACGCACCGAGGTCCTCGTGCGATTCCAGCGGGCCATCGCCGAGGGCGATCTGCAGCAGCTGCTGGACGTCATCTCGCCGGACGTCGTGCTCATCAGCGACGGCGGCGGCAAGGTCAGCGCGGCGCGCCGGCCGATCTTGGGTCGCGACAAGGTACTGCGCTTCCTCGCCGGGGTGCTGCCGGCGGACATCCGGTTGGAGTCGGTCTGGATCAACGGCGAGAACGGCCTGGTGTTCCGCGAGGCGGGCGAGGTCACCGCCATCGCGACCGCGGTGGTGGAGGACGGCGTCGTCACGACCATGCACGTCGTGCGGAACCCCGACAAGCTGTCGCTGCCCGGGCCCGTCCGTCTCAGTCGCTGAGGATCAGTCGAGCCGGCGGTAGTCGTACGCCGTGGTGATGTGCTCCTGCCACGTCGTCCACGGGTGGTCGGCTTCGACCAGGCGGTCGAACACGTCGCGCGGGACGTCGAGATAGTCGTAGAGCCCACCGTTGCGGAACCGCACGCGCAGGGTGCCGCTGGCGTCGTCGTACGCGGCGGACTCCAGCGCCTCGGAGCGCCCCAGCGGCCGCAGTTCCATGCCCTCCGCCTTCCACGCAGCGGCCCTGATCGGGGAGGCGTGAGGTCACCGGGTGACTCCACGCCTCCCCACTGATCAGGAGCGGACCAGCCGGCGGACCACTCGCGTGACCGCCCAGCCGCCGAGGAGCGCCGGCAGCGCCAGCACCACCGGATCCATCGCCTGGTGCTTGTCCACCCGGCCGCGGCCCCAGCGCGAACGGAGGCCGTGGTGCGAGCGCTCGGCGCGGATGCCGGTCTCCTCGACGAAGCTGTCGGGCCGGTCGGTCGAGAACGACTGCCAGAGCGCCTGCTTCGACTCGATCCGGTCGGCCGCGAGCAGCAACAGCCAGTGCGCCGCCCGGGCCTCGCTGAACTTCGCGTAGGCGAAGCGCCGGACGGCGCCGGGGACGCCGTGCAGGGGAGCGACCGTGCCGAACACGGGAGTCAGCCGCGCGTGCTCGATCGAGCGCTCGCGAGGCGGCGACGTGTCGGGCTGCTCCTCGGGGAAGTCCCACAGGATGCCGTCGGGGACACCGTCGGCGAGCTCGCGCGGATAGGACGGGCGGTCGGCCGGGTCGAGGTCGACGCCCCACCCGGGGATCCGCTCGCGCAGCTCCTCCGGCGTCGGGATTCCGGGCCGGATGCCGCGGATGTAGGGGATCTTCGCCATCGTTCAGCTCCTCACGATGCGGGCACGAGGACGGGCTTGATGCACCCGTCGAGCTTGGCCGAGAACAGGTGGTAGCCCTCGGCGACGTGGTCGAGGGGGATGCGGTGGGTGATGATCTCGCGCGGGCTGATGTGCCCGTTGCGGATGTGCTCGAACAACCGCGGCCACTGCCGCTTGACCGGGCACTGGTTCATCCGCAGCGTCAGGCCCTTGTTCATCGCGTCGCCGAACTTCACGGCGCTGAACATCGGACCGTACGCGCCCATCACCGAGACCGTGCCGCCCTTGCGGACGGAGTCGATCGCCCAGTTGAGCGCGATGGGCGAGCCACCCTGCAGCTTGAGCTTCGCCGCGGTGACGTGCTGGATCAGGTTGCCGTCCGCCTCGGCCCCGACCGCCTCGATGACGACGTCGGCGCCGAGGTCGTCGGTGATCTTCTTCAGGTGCACGACCACGTCGTTGACCTGGCCGAAGTGCACCGTCTCGGCGTGGGCGAAGCGGCTGGCGAACTCGAGCCGGTCGCTCAGGTGGTCGACCACGATGACGCGGCCGGCACCCATCAGCCAGGCCGACTTCGCCGCGAACAGGCCCACCGGACCGGCGCCGAAGACGACCACGACGTCGCCCTGGGAGATGTCGGCCAGCTGGGCGCCGAAGTACCCCGTGGGCAGCGCGTCGGTGCACATCAGCGCGTCCTCCTCGTGCATCCACTCGGGGATCACGGTGGGTCCGACGTCGGCGAACGGGACGCGCACGTACTCGGCCTGCCCGCCGTCGTATCCGCCCGTGGTGTGCGAGTAGCCGTAGATCCCACCGACCGCCGTGGCGTTCGGGTTCACGTTGTGGCAGTTCGAGTACAGGCCCTTGGCGCAGAAGTAACAGGTCCCGCAGAAGACGTTGAACGGCACCATGACCCGGTCGCCGACCTGGAGGCTCCGAACCGACGGGCCGACCTCGTCGACGACGCCGATGAACTCGTGACCGAAGGTCGTGCCGACCCGGGTGTCCGGCATCATCCCGTGGAACAGGTGCAGGTCCGAGCCGCAGATCGCGGCACGGGTGACACGCACGATCGCGTCGTTGGGGTGCTCGATCTTCGGGTGGGGCTTCTCCTCGACGCGGACCCGATAGGGGCCTCGGTACACCATCGCCTTCATGCACGTCCTCCGTTCGTTGCCGCCATGGCCGTCGCGCCCGGTGCCCGACTGGTCGATGCTCGCTCGCCGATGCGCATGATCGGCAGGTCCTCGATCCGGCCGGCGATCCGCGCCAGGGCGGCGCTGGCGCGCTCGGCGGGGTCGCGCAGCCGCTCGGAGCGCTGGGCCACCCGATCGAGGTTGTCGCGGGCCCGGTCGGTGAGGGTCAGCGGCAGCGCCGCGAGCGCGTTGCCCGGGGGCCGCCGGGCCACGACCGGGTGCGGGCGCGTCGGCGAGATCCGGCGCACGATCTCCCACGCGAGGCCCAGGGCCTGCAGCTGCCGCTCGCTGATGCGCTCCTGCAGGCGGGGGAAGAGCTCGTCCTCCTCGTCGCGGACGTCCTCCTGCAGGACGCGGGTCAGCCGGTCGAGAAGGGGCTCGCGGCGCGGATCGTCCGCGTCGAGCTCCTCCAGCGAGGTCCACAGCTCGTTGACCTCCTGGTGCTCCTGCTCGACCTGCAGCGTCAGCTCCTCGCCGTCGGGCAGCACGCGACGCATGACCGGCCACAGCACGGACTCCTCGGCGAACGCGTGCGGGAAGACCAGCCGTGCGATCTCGCGCAGCACGCGGTCCTCGGCCGGGCCCGACGGCGCCACGGCCAGATCGTTGAGGAGCCGGTCCAGCCGGACGTGGTCCTTCTTCTGACGGGTCAGCACACTCAGCCGGCCGCCCATCTGGTCCTGGGTCTGCAGTGCGAGCGAGGTCATGTCCGCGGTGTACCCACCACGGCGGAGCCGACACCGAGGTTTTCCCGCGATCTCGATCGGCGCCTCAGCCAGGTCGCGAACAGGGCGACCGCGAGCATGACGTCGACGACGTCCCCGCCGTAGTACATCCACTGGGCCGCCGCCTGCATGTCGGCGACCGCGTAGTCGGTGCCCGGGGGCAACTCGCCGGCGCGCGCGTAGAGCAGCTTGGCGAGGTAGGCGTGAGCCGCGCCGGCAGTGATGAGGACCACGACCCGCGTCGCCATCCCAGGTCGTCGCGGGGCCGGGTCCGGGCCCGCGATCGCCCACGCGAACAGGTAGCCGGCGATGAGGAAGTGCGCGTGGACGAGGTGGTGCACGGCCGTGCTCTCGGTCGACAGGGCGTACAGCGGCGTCAGGTACAGCACGAACATGCCGCCGACGTTCAACACCGCCGCCGTCACCGGATGCGAGAGCAGGTGGAAGGCGGGCGTCCGCAGGACCGCCGTCACGACGCGCGCGGCGTCGGGCCGCAGCACCCCGAGCAACAGGGTCACGGGAGCGCCCAGCACCAGGCCGACGGGTGCCAGCATGCCGAGCAGCAGGTGCTGGACCATGTGGGCCCGCGCCGTGGGGGAGTCCGTCAGCGGCGACAGCGCCAGCGCGATGGCTACCGCGCCGGCGATCCAGCTGGCGGTGCGCCACGGGTCCCAGGCTCGGCCTCGGCGCCGTTGCCACCGCCTCGTCCCGACCAGGTAGATCCCGGCCGTGACCAGCACGACGACCAGCGGCAGCAGCCAGGCGCCCGGATCGGCGCCCGTGGCGGCGTGGTGACCGGCGTGCGTGGTCACGACGGGCGGCTCGCGGCGGGCCGGCGCCAGAGCAGCAGTGCCCCCGCGCCCAGCAGGATCACGGCGAAGACCAGCCACGTCAGGTCGTACGGGAGGAGGTCGACGCCGTAGCGGATCTCGTGCAGTCCGAGCAGCTTGTGGTTGATCGTCCCGTCCCACAGCTGGAAGGCGCCCATCCCGAGCAGCAGTCCCGCCCACGCCTGTCGGGGCACGAGCGACCCGGCCCGGCGGACGTCGATCAGGACGAAGAACCCGGCCACCATGGCCACGACCGTGGCGGCGTGCAACAGGCCGTCGGAGATCAGGCCCATCTCGGAGGTCGACTTGTCGTAGAAGTGGTGCCAGCGCAGCAGCTGGTGCAGCACGATCTCGTCGATCGACGCCACCAGGCCCAGGCCGATGAGCACCCCTCCCCACGCGGATCGGGTGTTCACAGAACGTCCACGGGTCGCGGGGTCCACTCGTTCTCCGGTCACGTGACCTCCTCGTCTGCCCCACGAGTACCCCGCGTCCGCCCTCTTACACAGGGGAGTGCCACTGAGCGGCTGCTCAGTGGAACTTGTTCAGAAAACCGCATGTTTCCAGGGGCCACGGGTACCCGCCACTTGTCCCAACGACGGAAGGAAGATCATGGCAACACCCTCATCCATGACCGCCACGAAGATGCAGACCGCCGCCACGGTGGTCGGCGCCCTGTTCCTGGTGGTGGGGATCCTGGGCTTCATCCCGGGCATCACCAGTGACTACGACACGATGAAGTTCGCCGGCCACGAGTCCGAGGCCAAGCTGCTCGGGATCTTCCAGGTGTCGATCCTGCACAACATCGTCCACCTGCTGTTCGGTGTCGCCGGACTGGCTCTGGCGCGTGCGTGGAGCACCGCTCGGGCGTACCTCATCGGCGGCGGCGTCATCTACGCGCTGCTGTGGCTCTACGGCCTGTTCATCGACAAGCACCACGACGCCAACTTCATCCCCTTGAACACGGCCGACGACTGGCTGCACTTCGTGCTGGCAGTCGCGATGATCGGACTGGGCGTGCTGCTCAGCCGTGAGGCCCGCGACCTCGGCCGCACCACGGGTCGTGACACCGGCCGCCACACCGGTCACTGATCCGGCACGCGCGAGGCGCCCGGTCCGGCGTGGAGGGACGCGGACCGTGGCGCGCTCGGCGTTGAACGACGGGCCGGTGGGAGCGCGATGAGCGCTTCCGCCGGCCCGTTGCTCACGATCGGTCACGGCACGTCCACCCGCGATGAGCTGGCCGATCGTCTGCGCGCTGCCGGAGTCCAGACGCTCGTCGACGTCCGCCGGTTCCCCGGCAGCCGGCGCAATCCCGAGGTCTCCCGCGACTCCCTCGATGTCTTCCTGCCCCTCGAGGGGATCGACTACGTCTGGCAGGAGCGATTGGGCGGCCGGCGCCGCGTCCCACCGGGCGACGAGGCTGTGGACGGGTGGTGGCGGGTCGAGGCCTTCCGGGCCTACGCCGCGCACACCCGGACGACGGAGTTCCAGGCCGCGATGTCCGAGGTCGTCGAGCTCGCCGGGAGCTCTCGCGTCGCTGTCATGTGCTCGGAGCTCGTCTGGTGGCGGTGCCACCGCCGGCTCATCTCGGACGTCGCGATGCTGGTGCACGACCTGCCCGTCGAGCACGTCATGCCCGACGGGCGCCGTCAGCCGCACGAGCCCTCGGCCGGGGCTCGCATCGCGGGGGAGGGGCTCGTCTACCCGGAGGCGGACGCGGTCGGCGAGCACTGACCTGTCGCTCGATCGACAGGGTGGCTGCGCCCGCGCCGAGGGCATCCGCAGCCTCGACGACCTGGAGTGGGCCGTGCTGGAGCAGGACGGAAAGTTCTCGTTCCTCGCCCGGGAGCGGACCGACTGAACCCGTCGATGCGACGATGTCCCGGTGACCCCCGCAGTGACGCCGCGTTCCCGTGATGCGCTCGCGGCCGGGATCACCTGGATCGTCGCGCTCGCCGGTCTCGTGGCCCTGCCTCTCGTCTCTGCCGCTGACAGCGAGGGCACGGGCGACGTCCCTGGGCCCGACGAGGCGCGCTGGTGGCTGCTGCTGGCCGGGCTGACGCTGCAGGCACTCGTGCTGCTCGGCGCCCGAACCCGCCCCGCCATCGTGCCGCTGGCAGTCGCCGCCGTGGGCCTCGCTGTGTCACTCGTCGCCGGAGAGGCGGCGCCGGGCCTGACGTCACTGGCGGTGGTGGTGGCGGTCTATCGCGCCGTCAGCGTCTCGCAGGCCGAGTCCGTCCGGTGGGCCCTCGTCGGAACGGCGGGCCTGGTCGCGGCCGCGATCATCGCGCCGGGTCTGGGCGGCTCGGCCGGGAGCATGTCGGTGATCGTCGCCGGAGTCCTGCAGGCGGCCGTCGTCGTGGCCGCACCCGCCGCCGTCGCGGTCTTCGTCGCATCACGCCGGGCGGCCGCACAGGCCCACCGCAGTGAGGCCGAGGCGATCGTCCGCGAGCAGGAGGCGCGGTGGGAGGCCGCCATCGCCCGCGAGCGCACGGGGATGGCGCGCGAGCTGCACGACATCGCCGCCCACCACCTGTCGGGGATCGCCGTGATGCTGGCCGCGGTGGACCGGCAGATCGAGACCGATCCGCAGGCGGCCCGCGCCGCCGTGCGCGAGGTTCGCGGCCAGAGCCGCGCCGTGCTGGACGACCTCCGCCGCCTGGTCGGCCTGCTGCGGGACGACGGCGCCGCCCACACGTCGGTCGAGTCGATCGAGACCCTCCCCGCCCTGGTCGAGCAGGCCGCAGCGGCACCCGGAGGTGTCGAGCTCGTCGTGCTCCACGGGCCGACCGGGCTGCCGACCGCCGCCGGGGTCGGCCCCCTGGCCCAGCTGGCCGCCTACCGGATGGTGCAGGAGTCGCTCGCGAACGCGCGGTCGCACGCGCCCGGCGCGCCGTGCCGGGTCGAGGTCGACGACCGCGCCCCCGATCAGGTCGTCGTGACCGTCGACAACGCGGCCTCGTCCGAGGTCCCGGCCGCCTCCAGCGGCGGCTTCGGCCTGCGCGGCATGCAGGAGCGGGCCGATCTCGTCGGGGCGCGGCTGGAGCACGGCCCCACGGTCGACGGCGGCTGGCGGGTGCGCCTGACGCTGCCACGCGAACCGGGTGCGGCGACGACCGAAGGGGAGCACGCATGATCCGGGTCCTCATCGCGGACGACCAGCCGCTCGTCCGGGCGGGCCTGTCGGCGCTGCTCGGCGCCGAGCCCGACATCCAGGTCGTGGGCGTCGCGTCCGACGGTCGTGAGGCTCTCGAGCTGGCGCGGTCGCTGCGTCCCGACGTGGCCTGCCTCGACATCAGGATGCCCGGCCTCGACGGCGTCAGCGTCACCCGCGAGCTGTCGGGCCCCGACGCCGACCCCGAGGTCCCGGTCGTCATCCTCACGACCTTCGACCTCGACGACTACGTCTTCGGCGCCCTCGAGGCCGGGGCCGCGGGCTTCCTGCTCAAGGACGCCGAGCCCGAGATCATCGTGCGAGCGGTCCGCCGCGTCGCCGAGGGGCACGGCACGATCGACGAGACGCTGACCGTGCGCATCATCGCCGAGTTCAACAGCCGCCGGCGGCTGCAGCCGGTGACCGCCGAGCGCGCCGACGACCTGCTGACCCCCCGCGAGCGCGAGATCCTCATGCTGCTGGCCGAGGGGATGTCGAACGAGGAGATCGCCCGCGAGCTCGTGCTCGAGGTCTCGACGGTCAAGTCGCACCTGGCGCGGATGATGCCCAAGCTCGGGGTGCGATCACGCCTGCAGGCGGTGGTCTGGGCCTACCAGAACCGCATCGTGACGATCGATCCGTCCGGCCCGCGCGAGCGCTGAGCACCGCTTGCATCGAAGGATGCAACTTCGCGAACGCCTCCCGAAGCGGCTCGATCGGACGGCCGTTCGTTCCTAGCGTGAAACATGCACGGACCACCCGGGTCCGTCCACACGCAAGGGAACCGCGATGACCACCGCGCCGCTCACCACACCATCGGACACCGCCGTGCGGTTCGTCCACGTCGACAAGACCTATCCCGACGGCGACTCGACCGTCTCGGCCCTGCAGGGCGTCTCCGTGGCGCTGACGCCGGGCTCGTTCACGGCGGTCATGGGCCCGTCGGGCTCGGGCAAGTCGACCTTCCTGCAGTGCGCCGCCGGGCTGGACACGCCCACCGGCGGTCACGTCCTCGTCGGAGGGGTCGACCTGGGGACTCTGTCGAGGGACGCGGTGACCCGGCTGCGGCGCGACCGCATCGGGTTCGTCGCCCAGGCGTACAACCTCATCGAGCACCTGACGGTCGCCGAGAACATCGACCTGCCCCTGCTGCTGGCGGGTCGCCGCCCCGACCCCGCGTGGCGGGCCGAGCTGGTGGCCTCCGTGGGACTCGAGGGGATGGAGCGGCGGCTGCCCGGCGAGCTGTCCGGGGGACAGGCGCAGCGCGTGGCCATCGCCCGGGCGCTCGTGACGCGGCCGACGATCGTCTGCGCCGACGAGCCCACCGGAGCCCTCGACTCCAGAACGGCCGAGCAGGTGCTGGACGTGCTGGTGACATCCGCGCGCGAGCTGGGTCAGACGGTGCTCCTCGTGACCCACGACCCGAAGGTCGCCGCAGTCGCCGACCAGGTCCTGTTCCTGGCCGACGGTCGGTTCACCGACCGGCTCGAGGCCCCGACCGCCGACCTGGTCGCGGCCCGCATGCTGGAGCTGGCCCGATGAGCGTCGTGTGGGCCTCGGCGCGCGCCGCGGCGCGGGTCCACCGGGCCAGCATCGCCGGCAGCTTCGCGGTGGTCGTCCTCGCGTCCGCCCTGCTCACGGCCACGGGCGCCTGGGTCGAAGCGGGGATTCGCCGCACCCAGGGAGCGGTCGAGCCCGGTGCGGGCGAGTTGCTCGCCGTCTCGACCTCCTTCGCCGGGACGACCGTCCTGATCGCCCTGTTCCTCGTGGCCGCGACATTCGGCCAGTCGTTGCGGCAACGACGCCGCCAGTTCGCTCTCCTGCGCACCGTGGGGGCGACGCCGCGCCAGGTCAGGTCGATGGTCGTGGCCGAGGTGCTGCTGGTGACCGCCGTCGCCATCCCGGTCGGTGTCGTTCCCGGCCTGCTGGCCGCACCGTGGCTGACCGGGCTGCTGATCTCCAGCGGCATCGTGCCCGCAGGGTTCGAGCTGGGTCTGTCAGGGGCCGCGCCGGTCGCGACGGTACTGATGCTCGTCCCGGCGGCGTTGGCCGCAGGGTTGATGGCGTCGCGCCAGGTGTCCGACGGAGCGGCGAGCGCCGTGCGCCAGGCCGGCGTCGAGGCACCCGGACTCGGCCGGACCCGGCGGATCGTCGCCGGTGTCCTGCTCGTCTCGGGACTGGTGGTGGCCGGCGTGCCGTTCGTGGTCTCGGGCACCCTCGCAAGCGCGATGGGCTCGACCTCCGCGCTGTTGCTCCTGGCCGCCGTGGCCGTCGCCGGATCGCGCCTGGTGCACACCGTCGCGAGCCGCGCGCTGGGGCTCATCGGTGGCCGGGCGGGCGCCGCGTCGACCCTGGCGCTGCTCAACGCGCGCGGCTTCTCGCGGCGGCTGACGACCGCGGTCGTGCCGCTGGCGCTGCTCGTTGCTCTCGGTGGGGTGCAGACCGGCTTCGCGATGACCGCCACCCAGGCGGCAGGCCGACAGTTGGGCGACGGACTCGCCGCCGACCTCGTGATCGAGCCAACCGGTCGCGGTGACGCGGCGAGGATCTCCGGAACTCCGGGCGTCGATTCCGTCGCGACCATGACGCGCGTGCCCGTGGACGTGAAGACCGACGAGGACGACTCGATCGGCTTCCTCGCCTGGGAGTCGTCGAGCGTCCTGGCGCTGGGCGGGGACACCGAGTTGGTCGACCCGGTGGTGCGTGAGGGCTCGCTGGACGATCTGGACGGTCCCGCGACGATCGCCGTCAGTCGCGACGCGATGATCGGAGGCTTCAAGGGCGTGGGCGACACGGTCGACCTGCGGATGGGCCGGGGCGACGAGGTGCAGGCGACGATCGTCGCCGTGTACGAGCGAGGCCTGGGCTTCGGTGACTTCATGATGGATCCCGCCGCGTTGCCGGCGTCGGGGGCCGAGCCGGTGACGCTGGTGTCCGTGGCCGATGGCGCCGAGGCATCGGTCAGCGATGCCCTGGCGGATCAGGGCATCACGGCCGTGGACGTCGACGAGCACGTCGCACATGCGACGGACGCGAGCGCGGACGGGCAACGTCTGTCCGACGTGCTGCTGCTCGTGCTGCTGGCGTTCAGCGCGCTGGTCGCCGCGAACACCCTGGTGATGCTCACCGCCGGTCGCGCCGCCGAGTTCCGGCTGTTGCGCCGGACGGGCGCGACCCGCACCCAACTGCTGGCGATGGTCGCGACGGAGTCGCTGGTCGTGGCGTTCACCGCGATCGTCATCGGAGTGGCGTGCGTGCTGCCGTCGCTCGTCGGCGCTGCCTACGGCTTGCTGGGCACCGTCGTGCCCGCGGTGAACTGGCCGATCAGTGTGGGCCTGGTGGGCGCGGTGATCGCCGTCAGCCTGCTGCCGATCGTGTCGGGACGGCGCCTCACGGCGGGCGCCCCCGTGTAGTCCCACCGGTGATGGGTACGTCTTTCGAAGACCGAGATTCTCGACGCAAGAGGTGGATAGATGAAGGCCGTGACCTGGCAGGGCAAGCGCGACGTGCGAGTCGAGGAGATGCCCGACCCGACGATCCAGCAGGACACCGACGCGATCATCGAGGTGACGACGACGGGCCTGTGCGGCTCGGACCTGCACCTCTACGAGGTGCTGGGACCGTTCATGACGCCGGGCGACATCCTGGGCCACGAGCCGATGGGCCGGGTCGTCGAGACCGGCTCGGGCGTGAGCAACCTGCAGGTCGGCGACCGGGTCGTCGTCCCGTTCCAGATCGCCTGCGGCTCGTGCTGGATGTGCAGCCACAACCTGCAGACGCAGTGCGAGACGACGCAGGTGCGCGACCAGGGCATGGGCGCAGCCCTGTTCGGCTTCAGCAGCCTCTACGGCGCGGTCCCGGGTGGCCAGGCCGAGCTGCTGCGCGTGCCGCACGCCGACTACGGGCCGATCAAGATCGAGTCCGATCTCGATGACGAGCACTTCGTGTACCTGTCCGACGTGCTGCCCACGGCGTACCAGTCGCTGCGGTACGCCCAGGTCAACCCGGGCGACACGCTCCTGGTGATCGGGCTGGGCCCGATCGGCGACATGGCCGTGCGGCTGGCGCTGCTCGAGGGCATCCGCGTCATCGCCGTGGATCTCGTCCCCGAGCGGTTGGCGCGTGCCGCTGCGCGCGGCGCCGAGACCTACGACGTCACCAAGGTCGACGTGGCCGACATCGTCCGTGACGCCACGGGTGGCCGTGGCGCCGACGGGGTCATCGAGGCGGTCGGCATGGAGGCCCACGGGTCGCCGGTGGCCACCGCGGCGCAGACCGCCGTGGGGTTCCTGCCCGACTTCCTGGCCCGTAAGGCCATGACGACCGTGAGCGTCGACCGGATGAGCGCCTTCAACCTGGCCGTCGACGCGGTCCGCCGCGGCGGCACGATCTCGCTGATCGGCGTCTACGCCGGCACGGTCGACCCGGTCCCGCTGCAGATCCTGTTCGACAAGCAGGTGACGCTCAAGATGGGCCAGGCGAACGTGAAGCACTGGGTCGACGACGTCAAGCCGCTCGCCGAGGACTCGTCCGACCCGCTGGGTCTGGGCGACTTCGCGACCCATCGCGTGCCGCTGGACGAGGCGCCGCACGTCTACAAGAGCTTCCAGGAGAAGACCGACAACACCGTGAAGGTGCTCTTCAAGCCCTGACCGACGCCGACGCACCGAGCCCTCTCCCGCCGTCAGGCGGGGGAGGGCTCAGTCGTGCTTCGGGTTCGTGCGGTGGATCAGGTCCGCCATGACGGCGGCGAGGTCGAGGTCCGCGCCGGCGACGGCGCGCTGGCGGACGGCTCCGTTGCCGCTGGTGAGCAGGCGATGGACGCCGTCGGTGACGCGCTCGGTCGTGCCCGTCTCGGCGAGGCCCTGGTGGGTGGCCTTGAGCAGCGACTCGAGGGCCTGCTCGGCGGCCACGAACGTCCCGGTCGTGGGATCGAGCAGGGCGCCCTCGAGGCCGTCGTGCCGGGCCCGCCAGCGGGCGGCCTTGAGCGTCTCGAGGCGCCAGCTGCCGGTGTCGAGCCCGCCGGACAGGATGGTCGCGACGAGGCCGCGCGTGACCTCGGCGACGAGCAGGGCGTCGTCGACCTCGGTGCAGACGTCGGCGACACGCACCTCGACGGTCGGGTAGCTCTCGGCCGGACGGGCGTCGAGGTAGACCATGTGCTCGTCCAGGGCCGCGCCCGAGGCGATCCATCCGTCGACCATCGCCCGGTAGGTGGCGTGGTCGCCGAACGCCTCGACCGGACCGGCGGTGGGCCAGGTGTCCCACAGGTGCCCGCGCCAGCTGGCGTGCGAGGTGTCGCGGCCGTTGAAGAAGGGGGCGTTCGCCGACAGGGCGGTGAGGATCGGCGTCCACGGGCGGAGGCTGTCGATGACGCGCACGGCGTCCTCGTCGGGAACCTGCACGTGGATGTGCATGCCACAGGTCATCCCGTTGCGCGCGATCTCGCCGTAGCGGGAGATCATCTCCTCGTAGCGCGACTTCGGGGTCGGAGCCGGCTCCGTCCCGCCGAGGACGTCGACGGGGACGGCGGCCAGGTGGAGCCCGGCAGCGCGCGCCGCCGAGACCGCGGAGGACCGCTGCGCGAGCAGGTCGTCGTGCAGCGCGTCGGGGTCCGCGTGGGCATCAGTCTGGATCTCGACCTGCTGCAGGAACAGCTCGTGGTCGAGCTCATCGCCGGGCTCGAGCCGACGATGGGCCCGCAACACCGCCTCGGAACCGGCGACCAACCGCCCCTCGTCGTCGACGACGAACAGCTCTTCTTCGATTCCGACGGTGTGCACGGGCCCAACGTACCCGCGGGTAATGAACCCAAACGCGCGGGCTCAGCGTCCCAGCAGGCGCTTCAACCAGGAGTCGTTGTCGGGGTCCTCATGGCCACCGCACCACTGGGCGGCCGGGACCGTTGCCTTCACGGAGGCCACGTGGTTGCCGCAACCGGCCCACGTGGTCTTGCCGCAGGTCTTGCACGACGTCGCTCGGCACATCAGACGGCCTGCTCACTGGCGTCGACGGCGTCCGCGAACTCGCAGAACGCCTCGTAGGCGCGGGCGCCGTGGACCGTGGCGGGGCCACCGTGCATGAGGAAGGTGACGCCGATCGCCTCAGCGGCCTCCTGGCGGGTGGCGCCGGCGCGAGCGGCCGACTGGCCGTGCGAGGCGATGCACCCGTCGCAGCCCTCGACGACACCGATGGCCAGCGCGATGAGCTCCTTGGTCTTGCGGTCCAGGTCGCCGTCGGCGAACGCCGCGCCCGACAGCTCGGCGAATCCCTTGTAGACGTCGGGGATGGCCTTGCGCAGCTGGCGGTGCTGGGGGGAGAGCTCGCGGAGCACGGCCTTGCCGTGCGGGGAGCCCGTCGTGGGGGAGTCGGTCATGGTTCTCTCGATTCGTGTGAATAACCCCCTGGGGGGATACGTGTAGTACGATAACAGAACCCCCTGGGGGGATACAAAACCGGAACGAGAGGAACGATCGATGCAACTGGAGCCCGACGAGGTCAAGGCGATCACCCTGCGACTGAAGCGAGCCAACGGACACTTGGCATCGGTGATCCGGATGCTCGAGGAGGGTGCGGAGTGCGAGGACGCCCTGACCCAGTTGGCGGCGGTCAACAAGGCGATCGGCCGCGGCGGCTACGCGCTCGTGGCGACGGGCCTGCAGAAGTGCCTCGTCGAGGGCGGGCCGGACAGCGTCGACGCCAAGAAGATGGAGAAACTCTTCCTCGCGCTGGCGTGACCCGCCCCCAGCGGGGCCTCAGCGCTCAGGCGTGGTTCTCGTCCTGGTCCGCGACGTCGGGCCGGGTCGGCTCCTGGGGTGTGTCGTGCACGTCCTCGGACGTGGTCGCGTCGGTGGCCGGGGGAGTGGGGTCCGCCGAGCTCTCGCTGACGGTGCCGGACGCCTCGTCCTGGTCCTCGTGCTCGGAATCGTGGGGGTCGTGGTTCATGTGATTCCTCCTTCTGCAGGGGAAGTACCCGATCGCGGTCGGGTGATTCGGAGGCGCGCGCATGGATCGCCGGGACGTGGGTACCTGACATGGGTCACCCAACCTGAGGAGCGACCACTTCATGGACCCCAGCAAGGCAGCAAAGAACATCAAGGACGCCGTCGAGAGCACGGCAGAGAAGGCCATGGACAAGGCCGCCGAGATGGCGACGCCCGAGCCTCCCGGCCGCCCCGGCGTGGAGCCGGCGAGTTTCGACGAGCCCACGGAGCCGCGTGAGCCGTTGCCGCCGAAGCCCGACCAGAGCAGCCCGGACATGCGCACCGCCACCGGCGCCCCCGCGGGCACGGAGGAGAACGCGCGCACCCAGCAGGGCGCGTACCTGACCACGTCGACGGGCGCGCGCGTGCGCGACAGCGACCACTCGCTCAAGGCGGGACCGCGCGGGCCGATCCTCATGCAGGACCACCACTTCCGCGAGAAGATCACGCACTTCGACCACGAGCGCATCCCCGAGCGCGTCGTCCACGCCCGCGGTTCGGGTGTCCACGGCGTTTTCGAGGGTTACGGCACCGCCGCCGACGTCACGCACGCCGGCTTCCTGCAAAAGGGCGTCACCACGCCGGTGTTCACGCGGTTCTCGACCGTGCTGGGCTCGCGAGGCTCGGCCGACACCGTGCGCGACACCCGTGGCTTCGCCACGAAGTTCTACACGCCCGAGGGCACGTTCGACCTGGTCGCGAACAACATCCCGGTCTTCTTCATCCAGGACGGCATCAAGTTCCCCGACGTGATCCACGCCGGCAAGCCGCACCCGGACCGCGAGATCCCCCAGGCCCAGAGCGCGCACGACACCTTCTGGGACTTCGTCTCACTGCACACCGAGGCTCAGCACCACACCATGTGGAACATGTCCGACCGCGGCATCCCGCGCTCGTACCGCATGATGGAGGGCTTCGGCGTCCACACCTTCCGCATGATCAACGCGGAGGGCGCGACGTCCCTGGTCAAGTTCCACTGGAAGCCGAAGCTCGGCGTGCACTCCCTGACGTGGGAGGAGGCGCAGCTGATCAACGGCATCGACCCGGACTTCCACCGTCGCGACCTGTTCGACGCGATCGAGTCGGGTGCGTTCCCCGAGTGGGAGCTGGGCATCCAGGTCTTCGAGGACAACCCGGAGCAGGAGTTCGCGGGCATCGATCTGCTCGACCCGACGAAGATCGTGCCCGAGGAGCTGGCGCCGGTGCAGCCGATCGGCCGCCTGACGCTCAACGGCAACCCGACGAACTTCTTCGCCGAGGTCGAGCAGGTCGCGTTCCACCCCGGACACCTGCCCCCGGGCATCGACGTCACGGACGACCCGCTGTTGCAGGCCCGTCTGTTCTCGTACATCGACACGCAGCTCACGCGGCTGGGCGGACCCAACTACAACCAGATTCCGATCAACCGGCCGCACGCGCCGGTCAACGACATGTTGCGCGACGGGTACCACCAGCACGCCGACCACGCGGGTGTGGCGCCGTACAAGCCGAACACGCTCGACGGCGGCTGCCCCTTCTTCGCCGGTGCCGATGACCGCGCGTTCGAGGACCTGCCCGTGCGGGTCGCGGAGTCGACCAAGGTACGCGAGAACCCGGCCACCTTCGACGATCACTTCAGCCAGGTGCGGCTGTTCTGGGCGAGCATGAGCCCGGTCGAGAAGGAGCACATCATCCGGGCGTACTCGTTCGAGCTCGGCAAGTGCTACGACAACACGATCAAGGCACGTCAGCTGCAGTGCCTGGCCAACATCGATCCGGTGCTGTGCAGCGAGGTCGCGACCTCGCTGGGCCTGCCGGCCCCGGAGCCGACGGTCCCGCTGACCGAGGAGGTGCCGAGCCCGGCGCTCTCGCAGGTCGGTGGCACGTGGCCGGCCGACGGCCGCATGGTCGGCATCGTCGTCGACGAGGACGGTGAGCTCGGCGGGGTCGAGGCGCTGAAGTCGACGATCTTCGCCGCCGGGATGGTCCCGTTGATCATCGGGCCGCACGGCGGCACGGTGGGTGGCATCGAGGTCCAGCGCACGTTCGCGACGGCTCGCTCGGTCGAGTTCGACGTCCTGCTGCTGGCCGGCCGGCCGATGCCGGCGCCCGACTCGCACGGGTCGCGTGACGACAAGGGCGGTGCCCCGAGCGGCCCCGCGCTCGACCCCCGCGTCCAGCTGCTGCTGGACGAGGTGTGGCGTCACGCGAAGGTCATCGGCGCCTGGGGTGACGGCACGGCCGCGCTCGAGGCCGCCGGTTACTCCGGCCAGTTGCCCGGAGTCGTCACCGGTGACGACGCCGCGTCCGTGTTCACGCAGGTGCAGGAGCTCATGGCCTCGCACCGCGTCTGGGATCGCTTCCCGGTCGCGGTCTCCTGAATGGAGGCTTCGTGACGAGGTCAGCCCTCGAGAGTCGGGCCACGGACGATCGTCCGTGGCCCGGCTCGGTCCCCCCGGCGGGTGGTGCGACCGTGCGGGTCGCCTCCGTCCCCTCGACGCACGTCTACGTGCGTCACCTGCGGCCCCCGTCGGGGCCGAGTCCGTTCGTGCACCTGCCCGATCCCGATCCCGACCACCCGTCGCGCAGCGCCACCACGAAGTGGTGGCCGCCCGTCATGCTGCGACCGGAGTGGGCGGCGACCGCCGACTTCGACGTGTTCCACGTGCAGTTCGGCTTCGACGCCTGCTCGCCCGAGGACCTGTCCCGACTCGTCGGCGTCCTGCGCGAGCGGGGCAAGCCGCTCGTCCTGACGGCCCACGACCTGCGCAATCCGCACCACCCCACGCGCGAGCTGCACGACGAGCAGCTCGGCGTCCTGATGACGGCGGCCGACGCGGTCATCACCCTGACCGACGGTGCCGCCGCCGAGATCGCCCGCCGGTGGGGGCGCGAGGCGCTCGTGCTGCCCCATCCGCACGTCGTCGAGCTCGACACGATGGCGCGGCTGCGCCGTGAGCGCGCGCTGTCGACGTCGAGCGAGTTCCGCGTCGGCGTCCACATCAAGAGCCTGCGTCAGAGCATGGACCCGCTGCCGGTGCTGCGCGTCCTCGACGAGACGATCCGCGACCTGCCCGGCGCGGTGCTGCAGGTGAACGGGCACCACGACGTGCTCGATCCCGACGGCGCCCGGCGCGAGCCGGTCATCGCGCAGTGGCTGGAGCAGGCCGGCGCCGACGGACGCATCGACCTGCGGGTCCACGACTTCCTGCCCGACCCCGAGCTCTGGGACTACCTGGCCAGCCTGGACCTGGCGGTCCTGCCGTATCGGTTCGGCACCCACTCGGGCTGGCTCGAGGCCTGCCGCGACCTGGGGACGACGGTGCTCGCGCCGACGTGCGGCCACTACGCCGACCAGGGGCCCGTGCTGTCCTATGGGTTCGATGAGACGCAGTTCGACGCCGATTCGCTGGCCGAGGCCGTTCGCCTCGCGTACGGGACGCGGCCGGATCACGGTGCGTCGGTGGACGAGCGACGTGACCAACGGATCGAAGTGGCTCGGGCCCACGACAGGCTGTACCGCGAGCTGCTGACATGAGCGGCCTGAGGATCTGCCTGATCGCCTCCAGCCGCTTCCCGATCCGTGAGCCGTTCGCCGGCGGGCTGGAGTCCCACACCCACGCCCTGGCCCACGAGCTGACCTCGCGGGGGCACGAGGTCACGCTCTTCGCGGCGCCCGGCTCCGACCCGACCCTGGGCACGCGGCACCTGCCCGTCCAGGCGTTCGCGCCCGGCTTCGTCGGCCGGCCCGACGTCTCGGTCACGCCGGAGACCTGGATGGCCGAGCACCACGCGTACCTGGGCCTGATGCTGGAGCTCGCCGCGTCGGGACGTCAGCGGTTCGACGTCGTCCACAACAACAGCCTGCACCACCTGCCCGTCGCGATGGCCTCGACGCTCGCCGTGCCCATGGTCACGACACTGCACACGCCGCCCGTGCCCTGGCTGGAGTCGGCGCTGCACTATGCGTCGGCGAACAGCGCGTTCGTCTCGGTCAGCCGGTTCACGGCGCTGGCCTGGGCGCATGCCGTCACGAGCACGACGATCCTCAACGGTGTCGACGTCGACCGGTGGCAGCAGGGCCCGGGCGGGGGGCCGGCCATCTGGTCGGGCCGCCTCGTCCCCGAGAAGGGACCGCACCTGGCGATCGACGCGGCTCGGCTCGCCGGGATGCCGCTCGTCCTGGCGGGTCCGAGCCTCGACCGCGCCTACTTCGATGCCGAGATCGCCCCGCGACTCGGTGACGACGTCACGTACCTGGGGCACCTCGACCACGACCACCTGCGCCTGCAGGTGGCCGCCGCCCGGGTCGCCGTCGTCACCCCGACGTGGGACGAGCCGTACGGCCTCGTCGCCGCCGAGGCACTGGCCTGCGGCACGCCCGTCGCCGCGTTCTCCCGCGGCGCCCTGCCCGAGATCGTCGACGAGACCGTCGGCGCCCTGGCGCGGCCGAACGACGTCACCGACCTCGCGCGGGTGATGGCGCACGCCGCCGGCCTCGACCGGTCGCACGTGCGTCGCGTCGCGGTCGAGCGGTGCTCGATCTCGGTCATGGTCGACGGCTACGAGCGGCTGTACGACCAGTTGGCCCCGCGAGCAGCGGCATGATCGGTTACTACGTCCATCACGTCGGAAGCGGTCATGTGCACCGTGCCACCGCGCTGGCCGCGGCGCTCGACCTTCCCGTCACGGGTCTGTCGTCCCTGCCGCGGCCCGCGTCGTGGACCGGTGACTGGGTCGAGCTCGAGCGTGACGATCTCACCGCAGAGGCGGCCGGTGACACGGCCGCGGGCTACCTGCACTGGGCCCCGTTCGGCGAGCCCGGACTGCGCAGCCGCATGGCCGCCGTGGCGTCGTGGATCGATCGGGCGGCGCCGGACCTGCTGGTCAGCGACGTCTCGGTCGAGATCGCCCTGCTGGCACGCCTGCACGGCGTGCCCGTGATCTCGGTCGTGCTTCCCGGTGACCGGTCCGATCGGGCCCACCAGCTGGGGTATGCCGCGTCGACCGAGCTGATCTCGTTCTGGCCGCCGAGTGCCGAGGGCATGGCCATCGGCGTCGGCGATCGGCTGCGGCCCCTGGGGGCGCTCTCGCGGTTCCCCGCCGCCGGGGAGATGCCGCAGCGGTCGGCGTCGACCCGGCGGGTGGTCGTGCTTCATGGTCGCGGTGGGGGAGGCCCCACCCCGGCGCAGCTGGACGAGGCGCGCCGGCAGACGCCGGGCTGGCAGTGGGAGATCCTCGGTGGATCCGACGGCCCGTGGCTCGCCGACCCGTTCCCGTCGATCCGTGACGCCGACGTCGTCCTGACCCATGCCGGCCAGAACGCGATCGCCGAGGTCGCCGCCGCCCGGCGCCCGGCCGTCGTGATCCCCTCCGCCCGCCCCCATGACGAGCAGGGCACCACGGCCGGCGTGCTGTCTTCGGGCCGGTGGCCCGCCGTGGTCGAGCGGGAGTTCCCGTCGACGGACTGGGCCGAGCGGCTCGACCGGGCGGCCGGACTGGACGGCCGGGAGTGGGCCGGCTGGTGCGACGGGCGAGCAGCCGAGCGCTTCGCGGACGTCGTTGCTCGGGTCACGCAGGAGGCCGCGGTCCGATGACCTCTGTCGCCGTCATCACCGTGGTCCGCGGCCGTCATGAGCACCTGGTCGCCCAGCACGGCTCGCTGGCAACGGGCTCGCGGTGCCCCGACGACCGGATCGTCGTCGCGATGGGTGACCCCGAGCTGCACGGCTGGGCGCCTGCGGAGGTGCCCACGCCGCGCGTCCTGCCGATCGAGGCCCATCCGGACGGCCTGCCGCTCGCGGCGGCGCGGAACCTCGGGGCGCAGGCGGCGATCGACCGGGGAGCGGACGTGCTCGTCTTCCTGGACGTCGACTGCCTCGCCTCGCCGTGGCTCGTCGCCGACTACGCCGACGCCGTCACGACGGAGCCGGGCCGTCTGTGGTGCGGGCCCGTCACCTACCTGCCGCCGGCTCCGGCGGGTGGCTACCGCCTCGACGACCTCGAGGCGTGGGATGACCCGCACCCGGCGAGGCCGGCCCCCGACCCCGGGGAACGGGTGCACGGCGGCGACCCCGACCTCTTCTGGTCGCTGTCGTTCGCGGTCCACCGCGACACGTGGACGCGCATCGGCGGGTTCTGCGAGGAGTACGTCGGCTACGGCGGCGAGGACACCGACTTCGGCCGGCGTGCCGTCACCGCCGGCGTCGAGCTCGGCTGGACCGGAGCGGCCCGTGCCTTCCACCAGCACCACGCGGTCGAGAGCCCGCCGGTGCGCCACCTCGACGACATCCTGCGCAACGGCGCCATCTTCCGTCGCCACTGGGGGTGGTGGCCGATGCAGGGTTGGCTGGACGCGTTTGCGGAGCGCGGACTCGTCGAGCGCGACGGGGACGACTGGGTCCGGTCCCGCGGCGTGTGAGGACGGACCGGACGGGTACGTCCACCGCATGAAGGTCGTCATCACCGGCGCGTCCGGGAACTTGGGATCGGCAGCCCTGCGCGAGTTGTCGGCGGACGGGGAGCACGAGGTGATCGCGCTCGCGCGGCGCCGCCCCGAGGTCGAGAACGCGGGCGCCGCCTCGGTGCGCTGGCACCCCGCGGACGTGTCGCGCGACGACCTCACCACGATCTTCACGGGAGTCGACGCCGTGGTGCACCTGGCGTGGAAGTTCCAGCCCACGCACCGGCAGGACGTCACGTGGCGGACCAACGCGGTGGGCACCCGCCGGGTGCTCGACGCGGTCGCCGAGGTGGGCGTGCCGGCGGTGGTGTGCGCGTCGTCCGTGGCGGCGTACTCACCGGTCGACCACGACACCCCGGTCGACGAGACCTGGCTGACCGACGGGGCGTCCGAGGCGACGTACTGCCGCGAGAAGGCCTACGTCGAGCGCACGCTCGACGGGTTCGAGGCCTCGCACCCGGACACCCGGGTCGTGCGGCTGCGGCCCGCCTTCGCGTTCCAGCGCTCCGCAGCCAGCGAGCAGCGCCGGATCTTCGGCGGAGCGCTGGCCCGGCCCGCGCTGCTCGACCGCCGCCGCATCCCGATCGTCCCCGTCCCCTCGGGACTGCGGCTGCAGGCCGTCCACGCGGGGGACGTGGCGCGAGCCATCGCGGCCGCCGTCGAGCGTCCCGTGTCGGGCGCGTTCAACCTGGCGGGGGAGGGCGTGCTGCGCCGGGACGAGATCGGCGACCTCATGGGCGCGAAGACCGTCGAGGTTCCACCGGGACTGGTCCAGCGAGGGCTCGACGCGGCGTGGCGGCTGCACGCCGTGCCGGTCCCCGGCAGCCTGTTCAACGCCCTGATGCACGTCCCCCTGATGTCGACCGGCCGTGCCCGGACCGAGCTGGGCTGGACGCCCCGTCACTCCGGCCGCGACGCGGTCAACGCCCTGTTGGAAGGCATGCCGCAGCGCGCCGGCAGCACGATGCCACCGCTGCACCCGTGAACGGCTTCATGGAGTCCGCGACCGGGGCCGTGGCCACGGGAACCGGCCACGTGCTCGCCGCAGCGACGCGACTCGGCTCGGCCCTGCGGTCCGCGCCGAAGCCGCTGCACCCGCGCGGATCGGTGTGGCAGGCCGAGGTCGTCCGCGTCGGAACCCTCCTGCCGACGGGCGTGCCGTGGTTGGACGAGCCGGGCCGCGATCCCGCCCTCGTGCGCGTGTCCGCGGCGATCGGCCTGCCGCACGGGTGGCCGGACCTGCAGGGTGTGGCGATCCGGCTGCCCGATCAGCAGGGGGCCGACCTGCTGCTGGGCAGCACGGGCGCGGGCCGACTCAGCCGCTTCCTGCTGCGTCCCGTCCGACCGTCCAGCCGGCACCTGACCTCGACCCTGGTGCCGTACCGCGGTCCGGCCGGACCGATCCTGCTCGCGGCCGTGCAGACGCAGCCCGAGGAGTACGTGCTGCTGCGTGCCGAGGGGACGGGCGAGTGGATCGGCTTCGCGCACCTGCGGCTGTTGCACGAGACCGACGAGGAGCCGTCGTACGACCCGATCCGCCGGCCGCTGCCCGGACTGCGGAACTACGCGTGGGTCAGTCGGGTCCGCGCCCCGGCCTACCGGGTCGCCCGGTCGAGCCGAGGGGACACCGCTTCCGTGCCGGCCGGTGCTGGGGCTACGTTGGAGACAACCTGAGGAGGCCGCAGTGACTGACGCAGAAGATGTGAAGGCCAAGTTCCGCGAGGCGCTCGACAAGAAGAAGGAGCGCCACCACGCCACGGCCGAAGGGGCCGAGCACGACGGCAGTGAGAAGTCGCACGGCTCCAGCAAGCCGATCGACCAGCCGGAGTTCCGCCGCAAGTCGGTCTGATTCCCGGAGTACGACGAACGCCCCGGATCCGCGAGGATCCGGGGCGTCGCTGTCTCGGTGAGACGTCAGATGACGCCGAGGGCGAGCATCGCGTCGGCCACCTGGGTGAACCCGGCGATGTTGGCGCCCGCGACGTAGTTGCCCGGGGCCGCGTACTCGTCGGCGGTCTCGAGGCAGCGGTGGTGGATGCCACGCATCGTCTCGGCCAGCCGGTCCTCGGTGTACTCGAACGACCAGCGGTCGCGCGAGGCGTTCTGCTGCATCTCCAGCGCGCTCGTGGCGACGCCGCCCGCGTTGGCCGCCTTGCCCGGCGCGAACACGATGCCCGCGTCGGCGAACAGGCGGATCGCCTCGGGGGTGCAGGGCATGTTCGCGCCCTCGGCGACGATCGTGCAGCCGTGGCGGGCCAGCGTCTTGGCGTCGGCCTCGTCGAGCTCGTTCTGGGTGGCGCAGGGCAACGCGATGTCGCACGGCACGTTCCAGATCGACGAGTCGTTCACGAAGCGGGCGCCGTCGCGCGCGTCGGCGTACTCGCTGATCCGAGCGCGGCGGACCTCCTTGATCTCCTTCAGCAGATCCAGGTCGATGCCCTTCTCGTCCACGACGTAGCCGCTGGAGTCCGAGCACGCCACGACGGTCGCGCCGAGCTGCTGCAGCTTCTCGATCGCGTACGTCGCGACGTTGCCCGAGCCCGAGACGACGACGCGCTTGCCGTCGAACGAGTCGCCGCGGGTGCGCAGGATCTCGCCGGCGAAGAAGACCGTGCCGTAGCCGGTCGCCTCGGTGCGCACGAGCGAACCGCCCCACGTGATGCCCTTGCCGGTCAGGACGCCGGACTCGTAGCGGTTGGTGATCCGCTTGTACTGGCCGAACAGGAAGCCGATCTCGCGACCGCCCACGCCGATGTCGCCGGCGGGGACGTCGGTGTTCTCGCCGATGTGGCGGTACAACTCGGTCATGAAGGCCTGGCAGAAGCGCATGATCTCGCCGTCGGAGCGCCCCTTGGGATCGAAGTCCGAGCCGCCCTTGCCGCCGCCGATCGGCATGCCGGTCAGGGAGTTCTTGAAGATCTGCTCGAACCCGAGGAACTTGACGATGCCCAGGTAGACGCTCGGGTGGAACCGCAGTCCGCCCTTGTACGGGCCGAGGGCGGAGTTGAACTCCACCCGGAATCCGCGACTGATCTGCACGTGACCCTGGTCGTCGACCCACGGGACCCGGAAGATGATCTGACGCTCCGGCTCACACAGGCGCCGGATGATCGCGGCGTCGGTGTAGGCGGGGTGCTTCGTCACCACCGGCCCGAGGCTCTCGAGGACCTCGTGGACGGCTTGGTGGAACTCGGTCTCGCCGGGGTTCCGGTGGAGCACTTCGTCGTAGACCTTGCCGAGCTTCTCGTGCAAACTCACCAGGCTTCATTCCTGTCTGCTTCGGTACGTCCCATTGTCACGCTCGGATTTCGTCCTTGCAGATCAAGCCTGCCTTACCGCCCCGAGACGAGGACTCCCGCCCCGGGCGGCGGCCGGGGTTCAGACCGGGACGGCGGCCAGCAGCTCCCGCCGCGCCTCCTCGTACTCGCGACGCAGCCGGGCCACCAGATCGGCGGCGGGGACGGTCGCGTCGATCACGCCCAGGCCCTGGCCGGCACCCCAGATGTCCTTCCAGGCCTTGCTGTCGTTCGTGCCGCCCGAGCCGAAGTTCATCGTCGTGGGGTCGCCCTGCGGGAGGTTGAGGGGATCGAGCCCGGCGGCCTCGATGCTGCCGCGCAGGTAGTTGCCGTGCACGCCGGTGAAGAGGCTGGAGTAGACGATGTCGTCGGCGGAGCTCTCGACGATCATCTGCTTGTAGGCGTCGACGACGTTCGCCTCGTCCGTCGCCAGGAACGCCGAGCCGACGTAGGCCAGGTCCGCACCGGCGGCCTGCGCGGCCAGCACCGAGCGGCCGTGCGCGATGGAGCCCGACAGCAGCAGGGGGCCGTCGAACCACTGGCGGATCTCCTGGATCAGGGCGAAGGGGGACAGCGTGCCCGCATGTCCGCCGGCGCCGGCCGCCACGGCGATCAGGCCGTCGGCGCCCTTCTCGATCGCCTTGCGGGCGAACCGGTCGTTGATGATGTCGTGCAGGACGATGCCGCCGTAGGAGTGGACCGCGTCGTTGATCTCCGGACGTGCTCCCAGCGAGGTGATGACGATCGGCACGCGGTGCTCGACGATCGTGGCCATGTCCTCCTCGAGCCGGGCGTTCGACCGGTGCACGATCTGGTTCACCGCGAACGGCGCGGCGTCGGTGCCCGCCAGTTCGCCCTCGATCCGGTCGAGCCACTCGCCCAGCAGCGACGCCGGCCGGGCGTTCAGCGCGGGGAAGGAGCCGACGATGCCGGCCTTGCACTGCGCGATCACCAGGTCCGGCCCCGAGGCGATGAACATCGGTGAGGCCACCACCGGGATCGACAGGCGGTTCTGCAGGACGGCGGGCAGGGACATGGTCGACCTCCGAGGGCGCGATGGGAACTTAATGCAACTCGTTGCATAGTAGAACGGTGCGGCGGTGGCGACAAGCCCGCAAACACGACGACGCCCCCTCCCTGGTGGGGGAGAGGGCACCGACGGATGAAGCGATGCGCTGCGGTCAGGCCGCGGCGAGGTCCGGATGGTGACGCACGGTGGACAGCACCTTCGAGAGCCGGCGCGACACCTGCATCTGGCTGATCCCGAGGCGATCGGCGATCGCCTGCTGGGTGAGCCCTTCGACGAACCTCCAGTGCAGGAGCTGACGCTCCTCGCGGGCCAGCTCGCGCAACGGCCCGGCGACGGACATCCACTCCACGAGGAAGTCGAGGTTGTCGTCGGTGTGGGCGAACTCGCGACGGCCGTGGCTGAGGTCGTCGACCGAGTCGGGCTGGAAGCACCCACGCGCCACGACCGCGGCCCGGAGCTCCTCGGGCACGACACCGATCCGAGCGGCCATCTGCTCGAGGTTGGCGGACGTGATCTCGGGGAGCTGCTCGCTCACGATGAGCGCCTGGACCTCCTGCACGCGGCGCGGCGGACGCACCATCCACGCACGGTCCCGGAAGTGTCGCTTCAGCTCGCCCTGGATGGTGGCGGTGGCGAACGGCGGAAAGGGCCCCTGATCGGGGTCGTAACGTCGGGCGGCCTTGACCAGGGCCAGTCGCGCGACCTGCTCGAGATCCTCGGGATCGACTCCGCGTCCCGAGAAACGGCGAGCCAAGGCGGTCGCCAGGCTGAGATGGTCCAGCACGAGGTCGTCAGGAGCCGAGAGAGGGGGGTGGTCGTACAGCGCAGTCATGGATACTCCGCATCGCTGGAGGTACCGAGTGGCTGGGGGGCTCAACCGATTTCCACTTTCACACGGGGTCGAGAGGTCGGCAACAGGAGCGAATGCCCGGCCCCAGCGCTCTCACCGCAGTCGCTGCAGAAGTCGCTCCGCGTCGTGCGGCGCATGCCCCTCGGAGTCGTTGTCGAAGTACACGTGGACGTCGAGTCCCTCGTCGTGCCGGCGTCGGCACCACGCGGCCCACTCGTCCAGGGACCGGTCCGAGTAGCGACTGGCGTACAGCCGCGTGTGTCCGTGCAGGCGCGCGTAGGCGATCGACGAGGACGGCAGGTCGAGCACCGGCCAGGGCTTCGGCGCGTCGGTCCACACGCCGGCGACGCCGAGGTCGCGCAGCACGGCGGCGTAATCGGGTGAGGTGAACGAGGGGTGTCGCACCTCGAGGGCGTGCCGGATCGGGCCGTCGACCCGGGTCTGCGTGACGGCGCGGTCCGGGCCCAGTCGGTCGTCGTGCCGCTCGGCCAGCCGGGCCGCCTCGGCCATGGTGCGCGGCAGGAGGGCGAGGAACCGGCCGAGCACGTCGGGGTCGTAGGCCGACGTGGCCGGCAGCTGCCACACGATCGGGCCGAGCCGCTCACCCAGCTCCAGCACACCGGAGGCGAAGAAGTTGGCCAGCGCGGTCTCGACGTTCACCAGCTTCAGCAGGTGCGTGACGTAGCGGCTCCCCTTGAGGGCGAAGGAGAACCCCGGCGGCGTCTGCTCGGCCCACCGCGCGAAGGTGGTCGGCCGCTGCAGGGAGTAGAAGGTGCCGTTGACCTCGACGGCGGTCAGGCGACTGGCCACGTGCTCGAGCTCGCGCCGCTGGACGAGTCCCTTCGGGTAGAAGTCGCCGCGCCAGGACGCGTAGCTCCAGCCGCTCACGCCGATCAGGTAGCGGGCGTCGGCCACCTGCGTCCTCAGCCGTTCGGCTCGTCGTCGAGGCGGGCCAACGACCGGGTGGCGGGACCGTTCAGCACCTCGCCCTCGGCCGAGAAGCGCGATCCGTGCAGCGGGCAGTCCCACGACTGCTCGACGTCGTTCCAGCGCAGGACGCCACCCAAGTGGGTGCACAGGCCCGACACGCGGCAGACGCCGGACTCCGTGCGGGACTCCGCCACGATGTGCGCCCCCTCGCGGTGCACCGCGCCCTGGCCCGGCTCGAGTGCCCGGTGTCCGGTCGTGACGGCGCGCGCCAGGCCGGTGGCCGTCTCGCGGGCGACGCCGGCGTTGATGAGCGCGCGGCCTCGCACCGAGACCAGCGGCGACGAGTGCTCGGCGACGTCGCGCATCCACGGGACGGGCGAGCCGAGGATGTCCTCGCAGATGGCGATGGCGGCCGCCGTGCCGTTGGTGAAGCCCCACTTGGCGAAGCCCGTCGCGAACCAGATCCTGCCGCCGCCGCGGGGCATCCGGCCGTAGCGCGGCAGGCCGTTGCCGGTGGTGTAGTCCTGGGCCGACCAGACGGCCGTCTCCTGGACGCCGGCGAAGTGCTCGGTGGCCCAGGTGCGGATCGCTTCGACGTGCTCGCGCTCGGAGGAGGTGCGGCCGACGCCGTGGCCGAAACCGCCGACCAGCAGGACGGACCGGCCGTCGTCGGTGAAGGCGTCGCGGATGGACACCGACGGGCTCCCGGCCGACAGCGCCATGACGCGGGGCGGGTTGCCCATCTCGTAGGCGACGACGTAGGAGCGCTGGGGCTCGAGGTCGCTGAACGCCAGGCTGCGGTCGAGGATGGGGGCGCCGGTCGCCACCACGATCGACTCGGCGGTGATCGCCCGGCCGTCGGTCAGCGTGGCCCGGGGATGGCCGACCTTGCTCACGTGCTCGACCCGCGCCCCCTCGACGAGGACGCCGCCGTTCTCGCGGAACTGCTCGGCGAGGGCCTGCAGCAGGGAGCCGGGGTCGACCTGCGCCTGATGGGGCAGGACGACCGCTCCGTGCGTCGGGAAGGGCAGGTCGAGGTCGTCCTCGGTCCACTCGACGGGCAGCCCCATCGCCTTGGCGGCGACGTACTCGGACCGAGCGGACGACACCTGCATGGGGTTCGCCGCGAACGTCACAGCGGGCCGGCGATCGATCCGCACGCCGTGCTCGTCGGCGAAGCTCGTGAGCCAGTCGTAGCCGGCGCGGTTCGACTCGACGTAGGAGCGGACGGTCTCGCGATCGTGGTCCTTCATCAGGCTCGACAGTCGCGTGCCCTGCAGCAGGCTGATCTTCGCGCTGCTGTGCCCGGTCGATCCGGCGCCGACGTAGCGGGCCTCGACCACGCAGACGCGGCGGCCGGCCCGAGCGAGCAGCAGGGCAGTCGTCAGGCCGACGACCCCCGCCCCGATGACGAGGTCCTCGCAGGCTTCGGGCAGCTCATCGCTCGGTCCTACGTCGGCGGGGACTTGCCAGACGGGGCGGTTGTCGTCGGTCATCGGCACCTCAGCTCGGGAAGACGGGATCGGTCGGGTTGTCCGGGATGTTGGGGACGCCCTGGGGCTGGCCCTCGGCGCCCGGAGCGGTGGGCTCGTCGGGGGAGATGGGCTGGTCGGGCTGGGTCGACGGGTCGTCGGGATCGGGGCCCTCGGCCGGGGATTCGGGGTGCGGCGTGCTCATGGTGATCCTCCTGTGGTGTCGGACACCCACGGCGTACCCAACTCGCGCCGCCTCATGCATCGGGAGAACATGGCGCAAGGGCCGCATGATGCGGGCCCGCCGGGGTACACCCCTGGATGCCGCCCTGAGGAGAGGACCATGGATGCGAACTGCCGTTCTGGTGGGAGCCGGGACCGCCGTGCCCAGTCTGCCGCGACCGCGCGGTGATCTGAGCGCCGCGACCGTCGCTGCGTTGTCCGGGGCGATGCCCTGGGATCGCGTCCCCCGGGTCGAGGCCTCGAGTGTCGAGGACTCCCTGCTGACGGTCTGGATCGCCCATGAGCTGCACCACCGGGGGTTCCCCGACCTGCAGGACGCGGAGTGGACGCCCGAGCTGATCGAGGTGCGGATGCGGATCGAGCGCGAGCTCGAGGCCCGTCTGCGCGAGCGCGCCGAGGGCCGGCTGCCGGCCTCGGCCGATCCCGACGTGCTGTTGGACTTCGTCCGTGAGGACGACGGTCCCTCGTTGGCCGCCTACGTCCAGCGCGACGCCACGGCCGATCAGGTCCGCGAGCTGCTCTGGTACCGATCGATCTACCACCTCAAGGAGGCCGACCCGACCGCCTGGACGATCCCGAGGCTGCCCGGCCCCTCGCGGGCCGCGCTGGCCGAGCTGCAGTACGACGAGTACGGCGCCGGCCGTCCCGAGCGTCTCCACGCCGGGCTGTTCGCCGAGGGCATGCGCGCCTGCGGCCTCGACACCCGCGAGAACGCGGCGATCGACGACGTCCCGGTCGAGGTCCTCGAGATGAACGTCGTCCTGACCATGTTCGGCCTGCAGCGCCGGCTCCGCGGTGCGTCGGTGGGCCACCTGGTCGCCTTCGAGGCCTCCAGCTCGGGTCCCTCGCGCCGCATGGCCCGGGGCCTGCGCCGGCTGGGCTTCCCCGAGCAGATGAGCGCCTACTACGACGAGCACGTCGAGGCCGATGCCGTGCACGAGCAGACGGCGGCCCGGTTCATCGCCGGGGCGCTGGTCGAGGCCGAGCCCAAGCTGGCCGAGGACGTCGCGTTCGGTGTCTTCACGTGCCTGGACCAGGAGACCCGCTTCGCCGAGGCGATGTTCCGCCGCTGGGGGGTCGAGGCATGAGCCGGGGCGTGGACCTGACGGTGTGCCCGAACGGGCCGCTGCTCATCCGTGGCGACCTGGGGGTGCGCACCCCCGACGGTGAGGTGCACCGGACCGAGCGTCCGGTCAGCGCCGTGTGCCGCTGCGGCAAGTCGGCCTCGCTGCCGTGGTGCGACGCCACGCACCAGGCGCTCAAGACCAAGATCGACGAGGAAGGAAGCGCAGATGAGTGAGGACGCAGGATTCCCCGCCCAGCAGCAGGAGCCCCCGGGTCTGACCGAGCCGATGGAGCCGCGACCCGACCATGGTGAGGAGAGCTACGTCGGCTCGGGGCGTCTCGAGGGCCGCAAGGCGCTCATCACCGGAGGCGACTCCGGCATCGGACGCGCCGTCGCGATCGCGTACGCCCGCGAGGGCGCCGACGTGGCCTTCACGTACCTGCCCGAGGAGGTCGAGGACGCCCGCGAGACGTCCCGTCTGATCGAGGAGGCCGGCCGCACGAGCCTGCCGATCGAGGCCGACCTGCGCGACAGCGCGACGTGCGACCGCGTCGTCGCCCAGGCTCATGACGGCCTCGGCGGACTCGACATCCTGGTCAACAACGCCGGGTTCCAGATGGCGCGCGACGAGGGCCTCGAGCAGATGAGCGACGAGCGCATCGAGCGCACCTACGAGACGAACGTGTTCGCCCTGTTGTGGCTGGTCCGCGCGGCCCTGCCGCACCTGGGACGCGGCTCGTGCATCATCAACAACTCGTCGATCCAGGCGTACGAGCCGTCGACGAGCCTGTTGGACTACGCCTCGACGAAGGCCGCCATCAACAACCTCACGGTGAACCTGGCCGCCGATCTGGGACCGCGTGGCATCCGCGTCAACGCGGTGGCGCCGGGACCCATCTGGACGCCGCTGCAGCCCGCCACCCAGCCCGAGGAGAAGATCGAGCAGTTCGGCTCGGACACCCCGCTGGGCCGTGCCGGGCAGCCGGCCGAGCTGGCCGGGGCGTTCGTGTTCCTGGCCAGTGAGCGCGAGGCCGGCTACGTCTCGGCCACCGTGCTGGGCGTCACCGGCGGAAAGCCCGTCTTCTGATGCTCGACGTGTCGGAGCCGCCGGCGCGATCGGCGACGTTCGGGGGCCGGGGGATCGGCTACGACGAGCGAGTCCTCACGCCCCGGCCGTGGACCGAGGGCCAGTCCCTCTGGGCCCGTGAGCTGCTCGACGAGGTGCCCGCCGGCCCGGTGCTCGAGATCTGTTCCGGCGCCGGACACATCGGGCTGCTCGCGGTCAGCGGGACCGACCGCACGCTCGTCCAGGTCGACGCCGACCTGCACGCCTGCGTCTGGGCGTCACGCAACGCCCGGTCGTGGGGCATCTCGAGCGACATCCGCCACGGCACCATGTCCGAGGCGGTCATGGTCGACGAGCGATTCGCGCTGATCCTCGCCGATCCGCCGTACCTGCCGTCCGACGACGTCACCCGGTTCCCGGAGGACCCGCTCACGGCGATCGACGGCGGCGGGGACGGACTGGACCTGGCGCGGCAGTGCCTCGACGTCATTGAGCGGCACCTCGTCCGCGACGGCGTCGCGCTGTTGCAGTTGCGCGATGTCGAGCAGGGCCGTGAACTGGAGTCGGACGCGAAGCAGCGCGGTCTCACGATCGCCGAGAACCGCCGGTTCGACGGCGGAGCGGTCCTGCTGCTGCGACGCACGACGGAAGGAAGAGCCGATGGACGCCAAGCCGAATCTTGAGAAGAAGACACCGGACGCCGAGGACCTGACCGTCGACCCCCAGCACGAGCAGGTCGGTGAGCCGGGCGGCGAGCAGCCCGACGGTGGTGCCTCGACCGTTCCCGGGGTGGGTGCCGACGGTGTGCCCGACCTGCCCGTCACGGACGACCCGGGCACCGGCGGCCCGGGTCCCGACGAGGCCGACGACTGATCGGGGGGACGCCCCGAGGACCGCAGGGTCCTCGGGGCGTCTGGACGTCCGGGGCCGCGCCTCGGCACGGCGTCATCACATCCAGTCGGAGCCGCGCTGCTCGAGTTCCTCGGGCGAGACGACCTCCTGGCGGTACTGCTCCTTGAGCCACAGCAGCGCCGCCCGGTGGGCCTTCTCGTCGGCCGACGTCACGGCGCCCTCGGCGATCCACACCAAGAAGTCGTTCGCGTAGGCCGACGCGGCCGTCATGGCGATGCAGGCCTCGGTCACGACACCGGCGATCACGAGCTCGTCGACGTCCAGCTCGTGCAGTCGCTCCAGCAGGTCGGTCCCGTGGAAGGCGTCGTCGCGGCGCTTGAGGATCGTCACGTCGGGTCGCAGGTCCAGCTCGGCCAGCAGCTCGGCGCCCTGGGTGCGCTCGAGGACGACCGGCTGGTCGTCCTCGCGCATGTTGAGCGCCCACGTCGACTTGTCCTGCGGCAGGACGGTCCGGACCTCGACGATGGGCACGTCGCTGCGCCGGGCCCAATCGGTCCATTCCTGCACCGAGCGGACGATCGCGGAGCGTTGTTCGCGCAGCGGCGGCGGGTTGAGGAAGTCTTCCTGCAGGTCGATCACGATGAGAGCACGCACGGATCCATCTTGCCGAACGCCTCCCACCCGGGCGAGCCGGATCGGGTCAGCGCGGAGGCATCCGGATGGCGCCGTCGACGCGGACCGTCTCGCCGTTCATGTACGAGTTCGTGACGCACTCCAGGACCATGCTGGCGAGCTCGTCGGGCTGCCCGAGACGCTTCGGGAAGTTCACCGACTGGCCGAGCTTGGCCTTGAACTCCTCGGCGGCCTCGCCCTCGCCGTAGATGGGCGTGTCGATGAGGCCGGGGGCGACCGTGTTGACCCGCACGCCGACGGCTGCGAGGTCGCGGGCGACGGGCAGCGTCATGCCCACCACGCCGCCCTTCGAGGAGGAGTAGGCGGCCTGGCCGATCTGGCCGTCGAACGCCGCCACGGAGGCGAGGTTGCAGATCGCGCCGCGCTCGCCGGACTCCAGCGGCTCGGTGCGGCTCATCGCGGTGGCGGCCAGTCGGATGGCGTCGAAGGTGCCGATCAGGTTGATCGCGATGACCTTCTTGTACGCGTCGAGGTCGTGGGCCGACTCGAAGCTGCCGTCGCGGCCGACGGTGCGCTGCGCCCAGCCGATGCCGGCCGAGTTCACCAGCACGCGCAGCGGCGCCAGCTCCTCGGCGGCGCCGACGGCGGTGGCGATCTGCTCGGTGTCCGTGACGTCGACGTGGATGAAGACGCCGCCCACCTCCGAGGCGAGGGCCCGTCCGGCGTCGTCGTTGAGGTCGGCGACGACGACACGGGCTCCCGCCGCGGCGAGGCGGCGGACGACTGCGGCGCCGATGCCCGAGGCGCCGCCGGTGACGATGGCTGATGCTCCACTGATGTCCATGCCCCGATCCAACCATCAGATCGGTGGTCCATGCTGGTGGGGCCGACACACCCCAGGAGGACAGCCGTGGCCGTGGAGCGTCTGATGCCCAGCGACGAGGCGAGCGACCTGATCGCCCTCACCCGCCAGATCGTCGACGACCAGCTGCGTCCGCGCGTCGACCAGGCCGAGCGCACCGCGACGTTCCCGCGTGACGTCTTCCGAACCCTCGGCCGGGCGGGCCTGCTGGGCCTGCCGTACTCCGAGGAGCTCGGCGGCGGCGGCCAGCCCTACGAGGTCTACCTGCAGGTCGTCGAGGAGATCGCGATGGCGTGGGCCGCCGTCGGTGTGGGCACCAGCGTGCACGCTCTCAGCTGCTTCGGCCTGGACCACGCCGGAACGGCCGAGCAGAAGCAGCGGTGGCTGCCCGACATGCTCGGCGGCGAGCTGCTCGGCGCCTACTGCCTGTCCGAGGCGCACGCCGGCTCCGACCCCGGTGCGATGCGGACGACGGCCCGTCGCGAGGGCGACGAGTACGTGATCCGGGGCGCCAAGGCCTGGACCACCCACGGCGGCCAGGCCGACTACTACAAGGTCATGGCGCGCGCCGAGGCCGGCATCACGTGCTTCCTCGTTCCTGCCGACGCCGAGGGCCTCACTGCCGACGTGCCCGAGGACAAGATGGGCCTGATGAGCTCGACGACGGCGACGATGCTGTTCGACGACGTGCGGGTGCCCGTCGAGCGCCGGCTGGGCGACGAGGGCCAGGGGCTCGCGATCGCGCTGGCGGGGCTCGACTCCGGTCGGCTCGGCATCGCCGCGGTGGCGACAGGCGTGGCGCAGGGGGCGCTCGACACGGCCGTCCGTTACGCCAGGGAGCGTGAGGCGTTCGGCGTGCCGATCATCGACCACCAGGGCCTCACCTTCGTGCTGGCCGACATGGCCGCCGCGGTCGAGAGTGCCCGGGCCACGTACCTGGCGGCGGCGCGGCTGCGCGACCTGGGCCGCCCGTTCTCGCGGCAGGCCTCGATCGCCAAGCTCGTCGCCACCGACAACGCCATGAAGGTCACCACCGATGCCGTCCAGGTGCTCGGTGGCGCCGGCTACACCAAGGACTTCCCGGTCGAGCGGTACATGCGCGAGACGAAGGTGATGCAGATCTTCGAGGGCACGAACCAGATCCAGCGCCTGGTCATCGGGCGCGACCTGAAGAAGCGCGGCTGAGGCTCAGGCCGCCGGCTCGCCCAGGACGGGCGCCGGTCGGCCGAGACCGTCGCGGCACAGCTCGAGAACGGCCTCGGCCGTCACCGAGCGCAGGCGTGCGCCGCAGGCGTCGTAGACCTCCGCCATCCGCGCGGTGTACCAGTCGACGAACGTCCCGCTGAGCGCGTGCGCCGTGCCCGGGCCCCAGCGGGCCGGTCCCAGATCGGCCAGCCGGGTCAACGCGGTCGCGACGCCCTCGGGGTCCGTCGGCGCGAGCCGGAAGATCCAGCGCGGCACCGATGTCAGCGGCGCCGGGGGAGCGGCGTGCCCCGACGCGTGGATGAGGGTGGTGCCGAAGCCGGCCACCGCCAGGGTGGCCGCCGTGATGTGGATCGTGCCCAGGACCCGCGACCGGACGATGGACTCGGGGCAGGCGCGTCGGGCCACCCCGGAGGGGGCGTGCACGACCGAGGCGATGGGCCCGGCCTCGCGCGCGGCCCGTAGGAGCGTCTCGACGCTGCGGCGATCCGTGACGTCCGCGACGATCGACTCCGCCGAGACGCCGCTCGAGTCCAGCTCGTCCAGGGCGCGGTGCAGGCGTTCGCCGCTGCTGTCGCTCAGGACGACGTGGTGGTCGCGGGCCAGGAGCTTGGCCATCGCCAGTCCCACACCGCCGGAGCCGCCGGTCACGACTGCCACCGAGTTCGTCACGTGCACCACTCCCGTCGCGGACGGAGATTCCGTCCAAGGCCCATCCTGCGCGCCGGGGGCCGGAAGGACGAGTCTTTCCGCGACATTCCTCGGGTATCTGAAAACCCCCGGAATCCGAGGGAGTTTGCGAACTCGCAGTGTCACTGGCGGTTACACCGAGGGGTGACAGGTGGGCCCCGTGTGGCGTGCGCCACACCGCATGTTGGACCAGGGACTCCCGGCGGCAAGTGACCCGCTGGTAACCTACGTCACACCACTCGTGGGAACACACAGGATCTGGAGAGATGATGGGCGACCTCGGATACAAGTTGAAGGTGCTGCGGCGGATCGGGCTGTTGAAGGCCCAGAACCCCGTACGGCTGGCGAAGGCCGGACGCAAGCTCGCCTCATGGGGCCCGGGTTTCCCGTCCGCCGTCGCCGCTGCGGCCGCGCGCCGTCCCGACCAGCTCGCGATCATCGACGACAAGGGCCAGCTGACCTGGCGCGAGACGAGCAACGCGATCAACCGCGTGACGCAGGCACTCAAGGACAAGGGCTTCGTCCCCGGTGACCCCATCGCCGTCCTGTGCCGCAACCACCGCCACATGGTCGTCGCCATGGTCGCGATCAGCCAGATGGGCGGCCGGATGCTGCTGCTCAACACGATGGCCAGTGGCGGCCAGCTGACCGAGCTGGTCAAGCGCGAGAACGCGAAGATGGTCATCCTCGACCAGGAGTTCCTGTCGGTCGCCACCGACCTCGACCGCGACCTGCTCGTCGTGGCGTGGGAGGACGACGACACGCACGGCCTGCCGACCCTCACCGGTCTGGCCGCCGGCAAGTCCGCCGCGGACCACGACAAGCCCGAGAAGCCGGGCGGCATCGTGATCTTCACGTCCGGCACGACCGGTCTGCCGAAGGGCGCCAAGCGCAAGGAGCCCGAGAACCTCGAGCCGCTGCTCACGTTCTTCGGCTCGATCCCCTACGAGGGCAACTCGACCGTCGTCGTGGCGGCGCCGCTGTTCCACTCCTGGGGCCTGTTGAACTTCGGCTTCGGGCTCTCGACCGTCCCGACCTACGTCCTGCGCCGGCGCTTCGTGCCCGAGCAGGTCATCCGGGACGTCGCCGAGTACAAGGCCAAGGTCCTGGTCGTGGTGCCGCTCATGATGCAGCGCCTGGTCGACGCCGACCCCGAGGTCATCAAGAACAACGACGTCTCCAGCCTGGAGATCACGGCGTCCAGCGGATCGGCGCTGGCCGGCGACCTGGCCACCCACTTCATGGACACGTTCACCGACTCGGTCTACAACTTCTACGGCGCGACCGAGACCGGCTGGGTCACGATCGCCACGCCGCAGGACCTGCGGGCCGCGCCCGGCACGGCCGGCACGGTGCCGTGGCACACGGTGGTCAAGGTGCTCGACGAGAACGGCCACGAGCTGCCCGCCGGCGAGACCGGCGTGATCTACGTGGGCAACTCGATGATGTTCGCCGGCTACACCGACGGCCGCACCAAGGACTTCCGCGACGGCCTCATGCACTCGGGCGACCTGGGCTACTTCGACGAGAACGGCCGTCTGTTCGTGGCCGGCCGCGACGACGACATGGTCATCTCCGGTGGCGAGAACGTCTTCCCGCGCGAGCTGGAGGACGCCCTCATCGAGCACCCGAAGGTCCAGGACGTCGTCGTCACCGGCATCGCCGACCCGCAGTGGGGCCAGAGCCTGGCTGCCTACGTCGTGACGCGTGAGGGCGAGACCCTGACCAAGGACGAGGTCATCGACTACGCCAAGGCCCACGTCGCCCGGTTCGCCGTGCCGCGTGCGGTGATGTTCCTCGACGAGCTGCCCCGCAACCCCACGGGCAAGGTCATGAAGCGCAACCTGCCGGCGTTCGAGACGCTGTCCTGACCGCGTCTCCCGCCGCATCCATCGCCGACGCCCGGTCCCCCGTGGGGACCGGGCGTCGGCGTGTCACGGGTGGGACGGGACTAACGGCCCGGCCAACTGGGTCCCTTCGCCTCATCCGGCGCAGGTGACCGATCACTAACGTCAGTGATGACAACGCAACGCCGCGAAGTCATCGCTCAGGAGGAAAGAACATGCGCCGCTCGGCATTCGACAAGCTCATCTCGTGGACCGGACTGGCCCTGGCTGCCCTGCTGGTCGTCGCCGGTGGATTGGCCACGTGGGCCAGCTCCTTCATCGGAGACCAGGTCGAGTCGCAGCTGGTCTCACAGAAGATCGTGATGCCCGAGGGTGAGGCGCTCAAGAGCCTGTCCGACAAGGACCGCGAGGCCCTCGAGCCCTTCGCCGGCAGCAAGCTGGACAGCGGCGACGAGGCCAAGGCCTTCGCCGACAACTACATCCTCGCCCACATGAACGCCTCCAGCGGCAACCGCACCTACGAAGAGGTCAGCGGCGAGTTCATGGCCCTCAGCGACGAGGAGAAGGCCTCCGAGGCCGGCCAGCAGGTCGCCGCGCTGCGCCAGTCGCTCTTCATGGGCAACACCCTGCGGGGCATGCTGCTGAACGCCTACGCCTTCGGCACCATGGGCACCATCGCCGGCCTGGCCGCGATCGCCTCCTTCGTCGGAGCCGCCCTCCTGGCCGTGCTCGCCCTGCTGGGCCTGCGCCACGCCAGCACCAAGGAAGCCGAGCTGGCCACCATCTGAACCAGCTCCACACCGAACGGCCGCCCGGGCTCCCCGGGCGGCCGTCGCCGTGTCCGGCCCTGTCTCAGAACGGGGGCCAGGGCACGGCGGGCATGTCCCCGGCGGGAGCCGGGAAGACGGACTCGGCCGCGAGCCGGTCGCACCGCTGGACCAGGGCATCGAGCTCGGGCTCGCCCAGCAGCCCCGCCAGGGACTCCCCGAGCGAGCCGCCGAGGGCGGCACGGACCCGCTGCACGCCGGCGGCCTCGTCCTCGGTCAGCCGCTGACCGATCCAGCCCCACAGCACGGTGCGCAGCTTGGGCTCGACGTGGAACGTCAGTCCGTGGTCGACGCCGTAGCGGTGGCCGTCGGGCATCGCCAGCACGTGTCCGCCCTTGCGGTCGGCGTTGTTGGTCAGCACGTCGAACACGGCCATGCGGCGCAGGCCCGGGGAGTCCTCGTGCACGAGCGAGACCAGCCGGTCCTCGGCGTCCAGGCCGTCGAGCACGTGGCACCAGCCCTCGGGTCGCTCCGCGGCGGGCACGAGCGTCACGGCCTCGGTGTCGGGGTCGGCGTCCTGCCAGACCTGCAGCATGCCCGGGCCGTGGGGGCCCTCGCCCCACCACGTCGGCGGGACGACGGCCCACCCCGTCGCCTCCGACACCAGGTGGGCGGCGATCTCGCGGTGGGCCAGGATCACGCCGGGGAAGTCCCACAGGGGACGCTCCCCGGCGACCGGCTTGTAGATGACGCGCGTGCCGGCGATCCGGCCGACGAAGGTGGCGTTGGACGCGGGGAGGACCCGGCCCTCGAGCTCGAGGTCGCCCTCGAGCGTCACGACAGGCCGTCGGGCAGGTCGCAGACGTGACCCTCCGGATCCATGGGGGCGAAGCACAGCGGACACGTCGGGCGTCCGGCCTCGACGACCTCGCGCGTGCGCTTGCAGAACGAGCGTGCCGCTCCCACGGGGATCCTGACGTGCAGCACCTCGGCGGGCTCGTCGGCCTCGGGCTCGAGCAGTGACTCGGGCGAGTCCGCGACCAGCGGGAACGCCTCGATCACGACCTGGGCGGTCGACGGGTCGAAGCCCAGCGAGAGGATGCCCACCCGGAACTGCTCCACGACCGGCTGGTCCAGCGGATCCCGGTCGTCCAGTGCGGGCGGCGCCTCGGCCGGGACGCTGTAGGGATTGCCGTCCTGCACCATCAGCTCGTCCAGGACCTCGTCGAGCTTCTCGGCCAGGGCAGCCGACTGCTCCTTCTCCATGAGGGCGCTGACGAGCTGCTCGCCGGTCCGCGCCTGGAGGTAGAAGGTGCGTTCGCCGGGGCGGCCCACCGTGCCGATCACGAGCCGGTCGGGCCAGTCGAATTCATGAACCCGTTGCGCCATGGGTCCATGCTAGGAGCGGATGCATCTCGCTGCAGACCACGCGGGTCCCGAGTCGTGCGGACGGTCCTCGTGCGAGGAAGGATCGGCTCAGGCGCGCCCGGCGCCGCCGCCGACCGCGGCGTCGGCCTCGGGGGCCGGACCCTTCAGCCACGCCAGGTCACCGGCCGAGGTGTTGATCGCCACGACGTCCGGCCGGCGCGTCCCGTAGTGCACGATCGAGACCGAGGCGGGGTCGACGTGCAGCCGCTGGAACAGGTCCAGGTGCATGCCCAAGGCATCGGCCAGGACAGCCTTGATGACGTCGCCGTGAGACACCGCCGCCCACACGGCGTGCGGACCGTGGGCCGCCCCGATGCGCGCGTCGTGGCCGCGGATCGCCGCGACGCCTCGGGCCTGCATCGCCGCGAGGCTCTCGCCCCCGGGGAAAACGGCTGCGGAGGGGTGCTGCTGGACCGTCTTCCACAGGTCCTCGTCCGCGAGGTCCTTGAGGGCGCGGCCCTGCCACTGGCCGTAGCCGCACTCGGTCAGCGCCTCGTCGACCACGGCCTCGAGGTCGTGGTGCTCGGTGATCGCTGCCGCCGTCTCGCGGCACCGCTCGAGGGGGCTGGTGACGACCTCGACCAGGGGCGCGTCGGCCAGTCGCCGGCCCATGCCGGCGACCTGGTCGCGGCCCGTGTCATCGAGGTGGACGTCCGGCATCCGGCCGGCCAGCGTGCCCGAGGTGTTCGCGGTGGACCGTCCGTGTCGGACGAGCAGGACGATAGCCATGCGACGACCCTAGCCAGCCGCGGTGTGACGAACGACGCATCGAGCGTCACGCTCGTCACGACCCGCGCGGCCACGTTGCTTCGAATTGTCGGTGCGGCTGATTACCGTCGAAGTGTGAAGATCCTCCACACGTCCGACTGGCACATCGGTCGCACGTTCCACCAGCACTCGACCGCCGAGGCCCTCGCCTCGGTGCTCGACGCGCTCGTCGACCTCGTCCGCGAGCACGCGGTCGACGTCGTCGTGGTGGCCGGTGACGTCTTCGACTCGTCCACTCCGTCGGCGGCCGCGGTCGAGGAGCTCGACCGAATCCTGCTCGCCCTGCAGCGCACCGGCGCGCGGGTGATCGTCACCAGCGGCAACCACGACTCGCCCGCCCGGCTGGGCGCCAAGGCCGCCTTCGCGCGCGAGTCCGGCATCCATGTCATCACCTCGCCCGAGGACCACGCCACGCCCGTCACGATCGACGACCAGCACGGGCCCGTGCACTTCTACGGCATCGCCTACCTCGAGCCGGCGCTCATCCGGCACCGGTGGCCCGACCAGAGGCTCTCCCACCAGAGGGACGCCATCGGGTTCGCCCTCGAGAACATCCGCGCCGACCTCGGTGTCCGCGGCGGCCGGTCGGTCGTGCTGGCGCACACCTTCGTGGCCGGCGCCGACGGCGAGTCCTGCGACTCCGAGCGCGGCATCACCTCCGGCGGCGTCGACCGTGTCCCGGTTCCTGTCTTCGACGGCGTCACCTACGCGGCGCTGGGCCACATCCACGGACGCAGCGTCCTGGCGGATCACGTGCGCTACAGCGGCGCGCCCCTGCACCTGTCCTTCTCCGAGCAGGACAAGCCACGCGGGGCGTGGCTCGTGACGCTCGACGCCGACGGGCTCGGCTCGGTCGACTGGCTCGACCTGCCCGTCCCGCGGCGGCTGGTCACCCTCACCGGCACGCTGGACGAGCTGCTCTCCGATCCCGACCTCGAGGTCCACGCCGAGCACTGGGTCCGCGCGATCCTCACCGACGTCTCGCGGCCCGACGACCCGATGCGCCGCCTGCAGCACCGCTTCCCGCACTGTGCCGTCCTGGACTTCCGGCCCAGCCGGGTCGACGACGCCCAGACGCCGACCGACCCCGAGCGGCTCCGGTCCCGCACCGACCAGGAGGTCATGGCCGATTTCCTCGCCTTCGTCCGCAACGGCGAGGGGCCCGACGAGGCCGAGGCGCAGCTGCTCGACGAGCTGGTCGGCCAGGTCGCCGGACGCGAGGTGGCGCAGTGAGGATCCACCAGGTGTCCATGACGGGCTTCGGCCCGTTCCGCCAGACCCAGACGGTCGATCTCGACCAGTTCGCCGATCACGGGATCTTCCTGATCACCGGCCGGACCGGTGCCGGCAAGTCCAGCATCCTCGACGCGATCGTCTACGCCCTGTACGACGCGGCGCCCCGTTACGGAACCGCCGGCGGCAAGCAGGTGCGCAGCACCCACTGCGGCCCCGAGGAGCCCAGCCGGGTCGAGCTCGTCTTCAGCGCCGGCGGTCAGACCTATCGGATCATCCGCACGCCCGAGCACCTGCGGCCGAAGGCCCGCGGCACGGGCTTCACGACCGAGAAGGCCACGGCCGAGCTGGCTCGTCGCGAGGGCGACCAGTGGGTCGGCATCGCATCCCAGCTGCGCACCGTGGGCGAGGAGCTGCACCACATCGTGCCGCTCAGCTGCGACCAGTTCCTGCAGGTCGTCCTGCTGGCGCAGGGCCAGTTCCAGCGGTTCCTGGTCGCCTCCAGCGACGAGCGGCAGCAGCTGCTGCGCACGCTGTTCCGCAGCGACCGGTTCCGTGACTACGACACCCATCTGCAGCAGCGCGCCGGCGCGCTGCGCCAGCAGCTGTCGCTGGCCGAGTCGGGGATCGCCGCCACGGTCGCCGCGCTGGCCGAGCACTCGGGGCGTGACGTACCGCAGGAGCCGGACGAGGACTGGCTCGGTGAGGTCCTCGACGCCCATGACGCCGACCTCGAGCTCGCGCGAGCCGATCTGGAACAGGCCGGCAAGGAGGTGCAGGCAGCTCACGACCTCCTGCAGCAGGCCACCGGTCTCGCCGACCGGCAGCGTCGCCTGGCCGACGCCCACGAGCAGCTCGCCCGGCTGATGGCCGAGCGGCCGGTGATCGAGGTCGAGCGGCGTCGTCGCGACCTCGCCCTGGCTGCGCAGTCGGTCGAGGTCGTGCACGGCGGCGTGCTGTCCTCGACCCAGCGGGCCGACGCCGCGGCCGTGGTGCTCGAGCGCGCCGCTGAGCGGTTCGCCGAGATCGCGCCCGGGCCGGTGCCGGCCGACCTGATCGCCCACCGTGACGAGGCCACGTCCCAGCTCGCGGTCCTGCGCGACCGGCTGGCCGACGAGCAGGAGCTCGATCGACTGCGCGACGAGGCCGAGACGCTCGGGCACCAGCTCGAGGTCGTCGCGCGCCGCGCCGAGGAGCTGGCCGAGGAGTCGCTCGCGCACGACGCGATCCTGACCGCGCCGGTCGAGGTCACGGTCGACCAGGCCCAGGGCGTGCTCGACCGTCTCCTGGAGGAGCTCGACCTGGCCGCCAAGCGCGACCTGACCCGGGCGGCACTCGCCGAGGCCGAGGTCGAGCAGCTGCGGCGCGGCAAGGCCCGCACCGCCGCCTCCACCGAGCTCGACCGGCTCCGTGAGCGCCGGCTGGCCGAGTACGCCGGAACGCTGGCGGCCGAGCTCGTCGACGGCCAGGCGTGCGCCGTGTGCGGCTCCACCGACCATCCCGAGCCGGCCGAGGCTGCCGGCGAACCCGTCACCGAGGCGATGCTCGAGAGCGCCCAGGAGGTGCTGGACCGTGCCGATCGCCAGGCCCGGGACGCCGCCGAGCAGGTCGTCGCCCTGCGCACCACCCTCGAGGGGTGGGCGCAGGTCCGCGCGGCCGCCGAGCTGACGGTGCTCGTCGCCGACGCTCGCGCGTCGTTGACCCAGGTGACGCAGGCCGAGCGCGAGCGCGAGGCGTCGCGCACGGCCAGGGAGCGCATCGACGCCGAGGTCACGACGCTCGGGGTGCGCCGGGCCAAGCTCGAGCAGCGTTCCGAGCACGTGGACCAGCGGATCGATCGGCTCAGCAGCCGGATCGAGGAGGCCCGCGCCGACGCCGGGTCGGTCGTCGAGCGGATCACGGTGCTGACCTCGCACATCGAGGCGGCGACCGCGCTCATCGACGCGCGCGCCGCGGACGCCGCCGCCCGACAGCGACTCACCGAGTGCCGCGAAGCCTTCGAGACCTCGCTGAGCCACCACGAGTTCGACGACGCGCAGGCCTTCCTGGCGGCGCGGACCGACGCCCGAACGATCGCCGAGCTGACCCGTCGCATCCAGGCTCACGACCGCGCGCTGGCCGGGGCCGAGGGGACCGTCGCCGCACCCGAGCTGCAGGACCTGCCGACCGAGCCCGTCGACGTCGACGGGCCGCGGGTGGCCCACGCCGAGGCCAAGTCGGTCTGCGAGGCGGCGTCCCGGCGCTGCGGCGCGGCCGAGAGCCGCGCCAAGACATCGCACGACCTCGCCACGGCGATCCGTGCCGCCTGGAGTCAGAACGCCCAGGCGCGGGCGGCCTTCCAGGTCCTCGATCGCCTGGCCCGGTCCCTGCACGGTGAGTCCCCGAACACGAAGCGGATGCGGCTCGAGAGCTATGTCCTGGGCATCGAGCTGGACGAGATCGTGGCCGCCGCCAATGTCCGGCTCCATGCCATGTCGTCGGGTCGGTACGCCCTCGAGCGCAGCGACGCGGTCGCCACGCGCGGGTCGAACGGCGGCCTCGAGGTCCGCGTCCGGGACCAGTACACGAGCGTGGCCCGCACGCCCGAGTCCCTGTCCGGCGGTGAGAAGTTCCTCGCCTCGCTGGCGCTGGCCCTGGGTCTGGCCGAGGTCGTGACGAGCCGCTCCGGGGGCATCACCCTCGACACGCTGTTCATTGACGAGGGATTCGGCTCCCTGGACGCCGAGACGCTGGACGTGGCCATGGAGACCCTGGACTCGTTGCGTCAGAACGGCCGCACGATCGGTCTGATCAGCCACGTCGAGACGATGAAGGAACGCATCCCCGCCCAGCTCGCGGTCGAGAAGACGGCGCAGGGCTGCAGCCGCGTCGAGGTCCGGGTCTGATCGTGGGCGGCTCCGGACGTGAGGACGAGCCGTCGCGTGACGACGGCCTGCTGAGTCTGCTGCCCGAGCGCCTGGCGCTCCCGCGCGGCCGAGCCGCGCTGCCGAAGTCCGCCGTCGAGGAGTCGCGCCGTGGCCGGATCCTGCAGGCGACGCTCGACGAGGTCGCGGCCTCGGGCTACGCCTCGACCACCGTCGCTCTGATCACCCGACGGGCCCACGTGTCCCGCACCTCCTTCTACGAGGCGTTCGCCGACAAGGAGGACGCGTTCGCGGCCGCCCACTGGAACGCCACCGACCTTTCGCTGACGCGGATCTGGAAGCCGGCCCTGCGACTGCGCCACCTGCACTTCCACGACCGGACCCGCCGGCTGGTGCGCGCCTACGTCGAGGTCCTCGAGGCCGAGCCGACCTTCGCCATCTGCTTCTTCGTCGAGATCAAGACCGCCGGCGAGCGCCTCGCGACGCAGCGCGAGGAGATGCTCGACCGGCACGTCGAGATCATGCACGAGCTGGCCAAGGTGTCCGCCGCCGACGGCTCGCTGCGGGTGCCGTCGCGCGACGTCCTGCGCGGTCTGGTCGGGGCCTTCGACGAGCTCGTCTCCCGGGCGGTCCGGCGCCAGCGCGGGCGTGACGAGCGACTGGACCTCTCCGGCGCGGTGGAGCCGTTCACCGAGCTTCTCCTGGGCGTCGTCCGCGCCGACTGAACCTCGGTACCGAGACCTTCTCGCGCCCCACGCGGCCCATGTGTACCCACGGTGTACTTTTGCGTGGACGGTGCGGCCTGAAACCCCCGATTCGGGCCCCGTCGGGTCGGCGCCCCTGCCTCCCCCCTCGGCCAGGGGCGCCGACCACTCCATCCTGCAGCCGGAGCGCCGCTCGTTCACTCCTTGGTGACGTGGCTCACTCCGGCTATATTGCTAGGACATCCTAGTAATGCTGAGGTCACCATGCACGCTCCTGCCCATCCGGTCCGCTTCGTCACGGCCTCCAGCCTGTTCGACGGCCACGACGCGAGCATCAACATCATGCGACGCATCCTGCAGAGTCAGGGTGCCGAGGTGATCCACCTGGGGCACAACCGCTCGGTGGCCGAGATCGTCGACGCCGCCGTCGAGGAGGACGTGCAGGGCGTCGCCGTCAGCTCCTACCAGGGCGGCCACGTCGAGTACTTCGAGTACCTCGTGCAGCTCCTGGCCGAGCGCGGCGCCGGACACGTCCGGGTCTTCGGCGGCGGGGGTGGGGTGATCGTCCCCGGCGAGGTCGACCGGCTGCGCAGCGCGGGCGTCACGATCTTCAGCCCGCAGGACGGCCAGCGGCTGGGTCTGGTGGGGATGGTCAACACGCTCATCGAGACGTGCGACGTCGACCTGGTCGACCACGGCCTGCCGAGCGCCGAGGCCGTGCTGGCGGGCGATCCCTCGGCCGTCGCGCGTGCCGTGACGGCGGCCGAGAGCGGGCGGCTCGGCTCCGAGCTGGAGGAGGCGGTTCGCGGAGGCGCCGCGAGCTCGGCGGCGCGGGTCCTGGGCATCACCGGCACCGGCGGCTCGGGCAAGAGCTCGCTCACCGACGAGCTGGTGCGCCGGCTGCGGATCGACCACGGCGATAAGCTGCGCGTCGCGGTGGTGGCGATCGACCCGACCCGACGCAAGGGCGGCGGCGCCCTGCTCGGTGACCGCATTCGGATGAATGCGATCGGGGGGCCGGTCTCGTTCCGCTCGCTCGCGACCCGGGGCAGTCACGAGATCCCCGACCACCTCGCGGACGTGATCGCGGTGCTCAAGGCCGCCGGCAACGACCTCGTGATCGTCGAGACGCCCGGGATCGGCCAGGGCGACGCCGGCATCCTGCCGTTCGTCGACGCCTCGCTGTACGTCATGACGCCCGAGTTCGGTGCGGCGAGCCAGCTGGAGAAGATCGACATGCTCGACTTCGCCGACGTCGTCGCGATCAACAAGTTCGAGCGGCGTGGTGCCAAGGACGCCCTGCGCGACGTCGGTCGCCAGCTGGTCCGCAACCGTGAGGCCTTCGGCAAGCAGCCGCAGGACATGCCCGTCTTCGGCACCTCGGCGGCGCACTTCGACGACGAGGGCGTCACCGCGCTCTACCAGGAGCTGCGCACGGTGCTGGGGCTCGAGCTCGGCGTCCTGCCCGCCGTGGACGTGCGCCACACCGGCGACGAGAACCACGTCGTGCCCCCGCAGCGGGTGCGGTACCTGGCCGAGATCGCCGAGACGATCCGCGACCACCACGACGAGACCGAGCGCTGGGCCGACCTCGCCGACCGGGCCCAGCACCTCGCGGCGGCCGCGGCCGAGCTGCCGGACGTCCCGGGTCTCGCGGAGGCGGCGCGCCGCGCCGAGGCCGAGCTGCCGGCTCCGGTCCGCGAGGCGCTGGAGGCCTGGCCGTCGATCGTGGAGTCGTACTCCGGCGACACGCAGGTCGTGACCGTCCGTGACCGCGAGCTGCGCTTCGACCTCGTGCGCGAGACGCTCTCGGGCAACCAGATCCGTCGCGTCAGCCTGCCTCGCTACCGCTCCCACGGTGACCTCGTCCGCTTCTGGCGGCGCGAGAACCTGCCGGGGTTCTTCCCCTTCACCGCCGGCGTCTTCACGTTCAAGCGCGACAACGAGGACCCGGCCCGGATGTTCGCCGGTGAGGGCGACCCCTTCCGCACGAACCGCCGGTTCCAGCTGCTCAGCGAGGGGCAGCCGGCGACCCGCCTGTCGACGGCGTTCGACTCGGTCACGCTCTACGGGCGCGACCCCGATCCGCGGCCGGACATCTACGGCAAGGTCGGCACGTCGGGCGTCTCGGTCGCGACGGTGGACGACATGCGGGCGCTGTACGACGGGTTCGATCTCGTCTCGCCCACGACGAGCGTCTCGATGACGATCAACGGGCCGGCGCCGACCGTCCTGGCGTTCTTCCTCAACACGGTGATCGACCAGCAGGTCGATGCCTTCCGCGAGCGCGAGGGCCGCGAGCCCGACGAGGCCGAGTACGCCGATCTGCGCACCCACGCCCTGCAGAACGTCCGCGGCACGGTGCAGGCCGACATCCTCAAGGAGGACCAGGGCCAGAACACCTGCCTGTTCTCGACCGAGTTCAGCCTGCGGATGATGGGCGACGTCCAGCAGTGGTTCATCGACCAGGGCGTCCGCAACTTCTACTCGGTGTCGATCTCGGGCTATCACATCGCCGAGGCCGGGGCGAACCCCATCAGCCAGCTGGCGTTCACGCTGGCGAACGGCTTCACCTACGTCGAGTCGTACCTGGCCCGGGGCATGGACATCGACGACTTCGCCCCGAACCTGTCGTTCTTCTTCAGCAACGGCATGGACCCGGAGTACTCGGTGCTCGGCCGGGTCGCCCGGCGGATCTGGGCGATCGCGATGAAGGAGCGGTACGGAGCCGGCGAGCGCAGCCAGAAGCTGAAGTACCACGTGCAGACGTCGGGTCGGTCCCTGCACGCGCAGGAGATGGACTTCAACGACATCCGCACGACGCTGCAGGCGCTCATCGCGATCTACGACAACGCCAACAGCCTGCACACCAACGCGTTCGACGAGGCGGTCACGACGCCCTCGCAGGAGTCCGTGCGCCGCGCCCTGGCGATCCAGCTGATCATCAACCGCGAGTGGGGCCTGGCCATGAACGAGAACCCGCTGCAGGGCTCGTTCGTCATCGACGAGCTGACCGAGCTGGTCGAGGAGGCCGTGCTGCGCGAGTTCGAGGCGATCAGCGAGCGCGGGGGAGTCCTCGGCGCGATGGAGACGGGCTACCAGCGTGGCCGGATCCAGGACGAGTCGATGCTCTACGAGCACCGCAAGCACGACGGCTCCCTGCCCATCGTCGGCGTGAACACGTTCCGCAATCCCGCGGGTGACGAGGTGGCGGTGAAGCTCGAGCTGGCGCGGGGCACGGACGAGGAGAAGCAGTCCCAGCTCCGTCGCGTGCACGAGTTCCGCCAGGCCCACCGCCGCGAGGCCGAGGCCGCGCTGGCCCGGCTCAAGCAGGCGGCCACGAGCCAGGAGAACGTGTTCGGCGTCCTGATGGACGCCGCCCGCGTGTGCACGCTGCAGCAGGTGACCGAGGCGTTCTTCGAGGTCGGGGGCCAGTACCGCCGCAACGTCTGAGCGCAGGGCTGTCTGAGCGGTGGGCTCAGGAGGGGTCGAGCAGGCGGGGGCCGGGACCCTCGGTGGCGAGGGCGTCGTCGGGGTTGCGCAGCCGGCACTTCTTGAGCGACAGGCAGCCGCAGCCGATGCAGCCGTCGAGGTCGTCGCGCAGGCGCTGGAGGCGGGCGATCCGCTCGTCGAGCGACGTCCGCCAGCGCCGGGACAACCGCGACCAGTCGGCCCTGGACGGCGCCCGGTCGACCGGCAGCGTCGAGAGCGCCTCGCGGATCTCGGCGAGCGAGATCCCGACCCGCTGCGACGTGCGGACGAAGGCGATCCGGCGCAGGACGTCGCGGGTGTACCGGCGCTGGTTGCCCGCGCTGCGGGTGGACGTGATGAGACCTTCGCGCTCGTAGAAGTGCAGCGCCGAGACGGTGACGCCGGCGCGGGCGGCGACCTGCGACGGGGTGAGGAGATCAGGCATTGACCTCAACCTTAGTTGAGGTTGTTGGCTGAGTACATGCTCCAGCCCAAGCCACCGCGCTCCCGCCGCGTCCGCCCCCTGCCGTCCACCCGTTCCAGCCTCATCGACGGTCGCATCCGGCCCGAGGAGAAGGACCGCTTCATCGCCGCCGCGGTCATCAACCTGCGGCTCCGGTGAGCAGCGCCCTGCTGACGGGCCCGCCCGGATCTCCCTGGGTCCGGCCCCATCTGCGGACGACCGTCGGCGTGTTCTCGCTCGCCTTCCTGTTCGCCTTCGAGGCCCTCGCCGTCGCGACGGTGATGCCCGAGGTGGTCCGTGACCTCGGTGGCCTCTCGCTGTACGCGCTGGCGTTCGCCGCTCCCGTGGCCGCCTCGGTCGTGGCCCTGTCGGTCGCCGGCGACTGGATCGACCGGCACGGCTCGGCGCGGGCCCTGGGCGTCGGCGTGGTCGTGTTCTGCGCCGGTGTCGTGATCGCCGGGCTCGCGTCGTCGATGGAGGTCTTCCTCGTCGGGCGGCTCGTCCACGGCCTGGGCGGGGGTGTCATGGGGGTGGCGCTCTACGTCGTGATCGCCGAGTCGTACCCCGTGGCCCTGCGCCCTCGCGTGTTCGCGATCCTCACCGCCGCATGGGTCCTGCCCGCGCTGGTGGGACCCCTGCTCGCGGGGGTCGTCGCGGACCTCCTCGGATGGCGATGGGTCTTCCTGGCCGTTCCGGCGGTGGCGCTCGGCGCGTGGTGGCTCGTGCGGTCGGCGACGGCGGAGCCGGGGGAGTCCTCGGCGGGAGTCGACCGGCGGCGGCTGGGGTGGGCCGTCCTGGCTGCCGCCGCCGTCGCGTCCCTGGCCCTCGGCGGCCAGCGTCAGTTCGACGCGTGGCTCGTGGCGGTGTGGGCGGGCGTCATCCTCGCCCTGCTGGCGGCGGGACGACTGCTGCCTCCCGGCACGTGGCGGGCCCGCCCCGGGCTGCCGGCCGTGCTCGTGGCCCGGGGCCTGCTGGGCGCGTCGTTCGCCGGCGCCGAGGTCTACCTGCCGCTGCTGTTGACGACCGAGCGGGGACTCTCGCTCTCGCGCGCCGGCCTGGTGCTGACGGCTGCGGCCGTCGCCTGGTGCCTCGGCGCGCAGGCTGCCGCTCGCGTGCCTGCGCTGAGGGACGAGCTGCTCCGGATCCGGATCGGGACCGCCGTCGTCGCGGTGGCCGTGGCGAGCACGGCGGCCGTCGGGATCTCGGGCGTCCCGCTCTTCGTCCCCGTCGTGGCGTGGACGTGTGCGGGCTTCGGTATCGGGATGGCGTTCTCGACGCTCTCGGTGGTCGCGCTCGCCACCGCCGAGGACGGCGAGGCGGGGCGGGTCTCGTCGTACCTGCAGCTCAACGACGCGCTCGTGGACGCCTTCGCGATGGCCCTCGGAGCGGTGGTGTTCGCCGGGTTCGTCGGGTCGTCGCCCGCGCTGGGGGCGAGCCTGCTGATCCTGGGCTCCGGCCTCGTCGCAGCCGCAGCGGTGCCGCTGCGGCTGCGGTGAGGGGCGTCGCTCAGGCGGGGACGAGCACGTCCCGCTCGAGCCGGGCGTAGCTGATCTCCATGCCGTCGACCATGCCGGTCGCCAGGATCTGGTCCCGCAGCTCGCGGCTGGGGTACGTGATGACCGTCGACACGAGCGTGCCGCCCTCGACCGGCGTGAGGGTCAGGTCGTTGCGGGTCCCCTCGCCCTCCATGCCGATCATCTGCTCGGTCGTCACGGAGCGGACGGGCGGCTGCGCCTCGAGCAGCTCTCCGGTGAAGCCGAACCCGTTCGACCCGTCCTCCCGCGCCCACTCGTACCGGTAGGTGTCGCCCACCTCGGTCGCGACTTCGCAGGTCGTCATGACCCACCCGTCGGGGCCCAGCATCCAGCGGCGCACGAGCGCGGGATCCTGGTGGGCCGCCCACACCTGGTCGACGGTGCCGCGAACCACGCGGGACACCCGCACGTGCGTGTCGTCGAGCAGGTCGAGCGTCGTGCCGGAGCCCACCGCGTAGGCGGACAGATCGGCCAGGACGGCGTCCATCTGGCCCATCGCGCACCGCATGCCCTCGTCCATGCCCATGCCGATGAGCTTCTCGAGGTCCTCCAGCGAGGCGAACCACGTCGTGGTGGTGACGCGGGAGCCGTCTTCGGCCTCCTCGAAGGCGAAGGTCATCCGCATGGAGGGCATCGTGTGATCGGGGACTCCCGGGTGCGTGCAGAAGCCGTCCTCGACCTCGAATCCCTTGCCCTCGTCGACCGAGCGGAACTTCCAGTACCCGGCGCTCGTGTCGCCCTGCGGACCGGTCATGACGTAGTGGGACTCGCCGCCGGCGACCATGTCGTGGCGGGTGAAGGTGGCGGGGTAGTCGACCGGGCCCCAGAACCGCTCGAGCTGGCGGGGATCGGCGTAGGCGTCCCACAGCCGGCGCACCGGCACGGGGAACTCGGCGACGACCGTCATGGTGAGGTCGTCGGTGTCCTTGGACACGGAGGTGATGGGCATCGGAGTGCCTTTCAGGAGGGGTCTTCGGCCAGGAGGGCGTCGAGTCGCTCGACGCGCGAGCGCCAGATGAGCTCGAGTTCGTCGAGCAGGCGCTGGGCCCGGGCGATCGTTTCGGGATTGCCGCGAACCAGACGTTCTCGGCCCTGCGGATGCTTGGTCACCAGACCCGCTCCCTCCAGGACTGCGACGTGCTTCTGCACGGCGGCGAACGACATGTCGTAGGACTCGGCGAGCCGCGAGACGGACGCCTCGCCGACCAGCGTGCGCCGGACGATGTCGCGTCGGGTGGCGTCGGCGAGAGCGTGGAAGATCCGGTCGACCTCGTCGTCGGTGAGCTTCGTGTCGGTATCTACAACCATTTGGTTGCACGTTAGTCTCGCGCAGGGCCGGGGTCAACCCCTGCGGAGATCAGCTCGCGGGCGAGAGGGCGACGCCCGCCTCGGCGACCAGGGCGAACAGGTCCTTGGGGTCGGCCGGGTCGGCGATCAGGTCCAGCCACGAGACCAGGTCGGTGCCGGCGACCGCGCGGTGCGCGAACGTCAGGGCGGCGAAGTCCTCGACGGCGAAGCCGACCGAGTCGAACACCGTCACGCTGGACGCGTCGCGGCGCCCGGGTGCCTCGCCACCGACCACGCGCCACAGCTCGGTCACGGGGGAGTCGGGGGCGACGGCCTGGATCTCGCCCTCGATGCGGGTCTGGGGCTCGTACTCGACGAACACGTCGGCGCGGTGCAGGATCGCCGGGTCGAGCTCGGTCTTGCCGGGGCAGTCCCCGCCGATCGCGTTGATGTGAACCCCGGGGGCCACCATGTCGTCGGTCAGGACGACGGCACGCTGCTTGTCGGCCGTGCACGTGGTGATGACGTCGGCGCCGCGGACGGCATCGGCCGCGCTCGACGCGACGTGCACCGTGAAGCCGAGCGGCTCGACGTTGCGCACGAACTTGGCCATCGCCGCCTCGTCCACATCCCAGATCCGCAGGCTCCGGATGCCCAGGGCGGCGCGGAAGCCGAGCGCCTGGAACTCCGACTGGGAGCCCGTGCCGATCATCGCCATGACGCTCGCGTCGGGGCGCGCGAGGTGTCGAGCCGCCATCGCCGAGGTCGCCGCCGTGCGCAGGGCCGTCAGCAACGTCATCTCGGCGACGAAGGTGGGGTAGCCCGAATCGACCCGGGCCAGGACGCCGAAGGCCGTGACGGTCTGCAGTCCGCGGGCGGGGTTCGAGGGGTGTCCGTTGACGTACTTGAACCCGTAGGCCTCGCCGTCGCTCGTCGGCATCAGCTCGATGACGCCGTCCCGTGAATGGGAGGCCACGCGAGGCGTCTTGTCGAAGCGGGGCCAGCGGCGGAAGTCGCTCTCGACCGCGTCGGTCAGGGCGGCGATGATCGCCTCGGCGCCGTCGCGGCGGATCCATCGGGCGGTGCCGGCGACGTCGAGGAAGGGGACGTGGGTCATGGCGCCCACGCTACGCAGCGAACCCGGTGGCAACAACGAACATTCGTTGCGGGTTCGCCGGTGGAACATTGCGTCATCGCCTCTGGAAAACAACGATTCGTTGCTCGGCTGAGGCGGGTGGGAAACCAGAGACGGGGGAGTTCGGCTACCGCTACCCTGTCTCGATGCCCGCCGAGACGTTGCGCCTGCTGCCCGAACGGGTCGGGCTGCCCCGTGGGCGGGCGGCGCTGTCGGAGACCGAGGTGGGCGAGGCCCACCGGGCTCGCATCATGCAGGCCGTCACCGACGAGGTCGCCGAGGGCGGCTACGCCCGCACGACCGTCGCGGGCATCACGGCTCGAGCCCGGATCTCGCGCACGACGTTCTACCGGTGGTTCGCCGGCAAGGAGGAGGCGTTCGCCGCGGCCCACGACGCGATCAGCGAGCAGCTCGTGCAGGTCATCCGTGACCAGGCCGCGACCATCCCGGACTCGGCGTGGGAGCAGCGCATCGCGCTCGGCGTCCGGGCCCTGGCCCTCAGCCTCGAGGCGCGTCCGACGTTCGCCCGCAGCTTCATGGTCGAGGTCCACGGCGCGGGCGAGCGGCTGGCCGAGCAACGCGACCGCGTCGTCGACCGCCACGCCCGCAGTCTGGCCCGGGTCGCCGACCTGGCCGAGGCCGCAGGCGCGCCCGTCCGAATCCCCACGGAGTGGGAGGTCGTCGGCGCGATCGGCGCGACCGAGGAGCTCTTCGCCCGCCGGATCCGGCACACCCCGCCGCGTCGCCGTCTCGTGCTGACGAACCTCGTGGACCCCGTCGTCACGATCCACACGGCGCTGCTGCGTCCGCAGTGAATCGGCCCCGCGATTCGCGCTGGAATCGCAGGCGGCAACGCGTTCTGACAATTTCCTGCGAAACCCGAGACGCTGATGTACCGCGCGTGTACTTTTGTCCTGGCGCCTCGAGCTCACACCACTCGAGACAGCCGGGAGGGAAACGCTCGGTCCCCCAGCCGAGCCGTGTCTGTCAGTGAGTCCGTGCCCCTGCCACACCCCCGATGGCGGGGGCACGGATGCTCCCGGTCCCCCCTGCTCACTGCGTGGTCAGATGCGGTCCGGCCGTGCGGGGCAGCGACAGCGCGACCGCCAGCCCCGGAACGGCCCACAGCGCCATCACCACGAGCGCGGCGACGGGGTCGCCGATGGCGATCTGCACCGTCAGGACGACGAGCACGGCGCCGAGGTTCGCCGCGAGCAGCAGCAGTCCCGTCACCGTGCCGGCCAAGGTCGGCCCGGCGTGCCGCTCGGACCAGTCCAACACGACGGGCAGGGTCCCCATCAGCAGGAATCCCAGCAGCGCCAGCGCGCCGTACACGAGCCAGACCGGTTGCGCGGCCGCCAGCGTGAGCATGACGGCGGCCAGGGCGGTCGTCGCCAGCACGGCCACAGCGCGGCGGGCGTCCCGCGCGGCGGCGAGACTGGGCAGGATCGCGGCGCCCACGACACCGCCCAGCGTCATCGTGGCGATGGCCGGACCCGCCAGTCCGGGATGGCCGAGGTCGACGAGGATCGCGTCGAGCCATGTCGCCACCCCGTTGTAGATGCCGAAGCCCAGGAACAGCAGGGCGGCCAGCTTCCACAGCAGTGGATCGGAGCGCAGCCGGCCGAGCCGGACCCGGCCCAGGACGTCGGTGGGATGCGAGGCCAGCCGCAGGCTCGCGAGCACGGCGCCCGCGGCCACCGTGGCCAGGACCGCGTGGGCGACCAGCAGGCCCCGGAATCCGCCCGCGTCCACGAGCCACGACGAGGTCAGCACCGCCACGAGGATCCCGGCGTACTGGGAGCCGGCGGCGATCGAGATCGCCAGCGTCTGCTCGCGCGGCGGGAAGTGCCGGGCGGCGATCTTCGTCAGCGCGTTGAGCACCAGGGGCTGGCCGATCGACATCACGACCTGCCCGGCGAGGATCGTCGGATAGGACGAGGGGTCGAGCGCCCGGATGATCGCGCCGGCCGCCGTGAAGAGCGCGCCGGCGGCCAGAGCTCGCTCGTACGAGCGGTCCATCCACCGCCCGGCCGGGATCGCGAGCAGCACGAATGCCGCGGCGTTCACGACGGCGAGGTCGCCCACGGCTCCCTCGGAGACACCGAGGTGCGTGGCGCTCTGCGGGGTGATGGCGGCGAAGGTCAGCCAGAGGGCCTGGGTGGTCATCACCAGCAGGCAGAAGGCCGCGAGGGCCGGCCACCGCCCCGCGAGGACTCGAGCGGTGTGGTCGTCCGGGGTGTGGGTGCGGACCATGCTGCGCACGCTACTGCTCGGAGCGCCCCCTACCGTGGAGCCTGTGAACGAGGCTCTCTTCCGCGTCGCCGAGGTGATCGGCACCGTGGCCTTCGCGGTCTCGGGCGGGTACGCGGCGGTGCGAGCGGGGATGGACTGGCTCGGAGTCGGCGTGCTCGCGGTCGTGGTCGCGGTGGGCGGTGGCACCCTGCGTGATGTCCTGCTGGGGATCCATCCGATCTGGTGGGTGCGCGAGCCCGATCTGCTGATCGTCGCCTGCGTGACGTCGGTGGTCGTCCTGGTGGTCGCCACCGTGCACCCCCAGTCGAAGCTCGACACACGGCGCACGGTCCTCTACGCCGACGCCATCGGACTGGCGGCGTTCACCGTCACGGGCACCTCGATCGCCCTCGCCCATGACGTCCAGCCGTGGATCGCCGTGATGTTCGGTGTCATCACGGGTGCCGGTGGCGGCGTGATCCGTGACGTCCTGGTGCGGCGCAAGCCCCTGGTGCTCGTCGGCGAGATCTACGCCCTGGCCTCGATCGCCGGGGGTGTGGTCTACACCGTGCTGCGCGAGACCGAGCTGCCCAGCGGGTTCGCCGCGGCGACCGCCGTCGCCCTGGTGCTGCTCATCCGGGTGGCCGCGATCCGCCGGCACTGGCGGCTGCCCCGGTTCGAGGAGCCCGAGGGATGACGGCGGGACGGGAGGCGGCGCGGGTGGAGCGCGCGCCGCTGGAGGAGCTGTGGCGCCGGTACGACCGGTATCGCCGCCGGCTGGTGCTGGCCGTGGTCCTCTCGGTCGTCAACAAGGTCGCCGACGTCGTGCCGGAGCTGCTGATCGGCGCCGCCGTGGACGTGGTCGTCCGCGGCGAGGGGTCCTTCGTCGCCGAGGTGCTCGGCGTCGAGTCGCGCTTCGCGCAGCTGGGTTGGCTGGCCGCGATCAACGCCGTGGTCTGGGTGATCGAGTCGGCCTCGCAGTACTTCGCCGCCGTCACGTGGCGTGGGCTGGCGCAGGCGGTCGAGCACGACCTGCGTGTCGAGGCCTACGACCACGCCCAGCGGCTGGACGTGCACTGGCACGAGGGACGCCCGCAGGGTGCGACCCTCGCCACCGTCAACGACGACGTCAACCAGCTGGAGCGGTTCCTCGACATCGGCGCCCCGGCGCTGCTGCAGACCGCCCTGAACATCCTGCTCGTCGGCGCCGTCTTCGCGGTGGCGTCCTGGGAGCTGCTGCTCCTGGCGTTCCTGCCCATCCCGCTGATCGTCTTCGGGTCGCTGTGGTTCCAGCGCCGGCTCGAGCCGCTCTACGTCGCCGTGCGCGAGCGCGTCGCCGAGCTCTCGAGCCTGATCGGGGCCAACCTCGGCGGCATCACGACGATCAAGGCGTTCACCGCGGAGGACCGCGAGCGTGATCGCGTCGAGGCGGCCTCGGCCGCGTACCGCGAGGCCAACGTCACCGCGATCGCGTCGTCGGCCGCCTTCGTGCCGCTGGTGCGCATGGCGATCCTCGTCGGCTTCACCTGCACGCTGCTGTTCGGCGGGTGGGCGACGCTCAACGGCGAGCTCGAGGTGGGCCTGTACTCGGTGCTGGTCTTCATGACGCAGCGCCTGCTGTGGCCGTTGACCGAGATCGCCGAGATGCTCGACCTCTACCAGCGCGGCCGTGCCTCGACCGCCCGCATCCTGGCCCTGCTGGACGAGCCGATCGACGTGCCCGCCGGGACCGTGGCGCTGCCGACTCCGGTGGCGGGCCGGCTCGAGCTGTCGGGCGTGCGCGCCGGCTATGCCGACGGCCCCGACGTGCTGCACGGCATCGACCTCGTGGTGCCGGCCGGCCAGACCCACGCGATCGTCGGTCCGACCGGTGCGGGCAAGTCGTCGCTGCTGCGTCTCATGCTGCGCTTCGACGATCCCCGGGCCGGCGAGGTGCGCCTGGACGGCCGCGACCTGCGCGAGCTGGAGTGGGAGTCGCTGCGCGGATCGATCGGCTACGTCTCGCAGGACGTCTTCCTGTTCGCCGGGACGATCGCCGAGAACATCGCCTACGGCCGGCCCGGCGCCAGCGCGGACGAGGTGCGCCGGGCCGCCCAGCAGGCCGCCGCCGACGGGTTCATCGAGACGCTGCCGCTCGGGTACGACACGTGGGTCGGCGAGCGCGGCGTGACCCTGTCCGGCGGCCAGCGCCAGCGACTCGCCCTGGCACGGGCGCTGCTGCGCGACCCCGCGGTGCTGATCCTCGACGAGGCCACCAGCGCGGTCGACAACGAGACCGAGGCCGCGATCCAGGTCTCGTTGCAGACGGCCACGCGCGACCGCACGGCGATCGTGGTGGCCCACCGGCTCTCGACCGTGCGCCACGCACACCGCATCTGGGTGCTGGACGCCGGCCGCATCGTCGAGTCCGGCACGCACGACGAGCTGGTGAGCGCGGGCGGCGCCTACGCCGCTCTCTGGAACGTCCAGACCGGCGCCCTGGTCGTCTCCGCCGACCGAGATGTGTAGCGGTCCGTACCTTTTTCGCCCTCAGAACGTGCGTAGCGCTACAGATCTCGCCCGCCGCGGCGGGATCCTTCCAGATGAAACCTTGCTGTAACGCGGAGTGACCCTCGTCGAAAACCCGCGTGCCTAGCGTCGCCGGCATCGCCCTCGCTCGGGGGTGAGTGACCCGGAGGGCGACATGCACGTACCCGACCACTTCCTCGATCCGCAGACCAGCATCGCCACGGCTGCCGTCGCCCTGACCGCCGTGGTCGTGGCGACCCGGCACGCACGGCGCGAGCTGCCGGACGACGACCGCGTGCCGATGGCCGGTCTCGTGGCGACGTTCGTGTTCGCCGCGCAGATGCTCAACTTCGCGGTCGGTGACGGGACCAGCGGACACCTGATGGGCGGGGTGCTGGCCGCCGTGCTCGTCGGTCCAGCGACGGCGGTGCTGTGCCTGACGGCGGTGCTCGCGGTCCAGGCGCTGTTCTTCGCCGACGGGGGAGTCACGGCACTGGGCACGAACGTCACGCTCATGGCGGTCGTCGGCGTCCTCGTCGGCTGGGCGGTGTTCCGCGTCGCGATGCGCCTCGCACCCCGGCGTCCCGTGGCGGTTCCGCTTGCGGCCGCGCTGGCGGCGCTGGTCTCGGTCCCGGCCACGGCGCTCGCCTTCACCGGCCTCTACGCGGTCGGCGGCACGGCAGCGGTCGATCTCGGCGCCGTGGCCGGCTCGATGCTGGGCTGGCACTCGCTGATCGGCGTGGGCGAGGCCGCGATCACGCTCGCGGCGGTCGCCGCCGTGATGTGGACGCGCCCCGACCTGGTCTTCGGCGCCCGTCCGTACGTCCGCACGCGGGCGGTGGCCCGATGAGCTCGCGTCGCTTCCTGGGCGCGGCGCTGCTGCTGAGCCTCCTGCTGGCCGGAGTGGTCAGCGCTTACGCGTCGGGGCGTCCCGACGGACTCGAGCACGTGGCCGCGACGCAGGGCTTCGCGCACACCGCCGGCACGAGCCTGACGGCCGGATCACCGCTGGCGGACTACCCGGGCGGATGGGCCGGGATCGCCGGCTGCGCGCTCGTGTTCGCGGCCGTCGTGGGTGTGACGAGGGTCACCGCTGGGTTTACACGCCGTTAATACCAGATGGAAGTAACTCGAAATCTGCCCTGCCTAGCGTCGCAACCACTCGGCGGCGCAGGGTGCGTGGCCGGGTCGACAGAGGCGAAAGGGAGTCCAGTGGTGAAAACACGCAAGCTCATCACGAGCACCGCGGCGGTCATGGCCGCAGCGCTTGTCCTGACCGGATGCGGCACCAAGTCAGACGACGGCGAGTCCGCGTCCTCGGCCGGCTGCGTCGACACCTCGGGGGACTCGGTGAAGCTCGGCTTCCTCAACTCCCTCTCGGGCACGATGGCCATCAGCGAAGTGACCGTCTCGAACTCGCTGAAGCTCGCGGCCGAGGAGATCAACGCCGACGGCGGCATCCTGGGCAAGCAGATCGAGATCGTCCAGGAGGACGGCGCCTCCGAGCCCGACATCTTCGCCGAGAAGGCCAAGAAGCTGATCCAGGACGACTGCGTCGCCGCGGTGTTCGGCGGCTGGACGTCGTCGTCGCGCAAGGCGATGCTGCCGGTCTTCGAGAGCCTGGACAACCTGCTGTTCTACCCGGTCCAGTACGAGGGCCTCGAGGCGTCGGACAACATCTTCTACACCGGCGCGACGACGAACCAGCAGATCCTGCCGGGCCTGGAGTACCTGAAGGCCGAGAAGAAGATCAAGACGCTCTTCCTGGTCGGCTCGGATTACGTCTTCCCGCGCACGGCGAACGACGAGATCAAGCAGTGGGCCGCGGCCAACGACGTCGAGGTCCTCGGCGAGGAGTACCAGCCGCTCGGCGAAGCCGAGTGGGGCCCGGCGATCGACAAGATCACCAAGGCCAAGCCCGACGCCGTGTTCAACACGATCAACGGCGACTCGAACGTCGCGTTCTTCAAGGCCTACTTCGACAAGGGCCTGTCCAAGACCCCGGTCATCTCGGTCTCGATCGCCGAGGAGGAGGTCGCCGCGATGGGCGCCGACCTGCTGGAGGGTCAGCTGACGGCCTGGAACTACTACCAGACGCTCGACACCCCCGCGAACACGACGTTCGTGGCCGCGTACAAGGCCAAGTACGGCAAGGACAAGCCGACCTCCGACCCCATGGAGGCCGCCTACACCTCGCTGTACCTCTACAAGGAGATGGTCGAGAAGGCCGAGTCGTTCAAGGTCCCCGACATCCAGGAGGCCGCCGACGGCGTCACGTTCGAGGCCCCCGAGGGACTGGTGACGATCGACGGCGACAACCACCACATCACCAAGACCGGACGCATCGGCGAGGTCCAGCCGAACGGCCTGATCGACACGGTGTGGGAGTCCGACGGACCGATCGATCCGGATCCGTTCCTCGAGGGCTACGACTGGTACAAGAAGTCGTCCTGATCCCCGCGGTGGCCGCCGCGTCCCGGGCGCGGCGGCCACCGGCCCACCCTTCGGCGCAATCTCCAGGAGCGTGATGGACGCCTTCCTCACCCCGCTGTTCACGGGGATCTCGATCGGCTCGGTGCTGCTGCTCGCGGCGCTGGGACTGACCCTCACCTTCGGCCAGATGGGCGTCATCAACATGGCGCACGGCGAGTTCATCATGGCCGGCGCCTACACCGCCTTCCTCGTGCAGGCGATCGTGCCCGACGACCTCTCCCTGCTCGTGGCCCTGCCGGTCGGCTTCGTCGTCGGCGGCCTGATGGGCCTGCTCCTGGAGGCGACCGTCATCCGCTGGATGTACCACCGGCCGCTGGACACGCTGCTGGTCACCTTCGGCGTTGGGCTGATCCTGCAGCAGCTGGCTCGCGACATCTTCGGCGCGCCGGCCAAGCAGGTCCGCTCGCCCGGCTGGCTGTCGGGCCAGGTCGACATCCTCGGCTACCAGTGGCCGGTGTCGCGGCTGTTCATCACAGCGCTGGCCCTCGTCGCGGTGGGGCTGCTCACCGCCGCGCTGACCTACTCCTCGCTCGGGCGCTCGATCCGGGCCACGGTGCAGAACCGCGACCTGGCCGAGACCCTCGGCGTCTCGACCCGCCGGGCGGACCGCACCACGTTCTTCATCGGGTCGGGCCTGGCCGGCATCGCCGGCGTCGTCCTGACCCTGGTCGGCTCGACCGGCCCGAACCTGGGCACCTCGTACATCATCGACGTCTTCCTGGTCGTCGTCGCCGGCGGCATCGGTCAGATCCGCGGCACGGTGATCGCCGCCTTCGGCCTGGGCATCGTGCAGTCGTTCCTGGTCCAGGCGACCAACGGCAGCGTCGCCAAGGCGCTGATCTTCGTCCTCATCTTCCTGTTCCTGCAGGTGCGACCCCAGGGCCTCTTCGCGGTCCGGACCAGGAGCCTGGTGTGAACCGATCCACTCTGAGCCGAGTCAGCGCGCCCGCGTGGCGCAACGCCGCCGGCATCGCGCTGATCGCCGTCCTGCTGTTCGCCGTCGCCCCGGCGGTCCTGAGCCCCTTCCGGCTCGACCTGCTCGCCAAGTACCTGTGCTGGGCGATCGTGGCCGTGGGCATCGGACTGGCATGGGGCCGCGGCGGGATGCTCGTCCTGGGCCAGGGGGTCTTCTTCGGCCTCGGCGCCTACGCGATGGCGTTCCACCTCAAGCTCGAGCAGGCCGGGCCCGGCGGCGTGCCGGACTTCATGGGCCTCTACGCCGGCGGGCAGATGCCCGGCTGGTGGGAGCCGTTCCGCAGCGGCCCGTTCACGCTCCTGGTCATCCTGGTCCTGCCGCCGCTGGTCGCCGCGATCGTCGGCTACGCGGTGCTCAAGCGCCGGGTGAAGGGCGCGTACTTCGCGATCCTGTCCCAGGCGCTCGCGGCCGCCTTCGCGATCCTGCTGATCGGCCAGATCAAGGTCACGGGCGGGTTCAACGGCCTCAACAACTTCACGACGTTCTTCGGCTACAACCTGTTCCTGCCCGAGAACCGCCTGATGCTGTTCCAGATCTGCTCGACGATCCTGGTGCTGTCGCTCGTGCTCATGGCGCTGCTCTACACGAGCCGCTTCGGCGAGCTGCTGATCGCCTCGCGCGACGCCGAGGAGCGGGTGCGCTTCCTGGGCACCGACCCGGCCAACGTCAAGCTGGTCGCCTTCGTGATCGCCGCCTTCCTGGCGGGCATCGGCGGCGCGATGTTCGTACCCGTCGTGGGCATCGTCTCACCGTCGAACGTCGATGCCGTCGCCTCGATCGGGCTCATCGCCGGAGCGGCGCTCGGCGGCCGGGCGGCGCTGTTCGGGCCGGCCGTCGGCGCGGTGGCCGTCGGCTTCGCCCAGAGCCGGCTGTCCGAGACCTTCCCGGGCGCCTGGTCCTACTTCCAGGGCGCCCTGTTCGTGTTCATCATCCTGCTGCTGCCCGGTGGACTGGCCTCCCTCACGGAGAAGATCGGCGGACTGCGCCGACGCCGGTCCCCGGCACGACCGACCCAGGTGGAGGTGGCGGCATGAGCGCCGTCGATCAACTCGTCCTGTCCGGGCTCACGGTGGACTTCGACGGGTTCAAGGCCGTCGACGGGGTCGACCTGACCATGACCCAGGGGGTGCTCAACTTCCTGATCGGTCCGAACGGGGCCGGCAAGACGACGCTCGTCGACGCGGTCACGGGGCTCGTCAACGGCACCGGCTCGGCCACCTTCCGTGGCGCGGACCTGCTGACCATGAAGTCGCACAGGATCGTGCGGCACGGCGTGGGCCGCACGTTCCAGACCGCGACGGTGTTCGAGGAGCTCTCGGTCCTGCAGAACCTCGACATCGCCGGCGGCGTGCACCGCAAGGCCTGGCGGCTGGCGCTGCCACGTCGCGGGGTGCCCGACTACGTCGCCTCGGCCCTGGACACGATCGGCCTGACGCACCTGGCCGACACCCCCGCGGGCTACCTCGCGCACGGGCAGAAGCAGTGGCTCGAGATCGGCATGCTGCTCGTGCAGGACGCCAGCGTCATGCTGCTCGACGAGCCCGTCGCGGGCATGAGCGCCGAGGAGCGGGACGCGACCGGTGACCTGCTGCGGCGGATCGGGACCGACCGCACGATCGTCGTGATCGAGCACGACATGGACTTCGTCCGCAACTACGCCGACCACGTCACCGTCATGCACGCCGGCAAGGTCCTGGCCGAGGGCACGGTCGCCGAGGTCCAGGCGGACCCGCGGGTCCAGGAGGTCTATCTCGGGCACGCCGCGGCGGTGGCCACGCCCGAGGAGCTGGCGGTCGTGGGCCTGGCCGTCGAGGACGAGGAGGAGGCATCGTGAAGCTGGAGTTCCGGGACGTCAGCGTCGGGTACGGCCGCACCACGGTCGTGCACGGCATCAGCCTCACCGTGCCGTCGGGCGGCGCCGCCAGCCTGATGGGCCACAACGGCGCCGGCAAGACCACGCTGCTGCGCGCGGCCGTGGGGCTGCTCACGCCCCGCAGCGGTCGCGTCCTGCTCGACGACGAGGACGTCACCCGACTGCGTCCGAGCCAGCGGGTGCGGCGAGGCCTCGGCTACGTGCCGCAGGGGCAGCAGTGCTTCCCGCAGATGACCACGCGCGAGAACCTGCGGCTGGTCGCGGACCGCCGGCCCCGGGGCGCCGCGCTCGTCGCGGAGGTCCTCGACACGTTCCCGGCCCTGACGGGTCTGCTCGACCGGCGGGCGGGGCTGCTCTCGGGCGGTCAGCGCCAGCAGCTGGCGATCGCGCGGACGCTCGTCACCGAGCCTCGGTTGCTCATCCTCGACGAGCCGACCGAGGGCATCCAGCCCAACGTCGTCGACGAGATCGAGCAGGTCATCGCGTCGCTGACCGAGCGCGGGGACCTCACGGTCCTGCTGGTCGAGCAGCACGTCGGGTTCGCCCTGCGCGCGACGGACACCTATCACGTGATCGAGTCGGGCCGGATCACCTCCAGCGGGGACGGTGGCGCGCATGCCATCGACTCCGTCCGCGCGGCGATGGCGGTCTGACGTGCACCTGACCCCCGGCGACACCGAGAAGCTGCTGCTGTCCGTCGCCGGCATGGTGGCTCGCGACCGCCTGGCGCGCGGCGTGCGACTCAACCACCCCGAGACGGTCGCGCTGCTGACGACGTGGGTGATCGAGAGGGCCCGCGAGGGCGTGGGCGTGCCCGAGCTCATGATCGCCGGCCGGGCCGTCCTGAGCCGCGACCAGGTCATGCCCGAGGTCGTCGACATGCTGTCCGACGTCCAGGTCGAGGCCACCTTCCCCGACGGGCGCAAGCTCGTCACCATCCATCAGCCGATCGCCTGAGGAGACGACAGTGGGTTCAGTGTCACGCGGCCCGGGGGCCGTCCGCGTCGCCGAGGGCACGCTCGAGATCAACGCCGACCGCACGCCCGAGCAGCGGCTCACGCTCGTCGTGCTCAACACGGGGGACCGCCCGGTCCAGATCGGCTCGCACATCCACCTGCCCGACGTGAACGCGGCGCTGGAGTTCGACCGCGAGGCCGCCCGCGGCTTCCGGCTCGACATCCCGGCGGGCACGTCGCGCCGGTTCGAGCCGGGGGCGTCGCGCGAGGTCGACCTCGTGACGCTCGGCGGCCGCGGTCACGTCCCCGGCATCCAGGTCCGTCGGGCGGCGGAGGACTGATGCGCCTCTCACGCTCCGAGTACGCCGCCCTGTTCGGCCCGACGGCCGGCGACCAGGTGCGACTCGGTGACACGGACCTGTGGATCGAGATCGAGCAGGACCTCACGTTCGGTGGCGAGGAGGCCGTGTTCGGCGGCGGCAAGTCGATCCGCGAGTCCATGGCCCAGTCGACCGCCACGCGAGCGCAGGGTGCGCTCGACACCGTCATCACGAACGCGATCGTGCTCGACCATGCCGGCATCGTCCGTGCCGACGTCGGCATCCGCGACGGTCGGATCGTGGCGCTGGGGCGGGCCGGCAACCCGGACATCGCCGACGGGGTCCACCCCGACCTCGTGATCGGCCCGTCGACCGACGTCATCTCGGGCGAGGGCCGGATCCTGACCGCCGGAGCGATCGACGTCCACGTGCACTTCCTCTCGCGGTCCCAGCTGGTCGAGGCGCTCTCGACGGGAATCACGACGGTCGGCGGCGGCGGCACGGGCCCGTCCGAGGGCTCGAAGGCCACGACCGTCACGCCCGGCGCGTGGCACCTGCGCACGATCCACCGCGCGCTGGACTCGCTCCCGCTCAACGTGCTGCTGATGGGCAAGGGCAACACGGTGTCCGCGCCGGCCCTGGCCGAGCAGGCGCTCGCCGGCGCCGGCAGCTACAAGGTGCACGAGGACTGGGGCGCCACGCCCGCCGCCATCGACGCCGCGCTGCGGGCCGCCGACGAGCATGGCCTGCAGGTGGCCCTGCACTCGGACTCGCTCAACGAGGCGGGCTACCTCGAGTCGACCGTCGGCGCGATCGCCGGACGCTCGATCCACGCCTTCCACGCCGAGGGGGCCGGCGGCGGCCACGCTCCCGACATCCTGACGATCGCGTCGCTCCCGCACGTCATCCCGGGCTCGACGAACCCGACCCTGCCGCACACCGTCAACACCGTCGCCGAGCACCTCGACATGCTGATGGTCTGCCACCACCTCAACCCGCGGGTGCCCGAGGACCTGGCGTTCGCCGAGTCCCGGATCCGGGCCACCACGATCGCGGCCGAGGACCTGCTGCACGATCTCGGGGCCCTGTCGATCACCTCGTCGGACGCCCAGGCGATGGGCCGGATCGGCGAGGTCGTCACGCGCACGTGGCAGGTCGCCCACGTGATGAAGGACCGCTTCGGATCGCTCGGCGGCCCGGCCGACAACGTCCGGGCCAAGCGCTACGTCGCGAAGTACACGATCAACCCGGCGATCGCGCACGGCCTCGACGACGAGATCGGGTCGGTCGAGCCCGGCAAGCTGGCCGACCTCGTGCTCTGGGACCCGCGGTTCTTCGGGTTCCGACCCGAGGTCGTGCTCAAGGCCGGCGCGCTGGTGTGGGGGTCGCTGGGTGATCCGAACGCCTCCATCCCGACACCGCAGCCGCAGCTGATGCGCCCGACGCTCGTCGACCCGGCCAGCGGGGGAGCGGACCACGCGGTCACGTTCGTCTCGCCCGCGGCGATCGATGCGGGGCTGGCCGACGACCTGGGCCTGCGTCGCCGCCTGGTCGGCCTCAAGCCCACACGCGACATCGGCAAGGCCGACATGGTCCACAACGACGCCCTGCCCGACATCCGCGTCGATCCCGAGACCTTCGCGATCCACGTCGACGGAGAGCTGGTCCGGCCCGCGCCGGCCGCGTCCCTGCCCCTGACCCAGCTCTACTCGCTGTTCTGAGCGCCATGACCTCGCCCGACCTGATGCTCATGCTGCTGGCCGACGCGCGCCTGCCCACCGCGGGGCACACGCAGTCGGCCCAGCTCGAGCCGGCCGTCGAGTCGGGCCTCGCGGCCGGGCAGGTGCCCGACTTCATCGCGCTGCGACTCGCCACCGTCACGCGGGTCGAGGCGGCCACGGCAGTCGTGACCCTGCACCACGTGCGGGCGGGCCTGCCGCTGGACGCGGTCGAGCTGGCCTGGGCCGCGCGAACGCCCAGTGCCGCCATGCGCGCGACGTCCCGGGCCATGGGCCGCGCCCTGACGCGGCTGGTCTCGCGACTGTGGCCCCAGCACCCGACCATCGCCGCGCTGCCACGCGGCACGTCGCGGGCGGTGGTGCTGGGGGCGGCGGCCGACGCGGCCGGTCTCGACGCCTGCGCACTGGCTCGTCTCGTGGGCTACGACGACGTCCAGACGGTCGCCGCCGCAGCGCTCAAGCTGCTGCCGCTCGACCCGGCCGAGGTCGCCGCGTGGGTCCTTGCCGCCCTGCCCGCGGTCGACCGGCTCGCCGCCGACGTCGCCCACCTGACCACCCCGGCCGGCATCCCGGCCGCCGGGGCACCCCGGATCGAGGCGTGGGCCCAGGCCCATGCCGCCACCACCAGGAGGTTGTTCAGTGCCTGAAGCACCCATGAGCCCGTCGTCCCGAGCCCTGCGCGTGGGGGTCTGCGGCCCGGTCGGCACCGGCAAGAGCTCGCTGATCGCCCTGGTCTGCTCACGATTGGCCGACCTGCTGAGGATCGGCGTCATCACGAACGACATCTACACCGACGAGGACGCGCGCTTCCTGCGCTCGGCCGGCGTGCTCGATCCCGAGCGGATCCGCGCCGTCGAGACCGGCGCCTGCCCGCACACCGCGATCCGCGACGACATCACGGCGAACCTGCTGGCGGTCGAGGAGCTCGAGGAGGACTTCGCCCCGTTGGACCTCGTGCTGGTCGAGTCCGGTGGCGACAACCTGACCGCCACGTTCTCGCCGGCGCTGGTGGACACCCAGATCTTCCTCATCGACGTGGCCGGCGGAGGTGACGTCGCGCGCAAGGGCGGTCCCGGCATCACCCGCGCCGACCTGCTCGTCGTCAACAAGACCGATCTGGCGCCGTACGTCGGCGTCGACGCGAAGCAGATGGTGGCGGACGCCGGCGCCGTCCGGGAGGGCCGTCCCGTGATCGCCCTGTCGCGCAGTGACGAGGAGTCCGTCGGCGCGCTGACGTCCTGGCTGCTCGAGCAGCTCGGCTCGCACCGGGCGGGGATGCTCGTCCCGGAGGACCCGGGACCGATGGCGGCCCACTTCCATGCCGACGGCACGGCGCACACCCACGGCGGCGCCGATGACGACCACGTCCACGTGTGAGACCTCGAGCCTGACCCGCGTCGAGGTGCGCCGGCCCGAGGCCGGCGGAGGGTGTGAGGTGCTGCTGGGGTGCTCGGGACCGGCAGACCGACCGCTCGTGCGACCGATGCTGCTGAGCTCGGACGAGGACGGCGCCCGGGTCTCACTCGTGCCGGAGGGCGCCCTGCTGCTGGCCGGCGACGCCGTGCGGATCGAGGTCGTCGTCGGCCCGGGCGCCCACCTCGAGCTGGTCGAGCCCGCCGGCACCGTGGCCTACGCGATGGACGGCGGGCGCGCGCGCTGGGACGTCGACATCACTCTGGACGCCGCGTCGAGCCTGGTGTGGGCCGGCGAGCCCTTCGTCGTCGCCGAGGGCGCGCGGGTCGACCGGCGGACCCGCGTGCGGCTGGGCTGGGACGCACGGCTGGCCCTGCGCGAGATGCTCGTCCTCGGGCGCCACGGAGAGCGTCCGGGAGTCCTCGCGCAGGACCTGACCGTCCTCGGGCCCCGTGACATCCCGGTGCTCCTGGAGTCGCTGCACGTCGGTCCCGGGTCCGGTCCGCTGCTCCTGGGCGCACGGGTCATGGGGACGGTCACGGTGGTGGGGGACCGGTTGCCCCCGACGACCGCGGGGACCCGGCTCGAGCTCGAAGGATGCGGCACGATGGTGCGGCACCTGGCCGACGAGGCCCACCTGGCCGTGCCCCACGAGGCGTGGGCTCAGGCGCGTCAGCTCGTGCGGGCGATCTGCTCCTCGACCCGGAACTGCATCCCGTCGGCCTTGGCGAGGTAGACGTCCTGGTCGAGCAGGTTCCCGTCCAGGCGCATCAGGCCGCGTGGACCGTCGTAGAAGGTGCCCGACTCGAACCCGGCGATCGCGTCCATGCCCACCCCGCCGCAGCGTCGGCCGAGCCGGCCGAGGAACCAGATCGCCTCGTAGCAGGACTCGCCGACGGCGTTCAGCGCCGGCGCCCACGGCCCGAATCGGCGGTGGTAGTCCGTGGCCAGCTCGTGGCTCTCGACGGTGTCGAGTCCGTCGAAGTACGCGGCGGCGGCATAGAGGCCACGGTGCGCGTCGGCGCCACCGCCGAGGAGCGTGTTCTCCTCGACCGCCGGGCTCAGCCGGGCCAGTCGGTCGTCCAGGCCCTGCCGCGCGAACTGGCGATTGAAGTGCACCGCGTCCTGGCCCATCAGCAGCATGATGACGCCGTCGGCCTGCTCGCCGCGCAGTGACTCGAGCACGCCGTCGAAGTCCCGGGTGCCCAGCGGGACGTAGGTCTCGCTGACGACCTGCGAGGCCGTGTCCCGCAGCGCGAGGCGCGCGGTCGCGCCGGTGACCCGCGGGAAGACGTAGTCGTTGCCGACGACGGCCCACCGCCGCACGCCCAGCTCCTCGCGCATCCAGTGCGCCGCCGGCAGCAGCTGGTTGATCGGTCGCTCACCCAGCATGAAGACGCCGGGAGTGTCGTCGCGGCCCTCGTGCATCGCGGCGTAGGCGTAGACGACCCGGCCGCCGATGCGGCGGGTGATCGCCTGGCGCACGGCCGAGATGTGCCAGCCCGCGACCGCCTCGACCGCGCCGGACGTGACCAGCGCGTCCACCTCGGCCGCCACGACCTCGGGCTGGCGGCCGGCGTCGACGACCACCAACTCGACCTCGCGCCCGGCGATGCCGTCATGGGCGTTCAGCTGCTCGGTCGCGAGCTCGCCGCAGGCCAGGCACGAGGGGCCGTAGATCCCCGTGGGTCCCTGCAACGGCACCACGAAGGCGACGCGCAGGCGCGACTCGGAGGTGGCGATGGCGGGGGTGACCACCCGCCCAGTCTGCGCGCCGGAGGCGACGGTCACGAGGGGGCGACGGCAATCGTCACGGGCCCGACACATGACTTCACGACGATGTAACAGCGTGTGACGCGAGGGCCGTACCGGATGGTTCCAGACGGCAGTATCGTGATCGCGAGGAGGGAGACCACGATGCTGCACCACCCCATGGGCGCGACCCTGCGGCTCAAGCACGCCGAGTCGGCGCTGCGTCGTGCCGTGCTGCCGGTGCTGTCCGAACAGGGCCTGACCTTCGAGCAGTGGCAGGTGCTCGCCGCCCTGCGGGAGCAGCCGGGACTGCGGATGACCGACCTCGCCGAGCTGGCGGTGCTGCCGGCTGCCAGCCTGACCCGGCACGTCGATCACCTCGTCGAGCACGCCCTGGTGATCCGGCGTGTCGACCCGGCCGACAAGCGGCGCGCCGTCGTGGCCCTCTCGGGCCTGGGCGAGCAGCTTGCGGCTCGCGTGCACGACATCGAGGCCGCGGTCGCCGAAGACCTCGACGTCCCCGCGTCTCGCTCCTGAGCCTTCCGAATCGACCGGTCCGGTCAGCAGGTCGTCGTGGTCGGCTTGGACGAGAACCGGTCGGCGGTCCAGTCCAGCAGCTCGTCGACGAACGGGCTCTCCTCCCGCAGCAGGTCGCCGTGGCCCCGGCCGGCGTAGGTCCGGTAGTCCAGTGACTGCCCGGCGGCGCAGCGGTCGCGCACGTAGTCGTCCTGGAGCCGCAGGGTGACGACCCGGTCGCGCTCGCCCTGGGCGATCAGCAGCGGGGAGGTGATGGCGCCCGTCGCGTCGTTCTCGCTCAGCCGGCGGGCCAGTGCCCCGTCGTACAGCGAGCCCGCGACGAAGCGGTCGGCCATCACCTGGGCCTGGGTCAGGGAGACCCGCGAGGCCTTGGAGCGCAGGCAGCGGCTCGCGATGCGGTCGATCGGCAGCTGCGCGCTGGCCCGGACGTGGTCGTCCACGTCGACGTCGTCGTACGTGGCCTCGTAGGCGGCCAGCGCATAGGCGACGAAGATCGTGCCCACGGGCCGGCGCTGCAGGTCGCGCAGGAAGGTCGTCGGGTTGCTGACGGGCGAGACGGCGGCGACGCCTGACAGGGCGACGTCGGGCGCGTAGTCGGGCTGCGTCATGGCGGTCCACAACGCGGCGTGACCGCCCTGGGAGTGGCCCCACACGACCGTGCGGCGACCCAGGTTCAGCTGGGGGATGCGCCGGGCCGCGCGCACGGCGTCCAGCACGGAGCGCGCCTCGCCCGATCCGATCAGGTAGGGCTGTACCCCGCCGGTGCCCAGTCCGGGATAGTCCGGGGCGACGACGGCCCAACCCCGATCGAGCGCCGCGTGCACGGCGGCGATGCCGCCCGCGCCCACCGTGTTGCGCTGGCGCAGGCTCGGAGCGCACCGCGACTCCAGGCCGGTCGTGCCGTGCGCCCACGCGATGACCGGCGTGCGCGACATGAGCTGGTCGTCCGGGACAGCGACGACGGCGCTGGCGATCGTGGGCTCGTCGCCGGCGCGCGTGGTGCTGTAGAGGATGCGCCACGCTCGGGCGCCGGTGGGGACGTCGGTGGTGAACGGCTCGGCGCGCAGCAGCAGTCCCGGCGAGCGTGGCGTGTCGGCCGGCGCGGTGTAGAAGCGGCCGGGCTCGGGCGACGTCGACGTGATGACGACGGTGTAGCCGCAGAGCGCCAGCGCGGTGACGAGGACGAGCGTCGCGGCGACCGGACGGGGGAGCGCGCGCGCGAGGCCGGGGAAGCCCACCAGGACGAGCCGCACTCCCAGCAGCACCCCCAGGACGAAGACCGAGATGTCGGGCCAGGCCAGCGCCAGCAGGCCCAGCAGGACGAGTCCGGTGCCCCACGCCGCGTCCCACCACGACCGGCGCCGATGGACGGCCAGGAGTCCCTCGCCGATGAGGACGACTCCCAGGGCCGTCACGAGGGCGCGGACTCCCCACACCGGGCGCACCGCGAGCACGACCGCCGCCGCCACCAGGAGAGCTCCGATCAGCCGGTCACGCGCCGACCGGGTCGTGACCAGCTCGTGGAGTCCGGCCACGGCGAGCCCGACCACGGTCACCACCAGCAGGGCGTCGACCGCGCTGAGGGGGCGGGCGATCGCGACGACGCCCGCCAAGGTCGCTGCGGCGACCAGCACGGCGGCTCCGCGGCCGGAGGCTCGGTCGGTGCGCATTGCGTCCACCGTAGTGCGGCTCCCGCCGGTCATCGGTCAGATCGGGCCGCGGGTCGCGGTCCGCGCAGTACCGGGTTTCCATGGAGGAAGCGGTCGATGCGCCCGGCGCACCGCGAACGACGGAGGAGAACCCATGCGCGCAGTCGTGATGCACGAGCCCGGCGACGTCCGGGTCGAGGACCGGCCCGACCCGCGGATCGAGGAGCCGACCGACGCGATCATCGCGGTGACCGCGGCCTGTGTGTGCGGCAGTGACCTGTGGCCGTACCGCGGCGCCGAGTCCGTCCACGACCAGGTCATGGGTCACGAGTACGTCGGTGTCGTGGAGGAGGTGGGTCCCGAGGTGAGCACGATCAAGGGTGGTGACTTCGTCGTGGGCTCGTTCTGGGCCTCGGACGGCACGTGCGAGATCTGCCGGTCCGGGTACGAGGCCTACTGCGTGCACCGCGTGCCGATGGGGGCGATCGGGACCCAGGCCCAGCGTGCGCGGATCCCGCTGGCGGACGGCACGCTCGTGGCGACCCCCGCGATGCCCGACGAGGACCTGCTGCCGTCGCTGCTGACGGCGTCGGACGTGCTGGGCACCGGATGGTTCGCGGCCGTCGCCGCGGAGGCCGGGCCGGGGAAGACCGTGGCCGTCGTGGGGGACGGCGCCGTCGGCCTGATGGGGATCCTGGCGGCGCGGCGGCTCGGGGCCGACCGGGTCATCGCCTGCAGCCGCCACGAGGACCGGCAGGCGCTGGCACGGGAGTTCGGCGCCACCGACATCGTGACCGAGCGCGGCGACGACGCGGTCGTCCGGATCAAGGAGCTGACGGACGGCCTGGGCGCGCACTCGACGATCGAGGCGGTGGGAACGCAGGAGTCCATGATGCAGGCGATCGGGGCGACGCGACCCGGTGGCCACGTCGGCTTCGTGGGCGTCTCGCACGACGTCGCGATTCCCGGCGGCCCGCTCTTCATGGCCGGCGTCCACCTCCACGGCGGGCCTGCGCCGGTGCGGCGCTTCCTGCCCGAGCTGATCGACCTCATCTGGAACCGCGAGATCGACCCGGGCCGGGTCTTCGACCTGCAGCTGCCGCTGGAGGACGCCGCCGAGGGCTACCGGGCGATGGACGAGCGCCGCGCCATCAAGGCGCTGCTCTGGCCGTGAGCCGGTGAGGACTCAGTCACCCGGCAGGTGCACGCCCAGCTGGGCCCGCACCTCGTCCATGAGACCCATGACGCGGAGGGTCTCGTCCCACGGCAGCAGGGACGACTCGCGGCGGCCGTCCGCGACGCAGCGGGCCAGCTCGACCGCCTCGTACCGTAGCCCGAGGTGACCTTCGGAGACCTCGGGCTCCCAGACCTCGAGCGTCCGGCCCGTCGGGTCCGCCAGGCGGATGGCCGTGGGCTGGTAGAACGGGCCGGCCAGCTCGAGGCGGGCCCGCGTGCCGGCGATGCCGGCGGTGGTCGGGGTGGAGGCCGACATGCAGGCCGTGAGCGCCGCGACGGTCCCCTCGGCGCCGCGCAGGGCGATGGTCTCGTGCTCGTCGACGCCGAGCGGGGTCAGGGTGCCCACGGCGCGGACGTCCTCGATCAGGGGCATGAGCATCGCGGCGAGGTGCACCGGATAGACGCCCAGGTCGAGCAGCGCGCCGCCGGCCAGCTCGGGTGCCGCCAGCCGCGCGGGTCCGTCCGGGTACAGCAGCTGACCGTGATCGGCCTCGATGAGGCGCACGTCGCCGAGCACGCCCTCCTCGACGGTCCGGCGCACCACGTCGTAGCCGGGCAGGAAGCGGGACCACATCGCCTCGACGCAGGTCACCCCCGCGGCCTCGGCGGCGGCCAGGACCTCGGCGGCCTCGTCGGTGGTGCGGGTGAACGCCTTCTCGACCAGGACGTGCTTGCCCGCCGCGATGGCGAGCAGGGCATGGTCGCGGTGCTCCGAGTGCGGGGTGGCGACGTACACGACGTCGACCTCGGGATCGGCCACGAGCTCCTCGTAGGACCCGTGCGCCCGGGCCAGGGAGAAGCGCTCGGCGAACCGGCGGGCCCGCTCGTGATCGCGCGATCCGATCGCGACGACCTGCTGCGTGGTGCCCTCCAGCAGCGCCTCGGTCATGGCGGCGGCGATGTGCCCGGCTCCGAGGATTCCCCAGCGCAGGGCGGGCGCGTCGCGGGGATCGGGCGTCCGAGCTGAGGGAAGTGCCATGCCCTGCATCGTAGGGCGATGGCAGGATCAGGGCATGGATCTGACGCTCACCGAGGACCAGCGCGGCTTTCGCGCTCTCGCCCGTGAATTCCTCGACCGCGAGGTCGTGCCCCACCGCGCCGAATGGGACCGGGTCGAGTCGGTCGACACCGCGATCATCCCCAAGCTCGGCGACATCGGCTTCATGGGCCTGACGATCCCCGAGGAGTACGGCGGCATCGGCGGCGACTACGTCACCTACGTGCTCGCGATGGAGGAGCTCGGCCGGGCCGACTCGGCGATCCGCGGCATCGTCTCGGTCTCGACGGGGCTGTTCGGCAAGTCGGTCCTGCAGTTCGGCAGCGAGGAGCAGAAGCAGCGCTGGCTGCCCGGGATCGCCTCGGGCCGGCTGCTGGGCTGCTTCGGTCTGACCGAGCCCGACAACGGCTCGGACGCCGGCAACCTGCGCACGCGCGCCGTGCGCGACGGCGACGAGTGGGTCATCGACGGCTCCAAGATCTTCATCACGAACGGCACGTGGGCCGACGTGGCGCTGGTCTTCGCCCGCACGGGAGGCCCCGGTCCCAAGGGTGTGTCCGCCTTCCTGGTCCCGACGGACACGCCCGGCTTCGAGGCGACCGAGGTGAAGGGCAAGCTCGGCCTGCGTGGTCAGGCGACCGCGGCGCTGTCCTTCAGCGGCATGCGCGTGCCGTCCGACGCCCTGCTGGGTGAGGAGGGTCAGGGCTTCCGCATCGCGATGACGTCGCTGGACAAGGGCCGCGTCGGCATCGCGGCCAGTTGCGTGGGCATCATCCAGGGCTGCCTCGAGGCGTCGATCGAGTACAGCACCGCGCGCGAGCAGTTCGGCCGGCCGATCGCGTCGTACCAGCTGGTCCAGGACATGATCGCCGAGATGTCGGTGGACGCCGACGCCGCGCGACTGCTGACGTGGCGCGCCGCCGACCTGATCGATCGCGGCGAGAAGTTCAGCATCGAGGCGTCCAAGGCGAAGCTCTACGCCTCCGAGCAGGCCGTCAAGGCGGCGAACCTCGCGATCCAGGTCTTCGGCGGCTACGGATACGTCGACGAGTACCCGGTGCAGAAGTACATGCGCGATGCGCGGGTCATGACCCTCTACGAAGGCACCAGTCAGATCCAGAAGCTCATCATCGGGCGGGCCGAGACCGGGATCAGCGCCTTCTCGTGAGCGGCGTCGCCTTCGACCTGCTCATCGCCCTGGTCATCGTCGTCGGTCTGGCCGGCGCGATCGTCCAGGTGATCCCCGGCGGCTTCGTCGTCGGCGGCGCCGTCATCGTCTGGGGTGTCGTCACGGGCGGCGCCACGGGATGGACGGTGGCGGCCCTCGCGCTCGTGCTGGCGATCGTCGGGATGGGGCTGAAGTACCTGCTGGCCGGTCGCTACCTGCAGCGGCGCGGCATCCCGAACCGCAGCCTCGTCGTGGGCGCGGTCCTGGGCGTCGTCGGCTTCTTCGTCATTCCGGTCGTCGGCCTCTTCGTCGGCTTCGTCGGGGGCACGTACCTGTCGGAGCTGCACCGGCTCGGTGACGAGCCGGCGGCGCGCCGCGCCACGGGCCACGCGCTGCGCGCCACCGGCATCGCGATCCTCGTCGAGCTCACGGGCGCCCTGCTGACTGCGGGTGCCTGGCTCGTCGCCGTGCTGGTCGTCCGCCTCTGAGTGGGCGGGGTCGCCCCGAGGCGGCCTACGCTGCCCGTATGAGCGTCGACGAGCCGCACGCGGACTTCACCTCGCAGAAGCTGAACTGGCTGCGCGCCGGGGTCCTGGGCGCGAACGACGGCATCGTGTCCGTGGCCTCCCTCGTCGTCGGCGTGGCCGGCGCCACGAGCGACACCGGGGCCATCGCGACCGCGGGCACCGCGGCGCTCGTCGGCGGCGCGGTCTCGATGGCGCTGGGGGAGTACGTCTCGGTCAGCAGCCAGCGCGACAGCGAGGAGCACATGATCGGGCTGGAGACCCGCGAGCTGCGCGATGACCCCGAGGGTGAGCTCGAGGAGCTCGTCGAGATGCTGCAGGATCGCGGCATCGAGGAGGCGACCGCTCGTCGGGCGGCGCGCGAGATGACCGCGCACGACGCGCTCGCGGCGCACCTCGAGGTCGAGCTGGGCATCGACGCCGACGACCTGGTCAGTCCGTGGCATGCCGCGTTCTCCTCCGCCGTGGCGTTCACGGTCGGCGGCCTGCTGCCGCTCGTGGCGATGCTGGCCACCGGCCAGGACGCGCGCCTCGTGGTCACGTTCGCGACGGTGCTCGTGGCGCTGGCCCTGACCGGCACCATCTCGGCCCAGATCGGCGGCGGGGTCAAGAGTCGGGCCGCCATGCGGCTCGTGGTGGGCGGCGCGCTGGCGCTGGCTCTGACCTACGTGATCGGGCGCCTGCTGGGCTCCAGCGGCATCGTGTAGCCGCTCGTCAGTCAGTCGGTCGGCTCGTCCTCGTCGAACGGGACCGATCGGTCGGCGTCCGGGACGGCAGCGCCGTCCTGGTCGTCCTCGTCGTCCCAGGCATCGCGTTGCTGGTCGGCGGCGTCGGCGGGCTCGGCCGTGGGGATGAGGTCCGGGTCGGCGGTCGTCTGGGGCTCTTCCGGGTCGATGGTCATGGTGGCCTCCTTCGCTGTGTCCGATCGTGCCTCACCCGGCAGGTTCTCGCAGGTGCGCGACCGCGCCCGGGCCTCTAGGTTCGGGCCCATGGACGACTCGTACACACCCTCGGAGCGTCGGGGCTACCGCCGGATCGCCATCGTCGGAGTCCTGCTGCTGCTGGCCCTGGGCCTGTTCCCCGCGACCGCCGCCGTCTTCGATGAGACGAACGAGGGCGCGATCCTGCCCGTCTTCGTGCTCGTCATGATCCTCGTCGGGGCACTGCTGTGGGTCTTCGTCCCGGCGATCGCCGGTGAGGGACGCCGTCTCGGACACCGGATCGCCGTCGGCGCCGCCGCGGGCCTGGCCGCGGCCGCCGTGGCCGTCATCGTCTTCTACTCACTGCTGAACGGCTACTCCGGGACGTGACCTGGTTCTCATGGGTGGTGTGTGACACATCACATGTGACTACGATGACCTCCTGACACTCGGGAGGTAGTCATGCGTCGGATTCTCGTCGCTCTAGTCATGACCACGGCACTGGCCGCGGTTCCGTCCGCGCCGGCCTCGGCGACGACGATGTCGCCCAGCACGTTCGACCAGCGGCTGCACGACCTGACCAACAGCGCGCGCCACGCGCGGGGCCTGGGCACGCTGCGCTTCGACTCGTGCCTCGACCGGTACGCCCAGCGCCAGGCCCGGCGGATGGCCGCCCAGCAGCGAATGTTCCACCAGAACCTCTCGGCGGTGCTGCGCCGGTGCAACGCGCGCGCCGTCGGCGAGAACGTGGCGCACGGGTTCAGGACGCCCCGGTCCAACATCCGCGGGTGGCTGAACTCGCCCGGTCACCGTCACAACATGCTCAGCCGCAAGTACACGCGCCTGGGCATCGGCATGGTGCGCGACGGCCGCGGGCACACGTGGACCGTGCAGCTCTTCGGCCGGCCCGCCTGAGTCTCACTGCAGGGTCGCGGTGAGGCGCATCGCGTTGTCCACGAACCGAAGATGGGCCGGACGCCGCGTCCACTCCTCGAGCGTCAGCTCGCGTGACGCCGCGCGGTAGCTGTCCTCGACCTTCCTGATCTGCTGGACGACCATCGCGTCGGGCAGCAGCAGGATCATCTCGTAGTTCAGGGCGAACGAGCGCATGTCCATGTTGCTGGTGCCCAGGACGGCGATGTCGTCGTCGATGCTCAGGTGCTTGGCGTGCAACACGAGTGGGGCCGGGTAGAGCCAGATGCGGACGCCGGCCTCGAGCAGCTCGCGGTAGTACGACGCCTGCGCGTGCCCCACCATGAACTGGTCGGCCTGCTCGCTGACGAACAGCTCGATGTCGACTCCGCGCTGCGCGGCGGTGGTGACGGCGTAGAGCAGCGTCTCGTCCGGGACGAAGTACGGGCTGGTCAGCGAGATGCGGTGGCGCGCGTTGTAGAGCAGCGAGGTGAACAGGCGCAGGTTGTTCTCCTCCTCGAAGCCCGGCCCGCTGGGGATCAGCTGGGCGGCCACGCCCACCACGTCGCGGGACGAGTGCGGCGACTGCTCGACCTCGTGGGTCGTGATGTCGAGGACCTCGCCGGTCTCGAGGGCCCAGTCGGCGCTGAACAGCGCGTCGATCGTGGCCACCACGGGGCCCTCGACCCGGCACCACAGCTCGACCCACGCGCGGCCGATCCTGCGGTTCTTCGGCTTGTCGTACGAGGGATGGGTCAGGTTCAACGAGCCGGTGAACCCGACGACGTCGTCCACGACGAGCAGTTTGCGGTGGTTGCGCAGGTCGGGCCGGCGGAAGCGACCCTTCAGGGGCAGCAGCGGCATCATCAGGTGCCACTCGATGTCGGACGCGGCCAGCCGCCGCTTGAGCGCTCGATAGCCGTTGATGCGGCGGGTTCCGAGGTGGTCGAAGAGCAGCCGGACGGTCACCCCCCGGGCCGTCGCGCGGTCGAGGGCGTCGAAGAACGGCGTCGTCATCTCGTCGAGCGCCACGATGTAGAACTCGACGTGGACCCGCTCGCGGGCCAGGTCGATCGCCGCGATCATCTCGTCGATCGACTCCTGGTAGTCCGGCAGCAGCGTGACGTGGTTGCCGGCGGTGAGCGGCATCGACGCCAGACGGCGGTTCAGGAGCACCAGCGGCGCGACGTAGTCGGGTGCGTCGGCGGGGACCGGCGCGGTGAGCCCGCGCGTCTCCTGGGCGATGACGCGATTGGCGGCGGTCAGCTCGCGGTGGCGGTGGTGCCCGATGCGCGCGCTGCCGAAGAACAGGAACGCGAGCGCGCCCACGAACGGCGCGAAGGCGATCAGGATGAGCCACGCCATCGCGGTCTGGGGCCGGCGACCCTCGGGGATGAACCCGATCGCGGCGATGTTGATCGCGAAGTGGGCGACCACGGCGACCACCGAGAGGATCGTGCCGACCTCGCTCATGGCCGCACGTTACCGCTGGCGGGACCGCTCGGTCACCACTCGCGCCGGCCGCGCTTGATCTGGCTGCGCCGCTTCTTCGCGTCGAGTCGCCGCTCGACGGACCCACGGGTGGGCCGGGTGGGCCGGCGGCTCTTCACGGGGCGCAGCGCCTCCGCGACCAGCTCCTCCAGCCGCTGCACCGCGTCCTCACGGTTGCGCAGTTGCGACCGGTGCGCCGAGGCGACGACCGACAGCTGGCCGTCGACGAGGCGTCCGCGCAACCGCGAGAGGACCCGCGCCTTCTGGTCCGCCGTGAGGACGCTGCTCTCGCCGGGGGACCAGAGGACCTCCGCGCGGGTCTCGGTGGTGTTGACGTGCTGGCCCCCGGGTCCGGACGAGCGGCTGAAGCGCCAGGTCAGCTCCGACTCGGGGAGTCGGACGACCGGCCGGTCAGGACTCATCGTCGGCGAGCAGGCCGTACAGCCGCCGGCGCGTGTCGGCCACGATCGCGGCCGCCTGGGCCTGGTGGGCGGGGGAGCCGTCGGTCATGACGTGGCGTGCCGCGGACATCAGCGACTTGAGCGCGGTGTTGAGCGCGGCGGACTCCGCGGGGATGCCCCGGCCGAGCTGCTCGGAGTCCCAGGGCTCGCCGAGCGCCTCGCGGTTCTCCTCGACGTAGGCCGCGCCGGTCTCGGTCAGGCTCGCGGTCTTGCGCCCCTCGACCCGCGTGAACTCGATCAGGCCCTCGTCCTCCAGCTGCTGCAGCACCGGGTAGATCGACCCGGGGCTGGGGGACCAGGCGCCGTCGCTGCGCGCGGCGATCTGCTGGATCAGGCTGTAGCCGTGCGCCGGTGCCTCGGCCAGCAGCAGCAGCGCAGCCGCACGCACGTCGCCGCCCTTGCGTCCGCGCCGCCCACCGCGTCCCGAGCGGCCCGGACCGAGCTCCCAGTCGAAGTCGCGCGGACCACTGCGCCGCGAGCGGTGGGGGTGGCGGGGGCGCCCGGCAGGTCGGTGCTCGGTGCGATGCATGATCGTCCCTCTCGGTTCGGCACGACGACAGCCGTCGTCGACACGTCAACGATAGGTCGACGGTCCGGCGACGGCGGCGCGGTGGGTCCGAACTCAGCCCTGCACGTAGTTCGAGAGCTGGTCGCGCTCGAACTCCAGCTGGTCCATCCGGAACTTCACGGCGTCCCCGATGCTGAGGATCCCGACGACCTCGTCGTTCTCGATCACCGGCACGTGGCGCACGCGGTGGTCGGTCATCGTGCTCATCAGCGAGCCGAAGGAGTCCTCGGGCCCACACACCTGGACGTCGGTCGTCATGATCTGCGAGACGGTCGCCGAGCGCGGGTGCTCCAGGCCGCGCAGCTTGCGCACGACGTCGCGCTCGGAGACGATCCCGCCCATCGAGCGGCCGTCGCTGCTGACCACCAGGGCGCCGACATTGTGCTCGGCGAGCATGTCCAGCAGCTCGTCCACGGTGGCGTCGGGCGAGATGGTCAGGACGGTGGCACTGCCCTTGGCAGTGAGGACGTCGCGTACACGCATGGGGCCTCCTTGGTTGCTCGGCAGTGTAACGCTGATCACTGCCGAAGAGCAGGGGCCCGTCTCGCGGGCGGGACTCAGTCGTCGCGGTTGAAGCGCAGTCGCGTGACGTTGTCGGCCACGGGCTCGTCGGAGGAGTCGCCGGACTCGTCGGCCCAGACCGAGCCGTCGTCGGGGAAGTGGCCCAGATACGCCATGACCGCGTCGTGCAGCCGTCCGTTGGTCGCGACGGCGTTGGCGCCCCAGGGTCCGGGCTCGCCGGCCAGGCTCGTGAACTGACCGCCGGCCTCGCGCACGATGATGTCGAGCGCGGCCATGTCCCACAGGTTCAGCTCGGGCTCGGCGGCGATGTCGACCGCACCCTCGGCCACGAGCATGTACGACCAGAAGTCGCCGTAGGCCCGGGTGCGCCAGCACTGGCGCAGCAGCGCGTCGAACTCGCCCTGCCGGTTGATCTGGTCCCAGCTGGGCGCCGAGGAGTACGACATCGACGCAGCGGTCAGCTCGCGCACCGCGGAGACGTGGATGGGGCGGGTCTGGCGGAACGACTTGCCCGTGTGGGCGCCGTCGCCCTTCATGGCCCACCAGCGGCGACCCAGGGCCGGCGCCGAGACGCAGCCGACGACGATCTCGCCGGCCTCCTCCAGGGCGATGAGCGTGGCCCACACCGGGACGCCACGGACGAAGTTGGAGGTGCCGTCGATCGGGTCCACGATCCAGCGCCGCTCGGAGTTCTCGGACGTCCCCTCGATCTCGCCGGACTCCTCGCCGAGCACGATGTCGCGGCCGCGCGAGGTCTTGAGGGTGCGGCGGATCGCGTCTTCGACGGCGCGGTCGGACTCGGTCACGTACGTCATGTCCGGCTTCGTCGAGACCTCGAGATCGAGGGCGCCGAAGCGGTCCATGCTGAGGTTGTCCGCGGAGTCGGCCAGGACGTGGGCCAGTCGCAGGTCGTCGAGGTACGGGTTGGCCATGGGGTCAGCCTACGGTCTGGGGTCCGCGCTCCGGTCAGTACTCGTCGGCGAGGGAGCGACTGGCCATGATCCGGCGGAACGACTGGAGCCGCGCCGGGTCGATCTCGCCGTTCGCGGCGGCCGTGTCGAGGGCGCACTCGGGCGCCTCGGCCAGGTGGGTGCACCCGCGCGGGCAGTCCCGTGCCGCGGTGTTGAGATCGGCGAAGGCGCGCAGGATCCGCTCGATGTCGACGTGCGCGAGGCCGAACGACCGGAAGCCGGGGGTGTCGACGATCCGACCGCCGAACGGCAGCGGCAGGATCATCGCCGAGGTCGAGGTGTGGCGGCCGCGGCCCGTGACCACGTTGACGTGGCTGGTCGTGCGGTGAGCGTCCGGGACCAGAGCGTTGACGAGCGTGGACTTGCCGACGCCGCTGTGCCCGATCAGCACGCTGGTGCGGTCGCGCAGCAGGTCGCGCAGGTCGTCCAGGTCGCCGTCGAGGCGCGTGGTCACGATGCGCACGTCCAGCGGCGCCAGCTGCGCCACGACGTCCTCGGCCGGGGCGAGGTCGGCCTTGGTCAGGCAGACCGCGGGGTCCATGCCGGCGTCGTACGCCGCCACCAGGCAACGGTCGATCAGGCCCGGTCGCGGGGGCGGGTCGGCCAGCGCCGTGACGATCACCAGCTGGTCGGCGTTCGCCACGACGACCCGCTCGATCGGATCGTCGTCGTCGGCGCTGCGCCGCAGCACGGTGCGCCGCTCGAGCACCTCGACGATGCGCGCGAGGCTGCCCGGGGCGCCGGAGACGTCGCCGACGATGCGGACCTCGTCGCCCACGACGACACCCTGACGGCCCAGGGGACGCGACTTCATCGCCGTGACGACGGTGCCGTCCTCGAGCAGCAGCGTGTAGCGGCCGCGGTCGACGGTGGTGACGATGGCGACCACCGCGTCGGAGTAGTCCGGCCGGTCCTTCGTGCGGGGCCGGGTGCGCCGACGGGGCCGCTCGTACTGGTCGTGCTCGTCCCTCACGACACCGCCCGCATCCAGTCGTCGGCGAAGCCCGGGTAGGTCTTGGCCGTGGTGCCGATGTTCTCGACCGTGACGTCGTCGACGCGCAGGCCGATGACCGCGCCGGCGTGCGCCATGCGGTGGTCCTCGTAGGTGGCGAAGGATCCGCCGTGCAGCGGGGCGGGCGAGATGACGAGGCCGTCCTCGCGCTCGTCCACCCGGCCGCCGAGGCGGTTGATCTCGGTGGCCAGGGCCGCGAGCCGGTCGGTCTCATGGCCGCGCAGGTGGGCGATGCCGGTCAGCGTGCTGGGCGTGTCCGCAAGCGCGGCCAGCGCCGCCACCACGGGGGTCAGCTCGCCGACGTCGTGCAGGTCGAGGTCGACGCCGCGCAGGCGGTCCGGACCCGTGAAGACGAGGTCGTCCCCGTCCCGCTCGGCCGTGCCGCCGAAGGCCACGGCGAGGTCGCGCCAGGCGTCGCCGGCCTGGTCGGTCTGCTCGGGCCAGTGGCGCACCCGCACGCGACCGGCGGTCGCGAGGGCGGCGGCGACGAAGGGGCCGGCGTTGGACAGGTCGGGCTCGATGGTGACGTCGAGCGCCTTGACGGGCCCGGGATGGACCTGCCAGCGACCGGGCGACTCGTCGACGACGACTCCGCGACGGCGCAGCTCGGTGACCGTCATGGCGACGTGCGGCAGCGAGGGCAGCGACCCGCCCTCGTGCCGCAGGTCGAGGCCCTCGCGGAACCGCGGGGCGACCAGCAGCAGGGCGGACACGAACTGGCTCGAGGCCGAGGCGTCGACGGTCAGCGATCCGCCGCGGACCTCGCCGGCGCCGTGCACGGTGAAGGGCAGGGTCGAGCGGCCGTCGTCGTCGACCTGCACGCCCAGGTCACGCAGGCTGGAGATCGTGGTGCCCATCGGACGCTCACGGGCTCGGGGGTCGCCGTCGAAGCGCACGGGTCCCGTGCCGAGCGCGGCGACCGGCGGGACGAAGCGCATCACGGTGCCGGCGAGTCCGCAGTCGACCGCGGCCGACTCGACGGGAGTGATCGGCTCGATCGTCCACTGGTCGGCGTCGCGGTCGAGTCGGGCGCCGAGGGACGCCAGGGCCGAGGCCATCAGCTCGGTGTCGCGGGCGACCAGGGGCAGCCGGACCACGCTGGGTCCGTCCGAGATCGCGGCCAGGACGAGGGCGCGGTTGGTCTGGGACTTCGATCCGGGAAGCAGGACGTCGGACTGGACCGCGCCTGCGACCCGCGGGGCACGCCAGTCGGTCATCCCCGCAAGTCGCTGATCTGGTCGACGACGGTGTCCTTCGCCGCGACGGCGCGATGGGCGGCACGCGAACCCAGCCACGGCTTGTGCGGGTCGGGGTCGAGCGTCGACAGCAGGAGTCCGCCGGTCAGCGAGATGTTCTTCATGAAGTGCGTGAACTGGTTCCGCCGGGCCACGGGGTCGGTCTCGTTCCAGAACGGGTGACCCGTGACGGTCGTGGCCGGCATCGTGGCCGCGAGGACGAGGGCGGACGTCCGCGGCAGCCGTCCGGTGGCCAGCGTCGCGCCGGCCGCGACGTGCACGACCCCGTTCAGGCGAACCAGGTTCTTGGCCGACAGGGGGACCTGGGGAGCCACCTTGCGCAGGACGTCGGTGACGGGCTGGGCCTTCGCGGCCAACGCGTCGGGCTTGCGCAACGCCATCACCCCGCCGGAGATGAACATCGTCGCCAGCATCGGACGGGCCACCGCACGCAGGAGAGTCATGGGTTCATCATGCCGCAGGACGGCCGCCGTGCCGAGGCGACGCTCAACTGCCGAAGGCGCCCGACATGCTGCGCCCGGCACTCGTGACCGTGAAGGTGCCCGCGGGGAACGGGGTCAGCGTGCCCAGTCGCAGGGAGGGGACCGTGCGGTTGGCCGAGACCTGGTGGGTGCAGGTGATCTCCGTGCTGAAGGCGGACGCACGCTCGCAGTCCCATCCCGCGGTCCAGCCGGTGACGAGCTCGATGTTCGGCAGTCCTCCGGTGAAGGCCACCCGGACGGAGACTCGCTGGCCCTCGACGGCGCCGCGGCCGACCCGGAAGTCGAGGTTCACGGAGAAGAACCCCGCCCGCGCCAGGCCCGAGACCGCGCTGTCGACGGGGCCGGGCGTCGGCTCGGTGGTCGGTTCCGTGGTCGGTTCCGTGGTCGGTTCCGTGGTCGGTTCCGTGGTCGGCTCGGTGGTGGGTTCCGTGGTCGGCTCGGTGGTGGGTTCCGTGGTCGGCTCGGTGGTGGGTTCCGTGGTCGGCTCGGTGGTCGGTTCCGTGGTCGGCTCGGTGGTCGGTTCCGTGGTCGGCTCGGTTGTCGGCTCGGTTGTCGGTTCGGTGGTCGGTTCCGTGGTCGGTTCGGTGGTCGGTTCCGTGGTCGGTTCCGTGGTCGGCTCGGTGGTCGGCTCGGTGGTCGGCTGAGTCGTGGGTTCCGTGGTTGGCGTCGGCGTCGGGATCGTCGTCGGTTCCGGCGTGGGGTCCGAAGTCGGCGACGTGGTGGGTTCGGTGGTCGGTTCCGTCGTGGGCGGCGTCGACGTGGGCTCAGACGTCGGCGGCGTCGGCGTGGGGATCGTCGTCGGTTCCGGCGTGGGGTCCGAGGTCGGCGGCGTCGGCGTGGGGATCGTCGTCGGTTCCGGCGTGGGGTCCGAGGTCGGCGGCGTCGGCGTGGGGATCGTCGTCGGTTCCGGCGTGGGGTCCGAGGTCGGCGTCGGCGTCGGCGTGGGGATCGTCGTCGGTTCCGGCGTGGGGTCCGAGGTCGGCGGCGTGGTGGGTTCGTTCGTCGGGTCGGACGTCGGCGGGGACGTCGGCTCCGCGGTGGGCTCCGTGGTCGGCTCCGGCGACGGCTCGGTCGTGGGCTCGGTGGGTCCCTGCGTGGGCTCGGTCGTGGGCTCGGTGGGTCCCTGCGTGGGCTCGGTCGTGGGCTCGGTGGGTCCCTGCGTGGGCTCGGTCGTGGGCTCGGTGGGTCCCTGGGTCGGCTCGGCGGTGGGGCTGGTCGAGGGCTCGGCCGTCGGCGGCGGCGGCTCGGCCGTCGGCGGCGGCGGCTCGTCCGTCGGCAGCGGCAGCGGCACGTCCGGGAGCGGCGGCTCCTCCGGGAAGGACTCGTCGGGCACCGGCTCGTCCGGCGGCGAGTCGTCCGCGTCGTCGGAGGTCTCGGGCGCGTCCTGCCACACGCCGGGGTCCTGGACCGGGCCGACGCCCGGGGGAGCGGGGTCGAACGGGCCCTCGCCGGGAAGAGTCGCCATGCCCGGACGGGAGGCCTGGGTGGTGGTCTCGAGGGCCGGCGGCGACTCGACGGTCAACAGGGCTGCCGCGCCGGCGATCACGACGACACTCGCCGCCGCGCCGGCCGCGATCCCCGCGGGCCCGATCGTGCCGAGGACGCCCATGACGCCCGACGTCGAGCCTCCGACGGCGCTGGCGCCTCCGCCGGCGGAGCCGCCACTCTGGCGCAGGGCGCCCGCGGCGCCGGCCAGCACGCCCGAGCCGCCCGCTGCCTGCAGGTAGCCCGAGGCCGCGGTCCCGAGGATCGCGGGAGCCAGGATCCCGGCGAGGCCGTGGTTGAAGTCCTGCAGCTCCAGGTACAGACCCATGCAGGCACGGCACTCGTCGACGTGACGCTGGACCTTGCCGGAGTCACGGCGCGACAGTCCGCCGCGGACGAAGGCGCCCAGGTTGCCGATGGCGAACTGGCAGTCGGGCGTGGTCGCGGGGACCAGGTGCTTCTGCAGGTAGGCCTGGCGCAGGCCCTCACGGGCGCGGTACGCCAGGGCCGAGACGCTGTTCGCGCTCATGCCGAGCATGGGGGCGATGTCCGCGGGCTTCTGGCCCTCGACGTCGAGGTGCCACAGCACCATCTGCCAGCGCTCGGGCAGGGACGCGAAGGCCTCGGCCGTCGTCGTGCGCTCGAAGCCCAGCTCGGCGGTGTCCACGAACTCGACGCGTCCGTCGAGCTCGAACTGGTCGTCGGTCGGACGCTCGCGGGTCACGGCACGGATGCGGTCGACGTGCAGGCGCCGGACGGCCGTCAGCAGGTAGGCGCGGAACGACTCCTGGGGGCCGCCGCCGTTCTGGATCGTGACGAGGACCTTCGTGAAGGCCTCGGCGACGAGGTCGTCCGCGTCGGGGCCGCGCATCAGCTGACGAGCCAGTCGCATGGCGGCCACCTGGTGGCGGCCGTAGAGCTCGCCGTACGCCGCCTGGTCACCGGTGCGGACGGCGCTCAACAGGTCGGCGTCACTGCGCTCATCGCCCAGGGGTGAGGTGCGTGCGTCAACCGACACGGCCTGCCCCCTCTCGCCCGGTCAAGCGGTCACCATGTGCGGCCACGGTGAACCTCGCAGACAGTCTAGGGGGCTGAACCCGCTGCTGTCCCTGCCTTCCGGTGGCTCATCGGGACCACTTCCGGTGTCGTCTCGGGCCGGGGCGACGGGCTGAACTGCCGGTTACCCGCCGATCGGCCTCCGAGCGCGGCCGTCGCGCACTCCATCAACTGGGGCAGATGTCCAAATTATCCTGCGAAAAACCGCGTCATAGGGCAACGTGATGGGCGTCTCCTCCTTGTGACACGGCGATTCCGCCCGGCATGAGAGAGGAGGCACGGATGAACCCGTTCGACGACGTGAACTATCTCGAACTCGACTCGGCAGTCCGTGCCGGCCGGGTGGACGCGGTGGACGTTGCACACGAGGTGGGAGCGAGTGCAGCGTCCCTGGGAGTTCCCCTTCACGAGGTCCTGGACCGCGTGGAGAGGTCCTTCGACGGCCTCGAGCCATCGTTCGCGATGGTCCGCGGGGTCGCCGTGGCGTGGGCCGAGACGTCTCGAGTGCTGCAACTCGAGACGTCCTGTGAGGATCCGCTGACCCAACTGTCGACCGTGGCGCACCTGCGCCACAGCCTGGACGCGCTGTATCGCGGCGCCATCCGGGACGACACGACGGTCTCGGATCGCCACGGGCTCCTCGTGGTCGAGCTGCACCGGCAGTCCGGCCATGCGCTGGAGTCGACGTTGCACGCGGTTGACGTGAGCGTCGCCCTGCGCACCGCCTTCCCCGGCGACGAGGTGATCGCCCATCTGACCCCCCGACGGTTCTGCGTCCTGGCCGACCGAGACCGGTTGGACCAGCCGACGATGAACCTCGTCTCGATCCTGTTGCGTCGCACGTTCGAGTCCCCGCCCCCGCGGGTGTGGCTCGAGTTGCTGCCTGCCGCAGCGCAGGACGTGACCTGGGTGGTCGACGCGCTCACCGGGTGAGCCGGCGGGCTCCGCCACCATCTCGGGTGTGGCGGAACCCGCCGGATCGGTCCGGTGGGCCGCGCGCGTGCCTACGATGGCCGCATGTGTGGCCGTTACGCGACCTCGCGGACCCCGGCGAACCTGGTCGACGACTTCGAGGCCGACGTCGGCGACCTGTTCACCGACACCGGACCGGACTTCAACCTCGCCCCGACGAAGCTGGCCCCGCTGGTCGTCGGCCGCACGAAGGACGACACGTTCCGGCGTGAGCTCGTCACCGCCAAGTGGGGGCTGGTCCCGTCGTGGGCGAAGGACCCCGCCATCGGCAACCGGCTGATCAACGCGCGCAGTGAGACCGTCGCGGAGAAGCCCTCGTTCCGGAAGGCCTTTGCGAAGCGGCGCGCCATCGTGCCCGCGGACGGGTTCTACGAGTGGTACCAGCCCGAGGCCGGCGCGGACGGCAAGCGCCCGCCCAAGCAGCCCTTCTTCATGAGCGCCGAGGGTGGACTGGGCCTCGCGGGGCTCTACGAGTTCTGGAAGGACCCGCAGGGACAGTGGCTGCTGACCTACACGATCCTCACGACGTCGGCCGAGGGTGAGGACGGCCGCATCCACGATCGCGCGCCCCTGATCGTCGACGGAGAGATCGCGAGCCGGTGGCTGGCGGCCGAGCCGTGGCCCGACGCTCTGGAGCACCTCGTGCCCGCCACGCCGGGCGCGCTGCGGGCCTGGCCGGTCTCGACCGCGGTCAACAACGTGCGCAACAACGGGCCCGAGCTCGTCGAGCCGCTGCCGCTGGACGGGGAATAGCCGCGCGGCTCCGACGGTTTGACCTCACAGGAGGATCGAATGCTCGCATGCCCCGTACGACCGGCCACAGTAGGCTGGGAGGCGATGACTGACGACACCGTCGTGGACCCCTCGACCGAGACACAGGAGGAGCGCCAGGCCCGATTCGAGGCCGACGCCCTTCCCTTCCTCGACCAGCTCTATTCCGCCGCGCTGCGGATGACTCGCAACCCCCAGGACGCCGAGGATCTGGTGCAGGAGGCGTACGCGAAGGCGTTCAGCGCCTTCCACCAGTTCAAGCCCGGCACGAACCTGAAGGCGTGGCTGTACCGGATCCTGACGAACACGTACATCAACCACTACCGCAAGAAGCAGCGCCAGCCGCAGCAGGTCACCGACGAGATCGAGGACTGGCAGATCGCGGCGGCCGCGGCCCACAGCTCGACCGGCATGAAGTCGGCCGAGATGGAGGCGCTCGAGCGGTTGCCCGACTCCGACGTCAAGGACGCCCTGCAGCAGCTGCCCGAGGACTTCCGCTACGCGGTGTACCTCGCCGATGTCGAGGGCTTCCCCTACAAGGAGATCGCCGAGATCATGGACACGCCGATCGGCACCGTGATGTCGCGACTGCACCGTGGCCGGCGCCAGCTGCGCGAGTTGCTCACGGATTACGCACGCGAGCGAGGTATGAAGGTTCCGACGGGAGGTGACGCCTCATGAGCTGCGACGGACCCGACTGCGACAAGGCTCTGAGGAATCTCTACAACTTCATCGACCACGAGCTCGACGGCGCCAGCTGCCACGAGATCCAGTCGCACCTGGACGACTGCTCCGACTGCCTCACCGAGTACCACCTCGAGGAGATCGTGAAGTCCCTGGTGGGACGCTCGTGCACCGAGACGGCGCCCCCGCCGCTGCGCGACAAGGTGCTCTACCGCATCCGGTCGGTGCAGGTCGAGATTCGCACCGAGACCATGCCCTGACACCTGGAGAAACGACGAAACCCCATCCGACCGGATGGGGTTTCGTTCTTCTCGGCACGATTCACGCGTTGGGGCGCTTGCCGTGGTTTGCGCCCTTCTTGCGGCGTGCCCGACGCTTGCGACCGGTCTTGCCCATGGTCTCCTCCTAATAAAGCTGACCATCAAGTCTCCCACACTCAGTCGACACCCGGCACACGGGACAGGAACCGCTGGCGATCGACCACGACGCGGCGCACCTGACCGCTGGCGACGAGGACCCCCTTCTGGTCCCGCGCGGCCACCTCGAAGATCACCATCCGGCCGTCGCGATGCGACACCGAGGCGGTCGTGGTGATGGTGGCGCCGACCGCGCTGGCGGCCAGGTGCTGCACCTCGACGCGGGTGCCGACGCTGGTCTGGGAGTCCTCGAGGTCGAGGGCGGCGCAGGTCGCCTGCTCCAGCCAGGCCAGGACGACGGGGGTGCCGAGCACCTCCAGGTCGCCGCTGCCCACCGCGCGCGCGGTGTGCTCCGGTCCGACGGTGTGCGTGACCTGGGCCACGGTCAGATGCCCATCGTGGTGCGCGGGTACAGCGCGTTGACGTCCGTCGCGATGTTGACCAGGTAGGGCACGCCCGAGGCGAAGGCGCGGTCCAGCGCGGGTCCGATCTCCTTCGGGTCGGTGACGAACTCGCCGCCGGCGCCGAGGGCCTGGGCCACCTGGTCGTACCGGGTGTTCGGTGCCAGGTCGGCCGCGACGTCGTAGCCGTAGAGCATCTGCATCGGGGGCTTCTCCAGGCCCCAGGCGGAGTTGTTGCCCACGACGATGACGACCGGCAGGTTGTGGCGGACCAGCGTGTCGATGTCGATGATCGACATGCCCGCCGCGCCGTCACCCATGAGCAGCACGATCTGGCTCGACGGCCGGGCGATGCGGGCGGCCATCGCGGCACCCAGGCCGGCGCCGAGGCAGCCGTACGGGCCCGGGTCCAGCCAGCCGCCGGGACGCTGCGGCTCGACGAACTTGCCGGCGAACGAGACGAAGTCGCCACCGTCGCCGATGACCACGGCGTCGTCGGCCAGCCGCGGCAGCAGTTCGCCGTAGATCCGCGCCGGGTGGATCGGGTCGGCCTCGGCCGTCAGCAGCGCGGAGTCGCGCTCGACGGTGGCGGCCACGATGTCCTGCAGCTCGCTCAGCCACGGCGACCAGTCGGGCTTGCCGGCGCCAGTCTGCAACCCGGCCAGCAGGCCGTCGAAGACCAGGCTGAGGTCGCCGGCGACCGAGGCGCCCAGCGCCGCGTGCGCCGAGACCTGGTCGGGGGAGTCGGCCACGTGGACCGTGACGGCCGGCGATGCGCCGTCCTTGCCACCGAAGCGACCGAAGCCGAGGCGGAAGTCCAGGGGAGTGCCGACGACCACGACGACGTCGGCGGTGCCGAGCGCCCGCGAGCGGGCGCGCGTGACGAGGTTGCCGTGGCCGCCGGGCACGATGCCCCGGCCCATGCCGTTGGCGATGGCAGGGATGCCGGTCTCCTCGACGAAGCGCAGGGCCGCCTCCTCGGCGTGGTCCGACCACACGTCGGTGCCCAGGATCACGACCGGGCGCTGGGCGCCGGAGAGCAGGCCCACGACCTTCGAGACGGCCTCGGGGTCCGGTTCCAGGCGCGTGGTGCCGGGTCCGGCGGAGGCGTGCTGCACGGGCCCGGAGTTGAAGAACTCGTCCATCGGAATGTCGACGAACGTCGGACCGCGGTGCGACGAGCCGGCCAGCGTGAACGCCTGGTCGACGACGGGCGCGATGTCGGCCAGCGTCGAGGCGGTCGTCGCGTGCTTCGTGATGGTCTCGAAGATCGGCGGGTGGTCCAGCTCCTGAAGCGTGCCGGTGCCCCAGGTCGAGGCGGCAGCACGGCCGCCGACCACGACGAGCGGTGAGCCGGAGAAGAACGCCTGGGCCACGGGGCTGACGCCGTTCGTCACGCCGGGACCGGCCGTCAGCACCGCCAGGCCGGGCGTGCGGGTCAGCTTGCCGATGGCCTCGGCCGCGAAGACGGCGGAGGGCTCGTGGCGCACGTCGATGATCGGCATCGGCTGCTCGGACTTCACCGCGGCGTCGTACATCGGGAAGATGTGGGCGCCCGAGAGCGTGAACATCGCCTCGGCGCCGTGAGCCCGCGCCACGTCGAGCGCGTGGTGGCCGCCGTGGGGACCGGTGGGCTCCGGCAGGGAGCCTTCGGGGGTGTGGTCTTCGGTCATGTGACGCAGGTTACCCGCGAGTCGGCTCCGGGGGAGCCCGAGTCCCGGAACGGGAGAGCCCTAGGCTCGGAACGTGCCCTCCTTCGAAGACATCGCCGACGCGCAGACCGCGCTGACGAGCGCGCAGATCGACCGGCTGCAGCTGCTCGTGACCGATTGGCAGATCGTCGCGGACCTGTCGTTCAGCGACCTCGTGCTCTGGGTCGACGACGCCGAGGACAAGGGCATGTGGGCGGCGGCGCAGATCCGTCCGACCACGGGCCCGACGACCCTGCTGGAGGACGTGGTCGGCACGTTCCTGCCACGCGACGTCACGGACCTCGGGGACGAGACGGCGGCCGACGGGACGGCGATCCGCCAGTCCGCCGTGCCCGTGATGTGGGCCGGCCGGCGCATCGGCGTGATCCAGAAGCGCCGCCCCGCGACCGACCAGCGGCAGGTGGGCGCCTTGGAGTCCGCCTACCGCCAGACCAGCGACGAGCTGTTCGAGATGATCCAGCGCGGCGAGTTCCCGCTGCCGGGCGTGCCGTCCGAGCTGGCCGACTCCCTGCGCGTCGGCGACGGGTTCGTGCGGACGGACGTGGACGGCCGCGTCACGTTCGCCAGCCCCAACGCGCTGTCGGCGTACCGGCGACTGGGCCACGTCGGCGACCTGCAGGGTGCGGATCTGATCGAGTTGAGCACGGCGCTGATCGGGGCGGACGCAGATCGCCCCTTCGCGGCACTCTTCGGCGCGGGCGAGACCGAGGCCGAGATCGAGAACTCGGGCGCCTCGATGCTGCTGCGGATCATGCCGCTGCGCAGCGGCGGGAGGGCGACCGGCTCACTGATCCTGCTGCGCGACGTGACCGAGCTGCGCCTGCGTGAGCGCGAGCTGGTCTCCAAGGACGCGACCATCCGCGAGATCCACCACCGGGTGAAGAACAACCTGCAGACCGTGGCCGCGCTGTTGCGCCTGCAGAGCCGGCGGATGGACATCCCGGCCGCGCGCGAGGCGCTCCAGGAGGCCGAGCGCCGGGTCGGCTCCATCGCGCTCGTCCACGAGACGCTGAGTCAGTCGTTCGACGAGTCGGTCGAGTTCGACGCGATCGCGGACACGCTGCTGCGGACGGTGCTGGACGTCGGGGGAGGAGTGGTCAAGGCCGAGCGGGTCGGCTCCTTCGGCTCGGTGTCGGCCGAGATCGCGACCCCGCTGGCGATGGCGTTGACCGAGCTCGTGCAGAACGCCGCCGAGCATGCCTTCGGTCCCGAGGGTGGCCGGGTGACGCTGGCCGTGAATCGGATCCGGGGCCGGATCAGGATGCGGGTCAGCGACGACGGCAGGGGACTGCCCGACGACTTCGACCCGACGTTGAGCCTGGGTCTGTCGATCGTGTCGACGCTGGTGCGGGGGGAGCTGAAGGGGGAGCTGGACTACGAGTCGTCGCCGACGGGCGGGACGACCGTGACCATCGCCATCGGGCTGTAGGGCCTCAGGCCGTGCGGATGCGGGCGCGGGCGTTGCGACGCTTGAGCGCGCGGCGCTCGTCCTCGCTGAGACCGCCCCAGACGCCGTGGTCCTGACCGGACTCGAGCGCCCACTGCAGGCACTGCTCTCGCACCTCGCAGCGACGACACACCATCTTGGCTTCCTCCACCTGGAGGATCGCGGGGCCCGTATTGCCGATCGGGAAGAACAGCTCGGGATCTTCGTCCAGGCAGGCCGAACGATGACGCCAATCCATACCGATGACTCCTTAGGGCCGAGATGTGGGGGGAATGAGCGCGCTGGGGCGCACCACTCCTCTAGTCTCCCAAGGTTTCATTCACATAACAACAGTTCGCCACACGCGATTCTGTCGGAAATGTCACATGTCGTGATCGTTCGAATTGCTTGCAATCTCGCCCCGCTAGCCTGAGTACGTGCGCCTTTCCACCCCGTACCCAATCGTGATCGCCGCGGCCATCGTCGGGCTCCAGTCCTGCGTCTTCATCGTGCTCGCGGTCCTGGATCTCGCAGGTTTGGTCGAGGGCCGGGTCGGGGTCGGCATCGGTATCGGCATCATGTTGCTGCTGGTGGGCGTGGGGTTGGCGGCCGCCGCGGTGGGCCTGCTGAGGAGCGCGCCGATCTCGCGCGGACCCGTGGTCGTGGCCCAGTTGATCGGTCTGGGACTGGCGTGGTCGCTGCGCCATCCGGACGCGGACACCGGCGACAACCGGGGGGTCGGAATCGCGATCGCCGTGTCGGCCCTGGTGGTGCTCGGTTGCCTCGCCACGAAGTCGGCTCGCAGGGCGCTGGGCGACGACCAGGCGCTGTGACCCGTGTGGGAGACTGAGTCGTGGGGCACACCCCGTCCTCACCCGCGGCCTCAGACCGCACACCGGCAGCCGGATCGGCGCGGTCCGCACCTGTAGTCGACGCTGCGCGAGGAACCATGTCCACCCAACTCGATCCGATCGAATCCGACCTGCTCATGACGCTGACCGACCACGACGATCCCGTCTTCGCCCTGCACCGCGGCGGCAAGATGGAAGTCGCCTCGACCGTCCCTGTGGCCAATGCCGATGACCTGTCGCTGGCCTACACGCCCGGCGTCGCGCGCGTGTGCGAGGCGATCGCCGCCGACAAGGAGATCGCCCACCAGTACACGTGGGTCGGCAACACCGTCGCCGTCATCACCGACGGCACCGCGGTGCTCGGACTGGGCGACATCGGACCCGCGGCCGCCATGCCCGTCATGGAGGGCAAGGCCATCTTGTTCAAGCAGTTCGGCGGCGTCGACGCGATCCCGATCGCCCTGGACACGACCGACACCGACGAGATCGTCGAGACGATCGTGCGCCTGGCGCCGACGTTCGGCGGCATCAACCTGGAGGACATCTCCAGCCCCCGCTGCTTCGAGATCGAGCGCCGGCTGATCGAGCGGCTCGAGATCCCCGTCTTCCACGACGACCAGCACGGCACCGCCGTCGTCGTCCTGGCCGGCCTCTACAACGCCCTGCGCCTGACCGAGCGCGAGCCCGACGAGGTCAAGGTCGTCATCTCCGGCGCCGGCGCCGCGGGCGTCGCGATCACCAAGATCCTGCGCTCGGCCGGCGTTCGCAAGATCAGCGTCGTCGACCGCACGGGCGTCATCACCCCCGAGCGCGAGGACCTCAACGAGGTCAAGCAGTGGCTGGCCGACGAGACCGGTGGCTGGGCGCGTCCCGGCTCGGTCTCGGACGCGCTGGCCGGCGCCGACGTCTTCGTGGGCGTCTCCGGCGGCACGATCCCGGAGGAGGCCGTCGCGGCCATGGCTCCGGAGGCGATCATCTTCGCGCTGGCCAACCCGAACCCCGAGGTCCACCCCGAGGTCGCCAACCGGCACGCGCGCATCGTCGCCACCGGCCGCTCGGACTTCCCGAACCAGCTCAACAACGTGCTGGTCTTCCCGGGCATCTTCCGCGGCGCGCTGGACGTCCGGGCGACCATGATCTCGGAGTCGATGAAGCTGGCCGCGGCCCGCGCGATCGCCGACCTGGTCAGCGACGACGAGCTCAGCGAGACGCACATCATCCCGTCGCCGTTCGATCCCCGGGTCTCGCAGGCCGTGGCTCGCGCGGTGACGGACACGGCGCGGCGTGACGGCCTCGCCCGTCGCCCCTACTGACGCTCGACGCCCCTCGCGGGCGGGCACGCCGTGACCCGGTTAGGGTCGCAGACGTAGTTGCTCGTCCCGACCCAGGAGATCGCCAGTGTTCGCTGTCTACGCCGCCTCGATGGACCCCAAGAACCCGATGGACGGCCTGGTCGTCGGTGAGCGACCGGACCCCGAGGTGCCGGAGGGCTGGACCACGGTGACGGTGAAGGCCGCCTCGATCAACCACCACGACGTCTGGAGCCTGCGCGGCGTCGGGCTGCGCGAGGAGTCGCTGCCGATGATCCTGGGCTGCGACGCGGCGGGCTACGACGAGGACGGCAACGAGGTCCTCGTGCACGCCGTCATCAGCTCGCCCGACTGGGTCGGCGACGAGACGCTCGACCCGCGCCGCTCGCTGCTGTCGGAGCGTTTCCAGGGCACGTTCGCCGACAAGGTCGCCGTCCCGAAGCGCAATGTCATCGCCAAGCCCGAGCGGCTCTCGTTCGCCGAGGCGGCGTGCCTGCCGACGGCGTGGCTGACCGCCTACCGGATGCTGTTCACGCAGGCCGACCTGAACCCCGGCGACGCGGTGCTCGTCCAGGGCGCGGGCGGCGGCGTCGCCACCGCCGCGATCACCCTGGCGCGCGCCGCGGGCTTCCGCGTGTTCGCCACCAGCCGCGACGAGGAGAAGCGTCAGCGGGCACTCGAGATCGGTGCGCACGAGGTCTTCGACTCCGGTGAGCGCCTGCCGGTCAAGGTCGACGCCGTCATCGAGACGGTCGGCGCGGCCACCTGGTCGCACTCCATCAAGTCGATGCGCCCCGGCGGCACGTTGGTGATCGCCGGCGCCACCTCGGGCGACGCCCCGTCGCACGCGGAGCTGACCCGGATCTTCTTCCAGCAGATGCGCGTCCACGGCTCGACGATGGGCACACGCGACGAGCTGCGCCGCCTGGCCGAGTTCATGGCCGTTACGGGCACCAAGCCCCTCATCGATGCCGAGATCCCCATGGAGCAGGCCGCCGACGGCCTGCAGCGTGTCGTCGACGGCGACGTCTTCGGCAAGATCGTCCTCACCCGCTGAGCTCAGTCGAGCAGGTGCCGCAGGAACCTGTCGGGGCGGTCGAGGAACGTGCGCCAGTGGTGCACGACCTCGAGATCCTCCCAGGCGGCCTCCGGCTCGTCCAGGCAGTAGAACCCCGCCGTGTCGAAGCGATGCTGCAGCAGCGCCACGAAGGACTCGCCGTGGCTCATCGCGTGGAAGTCGGGCTCGTGGGGATTGCCGCCGGGATGGTCCGCGAGGTAGGAGTACCAGCCGTGCATCGTCTCGGCGCGCAGGAAGAACCCCCCACCTGCCGCTGCCGACCCCGCGTTGGATCGTCAGGTGCTGCCACAGGGACGACTCGGTCTCGCGGGTCCGGTGGTGACCGAAGGCCGTGCCGCCCTCGGGTGACAGGCCGTAGGCGACGGCGATCGCCTCGACGAGCGTGGACTTGCCGGACCCGTTCTCGCCGACCAGGAACGTGACCCCGGGGCCCAGGTCGAGGCCGTCACGCACCAACTGGCGCACGGCGGGAATCGAGGCGGACCAGCCGTCAGGCTCGGTGCCGGTGACCCGCACGACGGGAGGTTGGTCGAAGTCCACGGCAGCACCGTAGCGGCCCTCACCGACGTCGCGCCCGAAGGAACGACGAAGGCCGCGCCCCTCGTGGGGCGCGGCCTTCGTGGGTGCCTCGTGTCGTCCTAGTCCTCGTCGTCGTCCAGACGAGCCAGCCAGGTGGCCAACCGCTCGACGGGAACCTCGAACTCGGGGTTCAGGTCGACGAAGATCGAGAACTGCTCGGCCAGCCAGGAGAAGGAGACCTCCTCCTCACCCCGGCGGGCCGCCAGCTCCTCGATGCCACGGTCGGTGAAGTACACGGCTCAGGCGAACGCGCGGTTCATCAGGTCCTTGAACTCGGTGATGTGCACCGAGTGCGAGCCCACCGACGGTGCGCCGGACTCCGGACGGGTGACCCGCGACATCGGCAGACCCAGCTCGTCGCGCAGGTACAGCGCGACGTGCGGCCACGGGCCCTGGTTCTCGGGCTCGTCCTGGACCCAGATGATCTGCTTCGCGTTCGGGTACTTGGCGACCTCGGCCTTGAGCTCCTCCAGCGGACGCGGGTAGAGCTGCTCGAGCCGAGCGATCGCCGTGCGGGGGCTGTCGCCCTCGCGCTTCGTGCGCTCGGTCATCAGGTCCCACGTGATCTTGCCCGAGCACAGGATGACGCGCTCGACCTTCTGCGGATCGACCTGGTCGTCACCGATCACCGGGCGGAACGTGCCCTGCGTGAAGTCCTCCGGCTGGCTGGCGGCCAGCTTGTTGCGGAGCATCGACTTCGGCGTGAAGACGATGAGCGGACGGTGCTGGGCCTGCAGGTTCTGACGACGCAGCAGGTGGAAGTACGACGCGGAGGTCGAGGGCTGCGCGATCGTCATCTCGTCGTTGGCGGCGAGCGTCAGGAAGCGCTCGATGCGGCCTGACGAGTGATCCGGCCCCTGGCCCTCGTAGCCGTGCGGCAGCAGCAGCACGACACCGGACTTCTGGCCCCACTTGGTCTCGCCCGAGCTGATGTACTCGTCGATGACCGACTGGGCGCCGTTGACGAAGTCGCCGAACTGGGCCTCCCACATGGTCAGCGCCTCGGGACGGGCCACGGAGTAGCCGTACTCGAAGCCGAGTGCCGCGTACTCGCTCAGCAGCGAGTCGTAGACGTAGAACGACGCCTGGTCCTCGCCCACGTGCTGCAGCGGGGTCCACTCGTTGCCGTTCTGGCGGTCGATGATCGTCGCGAAGCGGGTCGTGAACGTGCCGCGGCGCGAGTCCTGGCCGACGAGGCGGACGGGACGCCCGTCGAGCAGCAGCGAGCCCATCGCGATGATCTCGCCCGTGCCCCAGTCGATGGGGCCGGCCGTGATCGACGCGGCGCGACGCTGCAGCTGGGGCAGCACCTTCGGGTGGACGGTGAAGCCGTCGGGCACGTTCGTGTACGCGTCGGAGATCGCCTTGAGCGTGTCCGGCGTGACCGCGGTGACGAGGTCGTCGTCGTACGGCTTCTCCGGGTAGTCCGGCGTCCGCGTGTAGCCCGAGTCGTCTTGGGCCTGCTTGACCTTGGCCAGGTTCTGCTCGAGGAGCTTCTGGTACTCCTTGAGCGCCTCCTCGGCCTCCTCGAGCGTGATGTCGCCACGACCGACGAGAGCCTCGGTGTACAGCTTGCGCACCGACTTCTTCTTCTCGATCGTGTCGTACATCAGCGGCTGCGTGAAGCTCGGGTCGTCGCCCTCGTTGTGACCGCGGCGGCGGTAGCAGACGAGGTCGATCACGACGTCCTTGTGGAACGTGCGGCGGTACTCGTAGGCCAGCTGGGCCACGCGGATGCACGCCTCGGGGTCGTCGCCGTTGACGTGGAAGATCGGCGCCTGGATCATCCGGGCGACGTCGGTGCTGTACGTCGACGAGCGCGACGAGGACGGGCTGGTGGTGAAGCCGACCTGGTTGTTGACGATGACGTGGACCGTGCCGCCGGTGCGGTAGCCGCGCAGCTGGGACAGGTTCAGCGTCTCGGCGACGACGCCCTGGCCGGCGAACGCCGCGTCACCGTGGACGAGCACCGGCAGGACCGGGAACTCCTCGCCGCGGTTGAGCACGTCCTGCTTCGCACGGGCGATGCCCTCCAGGACCGGGTCGACGACCTCGAGGTGCGACGGGTTCGCCGCGACCGAGACCTTGACCTTGTCGCCGTGGACCGAGGTGTACTCGCCGTCGACGCCCAGGTGGTACTTGACGTCACCGGAGCCCTGGACGGTCCGCGGGTCGATGTTGCCCTCGAACTCGCGGAACACCTGCGCGGGGTCCTTGCCGGCGATGTTGACCAGCACGTTGAGGCGGCCACGGTGCGCCATGCCGATGCAGACCTCTTCGAGGCCGTCGGCGGCCGCGCCCTCGCAGATCTCGTCGAGCAACGGGATGACGGTCTCGCCGCCCTCCAGGCTGAAGCGCTTCTGGCCGACGAACTTCGTCTGCAGGAACGTCTCGAAGGCCTCGGCCTGGTTGAGCTTCTGCAGGATGCGCAGCTGCTCCTCGCGCGGCTCCTTGACGTGCGGGCGCTCGAGGCGCTCCTGGAACCAGGCGCGCTCCTCGGGCTCCTGGATGTGCATGTACTCGACGGCCATCGTGCGCACGTACGAGTCACGCAGGATGCCCAGGATCTCGCGCAGCTTCATGAAGCGCTTGCCCGAGGCCTTGCCGAACGAGCCGACCGGGAACTCGCGGTCGAGGTCCCACAGCGTGAGGCCGTGCGAGGCGATGTCGAGGTCGGGGTGCGTGCGCTGGCGGTACTCGAGCGGGTTCGTGTCGGCCATGAGGTGGCCGCGGACCCGGAAGGCGTGGATCAGCTCGAGGACGCGCGCCTGGCGGTCGACGTCGTCGTCGTGGCGGACCGAGATGTCCTTGGCCCAGCGGATGGGCTCGTAGGGGATTCGCAGCGAACGGAAGATGTCGTCGTAGAAGCCCTCGGCGCCCAGCAGCAGCTGGTGCACGCGACGCAGGAACTCGCCCGACGTGGCGCCCTGGATGACGCGGTGGTCGTACGTCGAGGTGAGCGTCATCATCTTCGAGACGGCCATCTGCGCGAGGGTGTCCTCGGACGCGCCCTGGAACTCGGCGGGGTACTCCATCGAGCCGACGCCCACGATGAGGCCCTGGCCGGACATGAGACGCGGCACCGAGTGGTTCGTGCCGATGCCGCCGGGGTTGGTCAGGCTGACGGTCGTGCCCTGGAAGTCGCTGACCTCGAGCTTGTTGTCGCGCGCCTTGCGCACGATGGTCTCGTAGCCCCGCCAGAACTGGGCGAAGTCCATCCGGTCGGCGCCCTTGATGTTGGGCACCATGAGCGAGCGCGAGCCGTCGGCCTTCTGCACGTCGACGGCCAGGCCGAAGTTGACCTGCTCGGGGTTGAGCTGGACCGGCTTGCCCTTCTCGTTGTACTCGAAGCCGGTGTTCATCGCGGGCATCGCCTTGAGCGCCTGGACGACCGCGAATCCGATCAGGTGCGTGAACGAGACCTTGCCGCCGCGGGCGCGGGCGAGGTGGTTGTTGATGACGACGCGCTGGTCGAACAGCAGCTTCACCGGCACCGAGCGGACGCTCGTGGCCGTGGGAACCGTGAGGCTGGCGTCCATGTTGGTCGCCGTGCGTGCGGCCGCGCCCTTGAGCACGACCTTCTCGACCTCGCCGGGTCCGGTGGGCTGCGCGGGAGCCTCGTCCTTGGCCGGGGCCTTCTTCGGCTGGGACTTGGCGGCCGGCTTCGGCGTGGAGGGGGCCACGGCCGGTGCGGGCGGGTTCTTGTCGTCGGCGGCGTGATCGGCCGGCGACGCGGCCGGGGTCGCCGGCTTCTCGTCCTGCTTCGACGAGGGCTCGCGTGCGGGCTCGCCGGTCTTCGTCTCGGACGACTCGTTCGCGCCCTTCTGGGCGGACGAGGAGCCGGAGCCGTTCGACGCGCTCGCGTCGTTCGACTTGACGGCGCCGTTCGACGTCGAGCCACTGGACTCGCCGTCGGAGCCGTACCCTCCCTTGCGGAAGAACTCGGCCCACTCATCGCCGACCGAGGACGGGTCTGCGGTGAACTGGTCGTACATCTCTTCGACGAGCCATTCGTTGGCTCCGAAGTCGGGGTGCGGAGCGTCGGTCGTCGACGCGGGGGAGGACTCGGCCACGGCCTGAATCGCCTCTTCCGGGAAAGTTGCTCGCGTGCTCGTGCACGGGTGGTGGACTCATCACAGGGTAACGCGCGCACATAGGCGCACGCAGTCAGGTCGCGCAACCCGTCGGTGAGCGGACGTGGACGTCCGCCCGACGGTCTCAGACCGTCTCGAGGGTGGCGTCCAAGGTCATGTCGTCGACGCCGTCGAGGGCCTTGCTGACCGGGCAGGTCTCCTTGGCCTCCTCAGCGACCTGCTTGAACTGGTCGGCATCGATCCCCTCGGCCTCCGCGCGCACGGTCAGCGCGATGCGGTTGATGCGGAAACCGCCGTCGGGATCGGGTGCCAGGGACACGTCGGCCGACGTCTCGACGGAGTGGACGGTCGCGCCGGCCTGACCCAGCAGGGCCGTCAGCTGCATGGTGAAGCAGGACGAGTGGGCCGCGGCGATGAGCTCCTCGGGGTTCGTCGCGCCGCCCCCGTCCTCGGACGAGCGCTTGGGGAACGACATCTCGAACGTTCCCAGCCCCGACGAGGTCAACTCGACCTGTCCGGAGCCGTCCTCGAATCCGCCGTCCCAGGCGGTGCGTGCGGTACGAGTGGGCATGAGGCCTCCTGCGTTGAATCGTGGTTTCTTCTCGACGCTAACCACGAATTGCGAGGTCCGCACGGCGCGTCCGTGGACAGCGCCGCGGTCGACTCCTAGGTTCGAGCCGTGGAGGTCACTGAGGTCGCCGACGGGATCTGGTTCGCTCGCACCGAGGTCGTGAACTGGGTCGTGCTGGTCGAGGGTGAGCGCGCGGCCCTGATCGACTGCGGCTACCCGGGCCAGGCCGCCCTCGTCGAGGAGTCCGTCCGGCGCGCGGGCGCGACCATGGATCAGATCGAGGCCCTCGTGCTGACCCACAACCACGTCGACCACACGGGCTCGATGCCCGCACTGGCCGCCCGAGGCGTGCGGGTCCTGGCCGGAGCCGACGAGCTGCCCATGCTCCGTGGCGAGCGCGTCGAGAGCGCCACCACGCGCGACGTGCTGGTCCGGGCCTGGCGCCCGCGGGTCCTGCGCTGGGCGCTCACCATCGTGCGGCTGGGTGGCTCGCAGCATCCGCGGATCGACCACCCCGAGGCGGTCCGCCCGGGGGAGCCGCTCGACATCGCGCGCTCGCCGGTCCCCGTGGCTCTGCCGGGTCACACCTCGGGGCACACGGCGTTCCACATCCCGACCCAGGGCGTCGTCATCACGGGCGACGCCTTGGTGACCGGTCACTCGCTCAGCCCGGTCGAGGGGCCGCAGTGCATCGACGGGTTCTTCCACCACGACACCGCACGGATGCGCGCCACCCTGCCGGAGTTGGCCCGCCTGGATGCCGACCTCGTCCTGCCCGGGCACGGGCCGGCCGCGCACCTGCCGATCGCCGTCGCGGTCGCCGAGGCGCTGGACGCCTGATGGAGACGATCGACGAGTACGTCGTCCGCACGCTCCCCGCGCTCGAGCCGCGGCCCGGGGTGGGGCCGGCGGGGGACCTGCGGACGCTGCGGGCCCTGTTCGCCGCGCAGGTGCAGAGCCGTCACCTCGACTTCGCGGCCCGCTGGCTGCAGGCCCGAGGCGCCGGCTTCTACACGATCGGCTCGGCCGGCCACGAGAGCAACGCGGCCCTGGGACTGCTGTCGGAGGTGACCGATCCCGCGCTGCTGCACTACCGCTCGGGAGGTCTGTACGCGGCGCGATCGGCGAAGGCTGGGCGCGAGGACGGGATCCGCGCCATCCTGCTGAGCCTGGTCAGCGCTCGCAGCGATCCGATGTCGGGCGGCCGGCACAAGGTGTTCGGCCATCGCGCGCTGAGCATCATCCCGCAGACGTCGACGATCGCCTCGCACCTGCCGCGCTCGGTCGGCCTCGGACTGGGGCTGGGCTTCGCGCGCGCCCTGGGGCGGCACACCGCCTGGCCGGAGGACGCGGTCGTGCTGTGCAGCTTCGGTGACGCCTCGGCGAACCACTCCACCGCCGTCGGCGCGCTGAACGCCGCGGCCTATCTCGCGCACCGAGGGCTCGAGTGCCCGGTGCTGTTCGTGTGCGAGGACAACCGGATCGGCATCAGCACGGCGTCGCCGCGTGGCTGGCCCGGGGCGATGCTGGACCGGCTGCCGGGGATCGAGTACCGGGCGGCCGACGGCCACGACCCGATCGGCCTGCTGGACCACACCCGGCAGGCGTTGGACGCGGTCCGGTCGAGTCGCCGCCCGGGCGTCCTGCACCTGAGCACGGTGCGGTTCTCGGGTCACGCGGGCTCCGATGCCGAGATCTCGTACCGCACCCGCCGCGAGATCGAGGCCGACTACGCCCAGGACCCGCTCGTCGCGACGGCGCAGGTGCTGGTCGACGTGGAAGCGCTGACCGGCGCGGAGGCGCTCGCCGCCTACGAGGCGGCGCGGGACGCGGTGATGGAGCAGGCCGAGGAGGTGCTCGCCGAGGCGCACCTGGACTCCCGCGCGGCCGTGATGGCGCCCCTGGCGCCCCTGGCCCTGGCGTCGGTGCCGAGGCGTGAGATCGACGGCCCCCGGCGCACGCTCGCCCAGGCCATCAACGCGACGCTGGCCGAGCTGCTGGAGGAGCACTCCGACACGCTCGTCTTCGGTGAGGACGTGGCGGTCAAGGGTGGCGTGTACGGAGTGACGCGGGGCCTGCGCAAGCGGTTCGGCGGGCAGCGTGTGTTCGACACGCTGTTGGACGAACAGACGGTCCTTGGCACCGCGCTCGGCACCGCGCTGGCGGGCTTCCTGCCGATGCCCGAGATCCAGTACCTCGCGTACCTGCACAACGCCGAGGACCAGCTGCGTGGCGAGGCCGCGTCGCTGGCGTTCTTCTCGGCCGGGCAGTACCGCAACGGGATGGTCGTGCGGATCGCCGGCCTGGCTTACCAGCGCGGCTTCGGCGGCCACTTCCACAACGACAACTCGGTCGCCGTGCTGCGCGACATCCCCGGGCTCGTGCTGGCCGTCCCCAGTCACCCCTCGGACGCGCCGGGCCTGCTGCGGGCCTGTCACGCGCTGGCGCGGCAGGGGAAGGTCTGCGTGTTCCTCGAGCCGATCGCGCGCTACCACTCGCGCGACCTGCACGAGGACGGCGACGGCCTGTGGACCGCCGCGCCCGAGACGGACTCCGTGATCCCGCCGGGCCAGGTCGGCGTCTACGGCGACGGCCGCGACGCCGTCCTCGTCACCTTCGGCAACGGCACCTTCCTGTCCCTGCGCGCCGCCGAGCAGTTGCGCGCCCGGGGCGTCGACGTCACGGTCGTCGACCTGCGCTGGCTGGCCCCCTTGCCGGTGGAGACGATCGTCGACGTGTGCCGAGAGTTCGACCGCGTCCTCGTGGTGGACGAGACCCGGCGCTCCGGGGGAGTGGGCGAGGGCGTCGTCACGGCGCTCGTCGAGGCCGAGTACCCCGGTCGGATCGCGCGGGTGGCCAGCGCCGACAGCTACATCCCCCTGGGGCCCGCCGCCGAGACGGTGCTGCTGACGCAGGACGAGATCGTCGAGGCGGCCCTGGTGCTGATGGAGGCGTCGCAGCGCTGACCCGCGCCCGCGTCAGGCGGGCTTGGTCGCGCGGACGATCGCGCCGTGCATGCCCGGGACCGCCTCGTGGGTGAACTCGACCTCGGCGTCCACGAAGCCCGCAGCCGTCAGGGCCTCCAGGTACTCCGAGCGCGAGAGGGCCCCGGCGATGCAGCCGACGTGCGAGCCGCGCTCGGCCCGCTCGGCGACGCTGAGGTGGTCCTCGGCGACGACGTCGGACACGCCGACGCGCCCACCGGGCGACAGCACGCGGAACATCTCGGCCATGACCAGCGCCTTGTCGACGGACAGGTTGATGACGCAGTTGGAGATCACGACGTCCACCGAGCCGTCCGGCAGCGGGACGTCCTCGATCGTGCCCTTCAGGAACTCGACGTTGCGCGCCCCGGCCCTCTCGGCGTTCGCCCGCGCCAGCTCGAGCATCTCGTCGGTCATGTCGACGCCGTAGGCGAAGCCGGTCTCGCCGACGCGCCGCGCCGAGAGCAGGACGTCGATGCCGCCGCCGGAACCGAGGTCCAGGACCCGCTCTCCGGGGTGCAGGGCCGCCACCGCGGTGGGGTTGCCACAGCCCAGGCTCGCCGCGAGCGCCTCGGCCGGCACGTCGCCCGCGGCCTGCGGATCGTAGAGACCGGCGCCGAAGCGGGCGCCGTCGATCACCGCGTCGCCGCCCGAACAGCAGTCGCCCGCGCCGGCATCGGCGAGGTCCAGGATCGACGCGTTGGTCGCGCCGCCGCCGACACTGACCGCGGCTGCCGCATAGCGCTGGCGGACCTGTTCGACGAGTTCCTCGTTGGTGCTCATGGTTCCTCCATATTGATGAATGTCGATGGATTGACCTTCCCTCATGTATCGATCGATGTCAATGTGTGTGGCAGGCTGGGCCCATGGCCACATCGCTGCCGCTCGCCGACTCCTGCTGCTCGCCCCTGACGGGCGGTGCGCTCGACGACGACGCCGCCATCGCCCTGGCGGCGAAGTTCAAGGCGCTCTCCGATCCGGCTCGCGTGCGGCTCGTGTCGATGATCGCCGCGGCCGACGGGGGAGAGGCGTGCATCTGCGACCTCACCGCGCCGCTGGGCCTCAGCCAGCCGACCGTGTCGCACCACATGAAGCTTCTTGCGGCCGCAGGGCTGGTGACGCGCGAGCAGCGCGGGCGGTGGGCGTATTACCGCGTGGTCGAGGACGAGCTCACCTCGCTGGCGGGTGCACTGCGCGTCGGTCGGGAGATTCCCGTCAACCTTCGTTGACGAATTGGCCAGTCGTCAACTACGGTTGACGCATGGCCACCGACGCACTGACGGATGCAGCAGCCGGCGACGACCCCGCGGCGGGCCTGCGGGCCGTCCGCTCGCTGCGTGAGCTCGCGGACCGGCTCGAGACGCTGCAGGTCGCTCGAGCCCGTGAGCTGGGCTGGTCGTGGCAGCAGGTCGCCGAGGCCCTCGGCGTCACCAAGCAGGCGGTCCACAAGAAGCACGGCAGGAGCAGCTGATGTTCGAGCGATTCACGAAGGAAGCACGGACGGCCGTCACGACGGCCCAGGAGGTCGCGCGGGACGCGTCCACGAGAACGATCGACACCCGGCACCTGGTGGTCGCCCTGGCGCGTGAGGCCGGACCCGCGCGCGAGGCGCTGCGTGACGCCGGGGTGGACGCGGCGGCCCTCGTCGCCTCGGCCACGACCGAGCTGCGGGCCGGCGGACTCGACGCCGATGCGCTGGCCGGCATCGGCATCGACCTCGAGGCGGTCCGGCGCGAGGCCGACCGCACCTTCGGCGCCGATGCGCTCGATCGGGCGGCGCGACGCTCCGGCGGGCACATCCCCTTCACGACGGATGCCAAGAAGTCGCTCGAGCTCGCCCTGCGCGAGGCGATCCGGCTCAAGCACCGCACGATCGACGGCCGGCACCTGCTGCTCGGCGTGCTGCGGGCGAACGGTCCCGGCGTCGCGCTGCTCGTGCGTCACGGCGTCGATCCTGACGCCGTCCGCGTGGCGGCCGAGCGTCCGCACGCCGCCTGATCCGTGCGCGCCACGCGTCGTCCGGGAAGGATGGACCGGTGACCGTGTACCTGGCGTGGACCGAGGAGCAGCCCGACGACCTGGCCGGACCGTGGCAGGAGATCCGGGCGATCGCGCCGGGGCTGTGGCTCGTGGAGAGCACCGAGACCCTCTCGGTGGTCTATCACGCGCTGAAGTGGTCGCTGCCCGACGAGGCGGCTCTCCTCGTGTCGCCGGTCGACCGCACACCGAAATCGCGCGGGATGCAGCCGGGCACCACGACGTGGCTGCGCGAGCGGACGGATCCGGCCGGGGTCAGTCGCTGAGGTCGAGGTCCTTGAACCAGGACTCGGTCACGTACTCGGTCTCCCAGCCCAGCGAGCGGTAGAGCTCGTCCGCCTTCGTCGGGGAGTCGGCGTCGACCTCCAGCGTCACCCGGTCCCGGCCGTGGCGCGCCGCGTCGGCGATCACGGTGGCCAGCAGGGACTTCGCGACCCCGCGCCCCCGGGCGGCCCGGTTGACCCCGATGTACTCGACGTAGGTGCCCTGGGTGCCGCCCTCGGGTGCCGCCTGGGACGAGCACACGACGGTGCCCGCCGGGACGTGCGCGCCCTCGTCGGTCTCGACGTAGGCCAGCCACCAGTGGTCCCAGCTGTGGCCCGGGTCCTCGCGCAGGCGCTGGACGAACTCCGAGAAGCTCTCGCGGTAGGAGTTGAAGTGGTCCTGGAACGAGGTCTCGAGCATCTGGTGCACGATCTGCAGGTCGGAGGCGACCGGCATGCCGTTCTCGTGGCGCTCGACCGGGCGGACCATGACGCCCTCGCGGGGGGTCAGCGAGGCCTCGTCCGCGGTGGCCGGCCGGGTCATGTGCAGCCAGGTCCGGCGCTTGGCGTAGCCGGCCTCCGTCAGCCAGCCGGCCTGGCGCGTGTCGTCGGCGAACGGGCTCTCGTCCAGGCGGGTCGCCTCGACACCGCGGAACCGCGCCATGGCCACGGCCGCGGACTCGGCCCACGCGTAGAACACGGCGGCGATCTCGTCGATCTCGGGGACGTCACGGTCGAAGTAGCCCCAGATCAGTGCCCGCCCGGCGGCGCGATCGTGCACGGTGATCCAGGCGCGGGGGATGTCGTCCGGACCGACGGCGACCAGCTGACGACGGGTCCATGACGCCTGTCCGGCGACCTCCGACTCGATGCCGGCCGGATCGACGTGGGCCTCGCCGGTGCCCTGCAGCTCGTCGAGCCGTCTGAGCTCCACGAGTGCGCCGATGTCGGCGTAACCGGGCACGCGGGCACGCCACGGGCTGGGCAGTTCGGGAAGGGCCAGGGTGCTGTCGTTCGTGTCGGGCATCGGAACCATTGTGGTGGAAGGAACGACGGGCGGCCCACTCGTGGGTCGATGTCACATTCGGGCGAGGACCGACGGCGCGCTCAGCCATGGCAGCGAACCGCGACGTCCTGTTAACTGACGGCATGCGCATGCGCCCCGTCGCATGTCTCGCCATCGGGACGGCGGCGGCACTGCTGTACTCCAACTTCCTGATCGACTGGGTGCTGCGCGGATTCGCCGACTCCGACCTGGTCGTGAGCTATCTCGAGACGCCGGGAGAACCCAACTCGGGCCTGCTGCGCATCACCAACGTGGTGTGCGCAGCGCTGGTCATCCTGTTACTGCCGTCGGTCCGGCGCGCGCTTCCGCCGGGATGGGCCGGCTGGGCGTTCGTGGTGGCGACGGCGCTGTTCGCGGCCGGGGCCGTGGGGGCGGCCATCGTCCCGATGCCGTGCGGGCTGGGGGAGGACTGCATCAGCGCTGCCGAACGGCGCGCGGCCGACATCCACGACGTCTTCAGCACGCTGTCCGAGACCGCGCTCTTCGTCGGCGTCGCCGCGGTGTGGTGGGACACGCGCCGGGTCGGCCCTGCCTGGGTCGCCCGCATCGCCTGGTGGCTCTTCTGGCTCGCCGGCGTGGCGTCCACCGCGGTGTTCACCTACTACGGACTCTTCACCGACCACCACGCGGTGACGGCGTACTCCCAGCGCGTTCACATCCTCGGCGTCAGTCTCTGGCTAGCATGCTTGGGAGTCGTTGCGGCCCGTTCCGCGGCGTCGATCGGGAGGGGACCCGGCGATGAGTGATCACGACGCGGAGGACGACGAGGGCCGCGTCGAGAGCCGGCCGGCCTCGCTGAACCGGTGGCCCGACCTCTTCGCCGCGGCGTGGTTCGCCTTCGCCGCCTTCGTCCTCGTCATCACGGTCGTCCCGCCGTGGTACCGCTTCTTCGCCGCGAGCGAGGACCCCGTCTCACTCCTCGTGGTTCCGGTCCTTCCGGGTTTCGTCTACGCGTCGCTGATCTACGTCGTCGCCGTGGCGTTGCGGCGCCGGCTGCGGCTGGCGCTGATCACCGTGGTGCTCTGGTGGTTCGTCGTGCCGTCGGTCGGGCGCGTCCTGGCCGTGGCGGACGGGGAGAACCTGGCCCTGAACCTCATCGGGCTGGCGGTGAGCGTCGCGGTGGTGACGCTCGCGTGGCGTGTCCGGGACGAGTTCACCGCCCGGTGGGTGCCCCGCATCGTGCTGCGCGCTGCCTTGGTCTTCGTCGGCGGCGGGGTGGTGATGCTGTTCACGTGCGCGGGCCTGGTCCGGATGTTCGGGACCGCCGCGGACTTCGGCGAGGCCGCGGGCTACGTGGAGGCGTCGATGCTGGCCGACATCGGCCGTTCGGGGGTGGACCTGACCAGCGACGGCGTGACGGCGCCGATCTGGGTGAGCCTCGTGATCGCGGTCTTCGGTGCCTCGGTCGTGCTGGGCTCCGCGCTGATCGCCTTCTGGGTCCCCGGCGAGGGCCACGGCCTCTCGGCACTCGACGAGGCCGTGGTGCGCGGAATGCTGCGCGATCACGGTCAGGAGGACTCGCTGGGCTACTTCGCGACGCGCCGCGACAAGGCCGTCGTGTGGGACACCGGCGATCCGGCGACGGCGCACGCCGGGGTGTCCTTCCGCGCGGTCGGATCGGTCTCCCTGGCCAGCGGCAACCCCGTCGGGGACCCCGAGTACTGGACCGCCGCCATCGACGCCTGGCAGGCGTGGTCGCGTCGCCAGGGCCTGTCGCTGGCGGTGATGGGCGCCGGGCGCCAGGGCGCCCTCGCCTACGCCGACGCCGGGCTGACCATGCTCGACATCGGCGACGAGGCCGTGGTCGACATGGCCGAGTTCTCGCTGAACGCTCCCGGCATGAAGGACGTCCGTCGATCGGTGCATCGGATGCAGCGGCGGGGTTACACCGCGGCCGTCGTCCGGCACTCGGCGCTCGAGCCGGAGGACTTCGCGGCGCTCGCCGAGGCGGCCGAGCACTGGCGTGGCGACGGGGGCGACGAGCGAGGGTTCTCGATGGCGCTGGGTCGGCTGGGCGATCCGCTCGACGGCGACTGCGTCCTGGTCCGGGCGACCGACGAGACCGGCCGCCTGCGCGGGTTCCTGAGCTTCGTCCCGTGGGGCCGGACCGGACTCTCCCTGGACCTCATGCGGCGCGACCCCGCCGCCGCCAACGGCCTCGTCGAGTTCCTCGTGGCCTCCCTCGCGGCGGAGGCTCCCCGGATGGGGGTCGGCCCGGTCTCGCTGAACTTCGCCATGTTCCGCGAGGCGTTCGAGCGGGGAGCGGAGGTCGGCGCCGGCCCGGTGGCCCGGGTGTGGCGCCAGGGTCTGCTGGTCGCCAGCCGGACGTGGCAGCTCGAGTCGCTCTACCGCTCGAACGCGAAGTACCTGCCCCAGTGGCAGCCCCGGTACATGGGGTACGAGTACACCTCCGACCTGCCGCGCGTCGGGATGGCCGCGGGCAGCGCGGAGGGCTTCCTGACGGTGCCGTCGATCAGCCTCCTGCGTCGCCGCGGCCGGCGCGAGGAGGGGCTCGCCTCCGGACAGGACGACTACGCGGAGCAGGTTCGCGCGCTGGTGCCACCCGAGCGCGACGTCGTGGCGGAGGCGCTGGCGCTCGACCACCTGTCCGAGCAGATGCGCGTGCGCCGACTCAAGCTCGAGCGGCTGCGCGAGGCGGGGGGCGATCCCTATCCCGTCACGGCCCCGCGCACCCACACCCTCGCCGAGGTCCGTGCCGAGGCGGGCGAGATGGCCCCGGACACCGAGAGCGGCACGGTCGTGTCCGTGGTGGGCCGCGTGATCCTCAAGCGCGACATGGGCCGGTTGGGCTTCGCGACCCTGCGCGACGGCAGCGGCGACCTGCAGGTGATGGTCGACGCGAAGCACCTCGGCGACGACGACCGCGACTTCTGGGTGCACGCGGTGGACCTGGGCGATCAGGTCGGGGTGACCGGTGAGGTCGTCACGACGCGCAAGGGCGAGCTCAGCGTCCGGGCGACGGCGGTGATGATGACCAGCAAGTCCCTGCGCCCGCTGCCGGACAAGCACCTGGGCCTGACGGACCCGGAGGCTCGGGTCCGGCGTCGCTACGTCGACCTCATCGTCCGGCCGGACGCCCGCACCGTCGCCTACCAGCGGGCGACGGTGGTGCGCACCATCCGCGACTCGCTCCATGCCCGGGGGTTCACCGAGGTCGAGACGCCGATCCTGCAGACCGTCCACGGCGGGGCGAACGCCCGTCCGTTCGAGACGCACATCAACGCCTACGACATGGATCTCTACCTGCGCATCGCGACCGAGCTGCACCTCAAGCGCCTGCTGGTCGGCGGCATGGAGCAGGTCTTCGAGGTGGGCCGTCAGTTCCGCAACGAGGGCGTGGACTTCAAGCACAACCCGGAGTTCACGTCGCTCGAGGTCTACGAGACCTACGGCGACTACGACAGCATGCGGCGGCTGACGCAAGCCTTGGTCCAGGAGGCCGCCACGGCCGTCCACGGAGCCCCCGTCGCCCGGCGGCGCGACGCCGACGGCAAGGCCGTCGAGTACGACCTGTCGGGGGACTGGCCCGTCAAGACGATGTGCGAGGCCGTCTCGGACGCCCTGGGCGAGGAGGTCACGGCAGACACCCCGATCTCCGAGCTCCTGCGCCACGCCGAGCGCGTCGGCGCCGAGCTGGGCGAGAACCCCTCGTGGGGGGCCGTGCTCGAGGGCATCTACGAGCCGATGTGCGAGAGCCGGACCACGACGCCGGTCTTCTACACCGACTTCCCGAAGGACAACGCGCCGCTCACCCGCGTCCACCGCAAGGATGCGCGACTCGCGGAGAAGTGGGACCTGGTGATCTTCGGAGCGGAGCAGGGAACCGCCTACTCGGAGCTGATCGATCCGGTGGACCAGCGCGAGCGACTGGTCGCCCAGTCGTTGCTCGCCGCGGCGGGGGACGCCGAGGCGATGCAGGTGGACGAGGACTTCCTGGCGGCCCTGGAGTACGGGATGCCGCCGACGGGCGGCATGGGCCTGGGGATCGACCGCCTCGTCATGAACCTGACCGGACTGAGCATCCGTGACACGATCCTCTTCCCCCTCGTGAGGCCCCAGCGCTGATCGCGGGACCTCACGCGGTGGTCAGTCGGCGACGACGGTGTCGCGGCGTGCGGCGCGCCGGGTTCCCACGGCGTGCAGGACGAAGCCCGCGACGATCCATCCGGTCAGCGTGAGCGCAGCGCCCAGCCCGCCCGCCCCGTCGAAGTACGCGGCCGATCGGACCAGTGCTCCGGCTGCGCCGGGCGGCAGCAGCTGGCCCAGGTCGCCCAGTCCCGACGGGAGCCAGGCGCCGGTCGTGGCGATGCCCGCGAGCGGGTTGCCCAGGAACATCATCGAGGCGGCGCCGATCGTGAAGCCCTTGGCGCCCAAGGCCTGTTGGAGGCCGGCGAGCGGGATGGCGAGCGCGGCGATCCCCAGGGCCATGGCGCCCGCGACGGGCCAGAAGGAGTCGTCGATGCTGCCGAACCAGAAGCGCAGCACGGCGGCGACGATGACGCCGCCGGCGAGGGCGAAGGTGCCGAGTCCGGCCAGCTTCCAGCGGTTGCTGGAGAAGAGGCTGCGGAACGCGACGACGGGGACGATGCCGCCGAAGACCAGCGGGAAGGCCAGGCCGCCGATGCCGATCCCGGTGGGGTCGGCCTCGGGCAGGGGGACGACGTCGGACACGGCGACGGGCAGGGCCGTGGCCTGGCCGACGGCCTGCGCCGTCGCGGTCAGCGAGCCGGAGATGGCGGTCGAGCCGGCACTCGCGACGTGGACCTCGAGCCCGTTCGGGCCGGCGACGAGGCCGCCGTGGACGGTCCGGTCCGCGATCGCGTCGTCGAGGTCCTCGGCCGAGGAGAAGGCCTCGACGGCGTACGCGCCGGGGGCCGCCTTCTCCAGCGCCGTCTCGACCTGTGTGACCGCAGCGGGGTCGCCGGCGATGCCGAGCGGCAGGTCGTGGGCTCCGCTCTTGAGTGAGGGCAGGATGAACAGCGCCAGCAGCGCGATCAGGATCGCGCCCAGCGCGGCGGTCAGGCCCGCCAGCCTGGCCAGGGGCGGGACGCTCCGGCGCGTGCGGGGCTCGGTCGTGGTGGGGGTTGTCATGCGGGGGACCTCGTCTTCCAAGCGGACGACTTTCCTCCGCTTATGCGGAAGATAATCCTCCGGTTAGGATGACAAGTCAAATCGACCCAGCAGCGAGGAGACGCCCATGAGGGCAGATGCGGCCAGGCGTCGCGAGGCGATCGTCCACGCGGCCAGGTCGCTGGTCGCGGCCCGGGGCAGTGACGTGGCGCTGGACGCGGTGGCGGAGGCCGCCGGGGTGGGGATCGGGACGCTGTACCGCAACTTCGACTCCCGAGCGGCCCTGCTCGACGAGGTCGCGCTGTCGATCCTGTCCGACGTCCGCACGGCGACGCGCGAGACCGCGGACCGCCTGGGGGAGACGTCCCAGGAGGCCTGGGACGAGTTCGTGCACCGGCTGGTCGGGCTGGAGCTCGGCGCGCTGACGGCAGCGCTGGCCGACCATGCCGGAGAGGCGCTGTCGCCCGAGGTGCAAGCGGCGCAGGACGAGGCACTGGCCGGTGTGGGCCGGCTGCTGGAGGCCGTGCAGGGCGCGGGCCTGGTGCGCCGGGACCTGACGGCGCTGGAGCTCGTGACCACGGTCGGGATGATCACGCGCCCGGTGCCGGAGTCGGTGCGCCGTGCGGCGCCGGACCTGCGGACGCGGCTGGTGTCGATCCTGTCGAGGGGCCTGCGCCCCGAGGACTCGTGATCGTGCGCTGCCCTGAATGAACGGTGCCCCCGGCAGGATTCGAACCTGCGCTCCCGCCTCCGGAGGGCGGTGCTCTATCCCCTGAGCTACGGGGGCCGTTCACGGCGTTGCCGCGGGAACCTACGGTAGCGCACCGGTAGCGTGGGGGCCGTGCCCCCCACCGTGCTGGTCGTCGACGACACGGCATCCATCCGATTCCTGATTCGCACGAACCTCGAACTGGCCGGATTCGACGTGATCGAGGCTGCGGACGGCCAGGACTGTCTCGACGTCCTGGCCGGTCTCGAGACGCTGCCCGACGTCATCACGATGGACATGATGATGCCGCGCATGGACGGCGTCACCGCCATCACCCGCGTGCGGGCGAACCCGCGCTTCGCGGGGGTGGGCCTCGTGATGGTCTCGACCCAGAGTCAGCAGATCGATCTCAACCGCGCGGCGGCCGCCGGGGTCGACGAGTACGTGACCAAGCCGTTCGACCCCGACACCCTGGTCGCGACCGTCCGCCGGGTCCTCGAATCTCGCCGCTAGCGTGCGCCGATAGGCTGTTCCGGTGACCCCCGAGCAGCTTTCCGACGCCATCGTCGCCGCCCTCACGTCCCTCGTGGACGCCGGCCGCGTGACCCTCCCCGACCCGGTTCCGAGCCAGGTCCGCGTCGAGCGACCGAAGGTCAAGGAGCACGGCGACTACGCCACCAACATCGCGATGCAGCTGGGCAAGAAGGCCGGCATGAACCCGCGCGAGTTCGCCGAGCTGCTCGCCGCCGAGCTGGCCAGCACCGAGGGCATCTCGGCCGCCGAGGTCGCCGGACCGGGCTTCCTGAACATCCGCGTCTCCGCCGGCGCACAGGGTGAGATCGCGCGGAACGTCCTGGAGGCGGGGGCCGCGTACGGCCACGGCGCGCCGACCGGCCGCTCGATCAACATGGAGTTCATCAGCGCCAACCCGACCGGCCCGCTGCACCTGGGCCACACGCGCTGGGCCGCCGTCGGCGACGCCATCGCGCGCGTCATGGCCGCTGCCGGCAACGAGGTCACCCGCGAGTTCTACATCAACGACCGCGGCAACCAGATGGACAAGTTCGGCGCCTCGCTGATGGCCCGCGCGCACGGCGAGGAGCCGCCCGAGGACGGGTACCACGGTGCTTACGTCGCCGATCTGGCCGCGCGGATCGTCGAGGCCGATCCGGGCATCACGTCGCTGCCGCGGGACGAGCAGACGATCGCGTTCCGTGAGGCCGGCTATGCGTTGCAGCTCGCCGAGCACAAGTCCGAGCTGGCGGAGTTCAACACCCACTTCGACGTGTGGTTCTCCGAGCGCTCGCTGCACGAGTCCGACGCGGTCGAGCGCAGCCTCGCGCGCCTGCGCGAGCAGGGCCGGCTGTTCGAGGCCGAGGGTGCCACGTGGATGCGCACGACGGACTTCGGCGACGACAAGGACCGGGTGCTGCTGCGCGGCAACGGCGAGCTGACCTACTTCGCCTCCGACACGGCCTACTACGTCGACAAGCGCGACCGTGGCTTCGAGACCTGCATCTACCTGCTGGGTGCCGACCACCACGGCTACGTCGGTCGCCTGAACGCGATGGCGGCCTGCGTGGGGGACACCCCCGGTGAGCAGATCGAGGTGCTGATCGGCCAGCTGGTCAAGATCCTGCAGAACGGCCAGGAGCTCAAGCTCAGCAAGCGCGCCGGCACGATCGTGTCGCTGCGCGAGCTGATCGACCTCATCGGCGTCGACCCGCTGCGGTACACCCTGATCCGGTACCCGACCGACTCGCCGCTGACGCTCGATGTCGCCGAGATGACCCGCAAGAGCAACGACAACCCGGTCTACTACGTGCAGTACGCGCACGCCCGGCTCTCCTCGATCGTGCGCAACGCTGCGGATCTGGGACTCACCGCCGACCTCGAGTCCTTCGACCCGTCGCAGCTGTCCGAGGAGCGCTCGGGTGCCCTGCTGCGGGCGCTGGCCGAGTTCCCGCGCGTCGTCGCCCGCGCTGCCGAGCTGCGCGAGCCGCACCGGGTCGCGCGGTACCTCGAGGAGACCGCCTCGACGTTCCACAAGTTCTACGACGAGTGCCGCGTCCTCCCGCAGGGGGACGAGGAGCCGACCGACACCCACCGGGCACGTCTGGTCCTGGTCGCGGCGACGCGTCAAGTCCTGGCGAACGGCCTCGACCTGCTCGGCGTCTCCGCGCCGGATCGGATGTGACGATGCGCTCCCACGAGGCAGGCGCCCTGCACGGACAGGCCGGCAGCAGGGGCCCGGAGTGGCTCCGTGAGCCGGACGACGCCAACCAGCTCGTCCCGCAGCTGTGGGCGGCCAACGTCAGCAAGGTCGACGGCGTCCTGACGGTCGCCGGCGAGTCCGCGCCCGAGCTGGCGCAGGAGTTCGGCACGCCGCTCTACGTCGTCGACGAGGACGACTTCCGGTCCCGGGCCCGCGCCTTCCGCGACGCGTTCCCGACCGCCGACGTCTACTACGCCGGCAAGGCCTTCCTCTGCGTCGCCACGGCCCGCTGGATCGCCGAGGAGGGCCTCAACCTCGACGTGTGCACCGGTGGCGAGCTGGCCGTCGCGCTGCGTGCGGGCTTCCCGACCGAGCGCATCGGCCACCATGGCAACAACAAGTCCGTCGCCGAGCTGCGCCGGTGCCTCGAGGTCGGCGTCGGCCGCATCGTCATCGACTCCTTCGAGGAGATCGAGCGACTCGACGCCCTCACCGCCGAGCTGGGTGTCCGGGCGCCGGTCATGGTGCGTGTCACCGCCGGCGTCGAGGCGCACACCCACGAGTACATCTCGACCTCGCACGAGGACCAGAAGTTCGGCTTCTCGATCTCCGATGGCGCAGCGCTCGACGCCGTGCAGCGCGTGCTGGCCACCGACGGCCTGGACTTCCTCGGGCTCCACTCGCACATCGGCTCGCAGATCTTCGTCACCGACGGCTTCGAGGTGGCCGCCCGCCGGGTCCTGCGTCTGCATGCGCAGATCGCCCGCGAGCTCGGTGTCACGGCGCCCGAGCTCGACCTCGGCGGCGGCTTCGGCATCGCCTACACGACCCAGGACGATCCCCGGGCCCCCGAGGACCTGGGCAGCGAGATCGTCAAGATCGTCACCGACGAGTGCGCCGCGCTCGGCATGGACGTGCCGCAGCTGTCGATCGAGCCCGGCCGTGCCATCGCCGGCCCGTCCACGTTCACCCTCTACGAGGTCGGCACCACCAAGGCGGTCGGCCTCGACAACGGCGGCTCGCGACTCTACGTCTCGGTCGACGGCGGGATGAGCGACAACCTCCGCCCCGCGCTCTACGGCGCCGACTACTCGTGCACGCTCGCCTCCCGCGAGTCGCACGCCCGCCCCGTGCTGGCGCGCGTCGTGGGCAAGCACTGCGAGTCCGGCGACATCGTCGTCAAGTCCGAGTTCCTGCCGTCGGACGTGGCCGCCGGCGACCTGCTGGCCGTCCCGGGGACGGGCGCCTACTGCCGCTCGCTGGCCAACAACTACAACCACGTGCCGCGCGCGGCCGTGGTGGCGGTCCGAGACGGCGAGGCGCGGTTGATCCTGCGTCGCGAGACCGAGGACGACCTGCTCGCGCTCGACGTCGAGTGAGCGCGCGGCGGGGCCGCCGGAACCGGCCTACGCTGCGAGAGTGAACCGGGGAGCCAGCCATCTGCTGTTGATGGTCGTCACCGGGGTCCCGGCCGGGATCCTGGCGGCGGTGCTCGCGGCCGGACCGGTCGCCCCCGTCATCGGCTGGGGAACGGCCTGTGCCGCGTACGTCCTGCACATCTACCTGACGACCCGGCGCCTGGACGCGACCGGCACGCGGGCGCACGCGCTGGAGACCGACCCGTCGCGACACTTCACGGAGGCCGCGATGGTGCTGGCGACGGTCGCCAGCTTCGGCGCCGTCGGCTACATGCTCGTGACCCAGGCCGACACCCACGCGGCCGAGCGGGTCCGTGCGCTGCTGGCGGTGGGCAGTGTGGCGTGCTCGTGGATCATGATCCACACGCTCTACACGCTGCGCTACGCCGGCGCCTACTACAGCGGGCCGGCGGGCGGGGTCGACTTCAACACCGAGGACCCGCCGCGCTACGGCGACTTCGCCTACATGGCCTTCACCGTGGGGATGACCTACCAGATCGCCGACACCAACCTGCAGAGCAGCCGACTGCGGTCGCTCACCCTGCGTCACGGATTGCTCTCGTACCTGTTCGGCACGGTCATCCTCGTCACCGCGATCAACCTCGGGGCGAACTTCGTCCGGTGACGGCGGCTACAGCACGACCAACAGCTGCGCGAGGATGATCTTGACGACCATGGCCGCCGGATAGACCAGCGCGTACCCGAGAGCGACCCGCGGGTCGTGGCCGGTGCGCGCGTTGGCGAACGCCAGCAGCGCCGGCTGGGTGTGGCTGCCCGCGACGATGCCCGCGAGCCGGATGCGGCCGACCTTGAAGCCCCACCGCATGACCGTGTAGATGCCGATGCCGACCGTGGTCGTCACGACGGCACCGGTCACGAGCAGGTTCAGGACCTCGCCGTCCGTGAACGCGGTGATGATCTGCGATCCGGCGCGGGTGCCCGCGTACGCCAGGAACACCAGCAGGCCGAGCTCGACCATGACCGAGGCGGCCGTGTGCGGCAGCGTGGTGGCGACGCGGCCCACCCGGCCGAGCCGGCCCATCACGAGTCCCACCAGCAGGGTGCCCGCCGCGGCGCCCACCATCACCGATCCGAACCCGGGCACCGGGACGGCGACCTGTCCCAGTCCCAGCCCGAGGGCGAAGCCTGCTCCGAGGGCCACCGGGTTGACGTCGGTCAGGCCGCGCGACGAGTCGCCGAGCTCGCGGCTGACCTCGCCGATGGTCTCCGGCGGAGCGACGACGCGCACCCGGTCGCCCAGCTGCAGCATCAGGTCCGGCGTGGCCACGAAGTCGACGTCCCCGCGCCGGACCCGGGTGATCCCCGCGTCGAAGCGGCGCCCGAGGTCGCGGTCCAGGTCACCGACCCGGCGTCCGGCCAGGCGAGGGTCGGAGATCGTGATCCGGCGGAAGTCCAGGGAGGACCGGTCCCGGGTCAGGTCGTGCGAGGAGGCGTGCCCGAGCTCTCGGCAGCATGCCTCGACCTCCTCTCGTGGTCCGACCACCGTCACGAGATCGCCCGGGCCGACGCGGGTGTCCTCGAGCACCGGTTCGGGAGGAGTGTGGGCGCCGTGGGCGACCCGGGAGAACGTCAGGCGGTCGCCGTGGCGGTGACGCAGGTCGGCGACCGAGACGCTGCTGTCGCCCTCGACCCGCACCGTCAGGTCCGTGATCTCGGCGGGGGTGTCGCGATCGCGCTCACCGCGGCTCACCGCCAACCCGGTGACGAACAACATCGCGACCACGCCGTAGAGGTAGGCCGTCGCGTATCCGACCGTCGCCTGCGGGGTGCCGCCTGCGGCGGCCAGGGCCGGGGTGTTGTTGACGGCGCCCGCGAAGGCGCCGGCGATCGCCTCCGAGTTCAGTCCCAGCGCCCGGCCCACGACCGCTCCGGCGCCGGCCGCGAGGATGAGGATCCCCGCGACGGCCAGGACCACCTGCCACGCCGATCTCAGGGTCGTGAAGAAGCTGGGCCCGGCCAGGATGCCGGTGGCGAACGCGAACAGGGCCAGGCCCATGCTGCCCAGCAGCTCGGGGACCTCCAGCGTCACGTCGTACGTGGTGCCCAGGGCCGTGAGGGCGATGGCGACGAAGAGGACGGCCACGGGTCCCAGCGAGACGCCGCCGACCCCCAGGCGTCCGGCCGCCGATCCCAGTGCGATCAGCAGTCCGAGCAGGATCAGGGGCTGGTCGCCGAGGAACTCGAGAACACCCACCATGTGACCCACCCCCCAACTCTGAAATCGATTCTGCCACCGCCCGAGCCGCCGTGTACTGGACGCGACCGCGAGCGACGCCACCCCGCCGATAGGCTGACCCGGTGACCATGCCCCCGTTCGAGGCTCCCGACGGAGCCCGCCCGATCCGCATCGCGATGCTCGGCTGCGGTGTCGTCGGCACCGAGGTCGCCCGATTCCTGGTGCGCGACGCCGAGGAGCTCGGCCGACGTGTCGGCGCTCCGGTCGAGCTGGTCGGCATCGCCGTCCGCCGGATCGACCGCACCCGCGACCTGGATCTGCCCGCCGACCTGTTCACGACCGACGCCATGGGCCTCGTGACCCGAGGCGACCTCGACGTCGTGATCGAGGTCATCGGCGGCATCGAGCCGGCCCGTGAGCTGATCCTCGCGGCGCTCGAGAGCGGTGCGTCCGTCGTCACCGCGAACAAGGCGCTGCTGGCCGAGGACGGGGACAGGCTCTACGAGGCCGCCCTCAAGGCCGAGCGCGACCTCTACTACGAGGCCGCCGTCGCCGGGGCGATCCCGATCGTCCGCCCGCTGCGCGAGTCCCTCGCCGGCGACCGGGTCGAGCGCGTCCTGGGCATCGTGAACGGCACCACGAACTTCATCCTCGACGCCATGACCTCCACGGGCGCCAGCTTCGACGAGGCACTTGACGAGGCGCAGCGTCTCGGGTTCGCCGAGGCCGACCCGACGGCCGACGTCGAGGGCTTCGACGCCGCCGCCAAGGCGGCCATCCTCGCGGGCCTGGCCTTCCACACCCGCGTGACGATCGCCGACGTCCACCGCGAGGGCATCACCGAGGTCACCGCGGCCGACGTCAGCTCCGCGGAGGAGATGGACTGCGTCGTCAAGCTGCTGGCCATCTGCGAGATCAACGCCGAGGGCACGGCCGTCTCGGCGCGCGTCCACCCGGCGATGATCCCCAAGACCCACCCGCTGGCCAGCGTGCGTGGCGCCTACAACGCCGTCTTCGTCGAGAGCGAGGCCGCCGGCCAGCTCATGTTCTACGGACCGGGCGCCGGTGGCGCGCCGACGGCCAGTGCCGTCCTCGGCGACGTCGTCACGGTCGCGCGGCACCGCGTGGAGGGCGTCTACGGCCCCGGCGAGACCGCGCACGCGCAGGTCGAGGTCCTCGACATCGGCCGGGCCCGCACGCGTTACTACGTGTCGATCGACGTCGACGACCGGCCGGGCGTGCTGTCCGCGGTCGCCCAGGCGTTCGCGGTCCACGACGTGTCGATCAGGACGGTCCGCCAGGAGGGCCGCGGCGACGACGCCCAGCTCGTCGTCGTCACCCACGAAGCCGACGACGCCGCGCTTGCGGCGACTGTGGGGCAGATCCGCGACCTGGAGATGGTCCGCGGGGTCTCGTCGGTCATGCGAGTCGAAGGAGTGTCGTGATGGCCAGCCCGTGGCGTGGAGTGATCCAGGAGTACCGGGACCGCATCCCGCTCGACCAGGGAGCGACCGTCGTGTCGCTGGGGGAGGGCGGCACCCCGCTGATCCACTCGGCGTGGCTGTCCGGCATCGTCCGCGGCGACGTGTTCGTCAAGGTCGAGGGTGACAACCCGACCGGCTCCTTCAAGGACCGTGGCATGACCACGGCGATCTCCGCGGCCGTGGCCGAGGGCGCCAAGGCCGTCGTCTGTGCGTCGACCGGCAACACCTCCGCGTCGATGACGGCCTACGCCGCCCGCGCAGGGCTGACGCCCATCGTGCTCGTGCCCCAGGGCAAGATCGCCGCCGGCAAGATGGCGCAGGCGGTCATGCACGGTGGCGACATCATCCAGGTCCGCGGCAACTTCGACGACTGCCTGAACATGTCGCGGGGCCTGGCCAAGGAGTACCCGGTCGCGCTCGTCAATTCGGTGAACCCGATGCGACTCGAGGGTCAGAAGACCGCGGCGTTCGAGATCGTCGACGTCCTGGGTCGCGCCCCCGACCTGCACGTGCTGCCGGTGGGCAACGCCGGCAACATCAGCGCGTACTGGAAGGGCTTCGTCGAGTACCACGAGTCCGGCGATGCCTCCTCGCGTCCGCAGATGTGGGGCTTCCAGGCGGCCGGCGCCGCGCCGCTCGTGCGCGGTGAGGTCGTCCCCGACCCCGAGACCATCGCCACGGCGATCCGGATCGGCAACCCCGCGTCGTGGACGCTCGCCGAGAACGCCCGCGACGAGTCCGGCGGCCGGATCGACGCGGTCACCGACGAGCAGATCCTGCAGGCCCAGCGCGACCTCGGCCGCCACGAGGGCATCTTCGTCGAGCCCGCCTCCGCGGCCGGCGTCGCCGGGCTGCTCGCCGCCGTGGCCGCCGGCGAGGTGCCGACCGGCCTCACGATCACGATCACGGTGACGGGGCACGGGCTCAAGGACATCGACACGCCGCTCTCGCAGATCGGCTCGGTCGTCGACACGGTGGTGGACGCCGACGTGCACGCGGCCGCCGAAGCGGCCGGACTCGCATGACGTTCGTCGACGGGCCGGTCACCGTCCGGGTGCCGGCCACGAGTGCGAACCTCGGGCCCGGCTTCGACTCCTTGGGCATGGCGCTGACCTGGTACGACGAGGTCACCGCCGAGGTCACCGAATCCGGTCTGACGTTCGACATCGAGGGCGAGGGCGCCGATGAGGTGCCCCGCGACGAGACCCATCTGCTGTACCGGGCCATGGCGGCCGCCTTCGACCTGCTGGCCGAGCACCCGTCCGGGCTGCACCTGACCTGTCGCAACACGATCCCGCACGGCCGCGGACTGGGCTCGTCGGCGGCCGCGATCGTCGCCGGTGTCGTGCTGGCGCGGGCGCTCGTGGATGGGGGAGAGGACCGCGTCGACGACCGCACCCTGTTCGGTCTCGCGACCGACCTCGAGGGTCATCCCGACAACGTCGCGCCGGCACTGTTCGGCGGATTCACGATCTCGTGGGTCGACGGCGCCGCGCCCGAGACCCTGCGGCTCGACGTCGACGCCGACGTCACCGTGTTCGTCCCGCCCGAGGCGGTGGCCACGTCCGTGGCGCGCGGTCTGTTGCCGGCCCAGGTGCCGCACGGTGACGCCTCGTTCAACGCCGGCCGTGCCGCCCTGCTCGTCGCCGCGCTGACCGGCGCCCCCGAGCGGCTCATCTCCGCGACGGAGGACCGCCTCCACCAGACCTACCGGGCCGAGGCCATGCCCGAGTCCTACAAGCTGCTGCGGCAACTGCGGGTCGAGGGTGTCCCGGCCGTGGTCTCCGGAGCCGGTCCGACGGTGCTGGCGTTCGCCCATGGGGTGGGCGATCGGACCCCTGACGGATGGGTGGAACGCGAACTTCGCGTGTCATCTCAGGGTGCTGCCCTCGTGCCTTGAGCCGTGCTAGTGTTGAGAGGTCGGAGTCGAGTTTCTCTCCCCGGCACCCTGCCACTTTCAAGCCCGTCGGATACGGGCGATCCTGAACGCGACGTCGGTCCAACCGACAGGCGCCGGAACCAGGAGACGTGGCCTCCCGATAAAGGACAACGTGTGACGGAATCAACCACGGTCGATCCCACTCCCGCGGATGGCGCCGACAAGGCCCCCGCGAAGGCCCCCCGCAAGTCCGGGGGTGCGCTTGGCGGAAAGGTGATCGCCGAGCTCCAGGAGATCGCCGCAGGCCTGGGCATCGAAGGCGCTGCCAAGATGCGCAAGGGCCAGCTGATCGATGCCATCAAGACCGCGCGTGGCGAGTCCAAGCCCGCCGAGGCGCCCCGCGCCACCCAGGACGCCCTCGTCGACGTCCCCGCCGCCGAGACCAAGCCGGCCCGCCGCCGGGCGACGCGCGCCCAGAAGGCCCCCAAGGCCGACCAGGCCGACCAGCCCCAGATCGAGAAGAGCGAGCCGCGCGAGAGCGATCGCGCCGAGCAGCCCGCGACCGCCGAGAAGGCGGACCGCCCCGAGCGTCAGGCCGAGCGCGGCGACAAGACCCAGGGCGACAAGGCCCAGGGCGACAAGGCCCAGGCTGAGAAGACGCAGAGCGACAAGACCCAGGGCGAGAAGGCCCAGGGCGACCGTCGTGAGAGCGACAAGGGCCAGAGCGACCGTCGTGACAACGACGACCGTCGTGACGGCGACAAGAGCCAGGGCGACCGTCGTGACAACGACCGTCGCGACCGCGACGCCGGCGACCGCGAGGGTCGACAGCAGAACCGGAACCAGGGCAACCAGAACCGGAACCAGGACCGCGAGCGCACGCAGGATCGTGAGCGCACGCAGGATCGTGAGCGCACGCAGGATCGTGAGCGCACGCAGGACCGTGAGCGCACGCAGGATCGCGACCGCCACCAGGATCGCGACCGCCACCAGGACCGCAACCAGGGCGGCCAGGGCGAGGACGGCGGTCGCCGTCGCAACCGCCGCGGACGCAACCGCGGCGCCACCGGTACCCGCGGCCTCGAGGTCGAGCCGACCTTCACCGAGGACGACGTGCTCGTCCCCGCGGCCGGCATCTTGGACATCCACGACAACTACGCGTTCGTGCGCACCACCGGCTACCTGCCGAGCGAGAACGACGTCTACGTGTCGATGTCGCTCGTGCGCAAGCTGGGCCTGCGTCGCGGCGACGCGATCACCGGTCAGGTGCGTCAGCCCCGTGAGGGTGAGCGCAAGGAGAAGTTCAACCCGATGGTCAAGGTCGAGACCGTCAACGGGTCGGACGCCGACGAGGCGAAGCGCCGCGTCGACTTCTCGAAGCTGACGCCGCTGTACCCCTCGGAGCGTCTGCGCCTCGAGGGCCAGGCCGGCGGCCTGACCGGTCGGGTCATCGACCTCGTCTCGCCGATCGGCAAGGGCCAGCGCGGCCTCATCGTCTCGCCGCCCAAGGCCGGCAAGACGATGGTCATGCAGCAGATCGCCAACGCGATCACCGAGAACAACCCCGAGTGCCACCTGATGATCGTCCTGGTGGACGAGCGTCCCGAGGAGGTCACCGACTTCCAGCGCACCGTCAAGGGCGAGGTCATCGCCTCGACCTTCGACCGCCCGGCGTCCGACCACACCACCGTGGCGGAGTTGGCGATCGAGCGGGCGAAGCGCCTGGTCGAGCTGGGCCACGACGTCGTCGTGCTGCTGGACGGCATCACGCGTCTGGGTCGCGCCTACAACCTCGCCGCCCCGGCGTCCGGCCGGATCATGTCCGGTGGCGTCGACTCCTCGGCGCTGTACCCGCCGAAGAAGTTCTTCGGCGCGGCGCGCAACATCGAGGACGGCGGCTCGCTGACCATCCTGGCCACCGCGCTCATCGAGACCGGCTCGCGCATGGACGAGGTCATCTTCGAGGAGTTCAAGGGCACCGGTAACTGGGAGCTGCGTCTGCGTCGCGAGTTCGCGGACAAGCGCATCTTCCCGGCGATCGACGTCGACGCCTCCAGCACGCGCCGCGAGGAGCTGCTGATGGCCCGCGACGAGCTGGCCATCGTGTGGAAGCTGCGTCGCCTGCTCTCGGGCCTGGACGGCCAGCAGGGCCTCGAGCTCATCCTGGGCAAGCTCAAGAAGACGCAGAACAACGTCGAGTTCCTCATGGAGATCAACAAGACGATGCCCGGCGGCGCCAGCAACGGCGACGACTGAGCTCTCAGCGACTCCATCGACCGGCCCGGTCCCCGCAAGGGAGCCGGGCCGGTCGCGTGGGGCGTGGGGGAGCGCGGGCTATTCTCGCGACATGACCACCGCCTGGGACTTCAGCGCCACGACCATCGACGGCATCGACCGGCAGCTGGCCGACTACCGGGGCAAGGTCGCCCTGGTCGTCAACACGGCCTCCCAGTGCGGCTTCACGCCCCAGTACGGGCCGTTGCAGGAGCTCTACGACACCTATGCCGACCGCGGCTTCGTGGTCCTGGGCTTCCCGTGCGACCAGTTCGGCCACCAGGAGCCCGGCGCCGAGGACGAGATCGCCACGTTCTGCGAGTCCACGTTCGGTGTCCAGTTCCCGATGTTCGCGAAGGTCGACGTCAACGGTGACGGCGCGCACCCGCTGTTCCGCTGGCTCAAGAGCGAGAAGAAGGGCATCCTCGGCGGCGCCATCAAGTGGAACTTCACGAAGTTCCTCGTCGACCCGCAGGGCAACGTGGTCAAGCGCTACGGCTCGACGACCAGCCCCAAGGACATCGCGGCCGACATCGAGGCCCTGCTGCCGAGCTGACTCCGGTCAGGCGTCGGGGTTCTTGCGCCGGCGTCCGACGCGCTTGGACTCGTCATCGGTCGAGATGATGGGCGAGCGCCGCGGGACGGGGCGCTGCTCGTTGCGCAGGGTCGAGTCGTCCTCGGAGAAGGTCCGTCGGGCGCTCGTCGCCACGACGATGCCGACGACGGTCAGGATCACCCAGACCAGCGCGGCCACGAGCCCGACGGCCGCGAGCACGGTGGCGGCCCGGTTGGTGCCGTACTCGACCGAGATGTAGGCCGCCGCACCACCCAGCACGACGAACATCACCAGACTGATGGCGATGGTCTTGAGTTTCCCGCTCCTGTCGGCCATGGCGTCATAGTAGGCGCTCACGGGTCAGGAGGGGAGTCGGGAACAGATGGGGCCCGATTTGGGTTATGGAACTAGAGACTGGCACAATCGATCCTTGGTTCCGGTTCACGGTTCGCGCCCGCGTCCGACCCGGCGACCTCACGAGAGGACATCATGAAGAAGGACATCCACCCCGCGTACGTCGAGACCCAGGTGACCTGCACCTGTGGCAACTCGTTCACGACCCGCAGCACGGCCACCGAGGGTTCCCTCCGCGCCGATGTCTGCTCGGCCTGCCACCCGTTCTACACGGGCAAGCAGAAGATTCTCGACACCGGTGGCCGCGTGGCCCGGTTCGAGAAGCGCTACGGCAAGAAGTAGGACTTCTCCGGCGCCGGTCGCTCCCTTGCAGAGCGGCCGGCGCCGTTGTCGTGTCCGGACACCCGAGCGCAGGAGTTGAGGTCATGTTCGAAGCCGTCGAGTCGCTGATCGATGAGCATGCGGAGCTGGAGGGGCAGATGGCCGATCCGGCCGTCCACTCCGATCCCCGTCGCGCCCGCGACCTGGGCCGGCGGTACGCCGAGCTGACCGCGATCATCCGCGCCTACCGCGACTGGCAGCACGCCCGCGAGGACCTCGTGGCCGCCCAGGAGCTCCACATGGACGACGAGGCGGCCGATCTCGAGCGCCGCGTGCCCGAGCTGGCCGAGCGCCTCGAGCGCATGCTGGTGCCGCGCGACCCCGCCGACGGCAAGGACGTCATCCTCGAGATCAAGGGCGGCGAGGGCGGCGACGAGTCCGCCCTGTTCGCCGCCGACCTGCTGCGCATGTACTCGCGGTTCGCCGAGCGCCGCGGCTGGAAGGTCGAGGTGCTCGACGCGACCGAGACAGCGCTGGGCGGCTACAAGTCGGTCACCGCGGCGGTCAAGGCCAAGGGCACGCCCGAGCCCGGCCAGGCGCCCTACGCCCTGCTCAAGTTCGAGGGCGGCGTCCACCGCGTCCAGCGCGTTCCCGTGACCGAGTCGCAGGGCCGGATCCACACGTCCGCCGCCGGGGTGCTGGTGCTGCCGGAGGCCGAGGACGTCGACGTCCAGATCAACGACAACGACCTGCGGATCGACGTGTTCCGGTCGTCCGGCCCCGGTGGCCAGAGCGTCAACACGACCGACTCGGCGGTGCGGATCACGCACCTGCCCACCGGGATCGTCGTCAGCTGCCAGAACGAGAAGTCGCAGCTGCAGAACAAGGAGCAGGCGATGCGCATCCTGCGGTCGCGGATGCTCGACGCGGCCCAGGCCGCGGCCGACGCCGAGGCCTCCGACGCGCGCCGCTCCCAGGTCCGCACGGTGGATCGCTCCGAGCGCGTGCGCACGTACAACTTCCCCGAGAACCGGATCTCGGACCATCGCACGGGATTCAAGTCCTACAACCTCGACCAGGTGATCGACGGAGCGCTCGACGACGTGATCGGCTCGCTCGTCGAGGCTGACCTGGCCGAGCGCCTGGCCGCGCTGGAGGACCGCTGATGAGCACCCGGCGGTTGCTGGAGGAGGCGGCGGCACGGCTCGAGGAGGGTGGCGTCGGATCGCCGCGCCACGATGCCGAGGTCCTGCTCAGCCACGTCACCGGCGTGCCGCGCGCGCTGCTCACCCTCACGGCCCGCGTGGACGACGTCCAGCGCCGGACCTACCTGGAGATGATCGACGCGCGCGCCCGGCGGGTCCCGCTGCAGCACATCACCGGGACGGCCGCGTTCCGCTACGTCGACGTCGAGGTCGGGCCGGGTGTGTTCGTGCCGCGGCCCGAGACCGAGCTGCTCGCCGGCTGGGCGATCGACGCGGCACGTGCCGTGGCGGGGGAGGGCCGCCCGCCGGTCGTCGTCGAGCTGTGCGCCGGGTCCGGAGCGATCTCGCTCTCGATGGTCCATGAGATGCCGCAGGCGCGCGTCCACGCCGTCGAGCTCGACGAGGGCGCGTTCGCGTGGGCCCTGCGCAACCTCGACGGAACGGGCGTCGACCTGCGTCGCGGGGACATGGCCGACGCCTTCCCCGAGCTCGACGGGACGGTCGACGTCGTCGTCGTGAACCCGCCGTACATCCCGCTGGACGCGTGGGAGTCCGTGGCCCCCGAGGCCCGCGACCACGATCCCCAGCTCGCGCTGTGGTCCGGTGACGACGGGTTGGACGCCATGCGGATCGTCGAGCAGGTCGCCTGGCGGCTGCTGCGCTCCGGCGGTGTCGTCGGGGCCGAGCACGCCGACGCCCAGGGCGAGAGCGCGCCCGCCGTCTTCACGGACCGCTGGGCCGAGGTTCGCGACCACCGCGACCTCGCCGACCGCCCCCGGTTCGTCACTGCTCGCCGTCCCTGAGCGGGCGGCAGGCCGTCAGTCTGCGACGACGTGGGTGCGACTGCCGGCGTCCGCGATGCGGTACAGCCCCCAGGCGATGCCGACGAGGCCGATCGCCTGGACCAGCAGAGCGCCCGGCGTCGTGGGCAGCGACTCGTCGAACAGCAGGGCGCCCAGCAGGATCGACAGCAGCACCGACGTCACGTTGAGGACCGGCATCGAGTGCGAGAGGCGCGAGAGCTGGTAGGCGCGCTGGTTCAGCGACATCGCCAGGAAGGCGCACGGCAGCAGGACCCACGGCGACCAGGTCAGGAGGAAGCCGGGGACGCCATGGTCGCTCACCGCGGTGCCGACGACCTTCATCAGGCAGGCGGTGATGCCGAAGAGCATCCCGGCCGTCATGCCCAGGACGAAGGCAGCCATCCCGCGACGCGGCAGCTGGTTGGCCAGCCGGGTGACGAGGAGGGCGATCACGACGCCCACGCCGGCGACGGACAGCATCGCGACGGTCGGAGCGTCGCTTCCCTGATGGCTGGTGTCCGCGACCGAGACGACCGCGATCAGCGACAGGACGGTGACGAGGACGCCCGCGAGCTCGTTGACCTTCGGCAGGCGGCGCTCCAGCGACGACCGGACCACGACCGCGAGGACGACCCCGAGCAGGATGATGGGCTGGACGAGCGACAGCGTGCCGAGGTTCAGGGCGACCGCGTGCAGGAACCAGGCCACCAGGCCGATCGTGCTGCCCACGAGCCACCGGGGGCTGCGCAGCAGCTGCAGCAGCACCATCAAGGGGTGCGTCACCGTGAGGTGGACGCGGCCGGCGGCGAGGTGCTGGAACGACGTCGAGAAGGCGAAGCCGAGCGCCGAGCTCAGTGCGAGCGCGGCCGCGAGGGTCGGGGAGGGGGTCATGACGTGGCGACCGCCGGGCGGTCGACCGCGGCCGCGGAGGAGTTGGGCATCTGCTCGATCCTACCGATTCGCTCCTTGGTGGCCGCACGCATGGGTGCCGTCACCGCCCCCTAACCTTGGAAGCATGAGGTTCGACTGCGCGACCGAGCTCGACGCCGGCGTCACCGCCGCCGTGGCGGCCCTGCGTGATGGTGAGCTGGTGGTCCTGCCGACGGACACCGTCTACGGGATCGCCGCCGACGCGTTCGACGCGACCGCCGTCGCCCGCCTGCTGCGTGCCAAGGGACGTGGGCGCGACATGCCGCCTCCGGTCCTGATCGCGGAGCCGGCCACCCTCGACGCGCTCGTCGCCGAGCGCCCGCCTCTCTGGCTCCAGACCATGCTGGACGACCTGTGGCCCGGTCCGCTCACCGTGGTCTTCCGCGCGCAGCCGTCGCTCACGTGGGACCTGGGGGAGACCCACGGGACCGTCGCCGTCCGCGTGCCCGACGACGACCGCACGCGTGCCGTCCTGCGCCAGGCCGGACCCAGTGCCGTCAGCAGCGCCAACCTCAGCGGACAGCCGGCGGCGACGTCGGTCGACGAGGCGGAGGCGATGCTCGGCGAGAGCGTCCGGGTCTACCTCGACGGCGGGCCCACCGCCGGCGCCACGCCCTCGACGATCCTGGACGTGACCGGACCCGTGCCGCGGGTGTTGCGTCAGGGTGCGGTCGATCTGGCCACGCTGCACACCTACAACAACACGATCGAGCCCGCCGGCGGTGGAGCCGGTGCGTGAGTACCTCGTCGTCTTCGGCGTCGCGATCGGCGTGGCGTACCTGCTGTCGTCGCTCGCGCGCCAGAGTGCCCAGCAGTTCGGCGCCGTCGCGAAGGTCCGCGACCGCGACGTGCACGCCATCCCGACGCCCTACTTCGGTGGACCCGCGATGCTCGGCGGCCTGGTCGCGGCCTATCTGACCGCCACCAACCTGCCGTTCCTGTCCGGCGGCGACGAGTCGCTGTTCGCCGACCTGCGTGCCGTCCTCGTGGGCGGTTTCGTGATCTGTCTGGTCGGCGTGATCGACGATCTCTTCGAACTCGATGCGCTCAGCAAGTTCGCGGGACAGGTGCTGGCCGGCGTCATCACCGTGGCGATGGGCCTGAACTTCGTCTACCTGCCGCTGCCCAACACCTACCTGGGGCTCGACCAGGCCCAGGCGATGATCCTGACCGTCTTCCTGATCGTGGCCACCGCCAACGCGATGAACTTCGTCGACGGGCTCGACGGGCTGGCCGCGGGCATGGCCGCCATCGGCTCGATCGCCTTCTTCGTCTACGCCTTCGTCCTCGCGGTCGAGAACGGCGAGACCCGTGCGGTCGCGGCGGCGATCCTGACCATCAGCCTGGCGGGCGCCTGCCTGGGGATCCTGCCGCACAACTTCTTCCCGGCCCGGATGTTCATCGGCGACTCGGGGTCGATGCTGCTGGGCTTCGTCCTGGCCTGCTCCTCGATCAGCCTCACGGGCCAGTTCCCGGCCACGAGCCTCTCGGAGGGGATCGGCGGCGCCGACTCGAGCCTGTTGCCGGCGGCGATACTGCCGCTCGTCCTGCCGTTCGCGATCCTGACGGTCCCGTTCCTGGACATGGGCCTGGCCGTCCTGCGCCGCACGCGGGCGGGCCGCTCGCCGTTCAGCCCCGACAAGATGCACATCCACCACCGCCTGCTCGAGATCGGCCACTCGCACCGTCGTGCCGTGCTGCTGATGTACGCGGCGGCGGCCCTCGTGGCCTTCGGCGTCGTGGCGATCGGCCTGTTCAGCGGCTGGCAGCTCTTCGTCGCCATCGCCGTGCTGACCGCGCTCGTCGCGGCGGCCATCTTCCTCCTCCCGAAGCTGGAGTCGCGACTGTGGACGTGAAGCGCAGGAGCGGGATCGTCCCGGTCGTGCTGGCCGTCGCCGCCTGGACCGTCGTGGCCGCGCTGATCGGGGGACAGGACGCAGCCGTGGCCGCGGCCGTCGCCGCAGTCATCGTCGTGGTCTTCTTCGGCTCGACCCAGGTGGTGCTGGGCCCGATCGCCCAGTACCTTCCGGGCGCGTCCTTGGCGGCGGCGTTGCTGTTCTACGGCACGAAGGTGCTGGCGCTGGGCGTCGTCGTGGTGGTGCTGCTGGACCCCGAGGGGCCCGGCCGTCACCTCGACGACGGGTGGTTCACGGCGACGCTCATCGGCGGCTCGCTGGTGGCTGTGACGTGGCTCGTGATCGCCGATCTGCGGGTTCGTCACGCGATCTACGACCTCGATGACCGAGGTCACCCGGACGCCTGATAATCTCGTACTCGCTGCGGCGGTCACGTGCCCTCGCAGCCCGCGCACCAGATGCGCACCACGACGTCGACCGAAGCGGTACCAGCGCTCGCGCTGCCGGCCGCGCCAGAATGTAAAGGGTGGTCTGTGACCAACACCGCGCTGCTCAACGCCGGGTCCCAGTTCCGCGCTTCGGGTGATGGCCCGTACATCCCCGGACCGTCGAGTTTCGAGCTTCCTGCCGTCTTCGAGGTCGCCGGGCTCGGTGTCACCAAGCCCATGCTGCTGCTGGCTCTGTCCGTCGTGCTGATCGCCGGCTTCTTCGCCGCCTCGGCCCGCCCCGCGGCCGTCGTCCCCGGACGCCTGCAGTTCGCCGGTGAGTACGTCTACGGCTTCGTCCGTGGCCTCGCCCGGGACAACATCGGGTCGGATCAGTTCAAGCCGTACATGCCGATCCTGTTCTCCTTCTTCACCTTCATCCTGGCGAACAACTACTACGGCTTGGTCCCGGTGCTGCAGTTCCCGTCGCCGGCGCGGATCGGCTTCCCGGTCGCGCTCGCGCTGTGCGCCTGGCTCCTCTACAACGGCGCCGGCATCCGCAAGCACGGCTTCTTCGGCTACCTCAAGCTCCAGACGGTGCCGTCGGGCATCAAGGGCCCGGTGCTCGCGCTGTTGATCCCGCTGGAGTTCGTCTCCAACATCCTGGTCCGCCCGCTCACGCTGGCGCTGCGACTCTTCGCCACGATGTTCGCCGGCCACCTGCTCCTGATCCTGTTCTCGATGGGCTCGCACTACCTGATCTTCGACAAGGGCGGTCTGCACATCCTGTCCGGCCTCGGCTCGGGCGTGATGTTCCTGCTCATCAGCGTGCTGGAAGTGTTGATCATGTTCCTGCAGGCCTACGTCTTCACCCTGTTGACCGCGATCTACGTGGGCGGGGCGATCGCGGACGAGCACTGAGTCCGCGAACTGACAACTTCATAGCCTCACGAGTTACCACCACCGACGCCGATGCGCGTCACAATGAAAGGACAAGCCGTGGAAGGCTCCCTCAACATGCTCGGCTACGGTCTCGCCACCGTGGGCCCCGGTATTGCCGTCGGTCTGATCTTCGCCGCGTACATCAACGGCGTCGCCCGTCAGCCCGAGGTCCAGGGTCGTCTCCAGACCATCGCCATTCTGGGCTTTGCTCTGGCTGAGGCTCTCGCGATCATCGGCATCGCGCTCGCGTTCGCCATCTGATGAAGGCCATCCTCCTGGCGGCAGCGGCGGAGGGCGAAGAGCCCAACCCGCTGATCCCGCACCTCCCCGAGATCATCTGGGGACTCATCTTCTTCGTGGCGCTCGTCGCGCTCATGACGAAGTACGTGGTGCCCAACTTCGAGAAGGCGTACGCCGCGCGTACCGCCGAGATCGAGGGCGGCATCGAGGAGGCGAAGGCGGCCCAGAACGAGGCGCAGGCAGCGCTGGAGAAGTACACGGCGCAGCTGGCCGAGGCACGGCACGAAGCCGCCGCCATCCGCGAGGAGGCGCGCGAGCAGGGTGCCCAGATCGTCGTCGAGATGCGCGAGCAGGCCCAGGCGGAGTCCCAGCGGATTCTGTCGGCTGCTCAGGCGCAGATCGCCGCCGAACGCCAGCAGGCGATCGCGCAGCTCAAGTCCGAGGTCGGCGGCATGGCCACCGAGCTCGCGGCGCGGATCGTCGGTGAGACCCTCGCCGACACCGATGCGCAGCGTCGCTCCGTTCAGCGCTTCATGGACGAGCTCGAGGGGTCGGCGAACTGATGCGTGGATCGTCTGCCAAGTCGCTCGACGCGACCCTGTCCGCGGTCTCCGCGGTGCCGGGTTCGTCGGCGGCGCAGGTCGGCGCCGATCTGTTCGGCGTCGTCGCGGCCCTCGATGGTGCCATCGCGGCACGTCGCCTCCTGAGTGATCCGTCGATCGAGACCGAGGGCAAGCGTTCGCTCGTCGCCGGGATCTTCGGCGGAAAGGTCGGCGCGGACACCCTCGCGGTGCTCGATGCGGCCGTCGCCGGTCGCTGGGCAGCGGGTCGTGACCTCACCGACGGTCTGGAGATCGCCGGTGTCGCGGCGTACACGCGGTCCGCGGATGCGGCAGGTCAGGGCGACGTGCTCGAGAACGAGCTCTTCGAGGCCGGCCAGGTCATCCACGGCGAGGCCGAGCTGCGCCAGGTCATCTCGGACCGGTCCGTTCCGGTCGAGGCCAAGACCACGCTGTTGCGCGACGTCTTCGGCGGCAAGGTCTCCAGCGCTACGCTGGCCCTGCTGACGCAGGCGGCGGTGGCACGGGCCGGCTCCTTCGAGCGGGTCCTCGACATCTTCAGCCGGCAGGTCGCGGCGCGCGAGGATCGTCTCGTTGCCGTGGCGCGTGTCGCGTACGAGCTCGATGACGCCGAGCGCGACCGGCTCACCGCGGCACTGTCGCGGCGGTACGGCCGATCGATCCAACTCAACACCGTGGTTGATCCGTCCGTCATCGGCGGCATCGCCGTCTCCGTGGGCGACGAGGTCGTCGACGCCACCATGTCCACCCGCCTCGAGGCCGCCCGCCGGCGCATCGCAGGCTGACCAGAACGCACCGTTCGCACAAGAAGGCAGGCACACAGCATGACTGAACTCTCGATTCGTCCGGAGGAGATCCGCGACGCGTTGCAGAAGTTCGTGTCGGACTACACCCCGACGCAGGGCGAGGCCGAAGAAGTCGGCGTCGTGGCGTCGGCGGCCGACGGCATCGCGCAGGTCGAGGGTCTTCCCTCGGCGATGGCCAACGAACTGCTCGAGTTCGACGACGGCACCCTGGGTCTCGCGTTGAACCTCGACGTCCGCCAGATCGGCGTCGTCATCCTCGGTGACTTCGAAGGCATCGAAGAGGGCCAGAAGGTCAAGCGCACGGGCGAGGTCCTCTCGGTCCCCGTCGGCGAGGGCTACCTCGGCCGCGTCGTCGACCCGCTGGGCAACCCGATCGACGGCCTCGGCGAGATCACGGGCCTCGAGGGTCGTCGTGCGCTCGAGCTCCAGGCGCCGAACGTCATGCAGCGCAAGAGCGTTCACGAGCCGCTGATGACCGGCCTGAAGGCGATCGACTCGCTGACCCCGGTCGGCCGTGGCCAGCGTCAGCTGATCATCGGTGACCGTCAGACCGGCAAGACCGCCATCGCGATCGACACGATCATCAACCAGAAGGAATTCTGGGAGTCGGGCGATCCGACGAAGCAGGTCCGCTGCATCTACGTGGGCATCGGCCAGAAGGGCTCGACCATCGCGTCGGTCCGTGGCGCCCTCGAGGAGGCCGGCGCGCTGGAGTACACGACCATCGTCGCGGCTCCCGCCTCGGACTCGGCCGGCTTCAAGTACCTCGCCCCGTACACCGGCTCGGCCATCGGCCAGCACTGGATGTACTCGGGCAAGCACGTTCTGATCATCTTCGACGACCTGTCGAAGCAGGCCGAGGCGTACCGCGCCGTGTCCCTGCTGCTGCGCCGTCCGCCGGGCCGCGAGGCCTACCCGGGCGACGTCTTCTACCTGCACTCGCGGCTGCTCGAGCGTTGCGCCAAGCTCAGCGACGAACTGGGTGCGGGCTCGATGACCGGTCTGCCGATCATCGAGACGAAGGCCAACGACGTCTCGGCGTACATCCCGACGAACGTCATCTCGATCACCGATGGCCAGATCTTCCTGCAGTCGGACCTGTTCAACGCCAACCAGCGTCCCGCGGTCGACGTCGGCATCTCGGTGTCGCGCGTGGGTGGCTCGGCGATGACCAAGGCGATGAAGGCCGTCACCGGCTCGCTCAAGGTCGAGTTGGCCCAGTACCGCGCCATGGAGGCGTTCGCGATGTTCGCGTCCGACCTCGATGCCGCGTCCAAGGCCCAGCTCGCCCGTGGTCAGCGCCTCATGGAGCTGTTCAAGCAGGCCCAGTACAACCCGTTCCCGATGGAGCAGCAGGTCGTCTCGATCTGGGCCGCCACGACGGGCAAGCTCGACGCGGTTCCGGTCTCGGACGTCCACCGCTTCGAGGCGGAGTTCCTGGACTACGTCAAGCGCTCGCACTCCGGTGTCCTGGACGCGATCCGCGAGAGCGGCAAGTTCGAGGACTCCAGCGCCGAGGCTCTCGACGGTGCCTACGACTCCTTCCTGGACCAGTTCCAGACGAGCGAGGGTGAGTCGATCAAGGCCGGGCACGAGGAGTTCGACGCGCTGGCCGACGAAGAGGTCGAGCAGGAGCAGATCGTCCGGCAGAAGCGAGGCTGACGATGGCTGTCTCACTCCGCGAATACCGCGCGAAGATCAGGTCGACGCAGTCGACCAAGAAGATCACGCGTGCGATGGAGTTGATCGCCGCGTCGCGGATCATCAAGGCTCAGCAGCATGCGGCCGCGGCCGGACCGTACGCGCGTGAACTCACGCGTGCGGTCTCGGCCCTGGCCACGTTCTCCAACATCGAGCACGTGCTGACCACCGAGAACCCGAACGCCGAGCGCGCCGCGATCCTCGTGATCGCCAGCGATCGCGGTCTGGCCGGTGCGTACGCGTCGAGCGTGCTCAAGGAGACCGAGCAGCTGGCCGAGCGCCTCCGTGGCGAGGGCAAGCAGGTCACGTACTTCCTCGCCGGCCGCAAGGCGGAGCAGTACTTCAACTTCCGCCAGCGCGAGTTTGAGAAGTCCTGGACGGGCTTCTCGGACAAGCCGACGTACGACGACGCTCGCGTCATCGGCGACGAGCTGATCGCCCGCGGTGCGCGGGACGAGACCGCCGAGGAGGCGGTCGATCCGGCCGAGGCCGTCGATGAGCTCTACGTGGTCTACACGCGGTTCAAGTCGATGCTGGTGCAGGAGCCGACGGCCATCCGTCTGTTCCCGCTCGAGATCGTCGAGGGCGAGGAGGCTCCGGACGAGGCCGAGGCTCTGCCGCTGTACGAGTTCGAGCCCAGCGCCGCCGAGGTCCTCGAGGCGGTCCTGCCCAAGTACCTCTACAGCCGCATCTACTCCTGCCTGCTGCAGGCGGCCGCCTCGGAGCTGGCCGCTCGTCAGAAGGCCATGAAGTCCGCGACCGACAACGCGCAGGACCTGATCGAGAAGTACACCCGACTGGCGAACCAGGCTCGCCAGGCCGGCATCACCCAAGAAATCAGCGAGATCGTGGGTGGCGCGAACGCGCTCGCCGAGGCCTCCGCGTCCGATTGAGGAAGACACCATGACTGCAACCGTCGAAGAGACCACCACCGACAAGGCCGCTGTCACCGGCCGGGTCGCCCGCGTCATCGGACCGGTGCTCGACATCGAGTTCCCGGCCGATCAGATGCCCGAGATCTACAACGCCCTGCTGGTCGACACCGAGGTCGCCGGCACCAAGGAGACGCTGACCCTCGAGGTGGCGCAGCACATCGGTGACGGCATGGTCCGCGCCATCAGCCTGCGTCCCACCGACGGCGTCGTCCGCGGCACGCCGGTCACCAACACGGGGGAGCCGATCTCGGTTCCCGTCGGCGACCAGACCCTGGGCAAGGTCTTCAACACCACCGGACAGGTCATGAACCTGGCCGAGGGTGAGACCTGGGAGGTCAAGGAGCGCTGGGGCATCCACCGCAAGGCTCCGGCCTTCGACCAGCTCGAGTCCAAGACCGAGATGTTCCAGACCGGCATCAAGGTCATCGACCTGCTGACGCCCTACGTGCTCGGCGGCAAGATCGGCCTGTTCGGTGGCGCCGGCGTCGGCAAGACCGTGCTGATCCAGGAGATGATCGCCCGCGTCGCCAAGGACCACGACGGCGTGTCGGTGTTCGCCGGTGTCGGCGAGCGCACCCGTGAGGGCAACGACCTCATCGTCGAGATGGAGGAGTCCGGCGTCCTCGACAAGGTCGCGCTGGTCTTCGGCCAGATGGACGAGCCGCCGGGAGCGCGTCTGCGCGTGGCGCTGTCCGCTCTGACGATGGCGGAGTACTTCCGCGACGTCCAGGGCCAGGACGTGCTGCTGTTCATCGACAACATCTTCCGCTTCACGCAGGCCGGCTCCGAGGTCTCGACCCTGCTGGGTCGCGTCCCCTCGGCCGTGGGCTACCAGCCCACGCTGGCCGACGAGATGGGCGTGCTGCAGGAGCGCATCACCTCGACGCGTGGTCACTCGATCACGTCGATGCAGGCGATCTACGTTCCCGCCGACGACTACACCGACCCGGCCCCGGCCACGACGTTCGCGCACCTGGACGCCACGACCGAGCTGAGCCGCGAGATCGCGTCGCTGGGCATCTACCCGGCCGTGGACCCGCTGACGTCGACGTCGCGCATCCTCGACCCCCGCTACATCGCCGCCGATCACTACGCGACGGCGAACCGGGTCAAGGGCATCCTGCAGCGCAACCAGGAGCTCCAGGACATCATCGCGATCCTCGGTGTCGACGAGCTCAGCGAAGAGGACAAGACGATCGTGTCGCGCGCACGTCGTATCCAGCGCTTCCTCTCGCAGAACACCTACGTGGCCAAGCAGTTCACGGGCATCGAGGGTTCGACCGTCCCGCTCGACGAGACGATCGACGCCTTCACCAAGATCTGTGACGGCGACTACGACCACGTGGCCGAGCAGGCGTTCTTCATGTGCGGCGGTCTGGACGACGTCGACAAGAAGTGGGCCGACATCCAGAAGAACCTCTGAGGCCCGCTGACATGACACTGCAGATCGAGCTCGTCGCCGCCGACCGCGTCGTGTGGTCGGGCGAGGCCCGTGAGGTCGTCGCGCGCACGTCCGAGGGTGACCTCGGCGTGCTCCCCGGCCACGCGCCGCTGCTGTCGCTGTTGGTGCCCGGCGTCGTCAGGATCCAGCCGGTCGATGGTGACGTCATCGAGGCCGCCGTCAGCGAGGGCTTCGTGTCCGTCGCCGCGGACCGGGTGTCCATCCTGTCCGAGGACATCTTCCTGGCCGACGAGGTCGACGAGTCGGCGGTCACGGCCGAGCTCGACGAGGCCCGTTCGTCCTCCGACGCGCTCGCCGTGCGTCGGGCCGAGGCGAAGCTGCGCCTGGTCGGCAAGGCGTCCTGATGGTGATCGCGAGGGAGTGAGTCATGCCGCTGTGGATGTGGCTGGTCGACTCCCTCGCGATCATCGTCGTGCTGGGCGTGCTCCTCGTGGGCGCGATCATCGCCAGGCGGCGGTGGATCGCCCGTAAGGGTGTCACGTTCGAATTGAGCGTCAATCGAGGCGCCGAGCATTCAGCCGCAGGCTGGATGCTCGGCGTCGCGGTCTATGGCGACGACCGCATCGACTGGTACCGCACGTTCTCCCTCTCGCCCAAGCCGCGGTATCGCTTCGTCCGCGGGCAGGTCCTGATCGAGGGGCGCCGGGATCCGGTCGGGGCCGAGGAGTACGCGTTGCACGACGGCCACATCGTCGTCCGCACCGAGAACGCCGAGGGCATCGAGCAGTTCGCCCTGAGCCCCAATTCCCTGACCGGGCTGCTGTCGTGGCTCGAGTCCTCGCCGCCGGGGCGCGGCGTCAACAACGTCCTGTGAACCAAGGGGCCGGATCTGGCCGTTTCGGTTGCCGCCGTCCCGGCGAACGGCCACACTTGGTCACATGAAGAAGATCATTGCTGCCACGCTGCTCGCCCTGACCGTCGCCGCCGGCGTCGCCGCCTCGCCCGCCCAGGCGGACGACACCTCCTCGGTGAAGATCCGCACCCTCGGTATCGACTGGATGTGACCCACGGGGCGTCCCGCCCCTAGGGTGAGCCCATGGTTCACCTGACGAAGATCTACACCCGCACCGGCGACGACGGAACGACGAATCTCGTCGATTTCTCGCGCACGTCCAAGAACGACCTGCGACTGGTGGTCTACGCGGACGTCGACGAGGCCAACAGCCAGATCGGCGTGGCCCTGGCCACGGGCGAGCTGGATGCGGATGTCACGGCGGTGTTGACCCATGTCCAGAACGATCTCTTCGATCTGGGCTCGGACGTGGGCAACCCCGTCGTCGACGAACCGAAGTACCCGCCCCTGCGCGTCGAGCCCGACTACGTCGAGCGGCTCGAGCAGTGGTGCGACCGGTTCAACGAGGACGTTCCCCCGCTCGACTCGTTCATCCTTCCCGGCGGCACGATGGCCGCCTCGCAACTGCACGTCGCGCGCACCGTGGTCCGCCGCGCCGAGCGCGCCGCCTGGGCCGCGATCGAGCAGCACGGCGACACCGTGAACGTGCTCGTGGCGAAGTACCTCAACCGCCTGAGCGACCTGCTGTTCATCCTCGGGCGCTACGCCAATCGTGAGCGTGGAGACGTGCTCTGGGTGCCCGGCGGAGACCGCACCGGGGCCTGATCTCGGGGTCCCTGTCCGGCGTGAGGTGGCCCACGCTCACGCGGGGCTACCCGGCGGTACCCTAGGCCCATGTCAGTGCAGCCTGATCGCCCGTGGGTGATGCGAACCTACGCCGGCCACAGTTCCGCCGCCGAGTCCAACGCGCTCTACCGGCGCAATCTCGCGAAGGGTCAGACCGGTCTGTCGGTCGCGTTCGACCTGCCGACCCAGACCGGGTACGACCCGGACCACGTGCTGTCGCGCGGTGAGGTCGGCAAGGTCGGTGTGCCGATCCCGCACCTCGGTGCGATGCGTCGTCTGTTCGAGGACATCCCGCTGTCGGAGATGAACACCTCGATGACGATCAACGCGACGGCGATGTGGCTGCTGGCCATGTACCAGGTCGCCGCCGAGGAGCAGGGCGTCGAGCCCGCCGCGCTGGCCGGCACGACGCAGAACGACATCATCAAGGAGTACCTCTCGCGGGGCACCTACGTGTTCCCGCCCGAGGCGTCGCTGCGGCTGACGACCGACATGATCGCCTACACGGTGTCGACGATCCCGAAGTGGAACCCGCTGAACATCTGCAGCTACCACCTGCAGGAGGCCGGCGCCACGCCCGTGCAGGAGCTCGCGTTCGCGATGAGCACCGCCATCGCGGTGCTCGACGCCGTCAAGGACTCCGGACAGGTGCCGGACGACCAGTTCGAGCAGGTCGTCGGCCGCATCTCGTTCTTCGTCAACGCCGGCGTGCGCTTCGTCGAGGAGATGTGCAAGATGCGCGCCTTCGGCCGGCTGTGGGAGGAGATCACCCGCGACCGCTACGGCGTCACCGACCCGAAGATGCGCCGCTTCCGCTACGGCGTGCAGGTCAACTCCCTCGGTCTCACCGAGGCGCAGCCCGAGAACAACGTGCAGCGCATCGTGCTGGAGATGCTGGGCGTCACGCTGAGCAAGGACGCCCGCGCCCGCGCGGTGCAGCTGCCGGCGTGGAACGAGGCGCTGGGTCTGCCGCGTCCGTGGGACCAGCAGTGGTCGCTGCGCCTGCAGCAGGTGCTGGCCTTTGAGTCGGACCTGCTCGAGTACGGCGACATCTTCGAGGGCTCGCACGTCATCGAGGCCAAGGTCGACGAGCTGGTCGAGGGCGCCAAGGCCGAGATCGATCGCGTCCAGGCGATGGGCGGCGCTGTCGCGGCCGTCGTGTCGGGCTACATGAAGCAGGAGCTCGTCACCTCGCACGCGGAGCGCCGCGCCCGGATCGAGTCCGGCGAGATGAAGGTCGTCGGCCTGAACTGCTACACCGAGACCGAGCCGTCCCCGCTGACGGCCGACCTCGACGCGGCGATCATGGTCGCCGATCCGCAGGCCGAGGCCAACGCCATCGCCGACGTGCAGCAGTGGCGCAGCGAGCGCGACCAGCAGGCCGTCGACGCGGCGCTCGAGGCGCTGCAGCAGCAGGCCAAGACCGAGCAGAACCTCATGGCCGCCACGCTGGACGCCGTGCGCGCCGGCGCGACCGTGGGGGAGTGGGCCGGGGCCCTGCGTGAGGTCTTCGGCGAGTACCGAGCGCCCACGGGCGTGTCAGGAGTCAGTGGCGTGGCCGAGGCCGGAACCGAGTTGACCGCTGTCCGCGAGAAGGTCCGCCAGACCGGCGAGGAGCTGGGCGGACGCCTGCGGTTCCTGGTCGGCAAGCCGGGCCTGGACGGGCACTCCAACGGCGCCGAGCAGGTCGCCGTGCGTGCCCGTGACGCCGGTTTCGAGGTGATCTACCAGGGCATCCGTCTGACGCCCGAGCAGATCGTCGCGGCCGCCGTCGCCGAGGACGTTCACGTCGTGGGCCTGTCGATTCTGTCCGGATCGCATATGGAGCTCGTGCCGGATGTCCAGAAGGGCCTGGCCGACGCCGGTCTGACGAACGTGCCGGTCATCGTCGGCGGGATCATCCCGGACTCCGACGGCCGCAAGCTGGAGGCTGCCGGCATCGCCGCGGTCTTCACGCCCAAGGACTTCGGCATGACCGACATCATGAGCCGCGTCGTCGACGAGATCCGCAAGGCCAACGACCTGCCCGTCTGAGGACGCAACACGGGCGAAGGCACGCCTGTCCTTCGTGGCACGGGGGCCCTCGGACCCCTAGGCTCGACCGTGATCGAAGCAGTCGAAGAGGTCAGGCCGCCAGCGGCTTGGTCTTGGTCTTGGACTTGGAGGACTTCTTGTTCTTCTTCTTGTCCCCGACCTTGACCAGCTTGCGCTTCTTGACGGTGTAGCCGTCCGGGAGCGTGCCGTCGGCCATCATGCGAATGGGGCAGCGCTTGCAGCGAGGCTTGCTGACGCAGCACTTCTTCTTCGGCGGCTTCGGCACGACAACCACGGTACAGCGCGAGGTTAGGCTGTCCTAGCCGAAGGAGTGAACATGGCTTCCGAGCAGTTCGTCAGGGCCCTGCAGGACCAGATCGGGCACGAGTTCAGTGCGCACCAGCAGTACGTGGGCATCGCGACCTACTACGACGCGCTGACGATGCCGCAGATGGCTGCGCTGTTCTACGCCCAGGCCGTCGAGGAGCGCGATCACGCGATGATGATGATCCAGTACCTGCTCGACCAGGACCAGGCGATCGTCATTCCCGCGCTCGCCGCCCCGCGGATGGACTTCGCGGACGTCGTCGAGCCGGTCCAGGTCGCCCTGGACCAGGAGAAGCGCGTCACGAGCCAGATCAACGAGCTCACGCGGGTCGCCCGGGACGACAACGACTTCGCCTCCGACCAGTTCATGCAGTGGTTCATCAAGGAGCAGGTCGAGGAGGTCGCCAAGATGAGCGACCTGCTGGCCGTGGTCACCCGTTCCAAGCACGACTACGAGCGCATCGAGGACTGGATCGCGCGCGAGGAGACCGGTGAGGGCTCCGACCCCACCGCGCCGCCGATCGCGGGCGCCTGACGCGTGAGGGTCGTCCGGCTGCTCCTGGCCGTCGTCGCGGTGGCCCTGCTGGTCCTCGCGGCGACGCCGTGGGTGGATCGGGTCGAGCCGTCCTGGCTCCCCGCCGTCCAGGCGCTCGGCAAGGTCTGGATCGCGGCCGCGGTCGTGGGGATCGTCGCGAGCCTCGTGACGCGGGCCTGGTTCGCCTGCGGCACGAACCTCGTGGCGATCGCGGTGGCCCTCGTGACCATCGTCAACGTCAGCAACCGCCCGGACTGCGATGCCGGTGACGGCCGACTGGCCGTGATGGCCCTCAACGCGCACTACGGCGACGCGGACGTCGCCCAGCTCGCCGCCGCCGTGCAGCGGCACGACATCGACGTCCTGGTCGTTCCGGAGGCCACCGAGCCGATGATCGCGAAGCTGGCGGCGACCGAACCGGGCCGGCGCTTCACCCACCGCAGCGGGCAGACCCCCGAGAGCCGCGACACCGAGGGCACCGTGATCCTCTCGCGGTATCCCGCGACCCGGGTCGACGTGCCCGCCGGCGAGGCCGAGATCTTCCAGCAGCCGGCGATGTCGGTCGACGTCGGCGGCACCCCGGTGCTCGTGCGGGGCGTCCACCCGAAGCCGCCGGTCGATGACTGGCTGCAGGACTGGCGCACGGGCCTGATGGAGCTGGGGCAGTGGCAGCGCGCCAACCGGGGCCGCCCGCTCGTCATGGCGGGGGACTTCAACGCCTCGTCCGCCCATGCGCCGTTCCGCGACGCCAAGCGCGGGATGTACGACACGGCCGGCTGGTGGCCCACGTCGACCTGGCCACTGGATCGTGCCTATCCGCCCTTCGCCGACATCGACCATGTGCTGGTGCGTGGCCTGAGCGTGAAGGGCTCGGGCACCGAGGACATCGACGGCACCGACCATCGCGCCGTCTGGGCCGACCTGCGGATCTGCAGCCGCTGAGGGTGCACGCGCCCCGCCGGCCCCCGGTGGTCGAGCGGCGGCGAGCGTAGCGAGACGTCGTGTCGAGATCACCTGAGCCGTCAGCCCATGGTCTCAAGACGCGGGCCATCGAGAACTCAGCGCTGCGGGAAGCACTCCAGCTCAGCCGCCCAAGCGGTGGCCGCCTCGTCCAGCCCGCCTCGGGAGACACGGAACCAGACGGACGTTCCAGAACCCCACCGAACGTCGTGAGTCGCAGTCGCGGCCGCGGCTTCCGCGCGGAGGCAGGCACCGACGGTCACGGTGTCGTCCGTCGCCTCCGTTACGTGGAACGACAGGTTCGGTTCGGTGAACTCGACCGAGGCATCGACCTTGGCTTCGCGCAGGAACTCCAGGAGCTCTCTGGCCTCCCAGGTCGTCAGGCATGGGTTGCGGAACGTCCACGTCTCGCCCGCGGTCGTCACCTCGCCAGCTACCACCAGCCAGTTCGCGTCCCACTCGGCGTCGGCGCCGAGCGTGGTCGCGTCGAACTCATATCCGGCGATCGACAGATCGAGGACGTCGCCGGTCATAGATGTCAGTCTCACGCTCAGGGATGCTAGTCGCGCGAACCGACAGAACCGCGATCCTTCCTTGGGATCCGGTGGCGGACCTGCCCTGCTCCTCAGAACAGGCGCAGGCTCGGGTCGTCGAGGCCGCGCAACTCGTCGTAGTCGACGATGACGCAGTCGATGCCGCGGTCCTTGGCCAGCGTGCGGGCCTGGGGCTTGATCTCCTGCGCGGCGAAGATGCCGCGCACGGGGCGCAGCTTCGGGTCGCGGTTCATCAGCTCGAGGTAGCGGGTCAGCTGCTCGACGCCGTCGATCTCACCCCGGCGCTTGATCTCGACCGCCACCGACGCGCCGGAGGCGTCGCGGCACAGCAGGTCGACCGGCCCGATGGCGGTCATGTACTCGCGGCGCACCAGCGACATGCCCTCCTCGAGGGCGGCGGTGTGCTCGGCCAGCAGTTCCTGCAGGTGCTTCTCGACGCCGTCCTTCTGCAGGCCCGGATCGACGCCGAGCTCGTGCTCGGAGTCGTGCAGGACCTCCTCGAGGCGGATCCGCAGGGTGTCGTCGGTCTTCTTGGCCGTGACGGTCCACTCGGGGACGCCGTCCTCGGAGACGCCCTCACGCAGCGTGCACGGCGGGCTCATCCAGTTGAGCGGCTTGTACGAGCCGCCGTCGGCGTGGATCAGCACCGAGCCGTCGGACTTGACCATGATGACCCGCAGGGCCAACGGCAGGTGGGCCGTCAGCCGGCCGGCGTAGTCGACCTGGCAGCGGGCGACGACGATTCTCACAGGCGCTCGAGCATCCCGAGCTTGAAGTTGATGGTCTCGCCCGAGAGCTCGCCCTCGCTCGTCTCACCGTCGTCACCCTCGAGGAAGACGATCTCATCCTCGACGCGGTACGTGCCGCGGCGGAAGTCGACGTTGCCCTCGAAGTCCTCGGTGAACGTGCCGTCCTCGGCGAAGTGCACGGTCCAGTTGGCCTCGTCCGCACGCCAGGAGCCCACGAGATTCATCCGCGGATCGTTCGACGGGACGGTCGCGCTGGGCGTCTCCGTGGTCGGAGCGGCGGGGGTGGCGGGCTCGTCGTTGGCGCATCCGGCCAGGGCCACGAGCAGGACTGTCGCGGCGGCTGTCGCAACGAGACGTGAGGACATGAGACTCCCATCAGAACATCGGTCGTGTCACGCTACCCTGTCACGAACGCTCGCCGGGAAGCAGCACCGACGAGCCAAGCCTCCAAGGAGATTCTGATGGCAGAGATCGTCGATCGCATCAACGCCGATGACGAGGGTGGACGGATCGCTCGCACCCTGCTCTTCCCGTACCTCAACCACGCGGCCACCATGTTCGGCGACGGTTATGCGACCGCTGCCGACATCGACGCGGGCATGCGTTTCGGTTGCGGCTACCCGATCGGCCCGTTGGCCCTGATCGACGCCCTCGGCGCCAAGACGGTCGTCGCCGGCCTGTCCGAGCAGTTCGCCCGCACCGGCGACCCGCTGCACCAGCCGGCTCCCGCGCTGGTCGAGGCCGCCGATCAGTCCACCGCCTTCACCGGCGAGGGCGCGGACGGCACGGCCGTCCCGCAGGTCAAGCGTCCGGTCAGCTCGGTCGGCGTCGTCGGCACGGGCACGATGGCCTCGGGCATCGCCCAGGTCTTCGCCCAGGCCGGGTACGACGTCGTCTACGTCGGCCGCTCGCAGGAGAAGCTCGACGGTGTCGTCGCCTACGTGACGAAGAACCTCGACCGCGCCGTCGCCAAGGGCAAGCTCGACGAGGCAGGCAAGGACGCGGTCCTCGCCCGCCTGACCGGAGCCACCGAGCGTGAGGCGCTGGCCGACGTCGACCTCGTCGTCGAGGCGATCGCCGAGGATCTCGACATCAAGCTCGAGCTCTTCCGCGACCTGGACCGCATCTGCAAGCCCGGCGCGATCCTGGCCACGACGACGTCCTCGCTGTCCATCCGCGCCTGCGCCGATGCCACGAGCCGTCCGGCCGACGTCATCGGCATGCACTTCTTCAACCCCGCGCCGGTCATGAAGCTGGTCGAGGTCGTCACGACCGACGCCACCGATCCCGACGTCGACGAGACGGTCCGCGCGCTGTGCCTGGCGACGGGCAAGCACCCGGTCTCGTGCGGCGACCGCGCGGGCTTCATCGTCAACGCGCTGCTGTTCCCGTACCTGAACGACGCGATCACGCTGCAGGAGTCGGGCGCGGCGTCGATGGAGCAGATCGACACGGCGATGAAGGAGACCAAGCTCCCGATGGGGCCGTTCGAGCTCCTCGACGTGGTCGGCAACGACGTCTCGCTGGCGATCCAGCAGACGCTGCACGGCGCGTTCGGTCACGAGGGCTGGAAGCCGGCTGCGTCGCTCGAGCAGGTCGTCGCCGACGGCAAGCTCGGTCGCAAGACCAAGGCTGGCTTCCACACCTACTGAGTCACCCACGCACGACAGCGCACATGGCCCCGATCGGTACGATCGGGGCCATGTCGCGTCGTAAGGCTGCTGCCGCCAGAGCCGCTCGACGCGAGCCACCCGCGCCGCGCGAGGAGCTCGTGCACCGCCGGGCCGGTGACTTCTGGCAGCGGTTCATCACCGGCACGACCTCGAGCAAGCCGTACCGGTGCCCCGGCTGCCACCAGATGATCGCCCCGGCCACCCCGCACTACGTCGTGTGGCCCGACGTGCCGAGCCTGTTGGAGACCGACGGACTCAACGAGCGCCGGCACTGGCACCAGGGCTGCTGGAAGCGCCATTCGTGACGCGGGGCCCCTCGGGCAAGATGGCCTCGTGAAGAAGATCACCGGTTCATCGGTCCTGCCCGCCCGGCGTGCGGACATCGAGCTCACGACCGCCGACGGGCTGACGCTCGTGGGCGAGCTGGCCCTCCCGGCCGAGCGGCCCCCCGTCGCCACGATGATCTGCCTGCACCCCCTGCCGACCCACGGCGGCATGATGGACAGCCACGTCTTCCGCAAGGCGGCCTACCGCCTGCCCGCGCTGGCCGACATCGCGGTGCTGCGCATCAACACCCGGGGCACCGAGAGCGTGCGCGGCCGCAGCGAGGGCGCTTTCGACCACGCGGTGGGCGAGCGCTTCGACGTCGCCGCCGCCATCGAGTACGCGGAGTTCGCCGAGCTGCCGAACGTGTGGATCGTCGGGTGGTCGTTCGGGACCGACCTGACGCTCATGTACGGCCTGGAGCCCGACGTCACCGGCGCGATCCTGCTGTCGCCGCCGCTGCGGTTCAGCGGCCCCGAGCACCTCGAGGCCTGGGCCGAGGACGGCCGCCCGCTGGTCGCCCTGGTGCCCGAGTTCGACGACTACCTGCGACCGACCGAGGCCCGCGAGCGCTTCGCCGCCGTGCCCCAGGCCGAGGTGGTCGCGGTCGAGGGAGCCAAGCACCTGTGGGTGGGCGACACCGAGCGTGTCCTGGACGAGATCGTCGCCCGCCTGAATCCCTCGGTCGAGCTGCCGCTGCCCCAGGAGTGGGACGGCCCGATGGAGCGCGCCGACTCGTCGGCCTACGCCGACCGCACGACCGCGGTCTTCCGGGACACGCCCCGCTGAGCGAGCCGCCTCAGCCGGCCTTCGGCTCGGCTGAAGCCTGGGTCCGCACGACCACCTCGTGCAGCCCTCGTTCGAGCGGGCCGCGCCGGAAGCGCGTGAACCACGCGCTGGCGACGACGAGGGCGACGACGAGGGTCGACGCGGCCAGGAGACCCGACCCGCGCTCCAGCGACGGGTCGATCCCGATCGCCACCGCGTAGGCGACGACGTGCGCGACGTAGAGCGTCAGGGTCATCCGCCCGACCGCCTCGAGGGGGTAGAGCAGCCCGCGGGCGCGCGGGGTCAGCAGCATCAGTGCGGACAGCAGGCCCACGGCGATCGCCAGGGCGGAGGCGGCCTCGATCGGGTTCTGCGACCGGTGCTCCGACATGAGCGCCTGGACGACGAGCGACTCGCCGGCGGGGCCCGTCCGCCCGAGTCGCTCGCTGAGGTCCAGCATGAGCGCATGCAGGACGGCGCCGAGGCCCAGTCCCACGACCGCCAGGACGGCCAGGTCGGACGTCCGCAGCCGGATGCGGCCGAGCCCCAGGCCGATCAGCAGGAAGCCGGTCCACTGCAGGGCGGGGTAGGGATGGCCGACGAGCAGTGCCCCGGCCGGGTCGATGAGCAGGTCGGGCAGGTCCCGCGCGGCCCACGCGGCCAGCAGCGGGCCGAGCAGGACCAGGACGGTGCCTAGCGCGATGACAGGGCCCGGGGGGACGCGCAGCAGGGGCAGCGCCAGCACGAAGAAGGCGGCGTACGAGGTCAGGATGACGGCGACCGGGGTGCCGAGCGCCGTGAGGAACGCTCCCAGCCCGGCGAGGACCGCGGCCCGCACCAGGACGGCCAGCCGGTCGTCGGCGAGGCGTCGTCCGTCGTGTGGTGTCGTCCCGCCCGTGGCGAGCGCCAGCGAGAACCCGGCGACCACGACGAACAGGACGGCCGCCCGCCCGTCGCCGACATGGCGCCATGACGCAGCGACACCCGGATCGAAGTCGATCCGGGTGTCGAGGTGGGTGATGACCATCCCGATGAGCGCGAGTCCGCGGGCGGCGTCCACACCGCGGACTCGCGTCATCGGGTGGCCGATCAGATGCCGCGGAAGCGGTTGATCTCCGTCAGGTGCTTGGCGCGCTTCTCCTCGTCGGAGACGCCCAGGCCCTCCTGCGGGGCCAGCGCGAGCACGCCGACCTTGCCCTGGTGCAGGTTGTGGTGCACGTCGAGCGCGGCCTGACCGGTCTCCTCGAGCTTGTACACCTTCGAGACGGTCGGGTGGATGAGGCCCTTGTCGATGAGTCGGTTGGCCTCGTAGGCCTCGCGGTAGTTCGCGAAGTGCGAGCTCTTGATGTTCTTCAGGTTCATCCACAGGTAGCGGTTGTCGTACTGGTGCATGTAGCCCGAGGTCGACGCGCAGGTGATGATCGTGCCGCCCTTGCGCGCGACGTAGACACTGGCGCCGAAGGTCTCGCGGCCCGGGTGCTCGAAGACGATGTCCGGGTCCTCGCCGCCGGTGAGCTCGCGGATCTTCTTGCCGAACCGCTTCCACTCCTGCGGGTCCTGGGTGTTCTCGTCCTTCCAGAACTTGTAGCCCTCGGCCGAGCGGTCGATGATGTGCTCGGCGCCGAGCGAGCGCACGATCTCGGCCTTCTCGGGGCTGGAGACGACGCACACGGGGATCGCGCCGCCGGTGAGGGCCATCTGCGTGGCGTACGAGCCCAGGCCGCCCGAGGCGCCCCAGATCAGGACGACGTCGCCCTGCTTCATGTTGGCGCCGTTCTTGCTGACCAGCTGGCGGTACGCGGTGGAGTTGACCAGGCCGGGGGAGGCGGCCTCCTCCCACGTCAGGTGGGCCGGCTTCGGCATCAGCTGGTTCGACTTGACGATGGCCAGCTCGGCGAGGCCGCCGAAGTTGGTCTCGAAGCCCCAGATGCGCTGCTGGGGGTCCATCATCGTGTCGTCGTGGCCGTCGGGGCTCTCGAGCTCGACCGAGAGGCAGTGCGCGACGACCTCCTGCCCGGCCTTCCAGGCGTTGACGCCCGGGCCCGTGCGCAGCACGACGCCCGCGAGGTCGGACCCGACGACGTGGTAGGGCAGGTCGTGGCGCTTGGAGTACTCGGAGAGCTTGCCGTAGCGCTCGAGGAAGCCGAACGTCGAGACCGGCTCGAAGATCGAGGTCCAGACGGTGTTGTAGTTGATCGCGCTGGCCATAACGGCGACGAGGGCCTCACCCGGAGCGAGCTCGGGCAGCGGCACGTCGTCGAGGTGCAGGCTCTTGCGGGGATCCTTGTCCCGGGTGGCGATCCCCTCGAACATCTTCTCCTCGTCCTTGTGGACGGTGATGCCCCGGTAGGTCTGGGGCAGTTCGAGGTTCTGGTACGTCTCGGCGGAGCGGTCGCCGGACATGATGGCGTCGAGGATGTGCTGCACAGGGGGTCCTTCGCGTCGGTGAGGCCAGATGGTCTGCGGAGAGGTTACTGGCGGGAAACATTTCCCGCATGCGGGACGCGGAGAGTCCGCGAGCCCGGATCAGTGCGAGACGGCGGGTTGCACCAGTTCGACCAGTACGCCGCCGGCGTCCTTCGGGTGAACGAAGTTGACGCGACTGTCGGACGTGCCCCGCTTGGGGGTGTCGTACAGCAGGCGCACACCGCGGTCGCGCAGGGTGGTGGAGACCGCGTCGATGTCGGTCACACGGTACGCCAACTGCTGGATGCCCGGTCCGTTGCGGTCGAGGAACTTGGCGATCGTGGACTCCGGGCTCAGCGGCGCCAGCAGCTGGATGCACGAGCCCGAGTCGCCCACGGCCAGCATGGCCTCGCGGACGCCCTGCTCCTCGTTGACCTCCTCGTGGATCGATTCGAGACCGAAGACGCGCGAGTAGAACTCGATCGCGTCGTCGAGGTCGGGGACGGCGATGCCGACATGGTCGATGGCGGTGAGCAGATGGCCCGGAACGAGACTGTCGCTGGTCATGGCGGGCAGCCTAGTACGGGTGAACGTTCCCTTCGCACTGACCGCATTCCGGGTGACAATGGACGTATGGACATCGACAGCGCGATCACCGACATGACCGGCAACGAGCCGTGGGACTTCGTCGCCGACCACACGCTGGGCCGCCTGGGCATGACGATCCTGGACCAGCCCGAGATCTTTCCGGTCAACTATGTGCTGGCTGGTCGCCAGATCGTCTTCCGCACCGCCGAGGGGACCAAGCTGATGGGCGTGCTGCTGGACCGCCACGTCGTCTTCGAGGTCGACGAGGTGAACGCCGACGGCGCGGCGAGCGTCATTCTGAAGGGGAAGGCCCGCAAGATCGAGACGCAGGCCGAGCTGGAGAAGCTCGATCTGGACGATCTGCACTCGTGGGTCCCGACCATGAAGTACAACGTCGTGGTCATCGACGTCACCGAGATCACGGGCCGCCGATTCCGCTTCGGACCCGAGCCGGAGCTCTTCCCCGTCATGTAGTGGTGATGTCCACGGCTGGTTCGGGGTGAGCGGGGCCACAGGTACAGTGACCCCAACGCACGCACTCGAAGGAGCACGTTCCATGACCACTTCCGTCATCGTCGCCGGCGCCCGGACCCCGATCGGACGCCTGCAGGGCGCCCTCAAGTCGCTGTCCGGTTCCGATCTCGGCGGCATCGCCATCAAGGGCGCCCTCGACCGGGCCGGTATCACCGGCGACCAGGTCGAGTACGTGATCATGGGCCAGGTCCTGGGAGCAGGAGCCGGCCAGGTGCCCGCGCGCCAGGCGGCCTTCAAGGGCGGCATCCCGCTCGACGTGCCCGCGATGACCATCAACAAGGTGTGCCTGTCCGGCATCAGCGCGATCGCGCTGGCCGACCAGATGATCCGCGCCGGTGAGCACGACGTCGTCGTCGCCGGCGGCCAGGAGTCGATGAGCCAGGCTCCGCACCTGCTCACCGGTTCGCGCGACGGTCACAAGTACGGCAAGGCCACGATGCTCGACCACATGGAGTACGACGGCCTGTGGGACGCGCTGACCGATCAGGCGATGGGCTCGCTCACCGAGCAGCGCAACGCCGGGACGGACACGCTGACGCGCGAGGAGCAGGACGAGTACGGTGCGCGCTCGCACCTGCTGGCCGCCGCGGCTCAGAAGAACGGGCTGTTCGACGAGGAGATCGTCTCTGTCGAGATCCCGCAGCGCAAGGGCGACCCGATCGTCGTGACCTCCGACGAGGGCGTGCGAGGCGAGACGACCGCCGAGTCGCTGGGCCGCCTGCGTCCGGCGTTCTCCAAGGAGGGCACGATCACGGCCGGAACCGCCAGCCAGATCTCCGACGGCGCCTGCGCCGTGGTGGTCATGAGCAAGGAGAAGGCCGAGGAGCTGGGCCTGACCTGGCTCGCCGAGATCGGCGCCCACGGCAACGTCTCGGGTCCCGACTCGACGCTGCAGGAGCAGCCGGCCAACGCGATCCTCAAGGCCGCGAAGAAGGACGGCATCGATCCGGCCGACATCGACCTGTTCGAGCTCAACGAGGCATTCGCCGCCGTCGGCATCGTCTCGGCGCGCAAGCTGGGCGTCGACATCGACAAGGTCAACATCAACGGCGGTGCGATCTCGCTGGGCCACCCGATCGGCATGAGCGGCGCTCGCGTGGTGCTCCACCTCGCGCTCGAGCTGCAGCGTCGTGGTGGCGGCACCGGTGCGGCCGCCCTGTGCGGTGGCGGTGGCCAGGGCGACGCCCTGATCATCCGCGTGCCCCAGCAGGCCTGATCGGCTCACCGCCGAAGCTGCGGAGTTGAACTCCAGGAACGTCGACGTCGCCGACCTGGTCTCGCGGGCGCAAGCCGGCGAGGCCAGGTCGGTCGCACGTCTGATCACGTTGGTCGAGACCGAGTCCGACCACCTGCACGAGGTCAGTGCGGCCTTGGCGCCGCTGGTCGGGAAGGCCCACGTCGTCGGCCTCACCGGCTCGCCGGGCGTCGGCAAGTCCACCACCACGTCCGCTCTCGTCACTGAGCTGCGTGCCCGGGGACGTCGGGTGGGCGTGCTCGCCGTCGATCCCACCTCTCCCTTCAGCGGGGGAGCGCTTCTCGGCGACCGCGTGCGCATGCAGGACCACGCCACCGACCCGGACGTCTACATCCGCTCGATGGCCAGCCGCGGTCACCTCGGCGGCCTCTCGTGGGCGACACCCCATGCCATCCGCGTGCTCGACGCAGCCGGCTGCGACGTCGTCCTGCTCGAGACCGTCGGCGTGGGACAGTCCGAGGTCGAGGTCGCCGGTCTGGCCGACACCACGGTCGTGCTGCTCGCGCCGGGCATGGGCGACGGCATCCAGGCGGCCAAGGCGGGCATCCTCGAGATCGGCGACGTCTTCTGCGTCAACAAGGCCGATCGCGACGGCGCCACCACCACGCGACGCGAGCTGCGCACGATGCTCTCGATGTCCGACCGGCACGACGGCTGGAAGCGGCCGATCGACCTGACCGTCGCCACGGAGGGAACCGGCGTTCCCGAGCTCGTCGACCATCTCGAGGAGCACGCGGCCCACCTGCGCGGCTCCGGGCAGCTGGCGGGACGCCGCACCAGCCGGCTGCGTCGCGAGATCCAGGCGATCGCGTTGGACCAGGTCCGGCGCCGGTTCGTCGTGGACGGGGGAGAGGAGCTCGACGCGCTGGCCGCCCGGGCCTTCGCGGGTGAGGTCGACCCCTTCTCTGCGGCACGGATGTTGCTCGCGGGATCGGAGTGACGGGCGGGGTCAAGAACCCTGATTTTTACTGTGGTGCCTGCCCGAAATGACCCTCGAGGTCCGGTAGAACTGACGCGTGGTGAAAAAGGCAGTGGTTCTGTTCGTGGTGGGCTTCGGGCTCTACTACCTGTTCAGCACGCCTGATGACGCCGCGACGGCCGTTCGGGGGGCCTTCGACGCAGCCATCAGCGCATTCGGACAGGTCGGGGTGTTCGTCTCCGGACTCGCGTAGGGAGATCGTCATGATCGACCGACCGGCGATCGTGTCCGCGCCGCCTCTGGTCGCGACGCGGTTCTGGCGACGTCTGCGTGAGCCGTTTCCCGACCCCGAGAACCATGTGGCGCTGAACAAGCGCCTCAACCCCCGCAGCGGCGAGCGCGTCCTGCAGATCGTTCCCAAGCACGTGGCCGTCTACTGGCCGCTCCCGGCGGCGATGCTCGCGTCCCTGGGCGCGCTGGTGGTGCTCCTCTTCCACTGGACCTCGGCCGCCGCCCAACTGTTCTGGCTCGTGTCCCTCGTCGTCGTGGTGATGGCGGCGGTGCGGGCGTACGTGGAGTGGCGCGACGTCTTCGTCGTGACCAACTGGCGCGTGGTGCGGCTCAGCGGCGTCCTGACCGCCCGGGTCGCGACGATGCCGATCAACCGCATCCTCGACATGACGATGACCCGGCCCCTGCTGGGACGGATCGTCGGCTACGGACACTTCGTGTTCGAGTCCGCCGCCCAGGAGCAGGGCCTGCGCGAGATCAAGTTCGTGCCGAACATCCTCGCGGTCGACCGTCAGATCAACAACGCCGTCAACAAGGAGGCCCGTCGCCGCGAGCGCCTCCTGGTCTCGCGCGACCGTCCCCTCGACCTCTCGGACGAGGAACCGACCGAGCCCATCCGCGGTCTGTGACCTTTCTTCCTAGACTGTCCCCATGAGCTTCTCCCAGCCCGGCGCGTTCGACCTGTCCTCCCTGGCCAAGCCCCGTCCGGCGGCGGGAGGGGCAACGCCCGCTCCCGCCGGCGCGGTCTACGTCATCGATGTGAACGAGGCCGACTTCCAGCAGGTCGTCGAGTCCTCGATGCAGCACCTCGTCGTGCTGAGCGTGTGGTCCCCGCGGGCCCCGCAGAGCGTCGAGTTCAACGAGGTGCTCGCCGCGGCGACGTCGCCGTACGGCGGAGCGCTGCAGCTGGCGAAGGTCGACGCCGACGCCAACCCCGGCATCGCGCAGGCGCTGCAGGTCCAGACCGTACCCTTCGTCGTCGGCCTCGTCCAGGGCCGTCCCGTCCCGCTCTTCCAGGGCACGGTCGACGCGTCCGAGGTGAAGCGCTTCTTCGACGAGCTCGTGCGGCTCGCGCAGGAGAACGGCCTGACCGGACGGGCGCAGCCCTCCGGCGGCGCCCCCGCGGCCGAGCCCGAGGAGCCCGAGGACGACCCGCGCTTTGCCGCCGCCGACGAGGCGTACGGCCGCGGTGACTTCGACGCCGCGATCGCCGAGTACGAGGCGTTGCTGGCCCAGACGCCGGGCGACGCCGAGGTCGTCGAGCGGCTCGCCGCGACGAAGCTCTACGCCCGGATCGCCGGAGCCGATCTGCAGGCGGCGCGCCAGGCGGCCGCCGACGCCCCCGACGACGTCGACGCGCAGCTGCTGGTCGCCGACCTCGACGTCACGGGCGGACACATCGAGGACGCGTTCCTGCGGCTCATCGACCTGGTGAAGCGCACGTCCGAGGACGATCGCGAGCGCGTGCGCCAGCACCTGCTCGACCTGTTCACGGTCGTGGGCCTGACCGACCCCCGGGTGGCGCAGGCGCGTCGCTCGCTCGCCGCCGCACTGTTCTGAGCGGCACTGTTCTGAGCACTCGGCGCTGAGCGATCACTCCGGCTGCCGCGGCGCCTCGCGGTAGGACGGCAGGGGAGCGTCGGCCAGCGACTCGAGCAGCTCGGTCGTGGCCAGCGTGGCCTTCTCGCGTACGGTCTCGAGGTCGCACCAGTGGACGGCCGCGATCTCGGACCGCTGCAGCACCATCTGGTCGACCAGGTCGGCGTCGACGACGCCCAGGTCGAACACGAACAGGCACGCGTCGTCCCAGCGACTCCACGGCGGCAGCCAGTTCATCGTGACGAGACCGTCGATCGTGACGGTGATGCCGAGCTCCTCCTGGAGCTCACGGACCAGGCCGGTCGCGGGACTCTCGCCGACCTCGACGACGCCGCCGGGCAGGTCCCACTCGCCCTTGTAGGTCAGCTCGCACAGCAGCACCCGGCCGTCGCGATCGCGCAGGATGCCCTGGCCGATGACGCGCTTGCGGGGGAGCCCGGCGTTGAGGATCGCGACGAAGCCGTCACGACTGAAGGCCGGCGGATCGTCGACGATCCGGGCCAGCAGCACCTGCTCGACCTCGCCGCGCGGGGCGCGGGCGATCCCTTCGCGGCGCAGTCCGGCGATCGACGCCGCGCGCAGTCCGAGCGGGTCGTCGGCGGGGACGCGGGCCTCGATGCGGGTCCACTTCAACTGCGTGAAGGCGTACTCGACACCGATCCTCAGCGCCCGGCTCGCGATCATGGCGCCGGGCCCGGTCGAGAAGTTCCAGCGCATCGACCCGAGGGTCCGGCCGGCCTTGCCGGGGCTGCGCTGCAACGCGACGGTGCCGATTCTCTCGCCGCCGTAGACCACGGCGAATCCGTGCAGGTCCTCGGCGCCCGAGGTCGGCTCGAGCACGAGGTCGTCGTCACGCAACAGGGTGGAGGCGTCCGCGGGTTCGGTCACGAGGCCGAGGCTACCGGCCGCCGTGATGGAATCGGCTCCATGACCGATCCGCGGATCCGCCCCGCCACCGCCGACGACGTGCCCGCGATGGTGCGGCTCGTGCACGACCTCGCCGCCTACGAACGCGCCCCCGACGAGTGCGTGCTGACCGAGGAGATGCTGCACGAGCGCCTCTACGGCTCGGCGCCCGCGCTGTTCGCCCACGTGGCCGAGGTGGACGGCGCCGTGGTGGGCGTGGCGATCTGGTTCCTGAACTTCTCGACGTGGGACGGGGTCCACGGGATCCACCTGGAGGACCTCTACGTCGACCCGGCGCATCGCGGGTCCGGTCTGGGGCGCGCGCTGCTGGCGCGACTGGCCGAGGTCTGCGTCGAGCGCGGGTACAGCCGGCTGCAGTGGCAGGTGCTGGACTGGAACACCCCGTCGATCGAGTTCTACCGCTCGCTCGGCGGCGTCGACCTGGCGGACTGGCGCACCTACCGTCTCGCGGGGGAGGCCCTGCAGGCGCTGGGCTCGGTGTCCTGACCCTGTCCTATGCTCGCCCCAACCCACACAGGAGGCACAGCCATGGCGGAGTTCGTCCGACTCGAGGTGACCGACGGCGTCGGCACGATCCGACTCGACCGACCCAAGATGAACGCGCTCGACGCGCAGGTCCAGACCGAGCTGCTCGAGGCGGCCCGTGAGGCCGACCGCCGCGATGACGTGGCCGCGGTCGTGGTGTGGGGCGGCGAGCGGGTGTTCGCTGCCGGCGCCGACGTCAAGGAGATGGCCGACATGGGCTATCCCGAGATGTTCCGCCACGCGCACCTGCTGCAGGAGTTCACCCGGGCCATCGCGGCGATCGGCAAGCCGACCGTCTCGGCGATCACCGGGTTCGCGCTGGGCGGCGGCCTCGAGCTGGCGCTCGCGACGGACCTGCGGTTCTGCGCCGACAACGCCAAGCTGGGCCAGCCCGAGATCCTGCTGGGCATCATCCCCGGCGCGGGCGGCACCCAGCGCCTCGCGCGGCTGATCGGCCCGGCCAAGGCCAAGGACCTCATCTACACGGGCCGCTTCGTCGCCGCCGACGAGGCGCTGGCGCTCGGTCTGGTCGACGAGGTGCTGCCGGCCGACCAGGTCCACGACCGCGCGATCGCGTGGGCCTCGCAGTTCGTCGGGGGACCGGCCATCGCGCTGCGCACCGCCAAGGACGTCATCGACAAGGGCCTCGAGGTCGACCTGCAGACCGGGCTCGAGATCGAGCGCGCCGGCTTCACCGGCCTGTTCGCCACCCAGGACCAGACCGACGGCATGGCGTCCTTCGTCGCCAACGGCCCGGGCAAGGCGACCTTCACCGGCAAGTGATCCACGCCACGCTCCACGGAGTGCGGCCCTTCGTTACCTTTCGGTAACATCGTGGCAGGAAGGGTCGCCTCACCCATGCGGTTCCGCGCGTGGCAGGGTGGTCCTGATACCTCGCGGGCGATCAACCGTCGTTCGCGCCCCGAATTCACAGGAGGGTCCTCGTGACCAAGATCGTTGTCGCTGTGAAGTACGTGCCGGACGCCACGGCGGACCGCACGTTCGACGCTGATAACACTGTCGACCGTGAGAACGTCGATGGACTGCTCTCCGAGCTCGACGAGTACGCGGTCGAGCAGGCATTGCAGGTCATCGAGGACGGTGACGGTGAGGTCACCGTGCTGACCGTCGGCCCCGCCGACGCCTCGGACGCTGTGCGCAAGGCCCTGCAGATGGGCGCCGACGCCGGTGTCCACGTCGAGGACGACGCCATCGCCGGATCCGACGCCTTCGCGACGTCGCTGATCCTGGCCAAGGCCATCGAGAAGCTCGACTACGACATGGTGTTCTTCGGCATGGGCTCCACCGACGCCGGCATGGGCGTCGTGCCGACGCTGGTCGCCGAGCGCCTGGGCCTGCCGGCCATCACGTTCGCCTCCGAGATCTCGGTCGACGGCGACACGGTCAAGATCCGCCGCGACGGCGATGCCGCCACGCACCAGATCGAGGCCACCGGCAAGCTCGTCGTCTCGGTCACCGACCAGACCGGCGAGGCTCGCTACCCCTCCTTCAAGGGCATCATGGCCGCCAAGAAGAAGCCGGTCGAAGAGTGGAGCCTGTCCGATCTGGGCATCGACGCGGCCGAGGTCGGCGGCGACAACGCCTGGACCAAGGTCGAGTCCACGACCCCGCGCCCGCCGCGCACCGCCGGTGAGATCGTCACCGACGAGGGAGACGGCGGCACCAAGCTCGTCGAGTTCCTCGCGTCCAAGAAGTTCGTCTGAGAAGGGCATAGACAGTCATGACTGAAGTTCTCGTTCTGATCGAGGCCCCCCAGGGCAAGGTCACGAAGCCCTCGCTGGAGCTCCTGACGATCGCCCGCCGCATCGGCGAGCCGTCGGCCGTCGTCTTCGGCGACGCCGACACCGCCGTTCTGGCCGAGTACGGCGCAGAGAAGATCTACACGTACTCCGACAGTGCCTTCGAGGAGTACCTCGTGGCGCCGAAGGCCGAGGCGCTCGCCGCCCTGGTCGCCGACAAGTCGCCCGCCGCCGTGCTGGTGCCCTCCACCAGTGAGGGCAAGGAGATCGCCGCCCGCGTCGCGCTCAAGTCCGAGTCGGGCCTGATCACCGACGCCGTCGACGTCGCCGTCGACGGTGGCGCGATCACGACCACCCAGATGGCGTTCGCCGGTAACTTCACGGTCGCCGCGCAGGTCACCAAGGGCGCGCCGGTCATCGCCGTCAAGCCGAACTCGGCCGCGCCCGAGGCCGTCGCCGGTGCCGGCACGGTCGAGGCCGTCTCGTTCGATGTCCCCGAGTCCGCCAAGGCGGTCAAGATCGTCTCGTCGGAGCCGCGCGTCTCCACCGGCCGTCCCGAGCTGACCGAGGCGGCCATCGTCGTCTCCGGCGGTCGTGGCACCGGTGGCGACTTCACCGAGGTCGAGGCTCTGGCCGACGCCCTCGGTGCGGCCGTCGGCGCCTCGCGCGCCGCCGTCGACTCGGGCTGGAAGCCGCACACGTTCCAGGTGGGCCAGACCGGCAAGACGGTCTCGCCGCAGCTGTACGTGGCCAACGGCATCTCGGGTGCGATCCAGCACCGCGCCGGCATGCAGACGTCCAAGACGATCGTCGCCGTCAACAAGGACGAGGAGGCGCCGATCTTCGAGCTCGTCGACTTCGGCGTCGTGGGCGACCTCAAGGCGGTCCTGCCGCAGGCCACCGAGGAGATCACCAAGCGCAAGGGCTGATCACCCTCGGCTCTGCCGGACCAGCGGCTCCGTCCCTTCGGGGGCGGGGCCGCTGTCGTCTGCCCGCCGTACGACCTATCGCACGCAACGTGAATTTGGTTGCAGTTCGGTGAATTAGCCCTCCCGGATTGGGGGACGGCTACTGCCAGGTGGTACTTATGGATGAGGCGCGTACACGCATGTCCACTGACGTACGCACATTCACAGGAGGATATTCATGCGACTTCGGCGTTCAGCCCTCGCAGGTATCGCCATCGCCGCCGTTGCCAGTGTGAGCCTGGCAGCGTGCTCGAGCGACAGCGACGACAATGGTGGCGGCTCCACCGATTCCGTGATCACGGCCTACGGCACCGAGCCGCAGAAGCTGCTGGTCACGACCAACACGAACGAGGTCGGCGGTGGCAACATCATCGACCTGCTGTACGCCGGTCTGATCTCCTATGACCCCGAGGGCGAGTCGACCAACGAGGTCGCCGAGTCGATCGAGTCCGAGGACAACAAGAACTGGACCATCAAGCTCAAGGACTGGAAGTTCACGGACGGCACGCCGGTCACGGCCGAGTCCTTCGTGAAGGCCTGGACCTACGCTGCTGATCCCAAGAACGGCCAGCTGCAGGCCTACTTCATGTACCCCTTCGCCGGCACGACCGAGGAGGGCACGCTCGTCGAGGGCGCGACCGAGCTCGAGGGCGCCAAGGCCGTCGACGACAAGACCATCCAGGTCACGCTGAAGGAAGCGGAGCCTGAGTTCCCGCTGCGCCTCGGCTACTCGGCGTACTACCCGCTGCCCGACGCCGCGTTCGACGAGAGCGGCAAGATCACCGAGGACTTCGGCGAGAAGCCGATCGGCAACGGCCCCTACGTCCTGGACACCTGGGAGCACGAGGTCGAGGCCAAGCTGACGCCGAACGACGACTACAAGGGTTCGCGTGAGGCCAAGAACGGTGGCGTGACCTTCAAGTTCTACACCGATCCCGACTCGGCCTACTCCGATCTGCAGGGTGGCAACCTCGACGTCCTCGAGGCCGTCCCGCCGAGCGCCCTGTCCGGCTTCGAGTCCGACGACTCGATCCAGGCCTTCACCGGCAACGGCGCGAACTTCGCGTCCATCACGATCCCCGAGCGTCTCGAGCACTGGAGCGGCGAGGAAGGCAAGCTGCGCCGCGCCGCCATCTCCAAGGCGATCAACCGCGAGGAGATCACCGAGAAGATCTTCGAGGGCTCGCGTGTCCCGGCCGAGGACTTCGCCACGTCGCTGTTCCCGGGCTACACCAAGGACATCCCCGGCAGCGAGGTGCTCGACTTCGACGCCGCCGAGGCCAAGAAGCTGTGGGCGCAGGCTGACGACATCTCCAAGTTCGAGGGCTCCTTCACCGTGGCGTACAACGGTGACGGCCCCGGCAACAAGGAGTGGGTCGAGGCTCTCGTGAACCAGGTCGGCAAGAACCTGGGCATCGAGGCCAAGCCGAAGGGCTACGCGACGTTCAAGGAGCTCCGTGAGCTCGTGACCAACCGCGAGATCAAGACCGCCTTCCGTACCGGTTGGCAGGCCGACTACCCGTCGATCTACAACTACCTGGGCCCGCTGTACGGCACGGGTGCCGGCTCGAACGACGGTGACTACTCCAACCCCGAGGTCGACAAGCTCCTCAAGGAGGCGCTCGGCGCCGAGGGTGACGAGCAGGCCAAGAAGTTGGCCGAGGTTCAGGAGATCCTGTTCCAGGACCTCCCGGCCATCCCGTTGTGGAACCAGCGCATCGCCGGTGCGGCTGCTGATGGCGTCGAAGGCGTCGTCTTCAGCTGGCAGGGCAAGCCCGAGTACCACCTCGTCACCAAGTAATCGACAGCGGTAAACAGCGCGGGGGGACGGCACCTGAGAGGGTGCCGTCCCACCGTGTGCCGCGAGGAGTGTGCACATGTGGTGGTATGTCGGTCGTCGACTGCTCCAAACGATCCCGGTCATCCTGGGGTCGACTTTCATCGTCTACGGACTGGTGTTCCTGTCCCCGGGTGATCCCATCGGCGCCTTGTTCGGCGAGAAGGCGGTCCCCGAGGCGGTTCGAGCCCAGATCGCTTCGCAGTACAACCTGGACGATCCGTTCCTCGTCCAGTGGCTCAAGTACCTCGGCAACGCGCTGACGGGTGACTTCGGCACGGCCTTCTCCGGCCGCCCCGTGGCCGACCTCGTCGCGACGGCCTTCCCGGTCACCTTGAAGCTCGCCCTGATGGCCCTGGTCATCGAGGCCACCCTCGGCATCGCCGCCGGGTTCTACGCCGGCATCCGCCGCGGCGGCATCTTCGACTCGACGATGCTCCTGGTCTCGCTGTTCGTCATCGCCGTCCCGATCTTCGTCTTCGGCTTCGTCATGCAGCTGATCTTCGGCGTCAAGCTCGGTTGGGCCCCCATCACCGTCGGTGGTGACGCGTCGTTCGGCCGGTTGATCCTGCCAGCGATCGTGCTGGGTCTGACATCGTTCGCCTACATCCTGCGACTGACCCGCTCCTCGGTCGTCGACAACCTCACGGCCGACCACGTCCGCACGGCCCGCGCCAAGGGCCTGTCGTCGGGCACGGTCAACCGCCGTCACGTGCTGCGCAACTCGCTCATCCCCGTGACCACCTACCTCGGCACCGATCTGGGCACGCTCATGGCGGGCGCGATCGTGACCGAGGGCATCTTCAACGTTCCCGGCATCGGTCGGCTGGCCTTCTCGGCCGTTCAGCGTGGCGAGGGTCCGACCGTCGTCGGCGTCGTCACCGTGATGGTCCTCATCTACGTGCTGATGAGCCTGCTCGTCGATCTCCTGTATGCCCTCCTCGATCCCAGGATTCGCTATGCGTGAAGTCATCCGCCCTGGCCAGGAGCGCTTCGTCGCTCCGTTGTCCCACACGCCGCTCGAGGCGACGGGCACCGTCGATGAGTCCCAGTCGCCCGAGAGCCAGTGGCTCGTCGCTTGGAAGAGCCTGCGCAGCAACTGGATCTTCTGGGTGTCCGCCGTGATCCTGCTCTGCGTGGCGGTCGTCGTCGCCGCGCCCGGCCTGTTCACCGACGTCAACCCGCTGGACAGCGACCTGGGTCGCAGCCTCGACGGGCCCTCGCCGGGCCACCCCGCCGGCTTCGACAAGCAGGGATACGACGTCTTCGCTCGGACGATCTACGGCGCCCGCGCCTCGGTGCTGGTCGGCATCCTGTGCACCCTGGTGGTGGCCGTGCTCGGCATCGTCACCGGCATGATCGCCGGCTTCTACGGTGGCGTAGTCGACGCGATCGTCTCGCGAGTCGCCGACATGTTCTTCGCCATCCCGCTCCTGCTGGGCGCGATCGTCGGTCTGTCCATGGTCGACAACCGGTTCCCCGAGCGCGGTTACTGGGGCGCGATCTTCGCGGTCGTGTTCGCCCTGGCGGCGTTCGGCTGGCCGCAGGTCACCCGTATCGCACGGGGCGCGGTGCTCGAGGTCAAGAACCTCGAGTTCATCGACGCGGCTCGCGCGATCGGCGCCTCGCCCATGCGCAACCTGGTCCGCCACGTGCTGCCCAACTCGCTGCCGCCGGTCATCGTGGTCTCGACCGTGTCGCTGGGCATCTTCATCGTCGCCGAGGCGACGCTGTCGTTCCTGGGCATCGGCCTGCCCTACGGCATCGTCTCGTGGGGCAACGACATCGCCGCCGCACAGAACCAGGTGCGTTCGGGCAACCGGCTGGGTGTCATGTACTGGCCCGCCGGTGCCCTGATGATCACGGCGCTGGGATTCATTCTGTTGGGCGACGCCGTGAGCGACGCCCTCGATCCGAAGCGGAAGAACCGATGAACTCCACTGCATTGCTCGAGATCAAGGATCTCCAGGTCGCGTTCGCGCGCGGCAAGGAGCTCGTTCCCGCCGTCCGTGGGGTCAACCTCTCGGTCTACGAGGGTCAGACGGTCGCGATCGTCGGCGAGTCCGGCTCGGGCAAGTCCACGACCGCGCACGCGATCATCGACCTGCTCCCCGGGACCGGCCAGGTCACTGGCGGCCAGATCCTGTTCGACGGCACCGACCTCACGTCGGCCGGCCGCAAGCAGATCATGGCCGTCCGCGGATCCTCGATCGGACTCGTTCCCCAGGACCCGATGTCGAACCTCAACCCGTTGTGGCGGGTGGGCTCCCAGATCAAGGAGGCCCTCGAGGCCAACGACGTGGCGTCGGGCAAGGAGGCGGACGCTCGCGTGGTCGAGCTGCTGGCCGAGGCCGGACTGCCCGACGGTGAGCGGCGCGCCCGCCAGTACCCGCACGAGTTCTCCGGTGGCATGCGCCAGCGCGCGCTCATCGCGATGGCGCTGGCGGCCCGGCCCCGGTTGCTCATCGCCGACGAGCCCACGTCCGCGCTGGACGTGACGGTGCAGAAGCAGATCCTCGATCACCTGGACATGCTCACCGAGAGCCTGGGCGTCGCCGTCCTGCTGATCACCCACGACCTGGGTCTGGCCGCCGAGCGGGCGGACCACCTGGTCGTCATGTACAAGGGTCAGGTCGTCGAGTCCGGCCCTGCGCTGGAGATCCTGCAGGACCCGCAGCACCCCTACACCAAGCGTCTGGTGTCCAAGGCGCCGTCGCTGGCGTCGCAGCGCCTGTCGTCCGAGCGTGCGCGTGTCCAGGTGCGCGAGCAGGCGATCGAGACCGCCGCCGAGACCGCCCAGGAGGTGGCCGAGAGCGGCGACGAGTTCGGCGAGGGCGGCGACGACGTGCTGGTCGTGGAGGACCTCACCAAGGTCTTCGAGCTCCGTGGCGGCAAGCCGTGGGAGAAGATCCCGTTCACGGCGGCCGACTCGGTCTCGTTCCGGCTGCGCCGGGGCACCACGACGGCGATCGTGGGCGAGTCCGGCTCGGGCAAGTCCACGGTCGCGCGCATGGTGCTGGACCTGCTGCCTCCCACGTCGGGCCGCGTGCTGTTCGACGGCGTCGACATCCGCGAGCTCAAGTCCAAGGCGCAGAAGCTGAAGTTCCGGCGTCAGATGCAGCCGGTCTTCCAGAACCCGTACGCGTCCCTGGACCCGATGTACTCGATCTACCGATCGATCGAGGAGCCGTTGCGCACGCACCACGTGGGCAACAAGGCGGAGCGCGAGGCCAAGGTGCGCGAGCTGCTCGACAAGGTGTCGCTGCCGGCGAACGTGATGTCGCGCTATCCCGGCGAGCTGTCCGGTGGTCAGCGTCAGCGCGTCGCGATCGCCCGGGCGCTCGCGCTCGACCCCGAGGTCGTGATCTGTGACGAGGCCGTCAGCGCGCTCGACGTGCTGGTCCAGGCGCAGATCCTCGAGCTGCTCAACGACCTGCAGGCCCAGCTGGGCCTGAGCTACCTGTTCATCACCCACGACCTCGCGGTGGTCCGTCAGATCGCCGATGACGTCCTGGTGATGCAGAACGGCAAGGTCGTGGAGCACTCCTCGGTGGCGGAGGTCTTCGACCGCCCCCGCGAGGAGTACACGCGCCGGCTGCTCGAGGCGATCCCGGGCGGGTCCATCGACCTGGCGCTGTGACCGTCACCGTCTGACGACACGACTGAGGGGGTGGGCCGACCGGCCCACCCCCTCAGTGCTGTGCGTGGCTCAGGCCTTGCGCTTCTGGACGTCCCAGATGAGCGAGGTCTGGGTGCTGCGCGGCATCTCGGCGGTGCCCGCCTTCACCTTGCGGTACCGGCAGTCGCCGCGGTACAGCGAGTACTTCGTCGCGGTGAACTTGCGCGTCTCCTGACGCTGGCGCAGGCGGTACTTGTACTTCCCGTTCCGCTTCACGCTGGCCGTGTACTTCCACGCCTTCTTCTTGCTCCACTTCTTCGTGAGCGAGCCGCTGACCTCGGCCTTCGCCTTGACGAAGACGGTGCCGGCCTCGGCCGAGAGCTTGGAGCTGACGGTGGCCGACGTGGCGGACGTGGCCGACTGGTTGTACGTGATCGTGAACCTGGCGTTCTTGGGACGCACCCAGTCCGAGTACAGGCCGGTGGGCTTGTAGGACTTCGAGATGTTCGTGAACTTCCACTTGGTGGAAGGCAGGTTCTGGCAGTCGGGCGCGGCGTGTGCGACCTGCGGCGCGAGAGCCGTGGCCGCTGCGGCCACGGTGGCGATGATGATGGTCTTGATACGGAACATGGTCCCCCCGATGGTGATTGTGGTGAGGGGAAGTTAGCAAAGCGCGCAGGCGCGAGCAACGCGACACGAGGGGCGGCACCCCGGTGTTGACGACATCGAACAGGTGTTCGATGATGGAGGAGTGAGTCCCTCCGTCCCTGCTGCCACTGCCGCCACACTGGTCGATGACCTGCGGGCGCAGATCGGCCGGATGCAGGGGCGTCCCTCAGTGCTGTCGATGCCGACGCACCCGGCGCTGGAGGGCCTGATCTCGCTGCAGCCCGGCGGCAGCTACTCCGTCGACTCCACCAGTCTGGCCCTGCTGCTGATGGCCGGACCCTCCAGGGACGGGGCCTGGTGCGCGATGGTCGGCACCGAGCGGGTGGGGTTCGAGGCGGCGGCCGCGGTGGGGGTCGACCTCGACCGCACGGTCTGGGTGCCCGACGCCGGCGCCGATCCGGCCTCGGTGCTGGGGGCGCTGGTCGACGCCGTCGGTGTCGTGATGGTCGACCGGGTGACCCTGCCCGAGCGCGAGGTCGTCCGCCTCCGGGCCCGGCTGCACCGCCGGCAGGGGGTCCTGATCGCGGTCGGCGACTGGCCTCGCGTCGATGCCCGGCTGCGTCTGCGCGACGCGGCCTGGACGGGTCTGCAGGACGGCCACGGACACCTCGTGGCCCGGCAGGCGACCGTCGAGGTCGAGCGCGGCGGCCGGGTCGCCGGCTCGCGTCGGCTGTGGTTCCCCGGTCGCGAGCTGCAGGTGGCGCCGGTCGGCGGATCGGCGGTCGAGCACGCCGCGCGGCGCGCGCCGATCGTGCAGGTGGCCGGCTGATGCGCACGATGGTGGCGTGGGTGCCCGACTGGCCGGCTCTCGTGCGCCAGGCCGAGCACGCCGAGGCGAACCGCGGTGGTCCGCAGGCGCCGTCCGATGCGCTCGCGGTGCTGGACCGCGGCGTGGTCCTGGCCTGCACTCCGGCGGCCCGGGCCCAGGGTGTCCGCCGGGGAATGCGACGCCGCGACGCCCAGTCACGGTGTCCCGACCTGGTGGTGTGCGATCACCGGCCCGAGGTCGATGCCCGTGCCTTCGAGCAGGTGCTGACCACGCTCGAGGAACTCAGTCCCGGAGTCGCGCCGCTGCGCCCCGGGCTGTGCGCGTTGAGCGTCCCCGAGCGGTACTACGGCGGCGAGGCGGAGGCGGCCGCCGTGATGGCCGAGCAGCTGGTCGGGCTCGGGGTGTGGGACGTGCGGTTCGGCATCGCCGACGGCGTCTTCGTCGCCGAGCTGGCGGCACGGCAGGCGCCCGCCCAGGACTGTCTCGTCGTGACCGCCGGCGGCAACGCCGACTTCCTGCGCGACCTGCCGGTCGAGGTGCTGGAGGTGCCCGCACCGGCGGATGCGTCCACCCCCGGGCTGGACCTGGTCACCGTCCTGCGCCGGCTGGGGATCCGCCGGGTCGGTGAGTTCGCGGCGCTGCCCGCGGCCGATGTGGTGGCGCGGTTCGGAGCCCACGGGGCGCTGCTGCACCGGTGGGCCCAGGGCGAGGAGGTGCGGCCGATCTCGCGGCGCACCCCGCCGCCCGAGCTCGTGGCCACCGTGGGCTTCGAGCCCTCGCTCGAGCGGTCCGAGGCCGTGGTGTTCAGCGCGCGCCAGAGCGTCGAGGACTTCGTCCGCGGACTCGACCGGGCGGGTCTGGTCTGCTCGACGTTGCGGATCGAGGTCGACGCCGAGGTCGCGGGCGAGCCGCGCACGTCCAGCCGGGTGTGGCGTCACCCGCGCTGGTTCGGCTCCGGCGACGTGCTCGATCGGCTGCGCTGGCAGCTGTCCGCCGATCCGCCCGGCGGTCCCGTGGTCACGGTGCGCTGCGTCCCGGTCGAGGTCGAGCCCCTGGGCGACCATGCCGAGAGCCTGTTCGGCGGGGGACCTGACGACCAGGTCGAGCGCTCCGTGGCGCGGGTCCAGGCTCTGGTCGGACCCGAGGGAGTGCGCACGGTCGGTGTCCAGGGCGGGCGCGCGCCGGCGGACCGCCGCCTGTCGGCGCCGTGGGGCGAGCGCCCCGTCGTGCAGCGGCCGGTCGACCGGCCGTGGCCCGGCAGTGTGCCGCCGCCGGCACCGGCCACGGTGTTCCCCGATCCGGCGCCGGCGCAGGTGGTGGGCGCCGAGGGGCTCCCGGTCAGCGTCAGCGGGCGCGGCGGGCTGTCGGGGCGGCCGGCCCGGTTCCGCGCGGCGGCCGATCTGGCGTGGCAGCCCGTGGCCGCCTGGGCCGGACCGTGGCCGGTCGACGAGCAGTGGTGGGACGAGGCCGCGGCCCGGCGCGTCGCCCGGTTCCAGGTCGTCGGCGTCGACGGCAGCGCCTGGCTCATGGTCGTCGAGAACGGCCGCTGGTGGACCGAGGCCCGCTATGACTGACGTGGGACGGCCCTGATGGGCTGGAACAACCCCGACATCTCGTGGCGAGAGCTGGAGGCCCGGCTCTCCGGTCGCTGGCGCGATCCCGTCCAGCCGCTGCCCGACGGCGGCGACGGTCCGGCGTTCTCGCGCAAGCGTCCGGCCTACGAGGTGCCCGAGCAGATCGAGACGCCGGGCGCGGTCGTGCCGTATGCCGAGCTGCACTGCCACAGCAACCACAGCTTCCTCGACGGCTCCAGCCACCCCGAGGAGCTCGTCCGCGAGGCGGTGGGGCTGGGGCTGTCGGCCCTGGCGCTGACCGATCACGACGGGTTCAGCGGCGCGGCCCGGTTCGCCGAGGCGGCACAACTGCACGGCATGCGCACGGTCTACGGGGCCGAGCTGTCCCTGGGGCTGACCGGTCCCCAGAACGGCGTCCCCGATCCCGAGGGCGACCACCTGCTGGTGCTGGCCCGTGGCGTCGAGGGCTATCACGCGCTGGCCTCGGCGATCACCGAGGCGAACCTGGCCGGCGACGAGAAGGGCCGCCCGGCCTACGACCTGGCCGACCTCGCCGAGCGCGGCCGCGACCGCTGGGTCGTGCTGACCGGATGCCGCAAGGGCTGGGTCCGGCGCGAGGGGATGTCCGGCCTGCGCCGTCTGGTCGACCTCTTCGGCCCCGAGCACGTCGTCGTCGAGCTCACCGACCACGGTGGGCCCGGCGACGGCCCCGCCAATGACGCCCTCGCCGGCTGGGCCGCCGAGCTGGGCCTGCCGACGGTCGCCACGGGCAACGTCCACGCCGCGCGTCCCGCGGACGCTCGACTGGCCCAGGCCTTCGCCGCGGTGCGGGCCCGGCGCAGCCTGGCCGAGCTCGACGGGTGGCTGGCGCCGCCGCCGTTCCTGCGCTCCGGCGCCGAGATGGCCCAGCGGTTCGCCCGGTGGCCCGGCGCGGTCGCCCGCTCGGTCGAGATCGCCGACGCGTGCGCGTTCGACCTGCGCAAGGCCTCGCCGCGCCTGCCCAAGCAGGACGTCCCGCCCGGACACACCCCGATGACCTGGCTGCGCGAGCTGGTCCGGCAGGGGGCCGATCGGCTCTACGCCGACCGCCGCGACGAGGCGCACGCCCGGCTGGAGCGCGAGCTGGCCGTCATCGAGGACAAGGACTTCGCCGGCTACTTCCTCATCGTCCACGACATCGTCGCGTTCGCCCGCAGTCGCGGCATCCTGTGCCAGGGTCGCGGCTCGGCGGCCAACTCGGCGGTCTGTTACGCCCTCGAGATCACGGCGGTCGACTCGATCAAGTACGGCCTGCCCTTCGAGCGGTTCCTCTCGGCCACGCGCGACGAGGAGCCCGACATCGACGTGGACTTCGACTCCGATCGCCGCGAGGAGGTGATCCAGTGGGTCTACGAGAAGTACGGTCGTCGTAACGCCGCGCAGGTCTGCAACGTCATCAGCTATCGGCCCAAGTCCGCGGTGCGCGACATGGCCCGGGCGCTGGGGTACTCGGCGGGCCAGCAGGACGCGTGGAGCAAGCGGATCGACTCGTGGTCGTCGGTCCGCACCGAGAACGGGACCGACGAGGGCGCCGGCGCGATCCCCGAGCCGGTCGTGCGGCTGGCCGAGCAGGCGATGAAGTCGCCGCGGCACCTGGGCATCCACTCCGGCGGCATGGTCCTGACCGAGCGCCCCGTGGGCGAGGTCGTGCCGATCGAGCGGGCCCGCATGCCCGGGCGCACCGTGCTGCAGTGGGACAAGGACGACTGCGCCTACATGGGACTGGTCAAGTTCGACCTGCTCGGGCTGGGGATGCTCGGCGCGATCCAGCACACCTTCGACATCATCGAGGAGTCGCTCGGTGAGCGATGGACGCTCGCGACGATCCCCAAGGAGGAGCAGGGCGTCTACGACATGCTCTGCCGGGCCGACTCGATCGGGGTGTTCCAGGTCGAGAGCCGGGCCCAGGTCGGCACCCTGCCGCGGCTGCGGCCCCGCCGGTTCTACGAGCTGGTCATCGAGATCGCGCTGATCCGCCCCGGCCCCATCCAGGGCGGAGCCGTGCACCCCTACATCCGTCGCAAGCTGGGGGAGGAGCCGATCACGTATCCGCATCCCACCCTCGAGCCGGTGCTGGAGCGCACGCTGGGCGTGCCGCTGTTCCAGGAGCAGCTCATGCAGATCGCGATGGTGTTGGGCGGATGCACCGGGGACGAGGCCGATCTGCTGCGCCGGGCGATGGGCTCGAAGCGGGGCCTGGAGAAGATCGACCGGCTGCGCGACCAGCTGTACCTGGGGATGGCCGAGAAGGGCATCACCGGTGAGCTGGCCGACGACATCTACGGCCGGATCCAGGCCTTCGCGAACTTCGGCTTCGCCGAGAGCCACGCCATCAGCTTCGCGCTGCTGGTGTACGCCAGCAGCTGGCTCAAGCTGCACCATCCGGGGGCGTTCCTGGCCGGGCTGCTGCGGGCGCAGCCGATGGGGTTCTACTCGCCGCAGTCGCTCGTGGCCGACTCGCGGCGCCACGGCGTCGAGGTCCGCAGTCCCGACATCGTGGTGTCGGGGGTGCATGCCGATCTCGAGCCGCTCGGTGAGGCCACCGGGCCCACCGGGCGAGCGGTGTGTGTCGCTCAGGAGCAGCCGCCGGTGGGGGAGTTCGACCCCGCCGCCGAGCCCGATCACGCCGGGCACCGCCGCGACGGGCACCACGCGGTGCGGCTGGGACTGACCTCGGTCCAGGGGATCGGGGTGGCCGATGCCGAGCGGATCGTGGCGGCGCGCGCCGAGCGACCGTTCGACGACATGGCCGACGTGGTGCGCCGCTGCGGGCTGACCCGGGCCCAGCAGGAGCAGCTGGCCACCGCGGGCGCCTTCGACGGCTTCGGGCTGACGCGCCGGCAGGCGATCTGGAACGCGGGCTACACCGACAGCCAGGACCGGCTGCCCGGCACGGCGATCGTCGCGCCGCCGCCGATGCTGCCGGGGATGAGCGACGTCGAGCTGACCCTGGCCGACCTCGAGTCCACCAGGATCTCGCCGCGCGAGCACCCGTTCGCCCACCTGCGGCCGATGCTGACGCAGCAGGGCGTGCTCGCGGTGGGCGGCCTGATCCGGCACGAGCCGAACCGGCGGATCCGGGTCGCGGGCCTCATCACCCACCGCCAGCGGCCGTACACCGCCGGGGGTGTCACCTTCCTCAACCTCGAGGACGAGACCGGGATGCTCAACGTCGTCGTGTTCGACGCGGTGTGGCAGCGCCACCGTCAGGTGGCCCGCTCCAGCGCGGCGGTGGTCATCACCGGCCGCCTCGAGCACCAGCAGGGCGCCGTCAACCTCGTCGCCGAGGTCATCGAGCGCCTCATCGACCCCGCCATCCCGCGGGGCCACCGCTCCCGCGACTTCCGCTGAGGTTAGTGTTGACATGACCATAACCACCCCTTAGTGTCCGAGTGACCCTAAGGAGGTGGGTGCGATGGAGCAGCGGATCGAGCTGGCCGTGTCCACCGTGATCTTCGCGCTGCGCCCGCACCCCGTCTCCGGTCGCGACACGCTCTGGCTCCCGCTGGTGCGGCGTATCCGCGAGCCGTTCCTGGGCCGCTGGGCCCTGCCGGGCGGCCCCCTGGAGCCGGCCGAGGACCTCGCCGCGTCGGCGCGCACCACGTTGCGCCGCACCACCGGGCTCGAGCCGTCCCACCTCGAGCAGCTCTACAGCTTCGGCGGCATCGACCGCTCGCCCGACCGGGTCGTCTCGATCGTCTACTGGGCGCTGGTCCGGCCCGACGAGGACGCCCGCGCGATCGACGGCGAGAACGTCGAGTGGTTCGTGGCCGACGAGGTCCCCGACCTGGCGTTCGACCACAACGACATCGTCGAGTACGCGCTGCGCCGGTTGCGCGCCAAGATCACCTACTCCGACATCGCGCACGCGTTCACCGGCGAGGAGTTCACGATCGCCCAGCTGCGCGAGGTCCACGAGGCGGTCCGCCAGGTCCGCCTCGATCCGGCCAACTTCCGCCGCCAGACCCTGGCGAATCCCCGCATCGTCCCCACCGGACGTCACCTCACCGGCACCAGCCACCGCCCCCCGGCTCTCTACCGACTGGAGACACCATGACCCTCTCGATCAACGACCTCATCGTCTCGGCGCCGGGCAGCTCGTGTGACGGCGAGCTGGCGAAGTCGCCGTGGGAGTTCGACGGGTTCCCCGGGTACGGGCCGGGCGCGTCCGAGGACGACCTCATCCCCGAGCCGGTCGTGCGTCCCGGCCAGCTGCCCGCGGCGTACCAGCGCATGCCCGAGGACGAGCTGCACGCCCGGATCCGCGCCGCCAAGCAGACCCTGGGCCACCGACTGGTGATCCTGGGGCACTTCTACCAGCGCGACGAGGTCGTCCAGTACGCCGACTTCGTGGGCGACTCGTTCCAGCTGGCCAACGCCGCGCTGACCCGTCCCGAGGCCGAGACGATCGTCTTCTGCGGCGTGCACTTCATGGCCGAGACGGCCGACATCCTGGCCCGTCCCGAGCAGCACGTGATCCTGCCGAACCTGGCCGCCGGCTGCTCGATGGCCGACATGGCCGACGAGGACTCGGTCGAGGCGGCGTGGGAGTACCTCACGCAGTTCTACGGCGACGACGACACGATCCCGGTCACCTACATGAACTCCTCGGCGGCGCTCAAGGCGTTCTGCGGCCGCAACGGTGGCATCGTGTGCACCTCGTCGAACGCCTCCACCGTGCTGGAGTGGGCCTTCGAGCAGGGGCGCCGGGTGCTGTTCTTCCCCGACCAGCACCTGGGGCGCAACACCGCCAAGGCGATGGGGGTGCCGCTGGAGCAGATGCCGATGATCAACCCTCGCGCCACCGACCTCGGCGTGGACGCCGGCGTGCTGCGCGACGCGCGGGTGCTGCTGTGGCCGGGGTTCTGCTCGGTGCACAAGCGCTTCACGGTGGCGCAGATCGAGCAGGCCCGCGCCCAGTACCCGGACTGCAAGGTCATCGTGCACCCCGAGAGCCCGATGCCCGTGGTGGATGCCGCGGACGCAGCCGGCTCGACGGACGCCATCCGCAAGTTCATCGCCGCCCAGCCGTCCGGCTCCGTGATCGCCGTGGGCACCGAGATCAACATGGTCAACCGGCTCGCGGCCGAGCACCCGGACAAGACGATCTTCTGCCTCGACCCGGTCGTGTGCCCGTGCTCGACGATGTACCGGATCCACCCCGGGTACCTCGCCTGGGTGCTCGACGGCTTGGTCGAGGGCGAGGTGCGCAACCAGATCGTGGTCGACGCGGACGTCGCCACGCACGCGAAGGTGGCCCTCGAGCGGATGCTCGCGGCCCTGCCCAAGGACGACTGATGGCGACCCGCGTGATCGTGGTCGGCAGCGGGGTCGCGGGCCTGACCACGGCCCTCGATCTGGCCGCGAGATCCCGGATCGAGGTGACCCTCCTGGCGAAGGCGGGCCTCGGTCAGTCCAACACCGCCGTGGCCCAAGGCGGTGTCGCGGTCGTGACCGCGCCCGCGGACTCCGCGGCGTCCCACGTCGCCGACACGGTCGCGGCCGGCGCCGGATTGTCCGACACCGCGGCGGCCGAGGTCCTGTGCGAAGCCGGACCAGCCGCGGTCGGCACGCTGATCCGCCGCGGGGTGAGGTTCGACCACACGGGCGGACGACTCGCCCTGGGCCTGGAGGCGGCCCACTCCCACGAGCGGATCGTCCACGCCGGTGGGGACGCCACCGGCGCGGCGATCTCGTCGGCCCTGGTCGCGCGGCTCGAGGGCTCGGGGATCGTCGTCCGCGAGAACACCACCGTGATCGACGTGGTGGTCGACGGCGGTCGCGCCCGTGGCGTGCGTCTGCTCGACGGCGAGGTGCTCGAGGCCGATGTGGTCGTGTTGGCCACCGGGGGAGCGGGCCAGCTGTTCCCGTTCACGACCAACCCCGCGGTCGCCACCGCCGACGGCGTCGCGATCGCCCTGCGTGCCGGCGCCGTGCTGGCCGACCTGGAGTTCCACCAGTTCCATCCCACGTCTCTCGCGACGCCGGGCAACCACCTGGTGTCCGAGGCGGTGCGCGGTGAGGGCGCCGTCCTGGTCGACGCCGACGGCCGGCGGTTCATGACCGAGGTCCATCCCGACGCCGAGCTGGCCCCGCGTGACGTCGTCGCGCGCGGGATCGCCGAGCAGATGGCGCGACAGGGCGGCGTGCCCGTGCGGCTGGACGCCACGGCGCTCGGCGCGCGGTTCCTGGCCGAGCGGTTCCCGACGATCGACGCGGTCGTCCGGACCCAGGGCCTGGACTGGTCCCGCGACCCGATCGCGGTCGCCCCGGCCGCCCACTACTTCATGGGCGGCGTCCGCACCGACCGGTGGGGACGCACCAGCGTGCCGAGCCTCTTCGCCGTCGGCGAGGTCGCGTGCACCGGGTTGCACGGTGCGAACCGGCTGGCATCGAACTCGCTGCTCGAGGGCGCGGTGTTCGGCGAGCGAGTGGCCGGCGCCGTCCTGGAGTCGCCGGCACCCGAGCCGTTCGCCTCCGGCCGATGGGCCACGCCGATCGAGCTCGCGGTCGAGCCCGGAGGCGAGGACTTCGGGCGCACCGACCTGCAGCATGTGATGTGGTCCGCCGTGGGCCTGTCGCGCGATGCGGCCGGTCTGCAGGAGGCCGCCGACGTCCTCGCCGGCTGGGCGCCGCCCGCGGCCACCGACGCGAAGGCGGCCGAGGACGCGAACCTGTGGCTGGTGGCGCGCGCCGTGGTGGCCGCCGCTCTGGCGCGCACCGAGTCGCGCGGGGCCCACTTCCGCCGTGACTTCCCGCAGACCGATCCGGGTCTGGCGGTCCACTCGACTCTCGTGGGGGTGCAGCATGCTTGAACGCCGCCAGATCCGTCGTGTCGTCGAGGCCGCCCTGGACGAGGACGCGCCCCACGGTGACCTGACCTCGGAGGTCTTCGTGCCGGTCGAGGCCGTGGCCACAGCCGACCTCGTGGCGCGCGAGCCCGGCGTCTTCGCCGGCGCCGAGGTGTTCGGGGTCGCGATGACCACGGTCGACCCGACCCTGGACGTCACGGTGCTGGTCGCCGACGGCGACTCCTTCGACGACGGAACCGTGCTGGCCACCGTGCGCGGCAACGCGCGTGCCGTCCTGCGGGGCGAGCGGATCGCCCTCAACCTGGTCCAGCGGATGTGCGGCATCGCCACGGTGACGGCGGCGTACGTCGCGGCCGCCGGCCCCGAGGTGCGGGTGGTGGACACCCGCAAGACCACGCCGGGCCTGCGCGCGCTTGAACGGCACGCGGTCCGCTGCGGCGGAGGCCACAACCACCGGTTCAGCCTGTCCGACGCCGTCATGGCCAAGGACAACCACCTGGCGCTCGTCGAGGACGTCACCGAGGCGATCCGCGCCGCCCGCGCGCGCCTGCCGCACACGACGCACCTCGAGGTCGAGGTCGATCGGCTCGACCAGATCGAGCCGGTGCTGGCCGGGGGGGTGGACACGATCATGCTCGACAACTTCAGCGTCGAGGACCTGCGCCGGGGCGTCGAGGTCGTGGCGGGCCGGGCCCTGGTCGAGGCGTCCGGGGGAGTGAACCTGGAGACCATCGCCGAGATCGCGACGACGGGCGTCGACGTGATCAGTGTCGGAGCGCTCACGCACTCGGTCCGGAACCTCGATCTGGGCCTGGACGTGCGGCTGTCGTGATCTACCTCGACCACGCGGCGACCTCGCCCGTGCGCCGCGAGGTGCTCGAGGCGATGTGGCCCTACCTGACCCGCGACTTCGGCAACCCCGCCAGTCACCACGACGTCGGAGCCGCGGCCCGTCACGGACTCGAGGATGCGCGGGCCCGCGTGGCACGGCACCTGGGCGCCCGGCCGTCCGAGGTCACCTTCTGCAGTGGCGGCACCGAGTCCGACAACACGGCGATCAAGGGCATCGCCCTGGCCGACCCGCGCGGACGCCACGTGATCGTCAGCGCCGTCGAGCATCCCGCGGTGCTGGAGTCGGCGGCATGGCTGGGCCGGCTCGGGTACGAGGTGACGATCCTGCCCGTGGACACCGACGGGATGGTCCAGCCCGACCTGCTGGCCGATGCGCTGCGCGACGACACGACCGTGGTCAGCGTGCAGTACGCCAACAACGAGGTCGGCACGATCCAGCCCATCGCCGAGCTCGCGGCGGGCGCCGCCGCGCGGGGCGTGCCCTTCCACACCGATGCCGTGCAGGCGGCGGGTTGGCTCGACCTGGACGTGCGCAGGCTCGGAGTCACGGCGTTGAGTCTCAGCGGCCACAAGCTCGGCACCCCGAAGGGCATCGGCGTCCTGTGGGTCGATCGCCGTCAACGCTTCGAGCCACTGGTGCACGGGGGAGGCCAGCAGGACGGTCGTCGGTCCGGCACCGAGGACGTGGCCGGCGCCGTCGGGCTCGCGACGGCCCTCGAGCTGGGACACGGCGACGCCACCCGCGTCGCCGAGCGGCGAGATCGGTTCGTGGCCCAGGTGCTCGAGACAGCCCCGGCGGCGCGCCTGACCGGGCACCCCACGTCCCGGCTGCCGGGCCACGCGTCGTTCGTCGTCCCCGGGCGCTCCGGTGAGTCCCTCCTCGTCGATCTGGAGGCGCGCGGGATCACCTGCTCCAGCGGCTCGGCCTGTGCGGCCGGCAGCGACGAGCCCAGTCACGTCCTGACGGCGATGGGGGTCGAGAGTCACACCGCGCAGACGGCGCTGCGCCTCACGTTCGACGAGTCGGTCGAGGACGTCGCGCTCGATCAGGCCGCGCGCGAGCTGGCTCGACTGGCGCAGGGCTGAGCGTCAGGCGTCGGAGGCTCGCTCGACCGCCGTGGGCAGCAGATCGGCGGCACTGACCGCCGGCTCACCGTCGCCGGTGTGGACGACCGTGACCGAGACTGCGAGCTGGTCGTCCACGCGGGCGTAGGCGCGTTCGGTCACTTGCGTGCCGTTCTCGTTCTCCTGTGTCGCGACGAAGCCGAGCTGGCCGTCTGTCAGCGCGTCGAGGCGCTCGAACGTGCCGTTGCGCAAGGTCGTCCCCGCGCACTCGTCGATCATCGCCGCGAGCCGCGTGAACGTGGGCTCGATCATGTCGCTGCCAGAGGCGGGACCCTGGATCGACGACTGCACGAGGCTTCCGTCGGCCAGCTGGTACTCGGCGGAGCGGAACTCCTCGGACACCGCGAGGTTCCACTCGGAGGTCATCGCCGGACAGGTCGTCGCGGTGACCCGCGGCTGGTCGCTGACCGTGACGTCCTCGACCTCGGGCAGGTCGGACCGCTGCAGCAGGCCGGCGGGCTCGTCGTCCTTCGGCTCCGTCTCGTCACCGCATGCGGCGAGGGCGAGCGTCGCCGCGAGAACGGCGGTGACCGCGAGTCGTCGCATCATCACTTCGCCGGCTGGTAGAAGCTCTCGAACGACTCCCGGTACGCGCCCTCGAGGTCGTAGTTGGTCGCGTAGTCGTTCACGCCGTTCATCGCGCTCTGCGTGTACGAGCCCATCTGCTCGGGCGGGATGTCGCCCACGCCGATGAGTCGGCCGTTCTTGAACCAGTGGTCGGGCACCTCGTCGCGCGGGATGACACCGGACTCGACCAGCGAGAGGAACGTGTCGACCTTGAGGCGGTTCGACCCGGCCTCGGCGCGCTTCTCGGCGTTGTCGGTCGCGCCTGCCTCCTCGGAGGCCCACGAGTCGCCCGCGGCATTGGTGCCCAGCTCGGTGGCCTGGCTCCAGCCGTAGTCGAGCAGCTTGCCGCCGACCTCGCCGAGCTGGTCGGCACCGGGCAGCGGGACCATCCCCGCGGCGTCGGACACCAGGTCGATGTAGGCCTGACGCTGGGCGTCGCGGTCGGCGGCGCCCTCGATCTCGACCGTGCCGACGGTGTACTCGGTGAAGCCCTGCAGGGAGGCGTTCCGCTGCAGGATGTCCCGCAGCTCCGTGCGCAGGTTCGGGTCGTCGGGGTTCGCGGCCAGCTCGGCGGCGATGTTGTTGAGCTGGGTCTTCTGGAACCCACCCACGCCCTCGGCGATGCTCTGGGTGCCGTCCTGGGTGCTCATCGCCACGCTCATCAGGGAGTCGAGGTCATCGGTGAACAGGACGGGGTAGTGGTCGAAGTCGCCGAAGTGGTCGAGCGAGAACGGGCCGGAGGTGCCGTCGCCCTCGGCGGGACCATTGCGCAGCGCGCTGTCGACGGCCGGCATGTAGAACTTGAGCAGGTCGGCGATGTGCGGCGAGGCGGCTGTGGCGTCCTCGGCGTTGAAGCCCGGGCTGTTGGCCACCTGGTCCAGGAACCGCGAGACCAGACCGGTGGTGTCCTCGGCGTGGTTCTTCAGGTTGGTGGCATCGGTGCCGATGCCCTCGACGGCGTGCGAGATGCCGCCGTATCCGTCGGCCTCCCACGAGCGGTCGTTGAAGTAGTACTTCTGGCGATCGGGGTCCTCGGTGAAGAAGGTGAGGCCGGCCTGCGGGTTCTCGCCGAAGTTGTGCATGATCGCGGCCATCGGGTCGTCGTACCAGCCACCGTCGCGGCCGGTGTCGAGCGGACCGTGGCCGTTGTGGTTGTACCACCCGGAGGCGTCGAGCATGCCGTCCTTGGACATCTGCTCGAACTCGTCGAGCGTGCGGGCGGCGCCCAGCAGGAAGTCGTCGTGGTAGTTCGTGTCCTGCATGAGGAACGTGAGGATGTTCGCGCCGTTCATGCCCGTCGGGAAGTTCTCCGCGAAGGCGCGCTGCTCCTCGTCGGTCAGCAGGGGCGCGACGCTGTAGCGCACGAGATCGCGACCGAACTGCTCGGCGGGGAATCCCGGATCGTTCGAGGCGGTGGACAGGCCGGTGCGCAGGCGCTCGGCCAGGTCGGCGTAGGCGTCGGGATCGCCGGAGCCGCCGTATCCCATCAGGGAGGAGATGTTCGCCATCGCGCCGACGGTGCCGTCGGGACCGAGTTTGAGGAACATCGACGACATGACGTCGCCGTCCTTGTTCCACGTCTCGAGCATCGCGGTGATGCGAGCGATCTCGTCGGGGTCGGTCTTGTGGTCCAGGTCGGAAACGGAGTCGGCGAGCTCCTGTCCGAGCATCTCCTTGACGCCGGACAGGGTGTCGTTGACGACGGTGTAGCTGGCACTGCCGGTGCCCTTCGTGTCCAGCAGGATCGCCAGATCGCGCCGGGTGGTCAGGTCCTCGAGGTGGTCGCGGATCCACTGCGACTTCTTGCCCACCGTGCCGTCGGCCAGCGAGGGCAGGCTGATGGGGGAGGCCGACCGCGCCGCGGCGCTCTGGGAGTCGATGGAGGAGGCGAGGTCCTCGGCGGCGGTGATGGCCGCGCCGATCATGTCGATGTCGATCTTGACGGTCGTCATGGCAGGGGCCTCAGTACATGTTCCGCATGCGCCACTGTCGGGGCCAGTTGGTGCCCCGCCAGTCGTTTTCGGGAACCTTGTCCGGCTCGGTGCCGATCCGTGCCGAGATCGTGGAGACGGCGTCGTCGAACGCCTCGTTGATGCCGGCGCACTGGTCCTTCAGCTCGGTGATCCAGGTGTCGGCCTCCTTGCAGACCCACCCGCCGTTCGCCAACGGGTTCGCGATCGCGTCGAGGGGAGACCCGTAACCGGAATGCACGTTGTCGCCGCAGGTGGCCACCGTCGTCTTCGCCGACTGCAGCGTCGAACGGAACAGGTTGGGCTCGGTCTTGTCCTCGGTCTCTTCAGGCGTCATCGATTCCCCCGGCTGATGGTGTGCTCTCGCAGAGCAGACTACAGAGAGACGAGGCATTCGTCCTGCAGACATGGTCACAACGGGCCATGTGAACATGGTCGCTTCGTGCTGCCGTCCTCGCGATCTCCGCTACTATCGTGCTTCATTACTGACAGTCCCTGTGTTCGAGTGGTTTCGGGGGGACGAACCGACGGAGGAGTCACAACTCATGGTGCAAGCTCGGATCGAAGATCTCTACGCGCTGTACAACACGTTGAACAAGTCGATGCAGGAAACCGACACGATGATCAACAACGTGGACGCGTCGCTGAACCAGGCGAACGAGGAGTGGCAGTCCACCGGCGCCAAGGAGTTCAACGAGGCCTGGGTGCAGTTCAAGCAGGCTCTGACCCAGCTGTGCCAGGCGTTCTCCAACGCCGGAACCGACGTGGCGTTCCAGCACAACAAGTTCGCCGAGGGCGCCAAGGAAGCCGATCAGCACCCCGTGCTGACGCCCCTGCAGTCGCCCCGCTGATCGGAGCCGGAGCAAGGATGCGCAGGCTTCTGACCGCCGCCGCCGTGGTGGTGCTGGGTCTCGGAACCGCCGCCTGTGGCGGTGGCGAGGACGATCCGGCTCCGCCGCGTGCGTCGGCGTCGGCGAGTGCGTCGGCCACGGCCACGACCGAGCCCAGCTGGGCGCCGGACGCCAAGCCGCAGCGGCCCGCCGATGAGAAGACCGACGCGGGCGCGCAGGCGTTCGCCGAGTTCGCCGCCGACACGGTCTTCTACATGATGGCCACCTCGGACGTGCCCGCGATGGCCTCGATCGCGGATCTCAACACCTGCGACACGTGCCGGAGTTGGGACCAGAACTACACGGACGGCAAGATCAACAAGCAGTCGATCCTCTCGGGGCCGGTGACCTACCGGCCGGCCGGGAAGCCGACCGTGAACGACGACGTGTACTACCAGGTGAAGCTCTCGATGGACGTGCCGAAGGGCAAGTCCGTCGTCGAGGAGCCGGACGGATCGAAGAAGGCCGAGACGATCAAGGCAGCCAAGAACCTGCCGTTCGTGGCCGATCTGCGGTGGAAGGACGACCAGTGGCAACTCATGCGCTATTCGCTGGGCTGAGGACGCTTCGCCAGGGCCTGTCGGCCTCGGCGCTCGCCCTCGTGATCGTGCTGGGCACGGCGGTGGCCAGCCATGCCGACCCCGACTGGACCGGTGAGAACACCGGCGGCGGCACCGACGTCGGCGGCGTGGAGGATGGCCAGAACGGCACGCCGGGCGGCACGCCGGGTGTCGGCGGCGGCACGAAGATCTCCATCCCCGGTCCGTGGACGCAGCGCATCTACGTGCCGGCCTGTGACGCCAACTCGGTCCGCGCCACCGGCCCCGGCGTGAGCGACTACGAGACCGTCGGCGACGTCCTGTGCACGCACTTCGAGGCGTCGTGCCCGGGTGACGGCACCAACCGCTGGTACGTGTACGAGCGGCCGATGGGTGCCGACAACCGCGCGACCCGTGAGAACTTCACCTCCGAGGGCACCGTGTGCCGCTCGCGTCCCGACCCGTCCGAGTCCGAGCCGCCGACCATCACGGTGGGCGACATCATGGACAAGGCACGCGCGTTGGCGCCCACGCCGACGTTCGTGATCGAGCCGGCGGCCAAGTCCTACGTGAACGTCCCGACGAACTTCGCCGCGAACGTCGAGCCGGTCACCGTGAACGTGGTGGTCCTGGGCTTCACGATCCCGGTCGACTTCGTGCCGGGCGACGTGACCTGGAGCTTCGGTGACGGGACCTCCGACACGGGACTGGGCGTCCGCAACGCATCGGTCGGCCAGGCCGACGCGGTCGAGCATGCGTACACGCGGTCGGGCGACTACAACGTCGGAGTGACGGTCGGCTACACGGCGCGCATCAACGTGCCCAACGGCGAGCCGATCGTCATGCCGACGCCGATCAGCCGCACCGCCGCGCCCCAGGCGCTGACCGTCGGCGAGATCCAGTCGGTCGTCACCGAGGTTGACTGACACCGCGCTCGCGCTTGTTCGATCCCCGCCCCCACGGGAACGGGGGGATCGTCGTCTTTTCGGCATCTCTCGGGCTGCTGCGGACAGAACTGTCCATTACGCTCATGGCCAGCATCTTGGTCCCGTGAGTTCACTCGGGGACGAACCGACGAAGGAGAGATAGCCATGGTGCAAGCTCGGATCGAAGACCTCTACGCGCTGTACAACACGTTGAACAAGTCGATGCAGGAAACCGACACGATGATCAACAACGTGGACGCGTCGCTGAACCAGGCGAACGAGGAGTGGCAGTCCACGGGCGCCAAGGAGTTCAACGAGGCGTGGGTGCAGTTCAAGCAGGCTCTGACCCAGTTGTGCCAGGCGTTCTCCAACGCCGGTACCGACGTGGCGTTCCAGCACAACAAGTTCGCCGAGGGTGCCAAGGAAGCCGATCAGCACCCCGTGCTGACGCCCCTGCAGTCGCCCCGCTGACCCTGTTTCTCGATGGAGAGGCCCCGGACCATCGGTCCGGGGCCTTCCTCGTGCGCGGCTCAGGCCTTGGGCACCTGGATCCACCGGTAGCCGGTGGGGTTGATCAGCAGACCGCGGCCGGGCGGCACGGCAGCGCCGACCGAGCGGGGCAGCCGCGCGTTCAGCACGTCGCCGTCGTTGGACGCCCGCGGCGACAGGACCAGGCCGGTGCGGCCGCGCTTGAGATCGGCCGGCAGGCCTCGGTAGACCGCGCCCAGCTCGTCGATGCCGCCGGCGATGATCATCGCGTTGGGAGTGTCGCGCATGGCGCCGTAGGTCTCTCCCAGCAGCTGGCCCAGGGGTGAGTCGGCGCCGACGACCTCGAAGTCGTCGACGACCACGAGGTGCTGGGTGCGCAGCCGCGACAGTGCCTCGCGGATCTCGTCGATGGGCTCGGAGCCGGTGAAGAGCTGCAGCCGCCGGTCGTCGAGGTCGCGCAGGGGCGAGCGCCGCGGGGCGATCACCAGGACGTCCCGACGGTGGTTCAGATGCTCGTTGACGGGGATGAGCAGGGCCGAGCTGCGGCCGGAGCGAGGCGGGCCGGCCACCAGGAAGCCGGGGCCCGTCACGAGCGGGTCGAAGCCCTCCAGGCTCAGGGTGTCGCCGCCCACACCGATCGGGATGAAGCTGGGGCTGAGCGCGGCATCCGACGGCTCGAAGCCGAGGGCCTCGTCGAGACTGACCGCCACCGGCAGCTCGTCGATGCGGTGCGGCCGCAGACCGCGCGGCAGGTCACCGTACCGCTCGGAGACCTGACGTCCCAGCTCGTGGATCGCGCGGACCTGGGCGGTGCCCTCGCCGGAGGCGTCGATCATGGCGAACTGGACCTCCTGCGGGCGCTCGCCGGCCCGGAAGCCGCGGCCCGGCGGGATGTGCGCGGGCACCTGCTTGGTGGGCAGGCCCACCACCGAGAAGTCAGAGGGGTCGCTCATCGACAGCACGATCCGGTCGTCCACCAGCAGCGAGTAGCGTCCGAGGATGCCGGAGCGGTCGGCGCCGATCACGATCCGGATGCCGGCGCCGACACCCTCCTGCAGGAGGCCGACGAGCCGTTCGAGCAGCACGCCGCCGTCGACGGACTCGAACGCCGTGGTGAAGCCCTCGAGGCGGTCGAGCAGGACGACCAGATACGGCATGCGATCCGGTCCCTCGACGGCCGCACGCTGCTCGGCGATGTCGGCGAAGCCCTGCTCGGCCAGCGCCTGCTGGCGCTTGGTCAGCTCCTGGCCGAGGTGGGCGAACAGCCGGAAGATCCGGTCCGTCTGCGTGCGGGTGACGACGGCGCCGACGTGCGGCAGCGACATGAGCGGGAGCAGGGCGTTGTTTCCGGCGTCGATGCCGAAGATGTGGACGTCGCTCGGCGCCGTCTGGCGCGCGATCGCGGCGGCGATCGTCCGCAGCGACCAGGAGCGGCCCGACCGCGACTGTCCGGCGATCACCAGGTGGCCGGCCCGCTGCAGGTCCCAGCTCGCGACCTCCTGCTGCTGCAGGTGGGGCAGGTCGCCCCGGCCGAAGACGATCGGCGGGATGTCGGCCTGCTCGCCGACGGCGGGAGCCGGCTCGACCTCGAGGTCGTCGAGCGTGAGCGTCTCGGGCAGCGGCGGCAGCCAGGGCTTGCGCATCGGCTCGAGCCCGATGAGGTCGTTGGCCTCACGGACCGCGCCGACCAGCGTCGCGAGGTCGGTCGGGATCGACACGTCCTCCTCGCCGTCCCCGGCGGTCTTCGGCGGAGCCACGAGCTCGTCGATCCCGAACCCGCGCGACCGCAGCTCGGCACGCTCGTCGCCGACCGGTCGGCCGCCGACGCGTGAGCTCTGGAAGGGGGTGAGGGACGAGTGGCCCAGTCGCGCGTAGGCACGGCCCGGGAACGACTTGGGGATCTCGGCGGCGACCTTGGACTCGATGACGTCGTCGGAGTCGTTGGCGTCGGTCACGCGCAGGGCGAGGCGCAGGTTGGTGTTCGACTTGATCTCGGCGTTGACCACGCCGGCGGGCCGCTGCGTGGCCAGGATCAGGTGGACGCCGAGCGAGCGGCCCCGCCGGGCGACGTCGACCAGTCCGGTGACGAAGTCGGGCAGCTCGGCCACGAGCGCCGCGAACTCGTCGATGATGATCAGCAGTCGGGGCATCGGCTCGTCGCCTGGCTGACGTGCGGCCAGGTAGTCCTCGATGTCCTTGGCCTGGGCGTCGGCCAGCTGGTGCTCGCGCCGGCGCAGCTCGGCGCCGAGCGACTCGAGGGCACGGGTCGTGAGGTGACCGTCGAGGTCGGTGACCATGCCGACCGTGTGGGGCAGGTGCTGGCAGTCCATGAACGCCGCGCCGCCCTTGTAGTCGATCAGGACGAAGTTGAACTCGTCGGGACGGTTCCCGACGGCCAGCGACGCGATGATCGTCTGGAGCAGCTCGGACTTGCCCGAGCCGGTGGTGCCCGCGATGAGGCCGTGCGGTCCGTCCGCGCGGACGTCGATCCGGAAGGGCCCGTCGAGTCCCTCGCCGATGACGGCCTTCGTCGTGCGGCCGCCGCCGGACCAGACCCGGACGAGGTCCTGACCGGTGGGGGAGTCGAGGCCGAGCACGTCCAGCAGGCGGCTGGCGGCGGGCAGGCTGGAGCTGAGGTCCTCGGTGCTGACGTCCCGGATGGGGGAGAGGGCCCGACCGAGGCGCTCGAGCCAGGCCAGGTCGACGATGTCGCGGCGGACGCCGTCGATGTGCCGCTCGGCGGTGGTCTCGAGGTCGAGCAGCTCGCCGTGCAGCTCGACGACGGCGCGGCACTCCTCCGGCAGCTCACGCGCCGTGCGGTCGAGGCAGATGAAGTAGACGTGCACGAACGCGCCCATCTTCAGCAGCGAGGTCATGCCCGGCGCCATGCGCAGCTCGCGGGCGCCGTCGAGCACCACGACGATCGACGGCAGCGACTCACGCTCGTCGGTGTCCAGCTCCTTGCGGCGTTCGACGATCGCCGACAGCTCCGAGATCATGCTCGCGCGGTCGTCCTCGTCGATCGCCAGCCGGGCGGCGCGGGGATGGTCCTCGCTGGTGCGTGCATGGGGCAGCCACTTGGTCCACTCCCACGCCGTGGCGTTCGTGCGGTCGGTGAAGACCCACAGTGACGCATCGGTCGGCGAGTGCAGGGAGGCCACCTGCGCGACGAGCCAGGAGGTCGTCGTGAGGCACTCGTCCTGCGGCCCGCAGATGCCCAGCACGGCCGTGGGCGCCAGCGGCACGACGACCGGGACGTCGGGCGCGGTCCAGCGCAGGGGGCCCTCGTGCTGCTCGCGGGTGGAGTCCTTGACGATGACGTCCGAGGGCAGGTCGCTCGTGCCGAGGCGCAGCTCGAGGAAGTCGGGGTCCCAGCGGCGACGCTCCCACAGGCGCGAGCGCGGTCCGGTCGCGAACAGCAGGACCGAGGCCGGGTCGGGGTAGATCGAACGGCGCTGGCCGCGCTCGGACGTCAGTGACTGGACGGCGGCCTTCTCGACGTCGGCGCGGCGACGGTGGAACTCGGCCAGCTGCTCCTGGTAGCGGACCTTCTGCTGGCGCCGGGTGCCCGTGGCGTTCAGCAGCATCATGATCGGCATCAGGATCATGAACATGAGCGAGAAGATCGAGCCGGTGCGCCAGTACATGAAGCCGCTCATCACCATGGGCGAGAGCATCATGATGACCGGGATCGGCGACTTGTCGGGCCGCTTGGGCTCGCTGGGCAGCGAGAACTCGCTGGTGCGCGCCGGCGGATGCAGGCGCGGGGGACGGTTGTAGTCCAGCTCGGGTCCGGTCGCCGAGGGCGACAGGGACGCGTCCGGGGCGCTGACGGTGCCGAGCTCGAACAGGACGTTCGCGACGCCCAGCACGGCGCCGGCGTTCCAGGTGACCGGCGCGGTGACGGGCTCGCGGTCGAGCCGCACGAGCGGCAGCGGTGCGCCGGGATCGACCTGGCGGCCCTGCTGCAGCGCGCTCAGGCCCGGGCGCTTGCGGCGCCACCGGCGGCGCTGGCGGGTGGCGACGCTCGCCGCCAGCACGATCGGCTCGTTCGGCGGCTCGCGTCGGGCCGGGACGGGCACCGTGAGCTCACGGGCCGACTCGTCGGCCGTGACCTCGACCGCGCCGTGGGCGTCGACCTCGAGCCGCGCGGCGATCTCGGGAGCGCCGGCGACCCGGATGGCGCAGTGCTCGGCCGAGCCGATGGTCCAGGTGCCGATGCCGAGGCGGTGGACGCGGCCCGCGCCCTGCCCCGAGCTGACCCGCACCTCGACCAGGCCCTGCGGCTCCTGAGCGCGGTGCCGGCTGGGGCCGCCCAGCCCCACGACCGCGCCATGGCGGATGCCCGCGGTCGCGAGCGTCGCCTCGGGGTCGAGTCGCCGCGACCCCAGGTACAGGCCGGGGCCGGTGCGGGCGCTGCCCCCCTCACGGCGTGCGTCGAGGTCGATGACGTCGGCGACGTCGGCGTGGACGGGCCGGTGGCCGAAGAGCTGCTGCAGGAGGGATTCGAGGTCCCCGACCGTGCTCGCAGCGGAATAGGCGACGATCGCGTCGCGACTTTCCCCGGACGTGGCCGCCTCCGCCGTGACGAGCAATCGCATGGGTCACAGGGTAGAGGGTGACGGGTGGTGCCGCGGTGTGACGCAATTGACTCGATCACCTGCTCTTGGACAGGACGACACCGCCTGATAGGGCTAGGCTGTGCTGGTTCGTGTGGGGGGCTACGCGAGGGAAACGCATCACGGTCACCCCCGGGAACGCACCACCAGTCTGCGAGGGAGACCACTTCATGGCGATGCGTACCACCACCGAGTCGGTGAGCGACGCGGTCCAGGACCGCCAGCGCGCCCGGACCGCAAGGGGAGTCGGAGGACGGGCCGCGCCCGGCGCCTCCCGCCCGTCGCCGCCGCGTCGCCGGCGCCCCGCCTTCGCGCTGCTCGGTGTGCTGCTGATCGTCGGCGGAGCCGCTCTGGCCGGCCTGCTGGCGTTGCGGATGGACTCGCGTGATCCCGTGCTGGTGCTGCGGTCCGACGTGCCGGCGGGCACCGAGATCACCCGCGACATCCTCGGTGAGGCCAACGTGTCGTCGGACTCCAACCTGATCGTTCCCTCGGGAGCCCTGTCGAGTGTCCTGGGCACCTACGCCAAGGTCCCGCTGAGCAAGGGCCAGCTGCTCGACACCTCGATGCTCGTGCGCACCAACCCCCTCGGTGGCGGCAAGCACGCCGAGGTCGCGGTGCCGGTGGTCGAGGGCCGGGCGCCCGACGGCCTCGACTCCGGCGACCTGGTGCGTGTCGTGCGCATCGGCGAGAGCGGCACCCCGAGCGTGCCGCTGGCGCTCGCCCTGGTCCTGCGCGCGCCGGTCGAGTCCGGTGGCGGTGGCGTGCTCGGCGGTGGCGGCGACTCCAAGGGCTCCGCCGCCACGCTGCTGGTCCCCGTCGACATCGCCGACGCGATCGTCGACGCCGCCGGCAACAACCGGATCGGCATGTCGCTGATCGACCGCGGGGTGGCGGTGACCGACTCCGACCGGCTCCGCAACCTGGCGGTGACCCGATGACGCTCATCAGCTTCGTCTCGGCCAAGGGCTCTCCGGGCGTCAGCACCGCGGTGATCGGCCTGGCCGCCCGCTGGCCCGAGCCCGTCGTCGTGGCCGACCTCGACCCGATCGGGGGCGACGTCGCCACCCGCGAGCGCGATGCGGACGACCATGCCCTCCAGGAGCATCGCGGGCTGGTCTCGCTGGGCGCCGCCGTGCGCGCCGGCGACGAGGTCTCCTTGGCCGACCACCTGCAGCAGACCCGCGACGGCGTGGACGTGCTGGTGGGCGCGTCCGGTCCGCGCCAGGCCCAGAGCCTCGGGCCCGCCTGGCCGCACCTGCAGCGCACCCTGCGCGGGTACCCCGGTGACGTCCTCGCGGACGCCGGCCGGTTCGTGCCGGGGTCCCCGGCCAGCCCCGTCGTCGAGGGATCCGACGCCGTGATCTTCCTCGTCCGGTCCGAGATCGCCGCCGTGGCTCACCTGCGCGACCGACTCGCGACGGTGCGTGAGCCCTGGAACCTGGGCCGTCCCGGTTCCATCGGGGTCGGCGTCGTCGTCGTCGGCGATCCCCGGGACAAGCGGGCCGTCGACGACATCGGCCGCCTGCTGGCCGCCTCGGAGCTCGACGTCACGATGCTCGGCACCATCGCCCACGACCCGAAGGTGGTCCTGCGCGGTCCGGCCTCGTCGTCGCGCGTCGTGCAGCGCTCGCTGTTCTCGCGCTCGATCGTCGACATCGTGCCCCGCATCCGTGCCTTCGCGGCTCCGTCGACCGTCGGACAGGAGATCTGATGGACCAGCAGCTGCTGCGCAACCTGCGCGAGGAAGTCGCCGACACGCTGGCCCGTCAGCGCCGCGAGGATGCGGCCGCCGGACTGCCGGCGATGTCCAGCGAGGACGAGCGCCAGTTCGCCCGGGCGATCATCGCGCGGGTGCTGGAGTCGTACGCACGCCAGGAGATCGCCGCCGGACGCACCCCGCTGTCGCACGCCGAGGAGGCCGAGCTGGCCGACGGCATCCACGCCGCTCTGTACGGCGTGGGCCGCCTCCAGCCGCTGCTGGACGACCCCGAGGTCGAGAACATCGACATCAACGGCTGCGACAACGTCTTCGTCGGCTACTCCAACGGCGAGGAGAAGCGCATGCCTCCCGTCGCCGACAGCGACGACGAGCTCGTCGAGCTGGTGCAGGTCCTGGGCGCCTACTCGGGCCTGACCAGCCGCCCGTTCGACACGGCCAACCCGCAGCTCGACCTGCGCCTGCCCGACGGCAGCCGCCTGTCGGCCGTCATGGGCGTCACGCAGCGTCCGTCGCTGTCGATCCGTCGCTCGCGGCTGAGCCGGGTCTCGCTCGACATGCTGGTCGAGAGCGGCACGATGACGCCCGAGCTGGCGTCGTTCCTGTCGGCCGCCGTCGCCGCGCGCAAGAACATCATGATCGCGGGAGCGACGAACGCCGGCAAGACCACACTGCTGCGCGCGCTGGCCAACGAGATCCCGCCGCACGAGCGGCTGATCACGGTCGAGCGCGCGCTGGAGCTGGGCCTGGGCGAGTTCCCCGACCTGCACCCCAACGTCGTCGCGTTCGAGGAGCGGCTCCCGAACTCCGAGGGCCAGGGCATGATCGCGATGTCCGAGCTGGTGCGCCGGTCGCTGCGCATGAACCCCAGCCGGGTCATCGTCGGTGAGGTGCTCGGTGACGAGATCGTCACGATGCTCAACGCGATGAGCCAGGGCAACGACGGCTCGCTGTCGACGATCCACGCGAACTCCTCGCTCGAGGTGTTCAACCGCATCTGCACCTACGCGATCCAGTCCAAGGAGCGCCTGCCCGCCGACGCCACGATGATGCTGATCGCCGGCGCGATCGACTTCGTGATCTTCGTCCAGCGCCGCAACGAGTACAACAGCGGCGGCGGACTCCGTCGTGTCATCACCTCCGTCCGTGAGGTCAACGGCGTGGACGGCCGCGTGCTGTCCAGCGAGGTCTTCGCCGAGGGCGAGGACGGCGTGGCGCACGCCGCTGCGGCCGTCAGCTGCATCGAGGACCTCCAGGAGCACGGCTACCGCCCGACGGCGTACGAGGGATCGGCGTACTGATGGGCGCCCAGACTCTGACCATCATGCTCCTCGGCGCCCTCATCGGCGCCGGGGTGCTGTTGGTCGTGTACGGGATGTCCGAGCAGGAGGAGGCGCCGGTGCGGGCGCCGTCGAAGTCGCTGCGCTCCCGTATCGAGGGTCGGTCCCGACGACTGCTGTACGCCGTCGTGGCGGGCCTGGCGATCCTGCTGCTGACGTCGTGGCCCGTCCTGGCCGTGGCCGTGGGCCTGCTCGTGTGGTTCGGCCCCCAGCTGTTCGGTGGCGTCGCCAGTGAGAAGCGCGCGATGTCGCGGCTCGAGGGACTCGCGGCCTGGACGGAGTCGCTGCGCGACACCATCGCCGGCGCCGTCGGCCTCGAGCAGGCGATCCCGGCCACCGCCTATGCCGCCTCGCCTTCGATCCAGCCCGCCCTGATCCGGCTGACCGACCGGTTGCGCGTGCGCACCAACCTCTCCACCGCGCTGCAGGGATTCGCGGACGACATCGACGACCCGAGTGCCGACCTCATCGTGGCGGCGCTCATCCTCAACGCCCGCCTGCGTGGTCCGGGCCTGCGCGACGTGCTCTCGTCGCTGGCTCGTTCCGCCCGAGCCGAGCTCGACATGCGTCGGCGCATCGCTGCCAGCCGGTCCAGCACGCGGCGAAGCGTCCAGATCGTCATGGCGGTCACGGTGCTGTTCGTCCTGGCGCTCTCGATCTTCAACCGCTCGTACGTCGAGCCGTACTCGTCGCCGATCGGTCAGGTCGTCCTCGTGCTCGTCATCATGCTCTTCGGTGCCGGGTTCTTCTGGATGCGCCGCCTCTCGGAGTTCCAGATGCCCGAACGGTTCCTCCTGGCGAAGCAGGAGACGCGATGACTCTCATTCTGTTGTTCGGCGCGGTCGCCGGCGCCGGCGTGTGGTTGCTGCTCAGCCGCTCGCCCGTGCTCGGCTCCACCGCGGCCTCCGAGCTGGCCCGCCTCGATGCCCAGCGTCGTCGCGGCAGTGTGCGTCCCTCGTTGCGCTCCGCGGATGACGAGGACAGCGTCTCGCAGCGGGTCGGCACCCGCCTGGCCGCCTTCCTGGCCGACCGGGGGATCGAGCTGCCCGTGACGATCCAGTCCGATCTGGCCGTCGTCGGCAAGTCCGTCGAGAGCCATCTGGGCTCCACCCTGGCCGCGGCGATCGTGGGTGCCTTCGCGCCGGCGATCGCGATGGGACCGATGATGTTCTTCGGTCTCGTCAGCCCCGTGCTTCCGGCCTGGCTGGCCATCGTGGGCGCCCTGGGCGGCGCCGTCCTGGCGCAGGTGCAGCTGCACTCCGAGGCGACCGAGCGCCGTCGGGACTTCCGGCACGTGGTCAGCGCGTTCCTCGACCTGGTGTCGATGAACCTCGCGGGTGGCCGAGGCGTGCCCGAGGCCCTCGTGGCCGCCGCCGGCGTCAGCCAGGGCTGGGGCATGGTCCGGCTGAGCGAGACGATCAACAACGCTCGGCTGCAGGGCATCACCCCGTGGAGCGCGCTGGGCCGTCTCGGTGACGAGATGAAGGTCGAGGAGTTGCGCGACCTCGCCGCCGCCCTGGCCCTGGTGGCCGAGGACGGTGCCAAGGTGCGCGACTCCCTCACGGCGCGAGCCGCCTCGATGCGCCAGCGCGAATTGGCCGACTCCGAGACTCGCGCCCAGGAGCGGTCTCAGTCGATGCTGATCGCACAACTCCTGCTGGCCGCCGGCTTCCTCGTCTTCCTGATCTTCCCGGCGCTGGCAGGCATCACCGGGCTCTGAACACACCGCACCCATCGAAGGAGAAGAACATGTTCCATCCCGCCATCGGTTTCCTGGCCACCATGCTCGGCGCCCGTATCGACCGTGCTCGCCGTGAAGAGGGCGCCTCGGCCGTCGAGTGGGTCGTCATCGCGGCCATCCTCGTCGGCATCTGTGGCGTCGTCGCGGGCATCCTCGTGGGCGCCCTCCAGGGCAAGGCCGGCGAGATCGGCAGCGAGATCGAGGGCGCCTGACTCATGCGCGCACGAGCACGGGACGAGAAGGGGGCCAGCGTCATCGAGCTGGTCCTCTACACCCCCCTGCTCATGATCGCGATGATTCTCACGATCCAGTTCTCGCTGACCTACCTCGCCAAGCAGTCGGCCAGCGCCGCAGCACGGGAGGCGGCCCGGGTCGCCCGTGTCACCGGCGACGCCGAGATGGGGCGGGCCAAGGGCGCCTCCTCGGCGGCGTCGCTGGGCAAAGGGCTGCTCATGAACCCCGAGGTCCAGGTCGCCCGGGTCGGCGACAACATGCGCGCCACCGTGTCCGGGAAGGCGAACCAGTTACTGCCGTTCTTCGACCCGCCGCGGGTCACCGAGGTCGTGCAGGGCCGGATCGAGCAGTTCCAGGAAGACGGTGCCCCGTGAGGACGCCGCGTTCACTGCGTGAGCAAGGGTCGATGTCGGTCGAGATCGTGCTCATGGTCCCGATCCTGGTGATGTTCACGCTGCTGGTCCTGGCCGGTGGGCGCTACGTCTCGGTCCGGGCCGACATCGACGCCGCTGCGCGCGACGCGGCGCGTGCGGCCTCGTTCGAACGCAGTGAGTCGGCGGCGCGTGCGGCCGCGCTGGCGGCGGCCAACGCCAGCGACGTCAACGACAGCTTCTCGTCGTGCGAGGTCGCGGGGATCGACGGCAGCTTCGAGGCCGGGGGAGTGATCACGGTGACGATCCGGTGCAGCGTGGACAACCGGGGCCTCGGCCTCGTGGGGCTCAGCGGCAGTCGTGACTTCACCTCCAGCAGCAGTGCCCCCATCGACCAGTACCGGAGGTTCGGATGAGAAGGCGCGTGTCCACCCGCCGCGAGCGCGGCGGGGCCACGATCTTCGTGTTGTCCATGTCGGTCGTGCTCATGCTGTGCGCCGGCCTCGTCGTCGACGGCGGCATGGGCATCAACGCCCGGATGCGGGTCGCGGACGACGCTGAGCAGGCGGCGCGTGCCGGTGCCAACGCCGTCAACATCGAGGCGTTGCGCAGCGGTGGCGACCTGGTCATCGATCCGGACCTGGCCCGCTCCAACGCCGAGCAGTACCTGGCCGCCCGCGGATACGACGCGGGTCAGGTCGAGGTCGAGGTGAGCGCCGACGCCAACTCCGTCGGCGTCCGCCTGAGCGACACCAGCGAAACGACGATGCTCAAGATCATCGGCATCAACCAGTACCCGGTCTCGGCGCGCGCCACGGCGACCGCGGCGACGTCCTGATCACGAGGAGACCTTCCCCCATGACCGAACCCACCACCGCTCCGGACGCCTCGCGCTTCGAGTCGCTGGCCCCGCGTCACGACGACGAGACCCCGTCCGTCGCCGGACGCATCGGATCGGCGCTCGCGCTGCTGGGGCTGCTGATCGGTCTTCCGGTCGCCCTCGTCCTGCTCGGGGGCGCGCCGCCGATCCCGACCGAGGTCCCCGGCCTGCGCGACCTGGCTCGCCAGCTCGGCCCCGAGGACCTCGTGTCCGTCCTGGTCGCGATCGTGTGGCTGCTGTGGCTGGTCTTCGTCGTGTGTGTCGTGCTCGAGATCTTCGCGGCTCGACGGGGCGGCCTCGCCCGCACCGTCCCGCTGGCCGGGCCCCTGCAGCACCTGGCCCGCGCGCTCATCGGCGGCCTGCTGGTGACCGGCCTGGTCGCGGGTCCCGCGCAGGCCACGATGGCGTCGTCGGCCGACATCGCCCCCGCGTCCACGCCCGTGGCCACGGCCACCGTCGAGTCGGCGACCCCGGCGCCCGAGGAGAAGCCCAGCCGCGCCGACCGCGTCGAGAAGCGGCTCGAGGGCGAGCTCGTCTACACCGTCAAGGCGCCCAACGAGGGCTACCACGACAACCTGTGGGACATCGCCGAGCGGCACCTGGGCGACGGCTTCCGCTACAAGGAGATCTACGAGCTCAACAAGGACAAGGTCCAGCTCGACGGCCGCAAGCTCGAGCTGGCGCGTCTGATCCAGCCGGGTTGGCAGCTGATCATGCCCGCCGACGCCGTCGGCATCTCCCGCGTCGCGGTGCAGGAGGCCCCGGCGACTGCGCCGGCGCCCGCCCCGACCGGCAGTGACACCGCGGACGCGACCAGTGCGGACGCCGAGATGTCCGTCGCCCAGAACCAGTCCGAGACCGGTGCCTGGTGGATGGGCGCGGGCCTGCTCGCCAGCGGCCTGCTGGGTGCACTCGCGGTGTCCCGTCGTCGCCGTCCCGGCGGTGAGCCGAACGAGGCCGCCCGTGAGGCCGAGGCCGACCTGCGCCTCGCGGCAGACCCCGACCGGTCCCGGGTGCTCGAATCGGTCCTGCGCCAGCTGAGCGCCTCGTGCGAGGGCGCCGGGATCGCCGTTCCGTCGGCCTACGCTGCCGTGGTCGGTCATGACGAGATCGAGCTGCACCTCGCCCCGGCGGTCCCCGAGGCCGTCGCAGGCTGGGAGGCCGTCGACGGGGGAGCGGTGTGGCGTTTCGCCGACGACCTCGCGACTCTCGACCCGCCGGCCGACGCCGACCCCGCCTACCCCTCTCTGGTCAGCCTGGGCGTCGACAGCTCCGGCCGTGACGTCCTGGTCGACCTGGCGTCCTCCGGCGGACTCATCACGATCGGCGGCGACCTCCACGTCAGCAGCGAGGTCGTGACGTCCCTGGCCCTGCAGGCTGCGGTCAGCCCGTGGTCGCGCTCGGTCCGCGTGGTGGCCACGGGCCTACCGCCCGCCGTCGAGTCGGTGGCCGAGCGGATCTCGCTCGCGCCCGACGTCGAGTCCGCGGCGAGCCAGGTCGAGGCGGCGCGTGAGCAGGACGTGCTCACCGGCCGCCAGGTCGACGACGAGGTCACGGTCCTCGCGGTCGGCACCCAGGTCCCCGGCTTCGCGATGCAGCGCCTCGCCACGCTCGCCGGCTCGCGGTCCGGGCTGGCCGCCGTCGCGATCGGCGACCACGAGGCGGCTCGCTGGCGCCTGCACGTCGACGAGCACGGCACGCTCCACGTGCCCCAGCTCGGCCTGGCGGTGACCGCCAACCGGATCGGCGCTCACCACGCCGAGGCGGTGGCCTCGCTGTTCGCCTCGGCCGGTCTCACGACCCGCGAGGGCGACGGCGACCGCATCGCGATCTCGCTGCCGCGCCGTGACGCCGACGACGCCGCGTGGCTCACCGCCACGAGCCGCGTCGGTGTCCTCGGACCTGTCCTGGTCGACGGCCCGGGCGAGCAGACCGAGCGCCGCGCGGCGGTCCTGACCGAGATCGTCGCGTTCCTGGCCCTGCATCCCGAGGGCGTCCACCCGACGGTGCTGGCCGGTGCCGTGTGGCCCTTGGGCGTCACGCCCGAGGTGCGCGACGCCAACATCGAGCGGGCCCGGGTGTGGCTCGGCACCGACCGTGAGGGTCACCACCGCCTGCGCGAGAGCCTCGACGGCCGCCTGACGCTGGGTCCGGACGTCGTGTGCGACTGGGACGCCTTCCGCCACCTGGTGATCGCCAGCCGGCGGGCGGACTTCCCCCGCGACGAGATCGATCTGCTGCGCCGGGCGCTCAAGCTCGTGCGCGGTCCGGCCTTCGAGGACGCGCCCCGTGGCCGCTACGCGTGGGTGGCCACGCTCGACCTGCCGCGCACCATCGGCGAGCTGGCCATCGACGCCGCGATGCGCCTCGCCCAGCTGATGCAGGACGGCGGCGATCCCGCCGGTGCCGCGGCGGCGGCCGGTGCGGTGCTGCGGGTGTACCCGACGCACGAGGAGGCGTGGCGCATCGTGCTGCGCTCGCGTCATGCATCCGGTGGCACGGCGGGTGTGGCGGCAGCGGTGGATCAGCTGCACGCGGCGCTCGACGGCGAGCCGATGGACCCGACGACGGCCACGCTGGTCGACGAGCTGCTGCCCGGGGCTGGGTCGCAGATCTCCTGATCAGTCGACGCAGCCGCCGGAGCCGCTCCGAGAGCCCATGGGGCGGTGCCGTCGTTCAGGCCCCCCATTACGCTGAAGAGGATGACCACGACCCCCGATCGCGTCTACCTCGACCACGCGGCCACCACCGCGATGTGGCCCGAGGCGGTCGAGGTCATGCACGCCGAGCTCCTGCGCACCGGCAACCCGTCGAGCCTGCACGAGGCCGGCCGTCGCGCCCGCCGTGTCGTAGAGGAGTCGCGCGAGCTGATCGCCGAGCGACTTGGCGCCCGACCCAGCGAGGTCGTCTTCTGCTCCGGCGGCACCGAGGCGAACAATCTCGCCATCAAGGGCCTGTACTGGTCGCGCCGGTCGGCCGACCCGCGTCGTGACCGCGTCGTCTTCAGCTCGATCGAGCACCACGCCCTGCTCGACCCGGTCACCTGGCTCGCCGCCCACGAGGGCGCCCGCATCGACGTCACGCCCGTCGACCGCCAGGGCCGGGTGCGCCTGGACTCGCTGCGCGAGTCGATCGAGGCGAACCCCGAGGACGTCACGGCGATCACCACGATGTGGGCGAACAACGAGATGGGCACGATCCAGCCGGTCTCCGAGGTCGTCGAGATCGCCCGTCGCCACGGCATCCCCGTGCACTCCGACGCCGTCCAGGCCGCGGGCTACCTGCCCCTGGACTTCGGTGCGACCGGGCTCGACGCGATGACGGTGACGGCGCACAAGCTCGGCGGCCCCGTCGGTGTCGGCGCCCTGGTGATCCGCCGCGAGACCACGGCGACACCGCTGCTGCACGGCGGCGGCCAGGAGCGCGACCTGCGCTCGGGCACGCTCGGCGCGGCAATGATCGCCGGCTTCGCGACCGCCCTGGACCTCACCGTGCAGACCCAGGCCGAGACCTCCGCCCGCATCGAGTCGTTGCGCGCCCGGCTGGTCGAGGGCATCTCCCGGTTGATCCCCGACGCGGTGGTCAACGGCGACCCCGAGCCTGGACCGCAGCACCGGCTGCCGAACATCGCCCACGTGACGTTCCCCGGCTGCGAGGGCGACGCGCTGCTCATGCTGCTGGACGCCCAGGGCGTCGAGGTCTCGACCGGATCGGCGTGCCAGGCCGGCGTGCCGCAGCCCAGCCACGTCCTGCTGGCCATGGGGTTCGACGATGCCGCGGCCCGCGGCTCCCTGCGCTTCAGCCTCGGCCACACGTCCACCGAGGCGGACGTCGACCGACTGCTCGAGGTCCTGCCCGCCGTCCACGAGCGGGCCCGGACCGCCGGACTCGTGCGGAGCCGGACCCGATGAGGCTCATCGCGGCGATGTCCGGCGGCGTCGACTCCGCCGTCGCGGCCGCGCGTGCCGTCGACGCCGGTCACGACGTCACCGGCGTCCACCTCGCACTGAGTCGCAATCCCCGCTCGTACCGCTCGGGCGCCCGGGGCTGCTGCTCGATCGAGGACGCCGGCGACGCCCGCCGCGCGGCCGACGCGATCGGCATCCCGTTCTTCGTGTGGGACATGAGCGAGGAGTTCGCCGACGAGGTCGTCGACGACTTCATCGCCGAGTACACCGCCGGCCGCACGCCCAACCCGTGCCTGCGGTGCAACGAGAAGATCAAGTTCGCCGCCGTCCTGGAGCGGGCCGTGGCGCTCGGTTTCGACGGTGTCGTCACGGGCCACTACGCCCGGCTCGTCACGTCGGACGGACCCACCGGCGAGGTCGTCGAGCTGCACCGCGCGGTCGACCACGGCAAGGACCAGTCGTACGTGCTGGGCGTCCTCACCCAGGACCAGCTGCGCCGCTCGATCTTCCCCCTCGGCGACGACCCCAAGACGCTCGTGCGCGAGGAGGCGGCCCGTCGCGGCCTCCAGGTCGCGAACAAGCCCGACAGCCACGACATCTGCTTCATCGCCGACGGCGACAACGCGGGCTGGCTCGCCGACAAGCTCGGTCCGAAGCCCGGTCCCATCGTCGACGAGTCCGGTGAGCCCGTCGGCTCGCACGACGGCGCGTACGCCTTCACGATCGGGCAGCGCAAGGGCCTGCGCCTCGGCGTGCCCGCGCCCGACGGCAAGCCGCGCTTCGTCCTGGACATCGAGCCGGTCTCGGGCACCGTCACGGTGGGTCCCCGCGAGCACCTGGCGATCGACTTCATCGAGGGCATCAAGCCGCTGTGGTGCGCCGAGCCGCCGACCGAGACGCTCGAGTGCACCGTCCAGTTGCGGGCGCACGGCGACGAGCACCGCGCCACGGTCACGGTGGACGGGGACACCGTGCGGGTCGAGCTGCTCGATCCGGCCACGGGCATCGCTCCCGGGCAGGCGTGCGTGATCTACGAGGGCACCCGCGTGGTCGGGTCGGCCACGATCGCGCGCACCAGCCGCACCGTCGCCGCCTGACGGGAATCGGGGCCGCGCCCGGGTGGTTGAGGCTGACGTGTGGGACAGCATCGTCATCGGAGCCGGTCAGGCGGGACTGTCGACGTCGTTCCACCTGAGGCGACTCGGGGTTCCGCACGTGGTGCTCGACGCCAACCCGCATCCCGGCGGCGCCTGGCAGCACCGGTGGGACGCCCTGACGATGGCCGACGTGAACGGCATCGCCGACCTGCCGAACGCGCCGCTGCCCCCGGCGGACGGACCCGAGCGGGCCAACGTGTTCGTGCCCGGCTACTTCAGTGACTACGAGCGCCATCACGACCTGCCGGTCGAGCGTCCGGTCGTGGTCCGCGCGGTGCTTGACGACGGCGGTGTCCTGCGCGTCGAGTCGAAGGACGGCCGCACGTGGCACAGCCGCACACTCGTGAACGCCACGGGAACCTGGCGTCGCCCGTTCCTGCCGCACTACCCGGGCCGTGAGTCCTTCCGGGGCGAGCAGCTGCACACGAGCGAGTTCCCGGCCCCCGAGCACTTCCGCGGCAAGCGGGTCCTGGTCGTGGGCGGGGGAATCTCCGCCGTGCAGTTCCTCGGTCTCCTGCGGCCGATCACCGACACGGTGTGGGTGACCCGTCGTGAGCCGGTCTGGCACACCGGCGAATTCGACGAGCAGGCCGGGCGCGAGGCCGTCGCCCGGGTCGAGGAGCGGGTCCGCCGAGGGCTGCCGCCGCGCAGCGTCGTCAGCGTCACCGGGCTGCTCCTGCGGCCACAGGAGCAGGAGGCCGCGCGACTGGGCGCCTATGAGCGTCGGCCGATGTTCGAGCGGATCGAGCCCGACGGTGTGCGCTGGGCGGGCGGCACCTTCGAGCCCGTTGACGCGATCATCTGGGCGACCGGCTTCCGGCCCGATGTCGAGCAGCTCGCGCCCCTGCACCTGCGCTCGCCCTGGGGCGGGATCCAGCTCGGCGACACCCTCGCGACCTCGACGACGGCGGTCGCGGACCCGCGGATCCAGTTGGTCGGGTACGGCCCCTCGGCCTCGACGATCGGCGCGAACCGGGCCGGCCGGGTCGCCGCGCGAGCCGTGGCCCGACAGCTGGAGCCGGCTCAGGCCAGCTGACGCTCCAGCACGAGGTCGTCCTCCGTGTTGCCACCGACCACGAACCGTCGCTCGCCGACGACCTCGAAGCCGTGCTTGGCGTAGAAGCGCTGGGCGCGGGCGTTCCGGCCGTTGACGCCCAGCCACACGCTGGCGGCGCCGGCCCGGCGCGCAGATTCGATGACCGCCTCCATGAGCTGCGAGGAGACGCCCGTGCCGTGGGCGGCGGGATCGGCGTAGCACTTGCTGAGCTCGGCGGTGGGACGGTGGCGCACGAGGGCGGCCAGGTGCTCGTCGTACGGCTCGCGCGAGAACGTCAGCGTGTAGCCGACCAGACCGCCGTCGTCCTCGGCCACCAGGACCTGCGCCACCGGATCGGCGAGGTACTCCTCGAAGCGCGCGACCGTGAGGTGCTCGGCGATGAAGGCGTCCATGCTCTCCTGCGGCATGTCCGGCGGGCAGGCCAGCGGGAACGTGCGGGCCGCGAGTTCGGCCAGCTCGGGCAGGTCGGCGGTCGTGGCGGGTCGGACGGTCACGCGACGATCCTCCCAGCAGCGTCGTGGGGGACAATCGAGGCATGCGTGCTACAGGGATCGGATCGATGCCGGGCGAGGAGTTCGCACCGGTCGCCCGGTACGTCGCCGACACCTTCGGAGCCGACGGGATCGTGTTCGTGCCCGAACTGCCCGGCCGCGGTGCGCCGTCGGGGATGCTCGGTCGCACGCTCGGCCTGGTGCCGCTGCCGATCGACCTCCAGCCCGCGGGCTGGCGCCTCGCTCCGGGCGAGGGCATGGACCAGCGCCGGGCCCGCTCGGCCCTGCGTCAGGACCTCGACCTCATGGAGGAGCTGCTGGCCGGACAGGACGTCCGGGTCAAGCAGCAGATCGTCGGACCGTTGAGCCTCGCCGCCACCGTCGAGCGTCCTCGCGGCGACAAGGTCGTGGCCGATCACGGCGCGCGCCGCGAGCTCTCCGAGGCCCTGGCCCAGGCCGTCGGCGACCACGTCGCCGAGCTGCGTCGCCGGTTCTCCGGCGAGCTGACCGTGCAGGTCGACGAGCCCGCGATCAGCGCGGTCCTGTCCGGATCCATCCCCACCGCCAGCGGCTTCGGCCGGCACCGCTCGATCGACGCGCCGGTCGCCGACGCGCTGCTGAAGCCGGTCGTCGAGGCTATTCGAGCCGCGGGCGCGCGACCGGTCGTGCACACCTGCGCCCCGGACGTGCCGGTCGGCCTGCTGACCGGCGTGGGGTTCGAGGCGATCGCCTTCGACGTGTCCCTCGCCAGCCCGTCCGACGACTGGTCCGAGGCGTTCGAGGCGGGCACCGACCTGTGGTTCGGCGGCGCCGACGCCCCGCGGCTCGAGGACTTCATGGGCCGGCTCGGCTTCGCGGTCGAGTCGTTCGCGGGCCGCGGTGCCGTGACTCCCGCCTGCGGCCTCGCCGGTCACACCCCGCCCGACGCCCGCCGCGCCCTCGAGACGGCTGTGTCTGCAGCCGCCTCCTTCGGCTGATTCCCGAGATTTGCTCCGATTTTCACCTTTCAGAGGTCCTGAAAGGACGGTTTGGGAGCAAATCTCGTGATGGTCGGGGTCAGTCGGCCTTGCGCAGCAGGCGCAGCGTCTCGCGCTCGATCGCGTGGCGTCGCTCCACCGGGTCGTCGGCGTTCTCGAACGACTGCCGGGCGATCACCGTGCCCGACTCGTAGAGGCTGATCAGGCGCGGATCGACGTAGGAGCTGCGGACGACGGTGGGCGTGTTCCCGAGGGCGAGGGAGACCTCGGTCATCGCCGAGCGCACGGCGCGGTCGCGTGATGCCTTCGTGTCGCCGGGCTCGTCAGACAGCGACAGCACCTCGGCAGCCAGCACGGTGCCGGCCCAGGTGCGCAGGTCCTTGGCGCTGATCTCCAGGCCCGTCTGATCGCGCAGGTACGTGTTCACGTCGGAGGAGTCGAGCGAGTACCGGGTCCGGTTCGCGAGGTACTCGAGCAGCCGGGGTCCGCCGCCTCGGCGACGGCGCATGCGGTTGATCGCGTCGACGACGGGCTCGTCCTCCAGCACGACCTGGTGCTCGACGCCCGACTTGCCGACGAAGGCGAACAGCAGGGTGTTGCCCTTGGCGCGCACGTGGCGACGCTCGAGGGTGGTCAGGCCGAAGCTGCCCTGGCGCGCGTAGACGTCGTTGCCGACGCGGAACGAGCCCGAGTCGAGCATGCGCACGGCGACCGCCGCGGCGTGCTCGCGCGAGGAGTCGTGCGCGGTGATGTGATCGGTCACGAGGGCGCGCAGCTTCGGCAGCTCGGTCGCGATCCGGCTGATCCGGTCGAACTTCTCGAGGTTGCGTCGGTGCACCCACTCCGGGTGATAGATGTACTGCGTCCGGCCCGCCTCGTCGATGCCGGTGGCCTGCAGGTGGCCGTGGGGCCACGGGCAGATCCACACGTCCTGCCAGGCCGGCGGGATGACGAGGGCTTCGACGCGCTCGCGGGCCTCGCCGGTGATGACCTGGCCGTCCTCGTCGAGGTACGTCCAGCCGCGTCCGGCCCGTCGGCGGGTCCACCCGCGAGTGCGGGTCGTCACCCGGCGCAGTCTCATGTTCCGCACCTTAGATCGGCCGGCGTCAGCGGCAAGTCGGACGCCCGCACTAGGCTCGTCGCCATGGCGGAATCGCGTGAGGAAGCAGTGCCCGAGGAAGATCCGGGGGTCGAGGCGGCCCGTGCCGAGGCCGCCGAGCTGACCGAGCAGATCGAGGGCGCACGCAACGCCTACTACGGTCAGGACACCTCGCTGGTCGACGACGCCACGTACGACGGCTGGATGCACCGCCTGGAGGAGTTGGAGCGGCTCCACCCCGAGCTGCAGGGCCAGGACTCGCCGACCATCAACGTGGGTGCGGCCACTGGGGCCTCGGCGCTGCCGCCGATCGAGCACGCCGAGCGGATGCTCAGCCTCGACAACGTCTTCTCGCCCGACGAGCTGCGCGAGTGGTGCGCCAAGACCCAGCGCGCGGCCGGCCGCCAGGTGCGCTGGCTCACCGAGGCCAAGATCGACGGCCTGGCGATCAACCTGCGCTACGAGAACGGCGTGCTCACGTCGGCCGCCACCCGCGGCGACGGTCGCGTGGGCGAGGACGTCACCGTCAACGCGGTCCGGGTCGAGGGCATCCCCGAGAAGCTCGCGGGCGAGGGCCACCCGCCCCTGGTCGAGGTGCGCGGTGAGGTCTTCATCGGCATCGAGGAGTTCGAGCGCCTCAACGCCTTCCAGGCCGAGCTGCGCGAGCGGGCCACCGCCGAGGCGATGGCCCGCGGCGTCAGCGAGGAGCGCGCCACCGCCAGTGCCGCCCGCAAGTTCCCGGCCTTCGCCAACCCCCGCAACGCGGCCAGCGGCGGTCTGCGCCAGCAGCTCGACAAGAAGTCCGGGCTCGAGCTGGAGGCCGGGCAGGAGCGCATCGCCGTGCTGGCCCTCTACGTGCACGGCATCGGCGCGTGGGAGCGTCCGCCGGTCTCGGCCCAGAGCGAGGTCTACGACCTGCTCCAGCAGTGGGGCCTGCCCACCAGTCCGAACACGCGCGTCCTCGACAGCGTCGACGACGTGCTGGCGAGGGTCGAGGAGCTCGGCGGTCAGCGCCACTCGCTCCAGCACGAGATCGACGGACTCGTGGTCAAGGTCGACGAGCTCGCCCTGCACCCCGAGCTCGGCGAGACCAGCCGCGCCCCGCGCTGGGCGATCGCCTACAAGTACCCGCCCGAGGAGGTCCAGACGACGCTGCTGGACATCGTCGTCTCGGTCGGACGCACCGGGCGTGCGACGCCGTACGCCCGGATGGAGCCGGTCCGGGTGGCCGGCAGCGTCGTGCGGCAGGCCACCTTGCACAACCAGGACGTGGTCAAGGCCAAGGGCGTGCTGATCGGCGACACCGTCGTGCTGCGCAAGGCCGGCGACGTCATCCCCGAGGTGCTCGGTCCGGTCGTCGAGCGTCGCGACGGCAGCGAGCACGCCTTCGTCATGCCCGAGAAGTGCCCCGAGTGCGGCACCCCGCTGCGCCCGATGAAGGAGGGGGACAAGGACCTGCGCTGCCCGAACGCGCGCACGTGTCCCGCCCAGGTGCGCGGCCGGGTCGAGCACGTCGGCTCGCGCGGCGCGCTCGACATCGAGGCGCTCGGCGAGGTCACGGCGGCCGCGCTCACCCAGGGCAAGGGCGCCCCGCTCGACTCCGAGGCCGGACTGTTCTCGCTCACGATCGACCAGCTCGTGCCGATCGAGGTCGAGGTGCGCGACGCCGAGACCGGCGAGCCGAAGCTCGACGACAAGACCGGCGAGCCCGTCGTCCGCACCCCGTTCCGAGTCAAGACCGGCGACCCGTCCAAGCAGGCCCAGGTGCTGCTCGACGAGCTCGAGAAGGCCAAGACCAAGGACTTCTGGCGTCAACTGGTGTCGCTCAACATCCGCCACGTCGGCCCGGTCGCCGCGCGAGCGCTGGCCCAGTACTTCGGCTCGATCGAGGCGATCCGGGCCGCGTCCCGCGAGGAGCTGGCGGCGGTCGAGGGCGTCGGCGGGATCATCGCCGACTCGGTCATCGAGTGGTTCGAGGTCGACTGGCACGTGGAGATCGTCGACCAGTGGAAGGCCGCCGGGGTCCGCTTCGCGATCCCCGACCATCCCGGCCCGGGTGCGGCGTCGACGGCCGGGGGCGTGCTCGACGGCCTCACCGTCGTGGTCACCGGCGGTCTCGAGGACTTCACCCGGGACTCCGTCAAGGAGGCGATCATCGCCGCCGGCGGCAAGGCCTCGGGCTCGGTCAGCAAGAAGACCGACTACGTCGTCGTGGGCGAGAACGCGGGCTCCAAGGCTGCCAAGGCCGAGGAGCTCGGCCTGACCATCCTCAACGAGGCGCAGTTCAAGAAACTGCTCGCCGGAGGTCCGGACGCTCTCGCCGGGGATTGATGCTGATGTGCCGGCGGCGGGCGATGAACCAGGGCCCCCGGGTCGTCGCCCTGGGCATCTCCCTTGTGCTGCTGGTGCCTCTCGCGGGGTGCTGGGGAGAGGACGACAGGACCACGCCCGTCCCCGAGCTCACCGCACCGACGAAGGGGACGGAGGACGGAGGCTGGAACCAGTCGGCCAGACCCGAGCGCCCGAAGGACGTGAAGTCCGAGCAGGGCCTGCGCGCCTACGTCGACTACGTCGTATCGGTGGGCCCGTACTCCTTCGCCAGCCGGGATCCCTCCGTGCTCGCGGATCTCGGCGACCCTGCGACGTGCGTGCCGTGCGCCCAGGCAAAGAACCTCAGCGAGTTCTACGCCCAGGAGGTCCACCTCTACGAAGACCGGCCGACTCTCCGGGTCCTGTCGCTCGACACTCTGCCGTTGGCGGACAGGTTCGTCGTGGAGACCGAGATCCACGTTCCGCCCTCGCAGCGGCTCGACCCGAGGAGCGGTGCGGCCAGGGCAGAGGAGCCGGAGAAGACCTACCCGGTCAGGTTCGAGGTCATGTGGGCCGACGGGCGCTGGGAGCTGATCAACTACGGGCCGTCGTACTGAGTGCCGGTGGTCGGACGTGGCTCACTAGGATGGGGACCATGTCGTCACCCGAGATCTCCCGCGATGACGTCGCCCATCTGGCGAGTCTTGCGCGGATCGATTTGTCCGAGTCCGAGCTCGATCGCCTGGGTGCCGAGCTGCCCGCGATCCTCGACTACGTCCAGGTCGTCCAGCAGGCCGCCGGCGACGATGTCCCTGCCATGAGCCACCCCGTGCCGGTCACCAACGTGTTCCGGCCCGACGAGGTGACACCGAGCCTGACGCCCGAAGCGGCGCTCGCCGGTGCTCCCGCCAGCGAGGAGCAGCGCTTCCTCGTGCCCAAGATCCTGGGAGAAGAATGACCGACATGCTCCGCTCCACCGCGGCCGACATCGCTGCGGCGCTCGCCGACGGCTCCGTGACCTCGGTCGAGGTCACCCAGCAGCACCTCGACCGCATCGGTGCGGTCGACGGCGAGATCCACGCCTACCTGCACGTCGACGCCGAGGGCGCCCTCGCGACGGCCGCCGACATCGACCGCCGCCGTGGCGACGGTGAGTCGCTGCACGGCCTCGCCGGTGTCCCGATCGCCGTCAAGGACGTCCTGACCACCACGGGCCTGCCCACCACGTGCGGCTCGAAGATGCTCGAGGGCTGGATCCCGCCCTACGACTCCACCGTCGTGGCGAAGCTGAAGGCCGCGGGTCTGCCGATCCTGGGCAAGACCAACATGGACGAGTTCGCGATGGGCTCGTCCACCGAGCACTCGGCGTACGGCCCCACCCGCAACCCGTGGGACACCAACCGGATCCCCGGCGGCTCCGGCGGCGGCTCGGCCGCCGCGGTGGCCGCGTTCGAGGCCCCGCTGGCGATCGGCACCGACACCGGCGGCTCGATCCGTCAGCCCGGCGCTGTCACCGGCACGGTCGGCGTCAAGCCCACCTACGGCGGCGTCTCCCGCTACGGTCTCGTGGCGATGGCCAGCAGCCTCGACCAGGCCGGCCCCGTCACCCGCACGGTCCTCGATGCGGCGCTGCTGCACGAGGTCATCGGCGGTCACGATCCCCGCGACTCCACGAGCCTGAACGTGCCGGTCCCGCCCGTCGTCGCGGCCGCCCGCCGTGCGGACGTGGCCGGACTGCGCATCGGCGTCATCAGCGAGCTCGGCGGCGAGGGCTTCCAGCCCGGCGTCCGCCAGCGCTTCGAGGAGTCGATCGAGCTGCTGGCGAAGGCCGGCGCCGAGATCGTCGAGGTCTCGTGCCCCAGCTTCGTGCACGCCCTGGCCGCGTACTACCTGGTCATGCCGAGCGAGGTCAGCAGCAACCTGGCCAAGTTCGACGCCATGCGTTACGGCCTGCGGGTCATGCCCGAGGGCATCGCCGACCCCAGCGCCGAGCAGGTCATGGCCGCGTCCCGCGACGCCGGTTTCGGCGACGAGGTCAAGCGCCGCATCATCCTGGGCACCTACGCGCTGTCCAGCGGCTACTACGACGCCTACTACGGCTCGGCCCAGAAGGTCCGCACGCTCATCGCGCGCGACTTCGAGGCCGCGTTCGAGCAGGTGGACGTGCTCGCCTCGCCGACGTCCCCGGCCGTGGCCTGGCCGCTGGGCGAGAAGCTCGACGACCCGCTGGCGATGTACGCCCAGGACATCGCGACGATCCCGGCCAACCTCGCAGGCGTCCCCGGCATCTCGCTGCCGATCGGCCTGTCCGAGGGTCTGCCGGTGGGGATGCAGTTCCTGGCCCCCGCCATGGCCGACGACCGCCTGTACAACGCCGCCGCCGCCCTCGAGCGGTTCGTCGCCGAGCGCGACGGCCGTCCGTTCGCCGCGCAGGCTCCCGAGTTGGAGGTCGCCCGATGAGCGCCACTGCCACGAAGCTCGTCCCGTTCGAGGAAGCGCTGACCCGCTACCAGCCGGTGATGGGTCTGGAGATCCACGTCGAGCTCAACACGAACACGAAGATGTTCTGCGGCTGCCCGACCGAGTTCGGCGCCGAGCCGAACACGCAGATCTGCCCGGTGTGCCTGGGCCTCCCGGGTGCGCTGCCGGTGGTCAACGCGAAGGCTGTCGAGTCCGCGATCCGCATGGGTCTGGCGCTCAACTGCGAGATCGCCGAGTGGTGCCGCTTCGCGCGGAAGAACTACTTCTACCCGGACATGCCGAAGAACTTCCAGACGTCGCAGTACGACGAGCCGATCGCGTTCGACGGCTTCATCGACGTGGACGTCGACGGCGAGACGTACCGGATCCAGATCGAGCGCGCGCACATGGAGGAGGACACCGGCAAGTCGCTGCACGTCGGCGGCAGCACGGGTCGCATCCACGGTGCCGATCACTCGCTGCTGGACTACAACCGCGCCGGCATCCCGTTGATCGAGATCGTCACCCGCACGATCGAGGTCCCCGGCGACAAGGCGCCCGCGGTCGCGCGTGCGTTCGTCAACCAGATCCGCGACCTCATGGTGGCGCTGGGCGTCTCCGACGCCCGCATGGACCAGGGCTCGATGCGTGCCGACGTGAACCTCTCGCTCAAGCCGCTCGGCTCCGACCAGCTGGGCACGCGCACCGAGACCAAGAACGTCAACTCGTTCCGCTCGGTCGAGCGGGCCGTGCGGTACGAGATCGGCCGCCACGCGGCGATCCTCGACGCCGGCGGCTCGATCCTGCAGGAGACGCGTCACTTCCACGAGTCCGACGGCACCACGTCCGCCGGCCGCCCGAAGTCCGACGCCGACGACTACCGCTACTTCCCCGAGCCGGACCTCGCGCCCGTCGCTCCGGACCCGGCCTGGGTCGAGGAGCTGCGCGGCACGCTGCCCGAGCCGCCGGCCGAGCGCCGCAAGCGCCTGCAGTCCGAGTGGGGCTTCAGCGATCTGGACATGCGCGACACGGTCGGTGCGGGCGCGCTCGACCTCGTCGTCGAAACGATCGCCGCGGGCGCGACGCCCCAGTCCGCCAAGAAGTGGTGGCTGGGCGAGCTGGCCCGCACGGCCAACGAGCAGGGCACCGATCTGCAGGCGCTGGCGATCACGCCGGCCCAGGTGGCGCAGATCCAGGGCCTCATCGACGCCAAGCGGATCAACGACAAGCTGGCCCGTCAGGTCTTCGAGGGGGTGCTGGCCGGCGAGGGCGATCCCGAGGCGGTCGTCGTCGCCCGCGGCCTCGAGGTCGTGTCCGACGACGGAGCCCTCGGCGACGCCGTCGACCGCGCCATCGCCAACGATCCCGACGCGGCGCAGAAGATCCGCGACGGCAAGCAGGCTGCGGCCGGTGCGCTGATCGGCTTCGTGATGAAGGAGATGCGCGGTCAGGCCGACGCCGGCCGGGTGCGCGAGCTCATCATCGAGAAGCTCTCCTGAGCGCGCTCAGGCGATGAGGCGGGCGGGGTCGACCATGTCGATCACCGTCACCACTGGCGGGCACGGCAGGTAGCGCTCGACATAACGCCGGGGCGGGTCGAGGTAACGGTCGTCGAGGTGACCGTGTGACTTCATGTTGTGGTGCTTGCGACACAGGCATCTGAGGTTCGCACCCGAGGTCTCGCCGCCGGAGTCGTAGTCGATCGCGTGGTCCTGATCTGTCTCGTGGACGGGTGCCCGGCACCCGGCCACGCGGCAGGTGCCGTCCCGCCAGCGGAGCGCTTGCCTAAGTGACTGTGGTGGTCGGTAGCTGAGGACCGTGGTGTCGAGCACCTGACCGATCGGGTCGAGGACGAGCCGACGCAGGACGGCGTGCTCGGACTGTGCCAGCTCGCGGACCCACTCGCTGCCGACCGGCTCGCCGTCGAGGGTGAGGCCAGGCCCGTCGGTGAGCCCGATGAGGTCGGTGGCGGCGATGCTGATGGCGATCTCGGCGCGGATGTCGGTGGCGGTGCCCTCGGAGCACGTGAGCCAGTGCGCGAGCAGGTCGGCCATCTTCTGGTCGCGGGTGCGGCGGTCCTTCTCGTCGGTCTCGGGATCGATCGAGGGGAGTGCCTTGGCGGCCTTGCGCAGGCGGTCGCCGACGGCGATGGCCACCCCCGTGGGCAGCAGCGCGTTGAGCCAGCTGGTGCCGTCGTCGTTGTGCGTGATGGACACGCGCCGGTCCTCGACCGCCTTGGCCGTCTCGGCTTTCGTCTCCTCAGGCTCGAGCCGGGCGCGCAGGCGTCGCAGCCAGGACCGGAGTTCGCTGACGGTGTGGGTGGCGGCGTACTCGGGAGCGGAGTGCTCGAGCATCGTCCACGCCGCACGGGTCTGGAGTCGCTCGGCACAGTCGGCGATCGCGGAGACGCGCGCCGCATCGAGGTCGCCCGCACGGAACGCCTCCCACACTGCTGGCGTGCGCTCGCGGAGCATCCGGCTCTCGAAGACGATCGCCCAGATCGTGCGCTCGGTGACATGCAGGGCCTGAGCCAATTCGAGCACGACCTCGCGCCGGGCGAGCTCCTTGGACAGCACGAGGTCGTCGGTGCGGTCGATCTCGGCCGTCTGTCGGTCGTGGTGACCGACGATGAGCGACCACTCCTCGAAGTCCGCGATCGCGCGTCGACGGCGCGCGGCGTCACACGCGACGGCGATGCGGTTCGGGCTCATGGGTCCAACGTAGTGGGCCCCACCGACAGAACTCCTCGACGCCGACGAACTGCCGAATTGGCCGTGTTCTGAGTCTTCCCTCAGTCAGGGGGTGCAGTCGTACCGTCGAAACAGGACCATCGCTGGAGGCGACCATGTCGATCAAAGAACTGCCACTCGTCCACGACTGCGCTGTCGCAGGGTGCTCGTACAACGCCGACCAGGAGTGTCACGCCGGGGCGATCAACATCACCGGCTCCGACGCCGGCTGCGGGACGTTCATCGACATCAGCGTCTCCGGTGGCCTGCCCACCGCGACCGCGTCGGTCGGCGCGTGCCACCGCTCGGACTGCACCCACAACGACGCGCTGGAGTGCCACGCCGACTCGATCCGCGTCGGTCCCGGCGCCGACGTGGCGGACTGCCTGACGTACCAAGTCGCCTGAGCCGTCTCCGGGAGGCGCGAGCCCGACGCGCATGTGAAGGTCGATGAATGACCACTCACGACGACCAGCTCGAGACCGTCACCAAGATCATGCGCGACGCCCGGATCGCCGTCCTGACATACGTGTCCCGTGAGGGTGCGCTCGTGTCCACGCCCATGGGCGTGCAGGACTTCGAGCACCCCGGCACGACGTGGTTCCTCACGGAGCAGAGCAGCGAGAAGGTGCAGGCACTCGAGGCGGACCCGCGGGTGAACGTGGCCTACTCCAGCGACGCGGGCTGGGTCTCGCTCAGCGGCACCGCGCACGTCGAGCAGAACCGCGGCAAAGTCGAGGACCTGTGGGACGCCTCGTCCGGCGCGTTCATGTCCGGCAGCCCCGAGGACCCCGGCAACATCGCCCTGCGCATCGACGGCACCACCGCCGAGTACTGGGAGTCCCCGGGCAAGGTCACCGCGGCCGTCCAGCTGGCGAAGGGCCTCGTCACCGACAAGCAGCCCGACCTGGGGGACAGCGGCACTGTTCAGCTTTGAGCGTGCCTCGTGACGTCCGTACGCTGGACGGGGTGACGACAACTCCCGTGACGGCACCACTCTCGAACCGCTTTGCCGCTGAGTTCCCGGAGTTGGCTGTGCCGTGGCGGGGCGAGGAGACACCGGACCCGAACGTGCTGGTGCTCAACGATCTGTTGGCCGCCGATCTCGGCCTGGACGCGGCCGCACTCCGGGCGCCCGACGGTGTCGGACTCCTCACCGGCACGTCGGTGCCGCCGGATGCCACGCCGGTCGCCCAGGCATACGCCGGTCACCAGTTCGGCGGCTACTCGCCGCGGCTGGGCGATGGCCGGGCACTGCTGATGGGCGAGCTGACCGACCGCGAGGGACGGCTCCGCGATCTTCACCTGAAGGGTTCCGGGCGTACGCCGTTCTCGCGCGGCGGCGACGGGCTGGCCGCCGTCGGGCCCATGCTGCGGGAGTACGTGATCAGTGAAGCGATGCATGCCCTCGGTGTGCCCACGACGCGCTCGCTGGCGGTCGTCGCCACCGGACGCGACGTGCGTCGCGAGACGATGCTGCCCGGAGCCGTGTTGGCGCGGGTGGCGGGCAGTCACCTCCGCGTGGGCACGTTCCAGTTCGCCGCTTCGACCGGCGACGTGGGGCTGCTGCGACGTCTCGCCGACCACGCGATCGAGCGCCATCACCCGACAGCCGCGTCTGCCGACAATCCGTACCGGGCGCTGTTCGAGGCCGTGGTCGAGGCGCAGGCCGACCTCGTGGCCCGGTGGATGCTCATCGGGTTCGTCCACGGCGTCATGAACACCGACAACATGACGATCTCCGGCGAGACGATCGATTACGGGCCGTGCGCGTTCATCGAGGCGTACGACCCCGGCGCGGTCTACAGCTCGATCGACGTCGGCGGCCGCTACGCCTACGGCAACCAGGCCGCGATCGCCCAGTGGAACCTCGCGCGGTTCGCGGAGACGCTCCTGCCCCTGATCGCGCAGGACCAGGACACCGCCGTCGAGCTCGCGATGGAGTCGCTCGGCAGGTTCGCCACGAGGTACACGGCCACGTATGCGGCGGGTCTGCAGGCGAAGCTCGGTCTTCCCGTGGGCCTGGAGGACGCAGTCGCGGTGAAGCTGGGGGAGGAGCTGCTCGATCTCCTGCACAGCAACCACGTCGACTGGACCAGCGGCTTCCGCGCGCTGGCCTCGGCAGCCCGCGGTGATGCCGAGCCCTTCCGGGGACTGTTCGTCGACTTGGCAGCGATCGACGAGTGGCTGCTGCGCTGGCAGGCGGTCGGACCCGACCCGGTCGCGATGGACCGCGCCAATCCCATCTACATCCCACGCAACCATCTGGTGGAGGAGGCGCTCGACGCCGCCACGGGCGGTGATCTCGGTCCGGTTCAGCAGCTGTTGCAGGTCATTCAGCGCCCGTTCGAGGAGCGTCCGGGGCTGGAGCGATACGCCAAACCAGCACCAGATGACTTTGGTCGCTACACCACTTACTGCGGCACCTGAGGGCTCGCGCAACTTCCGGCCCCTAATAGCGGCGGAATGACGCACAACTTGACTGGCCGGAGGGCGGCCGGATCCTGCTCTCGAGCACGGGAGAGCGGCCCACGCCGTGCCTGCCCGGGACGGCGTCATTGCACGTGGTGACCGCAGATCCGGACGTGGTGCTGGCCCGGGCGCTCGAGTTGGAGGCGAGGGTTGTGCGCGAGATCGTCGACCAGACCGACTATCAATCGCGTGACTTCACGGTGGCCGACCCTGACGGCAACCATTGGACCTTCGCAACGTTCGCGGGTTAAGCGGACCAGGCGGTTCCCTATCGACAACCTGACATCGGCGCGAGCCCGGCACGGCCCCCGAGCGCACGTGTCGCCCATCAAGCGGCGGATAGACGCGACAGCCGTGTGCGATGGCATGGCGGCCATCTTCTCCGGCACCATGAGGCATGGACTCATTCAGGCGCCGAGCCCGTCGTGAACGTGCCGAAGCCTCCGAGCGTGCGCAAGACGAGGTTCAGCGGGCCGTCCACGACATTGCGGGCCCGGTGCTGCATCGCTACGGATTCTGGTTCGGCACACAGGGTTGGAGCCCTTCAACGACCACCTCGGTCCTGTACGAGGCCGAGACCAGCGACCTCTACGAGCACGTGCCCGCGGACCTCCGACTTCCGAGCCGTTCCTACGAAGGTGTGCTCAGTGTCGAGCTCTGGATCAACGTCGACAGCAGCCTGGGAACGTGCGAACTGACCCTCAGCCACCTCCGCGACGGCCACTGGTCCCAGTTCACTCCCACCGCCGATCACTGGAACGCCGAAATCGCAGCAGCCGTCCACGACGTCATCCGCGAGTTCGACCATCTGCTACGCCAGCATCGTCCAGCTTCGTAGCCGCGTCGTCGAAATCGCGCCGGAATGCACGGCCGCTTGCGGAACGCTACGCGTTGGAATGACTCATTTCCGAGCTCGTGGGTATGAGTCCACCCATCATCTTCGCGAGTGGTCCGGGTCGGCGGTGTCGCTCGATAGGAGGGTTGAGGGCTCTGTCAATTAGGGACTGAACGTCTGCCGCTCGGTGAGATATAACATCGCGCTCATCTCGGCGAGGTTCACGGTTGGCACAACGCAAGCTGTCGTCATTCCGGCCTGGAATTGCTCGATGAGAGAGTCAGCGGGGAGCCCGGTTCCGCCATCGCCGTTGTTTCGAGCCCCGGTGAGCATGTCAGCCGCCGCGGCGAACTGTTGCGCGTCGGTCATCGCGCTGTTCCAGTCTTCGCACGTCGTCTCCGAATAAGACTTCGTCCACGTCTGGGTGTACTTGTCCGTTTCATCACTCGAGCTCCCGTCGCTCGAGGCGGTGCATCCCGCGAGCGAGATTGCACACGCAATCGTCACGAGGAGTGTGCGCATGCTCGAGTGTTTCATCAGGCGGGCGCCTAGATCGGTGGATTGAGGATCTCCTTGCGACAGATTCTGCTGCATTCTGGGCGATAGGACGCGGTCTGAATGGGGGCGAACTGCTACCCGTCAGCCATGCCCGTCCCCACGCCCTAGAGTCGAACCGTGGACAACGAGCGCACGGTCGACCTCGTCCTGGAGGGCGGGGGAGTCAAGGGCATCGCCCTGGTCGGAGCCGCTACAGCCCTCGTGGAGAACGGGTACTCGTTCGCCCGGATCGGTGGGTCGTCCGCCGGCGCGATGGTCGGCTCGATCATGGCGGCGATGCAGCACGCGAACGAGCCATTCAGCCGGGTCGACGAGATCATGCGCACGATCGACTACATGGCGTTCGTCGACCGGCGGCCCGCGGCGAAGTACCTGAAGTGGGCGCCGCGCGTGGCAGACCTGTGGGGGATGCTGTTCCACCTCGGTGCGCATCCCGGGCGGCACCTGGACCAGTGGTTGCGCGGCGTCCTGGCCGACCTGGGCGTGCGGACCTTCGGTGACCTGTACTTCGACGACCCCGGCAGCTCCCTTCCCCAGAACCAGTCGTTCCGCCTCGTCGTCACCGCCAGTGACCTGTCGCGTCAGCGCGCGATGTTCCTGCCGTGGGACCTCGAGGCGCACGACCGCGATCCGTTCGACTATCCCGTCGCCCGGGCAGTGCGCGCCTCGTCCGCGATCCCGTTCTTCTTCGAGCCGGTGAAGGTGAACTCGCAGTTCGGCAAACTGACGCTCGTCGACGGATCCCTGCTCCGCACCTATCCCATCGACGTCTTCGACCGCACCGACGGCAAGCCCAGCCGCTGGCCCACGCTCGGCGTCCGGCTCAGCTCGCCCGCGGGGGAGCGGGCGAAGGCCAAGCCGGTCACCTCGCCCGTCGCGCTGCTGGAGAACCTCATCAAGACCACCGTGGACTCGACCCAGGTCCGTCACGTGAGCGATCCGGCGTCCATTGACCGCAGCATCTTCGCCAAGCCGAAGGGTGTGCGGTTCACCGACTTCGACCTGACGCCCGAGCAGCGCACGAGCCTGTTCGAGGCGGGGCACAAGGCGGCGACGAACTGGGTGGCCAAGCACCCTGCCGGCCCGCCCGCGTCGCAGCCGCTCGAATCGCTGTGAAGGCGTCATCTTCATTTCCTCGAAGTAAAGGTATATGCTTCATTTCATGGAAATGAAGGCAGGACCTTCAGAGTGCGTCGCCCTGATCGGCGACCTGGTGGCCTCGCGCAGCGCGCCCTCGCGGCGTGCGGCCCAAGAGGCGCTGATCCAGGCGCTGGCTGCCGCGCATGAGCTCGTCCCCTCGATCCAGGCCCCCGCGCCCACCATCGGCGACGAGTTCCAGTCGACCCACGAGACCCTCGATCAAGCGCTGCTGGCGGCGTTGGTCGTGCGACTCGCGCTACCCGAGGGGATGGACGCGCGGGTCGGCATCGGGGCCGGGACCGTCGAAGTCGTCGGTCGCTCCGAGTACGGTCTCACCCAAGATGGTCCGGCCTGGTGGAACGCGCGCGACGCGATCGGCCAGGTCGAGCAGCGCGCCGGCCGACAGTCCGGACTGCGTACCTGGGTGCACGAAGGGGGAACGGTGAACGCCTATCTGATGGTCCGCGACCATGTGGTCAGCGGCTTCGACGGACGCCAGCGCCGGCTGGCGCTCGGGCTCATCCAGGGACGCACGCAGCGTCAGCTCGCTGAGAGCGAGGGCATCTCGCCCTCCGCCGTCTCCCAGTCCCTGCGCCGCAGCGGAGCCCTGGCGGTCGTCGATGGTCTCGAGCTGGTGCGCTGATGGCCCTGCTCGCCCTCGTCCTGCTGGCCATCTGCCTGGCCCAGTACCTGCGTCAGATCGGTCCCGCCTGGGTGATCGCCGTCCAGGGCGTCCTGATGATCGCGATCGTCGTGTTGACCGCCCACGGCCTCGGCTACGGCCCCGGCGCCGGTTGGCTGCCGGTCATCGTCGGCTTCTGGTGGGCCAGTGCCCGCGCCCTGCCGTCGTGGCGGCTGCCGGGGATGATCGCCTCCGGCGTCGCCGGCCTGTTGGCTGTGGTGGCCTCGCCGCTCATCGACCGTGAGACGCCCCCGTTGCTCGACTGGTTCGAGGATCTCGGCGTTCCCGGCCTGATGAACGTCGGCCTCGACGAGTTCGTGCTGGCCGTCGTCATCGCGGTGGCGCTGATCGGTCCGGCCAACGCCGTCGTGCGCGAGGTCCTCGATCGCGTCGGACGCGGCCTGCTGGGCGAGGAGCGCCGGCTCAAGGGCGGTCGCGTCATCGGCCCGCTCGAGCGCGTCATGGTGTTCGCCTTCGCCGTCGGCGGCAACTACGGGGGAGTGGCGGCGATCCTCGCGGCCAAGGGCATCCTGCGATTCCCCGAGATCTCCAAGGACGAAGGCGACGGCTCGCGAGCCGAGTACGTCCTGGTCGGCAGCTTCGTCAGCTGGTTCCTCGCGTTGGCGCTCGTGCCGCTGTTCTGACCTCGCGACGGTCCCGGGGCAGGCGGTCGTACGATTCCCCTATGGCCGAGACCCCTGACACCCCCGAGATCGACATCAAGCCGCGGAGCCGCGACGTCACCGACGGTTTGGAGAAGACCGCCGCGCGGGGCATGCTCCGCGCGGTCGGGATGGGGGACGACGACTGGGTGAAGCCTCAGATCGGCGTGGCCTCCAGCTGGAACGAGATCACCCCCTGCAACCTGTCCCTCGACCGCCTCGCGAAGGCCGTCAAGGAGGGCGTGCACGCCGGTGGCGGCTACCCGCTGGAGTTCGGCACGATCAGCGTCTCCGACGGCATCTCCATGGGCCACGAGGGCATGCACTTCTCGCTCGTCAGCCGTGAGGTCATCGCCGACTCGGTCGAGGTCGTCATGTCGGCCGAGCGCCTCGACGGCTCGGTCCTGCTGGCCGGCTGCGACAAGTCCCTGCCCGGCATGCTCATGGCTGCCGCGCGCCTCGACCTGTCCAGCGTCTTCCTCTACGCCGGCTCGACCCTGCCGGGCAGCGTCGACGGCAAGGACGTCACGATCATCGACGCCTTCGAGGCCGTCGGCGCCTGCATGAAGGGCCTCATCTCCCGCGAGCAGGTCGACAAGATCGAGCGCGCGATCTGCCCCGGTGAGGGCGCCTGTGGCGGCATGTACACCGCCAACACGATGGCCTCGGCCGCCGAGGCGCTCGGCATGAGCCTGCCCGGCTCGGCCGCGCCGCCGGCCCCCGACCGCCGCCGCGACGACTACGCCAAGAAGTCCGGCGAGGCCGTCGTCGAGCTGCTCCGCAAGGGCATCACCGCCCGCGACATCATGACGCTCGAGGCGTTCGAGAACGCCATCACCGTCGTCATGGCGCTCGGCGGCTCGACCAACGCCGTCCTGCACCTGCTGGCGATCGCTCGCGAGGCCGGCGTCCCGCTGACGCTCGACGACTTCAGCCGCGTCGGCGACAAGGTCCCGCACCTGGGCGACCTCAAGCCGTTCGGCCGCTACGTCATGAACGACGTCGACAAGGTCGGCGGCATCCCGGTGATCATGAAGGCGCTGCTCGACGCGGGCCTCATGCACGGCGACGTCATGACCGTCACCGGCAAGACGATGGCCGAGAACCTCGCGCACATCGACCTGGGCCTGGACGGCGACGTCATCCGCCCGCTCGACAAGCCGATCCACAAGACCGGCGGCCTGACGATCCTGCACGGCTCGCTGGCTCCCGAGGGTGCGGTCGTCAAGAGCGCCGGCTTCGACGAGTCCGTCTTCCGCGGCACCGCCCGCGTGTTCGACGGTGAGCGTGCCGCGATGGACGCGCTGGAGGACGGCACCGTCGTCGCCGGCGACGTCGTCGTCATCCGCTACGAGGGCCCCAAGGGCGGCCCCGGCATGCGCGAGATGCTTGCCATCACCGGCGCCATCAAGGGCGCGGGCCTCGGCAAGGATGTCCTGCTGCTCACCGACGGCCGCTTCTCCGGCGGCACCACCGGCCTGTGCGTCGGCCACGTCGCCCCCGAGGCAGTCGACGGCGGCCCGATCGCGTTCGTCCGCGACGGCGACCCGATCACGCTGGACGTGGCGAACAAGACGCTCGACGTCGAGATCGAAGAGGCCGAGCTGGAGCAGCGCAAGGTCGGCTGGGAGCCCAACCCGCCGAAGTACACCTCCGGCGTGCTGGCCAAGTACCGCAAGCTGGTCAGCTCGGCCGCGCACGGCGCCGTCACCGGCTGACCCCAGCACGAAAGAACGCCGCCCCGGTGATCCACCGGGGCGGCGTTCGTGTGTCCGGGTGCTGTGATCAGCCGGTGAGGCCGGCGCGCGCCAGCTCGCGCCACACGATCGGCGCCATCGTGCGCACGAACGTGTCGGTGAGGTGGTTCGAGTCGGCGTAGACGGTGACGCCGCCGATCACGGCGGGGCACTTCCGCTCGTCGCACAGCACGTCGCGCAGGTCCATCGCGTGCGTGCGGTCACCGGCCTTGGCCGCAGTGACGAACGGGTCCGGCTCGACCAAGGTCTTCGACCGGTCCAAAGCACAGTCGGCCTGGCGGTCCTGGGGCGTCTGCTCCAGGCATGCGTTGACCTCGTTGCGCGCCTGCAGCGGGATGTCCGAGAGCGCGACGACCGGCACGCCACGGTCCGTCGCCGCCGACCACGCCTCGAGCAGCCCGGCCGTGCGCTCGTCCTCGCTGCCGGGAACCCGGTCCGCGCGCGCCGTCGTGATGACCAGGTCGTACTGGTCGGCCTTCTCGGCCATGATCGCCGACATCTGCTGCTTGAAGTCCACGCACTCGTCGACGTACTTGATCCGCCACGGGTCCGCGGTGGTCCACACGCAGCCGCTCTGGAAGTAGCCGTCCCACGCGACCTTGCCGTCGTCGGCCCACTCGCGCAGCACCGAGCTCATCATGCGCGCGTGCGAGTCGCCCACGATCGCGACCTTGAGCGTGTCGGGGTCGGCCCAGTCGCCACCGCTGCAGGGCTTGATCGCCTCGCCGACCGGGCGCTGCGAGCACCAGCCCTCGGGCGGACGGTCACCGTTGGCCGAGCGAGGGTCGGGGATCTGCAGCCGATCCAGTTCGGGGTTGTCGCACGGCTTCTCGGGATCGTGCGAGGCGGCGCCGAAGCATGCGGGCGCCTGCTCGGCGATGGACTCGGCGATCTCCTGATCGCGCTGCAGGGCCCGATCGCTGGACTTGATCGCCATCAGCGACGGCACGATCACGGCAGCCATGGCGAGCGCCGTGAGGCCGTACGTCAGCCGCGGCCGCGCGTGCTTCAGGAACGTCGACGTCCGCACGGGGTCCTCGATGAGCCGCGTGGACAGGCCCGCCAGGACGAATGTCAGGACGAGGATCCCCACCAGGGCGAACGGGCCGTTCTCGCGGCCGCGCACGAACGGCAGCAGCACGATGAGCGGCCAGTGCCACAGGTACAGCGCGTACGAGACGTCACCCGTCCACTGCACCGAGCGGCGGCGCAGCAGCGGCATGGGGGACAGGGCCGACCCCGGCGAGCCGGCCGCGATGAGAAGCACGACCGCGGCCACGAGTGCCACGATCGGCAGCCCTGGCACGGGCGTCGCCTCGTCGAAGAGCAGGCCCGCGGCGACCATGAACGCCAACGCACCCCAGGAGACCAGCGAGCGGGCGACATCGGGCAGTCGCTTCAGCAGGCCGGGGGAGAAGGCCAGCAGCGCCCCCGCGCCGAACTCCCACGCACGCGTCGTCGCCGCGAAGTACGCCTGCGGGACGCCCTGCGCGACGAGGTACAGGCTGTGAGCCAGGCTGGCCGCCACGACGACCGCGAGCACGGCCGCGATCATCGGTCGCCGGTCGCGCCCGAACCGCACCGCGAGCCACAGGCCGAGGGTCACCAGCAGCGGCCACACCAGGTAGAACTGCTCCTCGACCGACAGGGTCCAGTAGTGCTGGACGGGCGAGGCGATGTTCTCCTGCGCGAGGTAGTCCACCGAGTCGTCGGCCAGCAGCCAGTTCTCGACGTACACGGCCGACGCGATCATCTCGCGGAAGAACTGCGACCAGTACTGCTGCGGCACCCACAGCCACGTGGCGACGCCGGAGACTGCGATGACCGACAGTGCGGCCGGCAGCAGGCGCCGCGCCCGCCGGGCCCAGAACTGCGCGAACGAGATGCGACCGTCGCGGTCGATCTCGCGCAGCAGATGGCTGGTGATCAGGAAGCCCGAGATGACGAAGAAGATGTCGACGCCCACGTAGCCGCCGGGCAGGCGACCCGGCCACAGGTGGTAGATCACGACGAGCAGGGCAGCGAGTGCGCGCAGGCCCTGGATCTCGAGTCGATGATCGCGGGAAGGGGTGACGGCGCCGGGTGGGGAAGTGGCGAGGCGCGTGGTCACTGGCCGATACTCCCATGCTGACCCACGGCGTCTCGGTTGCAGTCGTTAGAATTCCGGGGTGCCGAACTTCACCGACGACGAACTCGAGACCGCCCTCAAGGTCCTGGGTGAGGCGCAGTATCTCGGTGACGAGGATGAGGCGTACATCGCTCTGCGTCGCGCCTGTGGCAAGTTCTACAAGGACGTCAAGAAGCAGCGCCGCCGCGCCAAGCGCGACGCCGTCAACGAGGCCGACCGCGAGGTCATCGAGCTGACGGCCACCGGCTCGCCACGCCGGATCGACGACGAGACCGCCGGCATCCCGCTGGTCTCGAACGTCAAGGGCGCCACCGCGGGCGTGCTGACCGTCGCCCGTGGCTGCTACATCTGCAAGCAGAAGTACACGGTCGTCGACGCGTTCTACCACCAGCTGTGCCCCGAGTGCGCCGCCCTGGGCCACGCCAAGCGCGACGCCCGCACCGACCTGACCGGCAAGCGCGCCCTGCTGACCGGAGGCCGCGCCAAGATCGGCATGTACATCGCGCTGCGGCTGCTGCGCGACGGCGCCCACCTCACGATCACGACGCGCTTCCCGCGCGACGCCGTCCGCCGCTTCAGCGCCCAGCCCGACAGCGCCGACTGGATCGACCGGCTCAAGATCGTCGGCATCGACCTGCGCGACCCGGCCCAGGTGATCGGCCTGGCCGACGAGGTCGCCGCGGCCGGCCCGCTCGACATCCTCATCAACAACGCCGCGCAGACGGTGAAGCGCCAGCCCGGCTCCTACTCGGCGCTCGCCGAGGCCGAGTCCCAGCCGCTGCCCGAGGGCTACACGCCCGAGTTGGTCACGTTCGGCCACACGAGCGACGCCCACCCCGCCTCGCTCGTCGGCTCTGTCACCACGCACCAGGAGTTGGCCCGCGATGCCGTGACCGCCGAGGAGCTCACGTCGATCGCCCTCGAGGCGGGCTCGGCCGACCTCGCGCGCATCGACGCCGGAGGTCTGCTGCCCGACATCGTCGACACCAACAGCTGGGTCCAGCACGTGGGCCAGGTCGACGCGCTCGAGCTGCTCGAGGTCCAGCTGTGCAACAGCGTCGCGCCGTTCATCCTCGTCAGTCGGCTGCGCCCCGCGATGGCCGCGTCGCCGGCGCGACGCAAGTACGTCGTCAACGTCTCGGCCATGGAGGGCCAGTTCTCGCGCGGCTACAAGGGCCCGGGTCACCCGCACACGAACATGGCCAAGGCCGCGCTCAACATGCTCACCCGCACCAGCGCCCGCGAGATGTTCGAGACCGACGGCATCCTCATGACGGCCGTCGACACCGGCTGGATCACCGACGAGCGTCCGCACGTCACCAAGAAGCGCCTCGCCGAGGAGGGCTTCAAGGCCCCGCTCGATCTCGTCGACGGTGCCGCGCGGGTGTACGACCCGATCGTCCGGGGCGAGGCCGGCGTCGACCTGCACGGCGTCTTCCTCAAGGACTTCGAGCCCTTCCCGTGGTGAGCCGATGGATCTCGCGAGTCTGACCACCGAGCGGTTGGTGCTGACGGCGGTGTCGCAGGACGACCTCGCCGACCTGCACGCGCTGCATGCCGACCCGCGGGTCTGGCGCCACCTGCCGTCGGGCGTGCACACCAGCGCGCAGCAGACCAGTGACGAGATCACGATGTACGCCGCGGACTGGGAGCGCGACGCGCTCGGCTACTGGACCGCGCGTCGGCGCGACGGCGGCGACCTGGTGGGCATCGGGGGAGTGCGGCTGAAGCCGACCGCAACCTGGAACCTGTACTACCGGGTCTCGGCCGACCACCACGGTCAGGGCTACGCGGGCGAGCTCGTCGAGGCCGCGATGCAGGCGGCCGCCACGGTGGCTCCCGATGCCCCGGTGGTCGCCTACCTGCTGGAGCACAACGAGGCGTCGCGGCGCACCGCCGAACGGGCGGGGCTGACGCAGGTCTGGAGGGGGCCGGACCGGGACGTGCCCGGCGGCGTCCGCCTCGTCTACGCCGACCGCGACCTGCCTACGGCGACCCTCGCAGCGCTGCACTGAGGACGCTCCAGTCCACATCGTGGACTTCCGGTCTCACAACTTGACCACGTGAGGAGGTCGGAGCACACTGTTCCCATGCACTCCCTGCTTCTCGTACTTCGCTGACGCGCCGGCCCACACCGCGCGCGTCCCGCCCTCGTCGCCTCACGGCCGAGGGTTTTTTCATGCGATGAATGGACCAGGAGAGGCAGGCAATACGATGGGGAACCGAGCACCGGCTGCGATCACGGGGTGGCCGGCAGACGAGACGGGTAAGGCAATGACCGAGACGGCACCGGAGACGATGACCGGGGCGCAAAGCCTCGTCCGATCGCTGGAGAAGGCCGGAGTCGAGGTCATCTTCGGGATCCCCGGCGGCGCGATTCTGCCGGCGTACGACCCGCTGTACGACTCCTCGATCCGACACATCCTGGTTCGACACGAGCAGGGCGCGGGCCACGCCGCCCAGGGCTACGCCATGGCCACCGGCAAGGTCGGTGTCTGCATGGCGACCTCGGGCCCGGGTGCCACCAACCTGGTCACCGCGATCGCCGACGCGTACCTCGACTCGGTGCCGATGGTGGCCGTCACCGGCCAGGTCGCCAGCACCGTCATCGGCTCGGACGCCTTCCAGGAGGCCGACATCCGCGGCATCACGATGCCGATCACCAAGCACAGCTTCCTCGTCACCGACCCGGCCGAGATCCCGCGCGTCGTCGCCGAGGCCTTCCACATCGCCTCCACCGGCCGTCCCGGCCCGGTCCTGGTCGACGTCGCCAAGGACGCGCTGCAGGCGATGACCACCCACCAGTGGCCGCACGAGCTGGCGCTGCCGGGCTACCGCCCCACGACCCGTCCGCACAACAAGCAGGTGCGCGAGGCGGCCCGGCTCATCGCCGAGGCCGAGCGCCCGGTGCTGTACGTCGGCGGTGGCGTCATCAAGGCCGAGGCCGCAGCCGAGCTGAAGATCCTCGCCGAGCTCACGCAGATCCCCGTCGTCACGACGCTCATGGCGCGCGGCGCGTTCCCCGACTCGCACGAGCTGCACCTGGGCATGCCCGGCATGCACGGCTCGGTCGCGGCGGTCCTGGGCCTGCAGAAGTCCGACCTGCTGATCACCCTCGGCGCGCGCTTCGACGACCGGGTGACCGGCAACCTCGACACGTTCGCCCCCGGCGCCAAGGTCATCCACGCCGACATCGACCCGGCCGAGATCAGCAAGAACCGCGTGGCGGACGTCCCGATCGTGGGCGACGCCCGCGAGGTCATCGCCGACCTCATCCGCGCGCTGCAGAAGCAGACCGACGAGGACGAGCTGACGGGCGAGTACACCGCTTGGCGGAAGTACATCGTCGGCGTCAAGGAGAAGTTCCCGGTCGCGTACGACAAGACCGACGGCGGCCTCGCGCCCCAGACGGTCATCGAGCGCATCAACGCCGCCGCCGGTCCCGAGGCGATCTACACCTCGGGCGTCGGACAGCACCAGATGTGGGCCGCCCAGTTCGTGCAGTACGAGCGCCCGCGCCAGTGGCTCAACTCCGGTGGCGCCGGCACGATGGGCTACGGCGTGCCCGCCGCGATGGGCGCCAAGGTCGGCGCCCCCGATCGCGTCGTGTGGGCCATCGACGGCGACGGCTGCTTCCAGATGACCAACCAGGAGCTCGCCACGTGCGCGCTGGAGGGCATCCCGATCAAGGTCGCGGTCATCAACAACTCCTCGCTGGGCATGGTGCGCCAGTGGCAGACCCTGTTCTACGAGGGCCGCTACTCCAACACCGACCTGCACTCCGGTCCCGAGTCCATCGGGGCGCGCCGGATCCCCGACTTCGTCAAGCTGGCCGAGGCCTACGGCTGCGTGGGCCTGCGCTGCGAGAGCGAGGACGAGCTCGACGAGGTCATCGCCAAGGCGATGAGCATCAACGACGTGCCCGTCGTGATCGACTTCGTGGTCGAGCGCGACGCCATGGTCTGGCCGATGGTCGCGGCCGGCACGAGCAACGACGACATCAAGATCGCCCGCGATCTGGCCCCCGAATGGGATGAGGAAGACCTCTGATGCCCCAACACACTCTGAGCGTGCTGGTCGAGAACACCCCCGGCGTCCTGGCTCGCGTGTCGAGCCTGTTCATGCGCCGCGGCTTCAACATCGACTCGCTGGCCGTCGGCCAGACCGAGATCCCCGAGGTCTCGCGCATGACGATCGTCGTCAACGTCGACGAGCTGCCTCTGGAGCAGGTCACCAAGCAGCTCAACAAGCTGGTCAACGTGCTCAAGATCGTCGAGCTCGACTCCGGCGGCGCCGTCGAGCGCGAGCTCATGCTGATCAAGGTCAAGACCGACCAGCAGACCCGCGGGCAGGTCCTCGAGACGGTGCAGCTGTTCCGCGCCAAGATCGTCGACGTGGCCGTGGACTCGGTCACCGTCGAGGCCACCGGCGACTCCGGCAAGCTCACCGCGATGCTCAACGTGCTCGAGCCGTTCGGCATCCGCGAGATCGTCCAGTCCGGTCGCGTCGCGATCGGCCGCGGCTCGCGGTCGATCACCGATCGCACGCTGCGCACGGTCCCCGGCACGGCCGCCGGCTGAGCCTCTTCGCTTCCATCACGCGGGCGCACGTGCCTGCGTCCCAGACCCCTCAACCAAGGAGAACCCCATCGTGGCTGAACTGTTCTATGACGACGACGCCGACCTGTCCCTGATCCAGGGCAAGAACGTGGCCGTGATCGGCTACGGCAGCCAGGGTCACGCCCACGCGCTCAACCTGCGCGACTCGGGCGTCGACGTGCGCATCGGCCTGCTCGAAGGCAGCAAGAGCAAGGCCAAGGCCGAGGCCGAGGGCCTGCGCGTCCTGTCCGTCGCTGAGGCCGTCGAGGAGTCGGACGTCATCGTCATCCTGACGCCCGACCAGGTCCAGCGTCACGTGTACTCCGAGTTCATCGCCCCGAACCTCACCACGGGCGACGCCCTCGTGTTCGGCCACGGCTTCAACATCCGGTACGGCTACATCAAGCCCGCCGAGGGTGTCGACGTCATCATGGTCGCGCCCAAGGCCCCCGGCCACACGGTGCGTCGCGAGTTCGTCGCGGGCCGTGGCATCCCCGACATCATCGCGGTCGAGCAGGACGCCTCGGGCCACGCCTGGGACCTCGCGCTCTCGTACGCGAAGGCCATCGGCGGCACGCGCGCCGGCGTCATCAAGACGACCTTCACCGAGGAGACCGAGACCGACCTGTTCGGTGAGCAGGCCGTCCTGTGCGGTGGCGTGTCCCACCTGGTCCAGGCTGGCTTCGAGACGCTGACCGAGGCGGGCTACCAGCCCGAGATCGCCTACTTCGAGGTCCTGCACGAGCTCAAGCTCATCGTCGACCTCATGTGGGAGGGCGGCATCGCCAAGCAGCGCTGGAGCATCTCCGACACCGCCGAGTACGGCGACTACGTCTCGGGCCCGCGCGTCATCGACGACGGCGTCAAGGATCGCATGGTCGAGGTGCTGAAGGACATCCAGTCCGGCGCGTTCGCCGAGCGGTTCATCGCCGATCAGGACAACGCCGGCAAGGAGTTCCTCGAGCTGCGTGAGAAGGAGGCCGGTCACCCGATCGAGGCCACCGGCAAGACGCTGCGCTCGCACTTCTCCTGGAAGCAGTCGGACGACGACTACACCGAGGGCAGCGCGGCTCGCTGATCGGCTGAAGTCTCCGGACGCGGCGTCCCCATCGGCCCTCGGGTCGGTGTGGGGCGCCGCGTTCAGTACGTCCGGGGGCGGGGGAGCAGCACGACCGGCACGGGGCTGTGGTTGACGATGCGCGTCGCGGTCGAGCCGACGAAGACGCGCGCCACGGGGCCGTGCCGGCTCGATCCCACGGCGAGCAGGTCGCCGGCGCGCCACTGGTAGGACTCCAGTGCCAGGGACCAGCGCTCGGCCGTGGTGACCTGGTCGGTCGTCACCTCGGTGTCGGGCGCCAGCTCGCGGATCTTGTTCGCCAGCTCCTGCTGATGGTTGCGGACCAAGGTGCCCCACGCCCGCTGGACGCCCTGGTCGGCGAAGGCCGAGTACGCCGTGCGTGAGCCACTGCGCACCGCGAACGTGACGATCTCGACCTGCACCTTCAGCCACGACGCGAGGTCGGCGATGGGCTGGTGCAGCGCGACGTCGGACGCGGTCGGGTCGACGGCCACCACGAGGCGCTGGATGCCGTCGTCGTGGGAGCGGTAGCCCCGAGGGGCCAGCGCGATGGGGACGGCCGAGCTGTGTGCGAGGCGGTCGTTCGTGCTCCCGAACGCGATCCGGCCCAGGGCGCCGTGCGAGGCCGAGCCCGCGACGAGCACCCGGGCGCGACGCGCGATGCACTCGTCCAGCAGGGCCTGGGGGACCGAGGTCGCCGTCTTCGTCACGGGGACCGGCTCGATGTCGGGACCGAGGTGCTTGCGGGCGGTGGCGATCGCCTCCTCGGCCTGCTCGCGCACGTCGGCGCGCCATTCGTCGTCCACGCCCGCGAAGTCGCGCAGCGAGCCCCAGCTGTCCTGAACGACGCTGACCAGCACGAGCTCATCGCCCGTGGTGCGCGAGAGCTCGGCGGCCAGCTCCAGCGGGGCGGCGTTGCGGGTGTCCGAGCCGAATCCGACGACGATGCTCACGAGCGTTCCCCCTCCGCGACCTGGTTGAGGCGCGAGTGCTTGTAGCCGTACACGAAGTAGACCGCGAGGCCCAGGACGAGCCAGACGATGAACCGCAGCCACGTGTCGACCTTGAGGCTGGCCATGAGGCCCAGGCAGGCGGCCACGGTGACGATCGGCAGGATCGGCACCCACGGCGCCCGGAAGGGGCGGTTCATGTCGGGCTCGGTGCGGCGCAGGACGATGACCGCGATCGCCACGACGACGAAGGCGAACAGGGTGCCGATGCTGACCATCTCGGCCAGGACCGAGATCGGCACGAAGCCCGCGAGCAGGGCCACGACCACGACCGTGATGCCGGTCATCAGGACCGGGGTGCCCCACGTCGGGTGGATGCGGCGGAACGCCTCCGGCAGCAGGCCGTCGCGGGCCAGGGCGAAGCCGATGCGCCCCATCGCCACGAGGTCGACCAGGATCACGGACGTCAGGCCGGCCACGGCCGCGACGCCGATCAGGATGCCGGCCCACTCGAGGCCGACCTGATCGAAGACGTCCGCCACGGCGTCGCCCTCGGAGAGGTCGGAGTAGTGCACCATGCCGGTCAGGACCAGGCAGACGCCGACGTACAGCAGGGTGCAGATCCCGAGCGTGCCCAACAGGCCCAGCGGCATGTCGCGCTTCGGGTTCTTGGTCTCCTCGCCGAGGTTCGCGACGGCCTCGAAGCCCGAGTAGGCGAAGAACACGACGGCGGCCGCGACGAAGACGCCCGTGATGCCGAACGTGGCGGGCTCGATGCCCGAGAGGAACTGCCACAGGGGAGCGTGCAGGCCGCTGGCCTCGGAGCCACTCGCCGTGGGCGTGGACTCGGGGATGAACGGCACGAGGTTGCCGGTCTTGACGTAGAAGGCGCCGACGGCGATGACGAAGACGCAGACCAGCACCTTGATGACGACCAGCCCGTTGGTGACCCAGGCGGACTCGCGGATGCCGCGCATCGCGACCCAGCCCAACAGGATCACGATCGCGATGGCGCCGACGTTGACGACCGACCCCTCCTCGGCGAACCACTTCTCCGGCAGGTCGAAGACACCGGCGACGTAGCCTGACCAGCCTCGTGCCACGACGGCCGAGCCCAGGGCGAACTCCAGGATCAGGTCCCACGCGATGATCCAGGCGAAGATCTCGCCGATCGTCGTGTAGCTGTACGTGTAGGAGCTGCCCGCCGTCGGCACCGCCGACGCCAGTTCGGCGTAACAGAGCGCGGCCAGCAGGGCGACGGCTCCCGCGATCAGGAACGAGATCGTCACGGCCGGGCCGGCGTTCTCCTTGGCCTGCAGTCCGGTCAGCGTGAAGATGCCCGTGCCGATCACGATGCCGATGCCGAAGCCGATCAGGTCGATGGCCGACAGGTTCTTCTTGAGGCGGCCGTGTCCCTCGTCCGCGTCACCGGGAACCTCGTCGTTCTGGTGGATGACGTCGTCGACGTTCTTCTTCCTCAGGACGTCCATGCTGCTCCTCGCGCCGGGGCGCCCCGGGCGGGGCGTCGCCTGCACAGCACTCTGTGCTCTACCCATCACCCCCGCAACAGCAGTGATCGTGTGGGAGGTCACATGGGTCAGGCGATGAGGTCCACGGCGTCCGGGTCGGCGGCGCCACCGGTCTGGCCGCTGGCCACCCGGGACCATGCGCGGGCGAGTCGGACGACGGCCTCCTCGAGCAGATCGGGGCGCAGCGCGAACGGCAGTCTGAGGTGGTGCTCGCCGAGGGTGGGCAGCGTCGGGAAGAACCGCGGGCCGGGCGTCAGGGTGAGTCCCTCGTCGAGCGCCACCGCCGTCAACGCCGAGCTCATCGGCGCCGGCAGGGTGGCCCAGACCGAGAGCCCACCGTCGGGCAGGTTGACCTGCCAGTCCGGCAGTCGACGGCCGACCGCGTCGAGCAGCACGTCACGGCGCTCGCGCAGATCGGTGGTGCGCGCGCGCAGGTCGATCTCACCGTCCTCCAGCGCCGTCGCCACGATGAGCTGGTCCAGTGCGGCAGTGCCGAGGTCGCGCACCATGCGGGCCTGCACGAGACGCGGCACGAGCGTGCGGGGTGCCCGGATCCAGCCGATCCTCAAGCCGCCCCAGATCGACTTGGCGACTGATCCGACGACGATCGCGTCCGGAGCGTGCGCGCCGTAGTGCTCTGGCTGGGGGAGTCCGCTGACGTTCACGTCCCTCAAGGTCTCGTCGATGATCGTGGTGACGGATCCGCGCGCCAGCGACCGGGCGATCTCGGCACGCGCCTCGGACGGCATCGACGCACCGGTCGGGTTGTGGAAGTCGGGCACGAGCAGCGCCAGCCGGGCCGCGGGCGCCAGTCGCGCCACCTCGTCGACGGGCCAGGGGGAGTCGTGCGCGGGCAGTGGCAGCAACCGTGCCCCGGCGCGTTGGAGCATGTCGAAGGCGTGCGGATATCCGCAGCCCTCCACCAGGACGCGGTCTCCCGGCCGGACCAAGGCCGAGACCAACAGCGACAACGCGCTCTGGGCCCCGGTGGTGACGATGATCTGGTCGGGGTCGGTCGGTACGCCGTGGCGGGAGTACCGCGCGGCGATCCGCTCGCGCAGGACCGGCAGCCCGTCGGGCAGGTAGCCGTCCGTGGCCAGCACCGACGGCAGGGCGCCCATCGCGCGCTCGACCAGTGCGGAGAATCCCTCGGGTGCCTCGGAGGCGGCGGCGGTCAGCGCGATGCCGTCCGGGCGGTCCGGGCGAGCGAGCATGCTCATCGAGCCCGACACGCCGAACGGCAGCTCGACCACGGTGCCCGAACCCTGGCGCGTGCGCACCAGGCCGTCCTCGCGCAGCACCTCGTAGGCGCGCGTCGTGGTGGTGCGGCTCAGTCCGGTGGCGTCCGCGAGGCTGCGCTCGCTGGGCAGGCGGGTGCCGGTGGTGATGCGCCCGTCCATCACGGCCGTGCGGATCGCGGCGGCCAGCCGCCGGTACGCCGGGCCGGTGCCGGAGTCCCAGGACCCCACGACGGTGGCCAATCGGCGGGCGGTGAGGGGCGCTGCTCCGTCCATGTGGCCACCTTGGCAGGATTGGCCATGGAAACCAAGTCCAATCGCGCGCATGCTGGGGGAATGTTCTGGTGGATGATGCTGGCCCTCACGGTGTGGGCGATGGTGGCGACGGTGCGAGCCGTCCGGCGCGACGGCCTGCGGCGGGTGCCGACGGCGCGGATCCCTCGGCGGCCGGAGCCGCGTCGATGACGCGGCGGATGGTGCAGCTGCTGATCGGCCTGTGGCTCTACGGCGCCACGATGGCGTTCATGGTGCGGGCGGGCCTGGGCCTCGACCCGTGGGACGTGTTCCACGAGGGCGTCACGCACCACGTGCCGCTGACCTTCGGCCAGGTGGTGATCGTGGTCGGAGCGCTGCTGCTCCTGCTGTGGATCCCGCTGCGCCAGCGTCCCGGCATCGGAACGGTGGCGAACGTGCTCGTGATCGGTGTGGCCGCCGACGTCACGCTCGCGATCCTGCCGCCCGCCGACGGCGTGCTGCTCGGCGTCCTGCTCCTGCTGCTCGGTGTCGTGGGCAACGGCCTGGCCGGTGCGATGTACGTGGGCGCGGGCCTGGGCACCGGTCCGCGGGACGGGCTGTGGACGGGCGTCGTGCGCCGGACCGGGGCCAGCGTGCGGCGGGTGCGCACCGGTCTGGAGGTCCTGGTGCTGGTCAGCGGTTTCGCGCTCGGGGGAACGGTCGGCCTCGGGACGGTCCTCTACGCGCTCGGCATCGGTCCGATCGTGCAGTTCTTCCTGCCGTGGTTCGAGATCCGTCCCGCGGGGCCGGAGCCGGCCGCCGCGTGAACGGAGAGCTCAGGCGAGTTTGCGCAACGACCAGCCCAGCAGGAGCCACAGGACGCCCATGCCCATGGCGAACGCCGCGACACCGTAGGCCACGACCGAGGTGAAGAGCGAGGCGCGCAGGAACGACGCGTTCATCGCGACCTCGCGCACCGGATCGTCCTGACCCAGTTGGGCGTACGTCTTGCCGTCGGTCGCCTCCAGGGCGTGCTTCTCGATGACCTGGGCCTCGGAGTAGGCGTCGAGTGGGCCGTTGACCTGCTTGCCGCCGAACCACTTGGCGTCCTCGGCGACGGTGATGTCCTGGGCCTTGAGCTGGTCGGTGACGACGTACCAGGTGGCCGCGCCGGCGATGATCAGCACGATCCCGGCCAGGATCGAGAGCAGCCCGACGACGCGGACGCCGCCGGTGTTGCGGGTGTGATGGTCGGTGTGCGAATCGGACATGACGTGCGCCTTTCGTCGGGTGACCAGGTGAGACCGACCCTAGGCGCTATCTCGCGTCCCTGCCCAGATCAGCGGCGGGTGGCGATGATCAGACTGGCGTCGGGATCGATCAGCATCTCGACGGCGGCGAAGCGCTCGTCGGTCAGCCACTGCTCGCGGACGGTGTCCACCTGGCCGTCGACGATCGGCGGCCAGAAGGGGGAGGGGACGAAGTCGTCCAGCACCGCGATGCCTCCGGGCTCGAGCAGATCCGCCAGGAGGTCGATGCTGGCCATGACCTCGCGCACGTCGACGAACAGCAGCGAGAACGGGGCGTACTGCTCCAGGACCGTCCAGTCGCCACACGTCACCTCGACGTTCTCGGCGTCGTGGAAGATGCCCTGCACGTCCTTCGAGAGACCCGGGTCGAGCTCGGCGGTGACGATGTGGGCGCCCTTGGGGGCGCCGCTGGACAGCCAGGCCGATCCGACGCCGCAACCGGTGCCCAGCTCGGCGAGGGTGCCGGTCCGCGACGCGGCGAGGGTGGCCAGCAGTCGGCCGGTCTCGCTGCGGGTCGAGGTGATGAACCCGCGGCGCCGGGACAGGTCCAGCGCGCGGGCGACCAGTTCGGGGACTTCGGCCGGTGCGCTCATCAGACCAGTGTTCCACGTGGCCCGCGGGACGGCAGTGGCAGTCACGGTCTGAGACGCGCCGCGGAAGGGGGTTCCGGTGACCCTCGCGGCGTGTATGCTCGCGGCCATGCGGAAGCAGCTCGTACTCATCGCTTGCCGCGGCAGGACCTCCTAGGGCCACACCTGCCGCGGAGTTTCGGCGTTGGCTCGACGACTCTGCAGCAGATGTTCTGGACCAGGACCTGGTTCTCCTCCTCTGAAATCGCTGATCGACGTCACCCGTCTCAGCTCGTGGCCCCGCAGGGTCGTCGGTCCCGTCGGATCCCGCACGACAACCCCGCCACTTTCCTTCAGAGGAGCACTCATGTACGCACCGACCACCGTCATCGAATGGGGCCCGGCCCACCTGCGCGATCAGGCCGACGAATCCGACGTCGTCCCGGAGGACAACTGACGACCGTATGTCGAGACCCAAGTTTCAGCATCTGAGATCGACAGTCATAGGATGGGACGCATGACCAGCACCTACTCGCTCGCGGTCGTTGCCGGAGACGGCATCGGCCCCGAGGTCACCGACCAGGCCCTGAAGGTTCTCGACGTCGTCGCCGAGGGCGCCGGACTCACGTTCGACCGGACGGCCTACGACCTGGGGGCGCGCCGCTGGCACGCCACGGGCGAGACGCTGCCCGACACCGTGCTCGAGGAGATCCGCGGGCACGACGCGATCCTGCTGGGCGCCGTCGGCGACCCGTCGGTCCCGTCGGGCGTGCTCGAGCGCGGACTGCTGCTGCGGCTGCGGTTCGAGCTGGACCACTACGTCAACCTGCGCCCGTCGAAGCTGTTCCCCGGCGTCCCGACGCCGCTCGCCGATCCCGGCGAGATCGACTTCGTCGTCGTGCGTGAGGGCACCGAGGGCCCGTACGTGGGCAACGGCGGCGCCATCCGCGTGGGCACCCCCCACGAGGTCGCCACCGAGGTCAGCCTCAACACGGCGTTCGGTGTCGAGCGCGTCGTCCGCGACGCCTTCGCCCGCGCCCAGGCGCGCCCGCGTCGCAAGCTGACGCTCGTGCACAAGAACAACGTCCTGGTGCACGCCGGTCACCTGTGGAGCCGCACGGTCGAGGCCGTCGGCGCCGAGTTCCCCGACGTCACGGTCGACTACCTGCACGTCGACGCCGCCACGATCTTCCTGGCGACCGACCCGGCCCGGTTCGACGTCATCGTCACGGACAACCTGTTCGGGGACATCCTGACCGACCTCGCCGCCGCCATCACCGGTGGCATCGGCTTGGCCGCCAGCGGCAACGTCAACCCCGATCGCACGTCGCCGAGCATGTTCGAGCCGGTCCACGGCTCGGCTCCCGACATCGCGGGTCAGTCCAAGGCCGACCCGACCGCCGCGATCCTGTCGGCCGGTCTGCTGCTGGAGCACCTCGGTCACGCCGCCGAGGCGCAGCGCATCACCGCCGCGGTCGAGGCCGACATCGCCGCGCGCGACGGTCAGCCGCGTTCCACGCAGGAGGTGGGGGAGGCCATTGCCGAGCGCGTGGCCGCGGAGGTACCGGTCGCCTGACGACCTGACCTCCCCTCCCTGTGAAAGGACTATCGTGTCCGGCATGACCACCCCCGCGTTCAACCCCAGGATCGAAACGAATCCGAACGCGCGCAGCGCCGCCGATCGCGCCGGGATCCTCGAGGACCCCGGCTTCGGCAACTACTTCACCGACCACATGTTCCTGGCCGAGTGGACTCCGGACCGCGACTGGCACGACGCCCGCGTCGTGCCGTACGGCCCGCTGTCCCTCGACCCGGCGACCGCGGTCCTGCACTACGCGCAGGAGATCTTCGAGGGCCTCAAGGCCTACGCCCACGCCGACGGCTCGGTGTGGCTGTTCAGGCCCGAGGCCAACGCGCTGCGCATGCAGCGCTCGGCCCACCGCCTGGCTCTGCCCGAGCTGCCGGTGGACTGGTTCATCGGATCGGTCAAGGCGCTCATCGAGACCGACCGCGAGTGGGTGCCCACGGGCGAGGAGCGCAGCCTCTACCTGCGGCCGTTCATGTTCGCGTCCGAGGTCTTCCTCGGGGTGCGGCCGAGCCAGCACGTCACCTACTCGGTGATCGCCTCGCCCGCCGGCGCCTACTTCGCCGAGGGCGTCAAGCCGGTCGACATCTGGCTGTCCAGCCAGTACAGCCGGGCGGGCTTCGGTGGCACGGGCGCTGCCAAGTGCGGCGGCAACTACGCCGCGAGTCTGCTGCCGCAGCAGGAGGCCGCCGCCAACGGCTGCGCGCAGGTGGCGTTCCTGGACTCCGTCGAGAATCGGTGGATCGAAGAGCTCGGTGGCATGAACCTGTACTTCGTCCACTCCGACGGCACGCTCGTCACGCCCGAGCTCAGCGGCTCGATCCTCGAGGGCGTCACCCGTGACTCGATCCTGGCCATCGCCAAGGACCTCGGTCACGAGGTCGTCGAGCGCCGGATCGCGATCGACGACTGGCGCGACGGTGTCGCCGACGGCACGATCACCGAGGTCTTCGCCTGCGGCACCGCCGCGGTCGTCACCCCGGTGGGCAAGCTCAAGTGGGACGGTGGCGAGGTCGTGAGCGCCGAGGGCGAGTCCGGCAAGGTCACCGCCGACATCCGCTCGGCCCTGCTCGACGTCCAGTACGGACGCGCGAAGGACACCCACGGCTGGATGACGCAGGTCCTCTGACCTCCCGGGTCAGAACTGGACGGACGGGGCGGTGTCCTGGCCGTCCGGTGCGTCGTAGAACGTGCGCTCCTCGACGCCGGCCATGCCGGCGAAGAACATCCACGGGATCGTCCGCACGAGCTCGTTGAGCCGACGCACGGCGTCGTTGTAGTACTGACGAGCGAACGAGAGCTTGTCCTCGGTGTCGCGCAGGTCGGACTGCAGCTGCTGGAAGTTCGCCGAGGCCTTGAGGTCGGGGTAGGCCTCGGCCACCGCCATCACGTCGACGAGGGCCCGGTCCAGCCGTCCCTCGGCGGCGGCGCGCTGCTCGACCGAGCCGGAGCGCGCGGCCTCGGTCACGCCCGTCCGAGCCGCGGTGACCTCCTCGAAGACGCCGCGCTCGTGCTCGGCGTAGCCCTTCACGGTGTTCACCAGGTTGGGGATGAGGTCGGCCCGGCGGGTGAGCTGCACGTCGATGCCGCCCAGTGCCTCCTGGGCGCCGATGTCGGCGGTACGCAGCCGGTTGAACGCCACCACGCCGAACAGCACGAGGGCGAGGACGACGACGATCGCGACGATGATCCAGATCAAGGCAGGTACCTCCGGGGTCGTGGACTGATGGAGACTCTAGTGCGCGGCGCGCCGACGGCGGGCGGTCTCACCAGGAGCCGCCGCCACCCCCGCCGCCTCCACCCCCGCTGAAGCCGCCTCCGCCGCCTCCGCCGCCCCCGGACGACGACGACGAGGCCTGGGTGGCGGTGTACGCGCTGATCGAGCTGGAGACCGCCTTCTCGAAGCTGGTGAAGGGGTCGCCGCCGCTTGCGGCGTGCGAAGCGCCGGCATAGCCGACTCCGGTGCCGTACCAGAGCGGCACGGGCGCGGGTTGGCCCGTGGACACCTCGTACTTGCGCGCCCACCGGTGCGCGGCGTCGAAGGCGACGGCGTAGGGGATGTAGGCGGTGTACAGCTGCTCACGACCGCTGAAGTCGAAGCGGTCGCGCGCGGCGTCGGTCGTGAGGAAGCGCTCGAAGCCGCCGGCCCGCGACCAGAGCTCGCGGCCGTGCTTGGTCCGGCGCGACCCGACGCCCGGCAGGAGCACGCCCACGGAGCCGATGGCGAACGCGGCGAAGGGCATCAGGTACAGGCCGGGGACCCCCACGATCGAGCCCGCCGCGACGATGACGACGGCCACGGCGAACAGGATGCGCCAGACCCACTCTCGGCGTGCGGGGACGACCGCGCCACTGCTGATGGCCCACTCGCGGGTGACGCCGGCGATGGCGCCTTGGGTCCTCTGCAGCCGCTGGCCTGACTTGACCGATCCATTGGCCTTGAAGGTCGGTCCGTTCGGCCCGCGCAGGCCCAGGCCGGACACGACATGGCGTGCCACGGGATCGAGCGTGTCCCACGCATCACCGGCGAGGGTGCCCTTGACCGTCCAGTTGCCGTCGTTCTCGTGCAAGGTGACGTGACCCTGCTCGGCCAGGTGCATGAGGGTGGCCGTCAACGCGCGCTTCGGGACCCGCTCGTCGACCACGTAGGCAGTCTGGACGGGGCCGAGCCCCTGCGGGGGCTCGTACAACACCGGCAGGCCAGGACTGCGCTCGCGGGTCGAGCGGTCGATCAGGTAGCCGACGGCCAGCGCCACCAGTGACAACAGCACCACGATCAGGAACGGCGTGACCGACGAGCCGAGGGCGCGGTCCCAGCCGATCGACCACGGCACGTGGGCGCGGTCGGGAGCCGGCGCGTCCATCGCCGCGCGCAGGACGACGGGGGTGTTGGGCGGCAGCCCCGACGCGGTGATGCGCAGCGTCCGGGTGCCCTCACCCGCGACGGTGCACGTGCGGCCGTCGCCGATGGAGCACTCGAGCCGGTCGGCCCGGTGGGGGAGTGTGACACGCAGGTCCGCCGCGCGGATCGGCATGCTCCACCCGGCCGCCACCACCTGCCAGACGAATTCCGAGCGGTCGGCCTCGCCGCCGGTCCAGCTGGCGCTCGACCCTGCGAGACGGTCGGGGTTGGGCGCGAGCACGCCGTCGATCCTGTACTTGATCGTGTAGGTGTGCGATCCGGGCGTGAGGTAGCTGTCGGCGTCGCCGATCTGGGCGACGCGGAACCGCCGGCCCTGCTCCCAGTAGGCCGAGACGGGAACGGGCTCGCCGTCCAGCCGGATGCTGACGTCGTGCGGCCGGTAACGCACACCGGAGTCGGCGAAGTCGGCCAGGTCCCAGTAGCGGAAGATGCCGTGACGCCCGAAGGGGAAGTCGGCCGTGATCGTCTCGGTGGCGGTGAGGGTGCCGTCGTCGGCGACGTCGTAGTCGGCGCGGTACTCGGTGATCGTCACCGGGTCGGCGACGGCGCCGTCGGAGGGGTCGCTCATCGTCGCGAGAGCGGGAACCAGCAGCAGGCCGATCATCACGACCGCGGTCACGAGGCGGAGCAGGACGCGAGCCATGGCTGGGATACTAGGGGACCGTGGGACGACCCAGAGTGCAATTACTTGCAGCCCTGTGCAAGAATGTTCCACATGTCCAAGGTCCTCACCAGTCTGCCAGCCGGCGAGCGCGTCGGCATCGCCTTCTCCGGCGGTCTCGACACCTCCGTCGCCGTCGCATGGATGCGCGACAAGGGCGCCGTCCCCTGCACCTACACGGCCGATCTCGGCCAGTACGACGAGCCGGACATCTCCGGCGTTCCCGGCCGCGCCATGGAGTACGGCGCCGAGCTCGCCCGGGCGATCGACTGCAAGCGCCCCCTCGTCGACGAGGGTCTGGCGGCGCTGGCGTGCGGCGCCTTCCACATCAAGTCGGCCGGCCGCACCTACTTCAACACGACGCCGCTCGGCCGCGCCGTCACGGGCACGCTGCTCGTGCGCGCGATGCAGGAGGACGGCGTCAACATCTGGGGCGACGGCTCGACCTTCAAGGGCAACGACATCGAGCGGTTCTACCGCTACGGCCTGCTGGCCAACCCCGAGCTGCGGATCTACAAGCCCTGGCTCGACGCCGACTTCGTCCACGAGCTCGGCGGTCGCACGGAGATGAGCCAGTGGCTCACCGACCACGACCTGCCGTACCGGGACAGCCAGGAGAAGGCCTACTCGACCGACGCGAACATCTGGGGCGCGACGCACGAGGCCAAGACCCTCGAGCACCTCGACGTCTCCCTCGAGACCGTCGACCCGATCATGGGCGTGAAGTTCTGGGACCCGGCCGTCGACATCGACGCCGAGGACGTGACCGTCACGTTCGAGGAGGGCCGGCCGGTCGCGATCAACGGCGTCCGCTTCGACGACCCCGTCGCGCTGGTCCACGAGGCCAACACGATCGGCGGCCGTCACGGCCTGGGCATGTCCGACCAGATCGAGAACCGGATCATCGAGGCCAAGAGCCGGGGCATCTACGAGGCGCCGGGCATGGCCCTGCTCTGGATCGCCTACGAGCGGCTGGTCAACGCGGTCCACAACGAGGACACCATCGCGAACTACCACCAGCACGGCCGTCGACTGGGCCGGCTGATGTACGAAGGCCGGTGGCTCGACCCGCAGGCGATGATGCTGCGTGAGTCGATCCAGCGGTGGATCGCCTCGCTGGTCAGCGGCTCGGTCACGATCCGGCTGCGGCGGGGCGAGGACTACACGATCACCGACACGCAGGGGTCGAACTTCTCGTACCACCCCGACAAGCTGTCGATGGAGCGCACCGAGAACGCCGCGTTCGGCCCGGTCGACCGGATCGGCCAGCTGACGATGCGCAACCTCGACATCGCCGACTCGCGCGCCAAGCTCGAGATGTACGCCTCGCAGCCGCTCGACCAGGGTCAGGTGCTCGTCGAGAACGGCACGCTCTTCGGTGAGCTGCCCGCCGGCGGCGCGATGCGGATCGAGGCCAACCCCTCCGTCGAGGGTGACGAGGAGGCCGCGCTGGAGGCGGCCGCCATGGAGTTCGGGACGGACTGAGCGCGATGATCAGAGCTGCTGTCACGGGGGCCACCGGCTACGCCGGGGGAGAGGTGCTCAGGTTGTTGCTGCAGCACCCGCAGGTCGAGATCGGGGCGTTGACCGCCGCCTCGACCGCGGGCACGCGGTTCGGCCGGCACCAGCCGCACCTGCTGCCGCTGGCCGAGCGCATCGTCGGCGAGACCACGGCCGAGAACCTGGCCGGTCACGACGTCGTCTTCCTGGCGCTGCCCCACGGGGCGTCCGCCGAGGTCGCGGCCCAGCTGCCCGATGATGTCCTCGTCATCGACTGCGGCGCCGACCACCGGCTCGAGAGCTCGGATGCGTGGGCGCAGTACTACGGCGGCGAGCACGCCGGCACGTGGCCGTACGGACTGCCCGAGCTGATCACCGGTGAGGGACGTCAGCGCGACGCCCTCTCCGGAGTCCGCCGGGTCGCCGTCCCCGGCTGCAACGTCACCGCGGTCACGCTGGGACTGCAGCCGGCCGTCGCCGCCGGGATCGTCGAGTCGACCGACCTGGTGGCCGTGCTGGCCAACGGCTTCTCCGGCGCGGGCAAGGCGCTCAAGCCGCACCTGCTCGCGTCCGAGGGGCTCGGCTCGGCCTCGCCCTACGGCGTCGGCGGCACGCACCGGCACATCCCCGAGATCGCCCAGAACCTCACCCGGGCGGGCGCCGAGGACGTGACGATCTCGTTCACACCGACCCTGGTGCCGATGGCGCGCGGCATCCTGGCCACCGCCACCGCGCGGCTGGCCCCGGGCGTCGACGCAGACGCGGCCCGGGCCGTCTACGAGAAGACCTACGGCGACGAGCCGTTCATCGCGCTTCTGCCCGAGGGGCAGTGGCCCACCACGGCGGCCACGCTCGGCGCGAACGTCGCCCACGTGCAGATCGCGGTGGACGAGCGGGTCGGCCGCCTGGTCACCGTCACCGCCATCGACAACCTGGTCAAGGGCACGGCGGGCGGCGCGATCCAGTCGATGAACCTCGCGCTCGGCCTGCCCGAGACCACCGGACTGACCACGATCGGAGTGGCTCCATGAGCGAGCGGCAGCGAGTGAACATCCAGCACCTCATGCCGGGACCGGCCCATGGTGCTCTTTCGAAGGCGGTCACGGCATGAGCGTCACCGCCGCACAGGGGTTTCGCGCCGCGGGCGTGACCGCCGGGCTCAAGGACTCGGGCAAGCCCGACATCTCCCTGGTCGTCAACGAGGGGCCGTCGTCGGCCGCCGCCGCCGTCTTCACCTCGAACCGCTGCAAGGCACACCCCGTCATCTGGAGCGAGCAGGCGATCAAGGGCGGCAGCGCCCGGGCGATCGTCCTGAACTCCGGTGGTGCCAACTGCTACACCGGCCCCGAGGGCTTCGCCGCGACGCACCGCACGGCCGAGCGGGTCGCCGAGCACCTGGGCATCGGCGCGATCGACGTGCAGGTCTGCTCGACCGGCCTCATCGGCCGCCTCCTGGACGAGCCGAAGGTGCTCGCCGGGGTGGACGCCGCCTTCGCCGCGCTGTCGCCCGACGGCGGCCACGACGCGGCGACCGCGATCATGACGACCGACACCGTCGACAAGCAGGCCACGGGCGGCGGCGACGGCTGGGTGATCGGCGGGATGGCCAAGGGCGCCGGCATGCTCGCCCCCGCGCTGGCCACGATGCTCGTCGTCATCACGACCGACGCCGATGTCGACGCCACGACGCTGGACACCGCCCTGCGGTCGGCGACCGCGGTGTCCTTCGACCGCCTCGACTCCGACGGCTGCCAGTCCACGAACGACACGGTGCTGGTGATGGCGTCGGGTGCCTCGGGCGTCTCGCCCGATCCGGCCGAGTTCACCGAGGCGCTGACGACCGTGTGCCGCGACCTCGCGCTGCAGTTGCTGGCCGACGCCGAGGGCGCCGACCACGAGATCGCCATCACCACGATCAACGCCGCCAGCGGGGCCGACGCGCTCGAGGTGGGTCGTTCGGTCGCGCGCAGCAACCTGTTCAAGACCGCGATCTACGGCAAGGACCCGAACTGGGGCCGCATCCTGGCCTCGGTGGGCACGACGCAGGCGCAGTTCGACCCGATCGACCTGGACGTCGCCGTCAACGACGTGTGGGTGTGCCGCAACTCCGGCGTGGGCGAGTCGATCGACCTCGTCGACCTGGAGCAGCGGTCGGTCACCGTGACGATCGACCTGAAGTCCGGCGACCACAGCGCCACCATCTGGACCAACGACCTGACGCACGCCTACGTGCACGAGAACTCCGCCTACTCGACCTGAGGAAGCCATGAGCGACAACCGACTGACCGAATGGGCGCCCGAGGCATGGGCCGAGGCCACCACCAAGGCCGCCACGCTGGCGCACGCCCTGCCGTGGCTGAAGGCCTACCACGGCAAGATCGTCGTGGTGAAGTACGGCGGCAACGCCATGACCGACGAGAAGCTCAAGCGCGCCTTCGCCGAGGACATCGTCTTCCTGCGCCTGGCGGGGTTCAAGCCCGTCGTGGTGCACGGCGGCGGCCCGCAGATCAGCGCGATGCTGGAGCGTCTCCAGATCGACTCGGAGTTCCGTGGCGGCCTGCGTGTCACCACCCCCGCGGCGATGGAGGTCGTCCGGATGGTGCTGAAGGGCCAGGTCGGGCCCGAGCTGGTCGGCCTGCTCAACACCCACGGCGATCTCGCGGTCGGCCTCTCGGGTGAGGACGGCGGCCTCTTCCGCGCCCAGCGCACGATGCCCCTCGTCGACGGCGAGCCCGTCGACGTCGGGCTCGTCGGCGAGGTCGTGGGCGTGCGGCCCGAGGCCGTGATCGACCTCATCGAGGCCGGTCGCATCCCGGTCGTCTCGACCATCGCGCCCGACTCCGACGGCCAGGTCCTCAACGTCAACGCCGACACCGCGGCCTCCGCGCTGGCGGTGGCGCTGGGCGCCGAGAAGCTCCTGGTGCTGACCGACGTCGAGGGGTTGTACGCCGACTGGCCGACCAGCACCGACGTGATCGGCGAGATCAGCCCCGAGTCGCTCGAGGCGATCCTGCCCAGCCTGGCCAGCGGCATGATCCCCAAGATGACCGCGTGCCTCAAGGCGGTCCGTGGCGGCGTCAAGCGCGCGACGGTCGTCGACGGACGCGAGGAGCACGCCGTGCTGCTCGAGATCTTCACCGACGAGGGCGTCGGCACCCAGGTGCTGGACGGAGCGCAGACCAAGATCCGCACCGCCCTCTACACGACCAGCGCGAAGGAGCAGGCGTGAATCTCCCCGAAGGAGTCGTCGTCCACGGGCGCGAGCCGCGGCCCGGCGGCCCGCAGTGGATGGAGCGGTACCGCTCGTCCCTGATGAACACGTTCGGCGACCCGCTGCGGGTGCTCGTCCGCGGCGAGGGCTCGCACGTGTGGGACGCCGACGGCAACCGCTACCTCGACCTGCTCGGCGGCATCGCCGTGAACGCGCTGGGGCACGGCCACCCGGCGATCCTCGAGGCGGTCACGAACCAGCTGCAGACGCTGGGCCACATCAGCAACTTCTTCGCGTCGGCCCCGCAGATCGAGCTGGCCGAGAAGCTGCTCGACCTGCTCGACGCGGGCGAGGCCGGCGGGCGGGTGTTCTTCACGAACTCAGGCACCGAGGCCAACGAGGCCGCGTTCAAGGCCACGCGCCGGACCGGCCGCACCACGATCGTCGCCGCGGAGGGCTCCTTCCACGGCCGCACGATGGGCGCGCTGGCCCTGACGTCCAAGGCCGCGTACCGCGAGCCGTTCGAGCCACTGCCCGGCGACGTCCGGTGGGTGCCGTACGGCGACGCCGACGCGCTCGCCGCGGCCGTCGACGAGACCGTGGCCGCCGTGCTCCTCGAGCCGATCCAGGGCGAGGCCGGCGTCATCGTGCCGCCGGACGACTACCTGGCGGCGGCCCGCCGCATCACCACCGAGCACGGCGCCCTGCTGTGGCTCGACGAGGTCCAGACCGGCATCGGCCGCACCGGCGACTGGTTCGGCCACTCGCCCTCGGGCGTGCGTCCCGACCTGGTCACGCTGGCCAAGGGTCTCGGTGGCGGCATCCCCATCGGTGCGCTCGTCGCGCTCGGCGACGCCGGCTCGCTGCTCGGGCCCGGCAACCACGGCACCACGTTCGGCGGCAACCCCGTCGCGACGGCCGCCGCTCTGGCCGTGGTGTCCACGATCGAGTCCGAGGACCTGCTCACCGCCACGCGCAGCCGGGGCGACCAGCTCGCCGACGGACTGGGCCGTCATGCCCGGGTCGCGGCCGTGACGGGCCGGGGACTCCTGCGCGGCGTCGTGCTGACCGAGCCGCGGGCTGCCGACGTCCAGCAGGCGGCGCTCGACGCCGGGCTGATCGTCAACGCCCCGACCCCCGACCGGCTCCGGCTCGCGCCGCCGCTCATCCTCACCGAGGACGAGGCCGCCGACGCGGTCCGGACGCTGTCCGCCGTGATCGACGAGGTGCTGGCATGAGCACCGGCATGACGCGGCACTTCCTGCGCGACGACGACCTGACCCCGGCCGAGCAGGCCGAGGTGCTGGCGCTCGCCGCCGAGCTGAAGGCTCAGCCCTACTCGCGCAAGCCGCTGGCCGGCCCGCAGTCGGTCGTCGTGCTGTTCGACAAGTCCTCGACCCGCACCCGGGTGTCCTTCGCGGTCGGCGTCGCCGACCTCGGCGGCAACCCCGTGGTGATGGACACCGGCGTCACGCAGGTCGGTCGCGGCGAGCCGATCGCCGACACCGCCCGCGTGTTCGGCCGCATGGCCAGCGCCGTCGTGTGGCGCACCTACGCCCAGGCGGGTCTGGAGCAGATGGCGCAGTACGCCGGCGTGCCGGTCGTCAACGCCCTCTCCGACGACTTCCACCCGTGCCAGATCCTGGCCGACTGGCTCACGGTCATCGAGCACAAGGGCGAGCTCGCGGGACTGCAGGTCGCCTACGTCGGCGACGGCGCGAACAACATGGGTCATTCGTACGTCCTGGGTGGCGCGACGGCGGGCATGCACGTGCGCGTCGGCGCTCCCGAGGGCTTCCAGCCCGATCCCGCGATCGTGGCCGACGCCGAGCGGATCGCGGCCCAGACCGGTGGCTCCGTGACGATCACGACCGACCCCGTCGCTGCGGTCGCCGGCGCCGACGTCGTCATCACCGACACGTGGGTCTCGATGGGCCAGGAGGACGAGAAGGCCGAGCGGGTCGCCCTGTTCGGCGACTACTCCGTCACCGCCGACCTCATGGCCAAGGCGGATCCGGAAGCGATCGTGCTGCACTGCCTGCCGGCCTACCGCGGCCTGGAGATCGCCGCCGACGTCATCGACGGGCCCCGGTCGGTCGTGTGGGACGAGGCCGAGAACCGGGTCCACGCCCAGAAGGCGATCCTGACCTGGCTGCTGGAGCGGTCATGACGGCGTCCGGGGGGCCCGCGATGATCCCCGCGACGAAGGCGGCGCGCCAGCAGTTGATCGTCGACCTGCTGGGCACGAGCGACGTCCACTCCCAGGGCGAGCTCGTGCTGCTCCTGCGTGAGCGCGGTGTGAACGCCACGGCGTCCACCGTCTCGCGCGATCTCGACGAGCTCGACGCGGTGCGCGTCCGCCAGGGCGACGGCACGCTCGTCTACGCCGTCCCCGCCGAGGGCGGCGACCGCAGCGCTCGTGCGGCGTCCGACTCCTCGGCGGCGCAGACCCGACTGCAGCGCCTGCTGCGCGAGCTGCTGGTCTCGGCGCAGTCGTCGGCGAACCTCGTCATCCTGCGCACGCCACCGGGTGCCGCGCAGTTCCTGGCCTCCGCGATCGACCACGTGCAGATGACCGAGACGCTGGGCACGATCGCCGGCGACGACACGGTCATGCTCATCGCGCGCGACCCGTCCGGCGGCGAGGCCCTCGCCGCCCACCTCACTTCCCTCGCCCGTAAGGTGCCCACCGATGACTGACTCGCCTGATCTGACTCCCGCCGTGCCCGGCTCCGCCGACGTCGAGGCCGCCGACTCGCGGCTCTGGGGCGGACGGTTCGCCTCCGGCCCGTCGCCGGAGCTGACCGAGCTCTCGCGCTCGACCCACTTCGACTGGCGTCTCGCGCCGTACGACCTGGCCGGCTCCCGCGCCCACGCCCGGGTCCTGCACGCCGCCGGCCTGCTGTCGGACGACGACTACACCGCCATGACCGAGGGCATCGCCGCCCTCGACGGCGACGTCCGCTCCGGGGTCTTCCGGCCCGAGCCGGGGGACGAGGACGTCCACTCGGCGCTCGAACGCGGCCTGATGGAGCGCCTCGGCGCCGACCTCGGTGGTCGCCTGCGGGCCGGCCGGTCGCGCAACGACCAGGTCGCGACGCTGTTCCGGGCCTACCTGCGCGACCACGCGCGGCAGGTGGCCTCCCTCGTCCGCGAGCTCGTCGAGGCGATCGCCGGTCAGGCCGAGCGGCACCTCGGTGCGCCCATGCCCGGCCGCACCCACCTGCAGCACGCCCAGCCCGTCCTGCTGTCGCACCACCTGCTGGCGCACGCCTGGCCGCTCGTCCGCGACCTCGACCGCCTGCGCGAGTGGGACGTCCGCGTCGGCGCCGAGTCGCCCTACGGCTCGGGCGCCCTGGCGGGCTCCTCGCTGGGTCTGGACCCCGAGGCCGTCGCGGCGGATCTCGGCTTCACCGGCTCGGCCGCCAACTCGATCGACGGCACGTCCTCGCGCGACTTCGTCTCGGAGTTCGCGTTCGTCACCGCGCAGATCGGCGTCGACGTCTCCCGCCTGGCCGAGGAGATCATCATCTGGAACACGAAGGAATTCGACTTCGTGACGCTGCACGACGGGTACTCGACCGGCTCGAGCATCATGCCGCAGAAGAAGAACCCCGACATCGCCGAGCTGGCGCGGGGCAAGGCCGGCCGGCTCATCGGCAACGTGTCCGGCCTGCTCGCCACGCTCAAGGCCCTGCCGCTGGCCTACAACCGCGACCTGCAGGAGGACAAGGAGCCGGTCTTCGACTCGATCGACACGCTCGAGGTCCTGCTGCCGGCGTTCACCGGGATGGTGGCCACGCTGGAGTTCAACACCGCGCGGATGGCCGAGCTCGCCCCGCAGGGGTTCGCGCTGGCCACCGACATCGCCGAGTGGCTGGTTCGTCAGGGCGTGCCGTTCCGCGTCGCCCACGAGCTCTCCGGCGCCTGCGTGCGCGCGTGCGAGGAGCGCGGCATCGAGCTGTGGGACCTCACCGACGAGGACTTCGCGGCACTGTCGCCGCACCTGGCCGGCGCGTCCGAGCCCGGGGGAGTCCGCGAGGTCCTCACGGTCGGCGGCTCCATCGCCTCCCGCGACGGCCGTGGCGGCACGGCCCAGGCGCGCGTCACCGAACAGCTGGCGGAGCTGCGCGCCCGGCTCTGAGCCTCACCAGCGGTTCCGGGCCTCCTCGGCCCAGCCGACGAGGCCGTCGAGGCGGTAGGTGACGCCTCGGCTGCCGCGCGCCCAGCCGGACCACCGGCCGTAGGCCTGGTGCGTGCGGCTGGCGATCACGCCGAGCTGGGTCGACGCTTCGCGTCGGTGGAACGGGGTGAGGACGGCCTCGACGTCGGGACCGGTGACGGTCCAGGTGGACTCGGGGTCCTCGAGGTCGTACTCCCAGGTGAGGTCGTCGATCCAGTGGTGCAGGCGGCCGTCGACGAACAGGCCGTTCTCGGTCTGGCCGGTGCCGTCGGTCCACTTCCCGCCCAGTTGGAGTCCCAGCAGGCGTCCCGAGACGTCGCCGCTGCCCGCGCCCCAGTTCCACGTCATGCGGTGGGGCCAGATCCCGCGGCCGCGGTCGAGCACGCCCCAGCCGGCGAGGACGGCCTCGCGCTCACCGTCGACCTCGATGGTCCCGCTCACCGGGCGCGCGACCTCCTTGAGCGTGTACTGGAAGCGTCGCGGGCTCCACGGCACGACGACACCGAGCGCGTCGTCGCCGCCGACGGCCTCGAGGGCGACCTTCACGCGCTCGTGCTCGACGCTGATGCGGGTCCCGCGCCCGTGGTCGGCGAACTTCAGCGGTCCGCTCGCCGCGGTGAACGGGGGAAGGTCGTCCGGCAGCCCGGGGCGCAGGGGCCCGAGGTCGGTCGTGTCGAGGGCGACCTCATGGCGGCGCAGTCGGTCGTAGGCGTAGATCTGGGTGAGGTTCGCGTAGTCCAGATCGGCGATCGTCAGCCCCAGCACGAAGCGCCGGGTCATGACGCCCCAGTACTCCCAGCGCTTGACCCGCCCGGTGCGCGGCAGGCTCGTGCGGTGCAGGGGGCGGCGGGTCCAGCCGACGGCGTCCGGGTTCAGCCGGCGACCGATCGCGAGGTCGACGGGCTGGGCGATCTCAGACATGGCACGAAGCCTACGGTGGGGCCGCAGGGCCTCCCGTCAGCGCAAGCAGCTGGGCAGTCTGACCCTCACGGTGGTGGTGCGTTGCGCCGTGCCGTGCCTGAGGGTGACCGTCGCCCGCACGGGGCCCTTCACCTTCGCGCGGCGAAGCGCCGAGACGCGGCGGGTGGTCGTGAACGGGGCGCGACGGTCGATCGCCGACCAGCGCTTCCCGATGCGGAAGGCCGTCTGCCGGACGAGTCCCTGGCCTCCGTTCACACTCAGCCGGACCCGACGTTGCTTGCGCGGGCCGATGCAGCGGGCGCGCACCCGGACGGAGCTCGCGGCGGCGGTGAGGCGCTGAGCGGACGAGGGCGGCCGCGGGGCGACGACCGGCCGTGACGTGGTGGGGCGGGGGATCGGAGGGGCCGGGGTCTCGAGCACCGGGCGGCGGATCGCCTCGAGGGTGTGGGCGGCCATGACCGTCATGCCCAGCGCGGACGGGTGCAGCGGCGCGCCGCCGTCGTCCAGCGCGTCGAGACCTCGCATCCACTGGTCGGCGGGATCGGCGCAGGCCGAGTGCTCGTCCCAGCCCTCGATGGCACGCAGGTCGACGAAGGGGACGTCCTCCTCGGCGGCGACGCGTCCGATCATGTCGCTCAGCCGGTCCGCCAGCGCCTGCAGGTGGCCGAGGTCGGCGTCCGACGCCTGTCCGAGGCGTTCGCAGGCCTGAGCCGGGACGAAGTGGCCGTAGCCGAGGGCGAAGATCCTCGCGTGGGGCGCGCGTTGACGCACCTCCGCGATCACGCGGCGGTACGTCGGGGTCAGGGCGTCGATCGCGTCGTGGGTCGGCTGGGTCGGGAGGTCGCTGCACCCGACGGTGACGCAGGTCCAGGCGAGCCCCGGCGCGTCCAGGTCGTTGCCGCCCAGGGGTCCGAGCGTGACCAGGGTCGTCTCCGGCCCGATCGCGTTCAGCTGCGGGGGATTCAGCGTCGCGTTCGCCTGCTGGGAGGCCCACAGGTGGGTCGTCCGCGCGGCGCTGCAGCTGGCGTCGGTGAAGGACGCGACCGAAAGCTCGGTGGCCACGAGGGTCGGCAGGTTCAGCTCGCTGCGGCCGCAGCCGGCGTCGCGGGCGGGCATGATCCCCGGACCCGCGACGAAGGAGTCGCCCAGCGCCACGTAGTGCTCACCGGGCGCGGTGTGGTCCCACACGGGCGAGACGGCGTCCGTCGCCGAGGCGGCAGGCAGGGCCAGCAGCGGCGCGACGAGCGCGAGAGCAGCCGTGGCCGTGAGCCGGCGACGCGCGGAGACGCTCATGTCGCCTCCCTCGAGTCACGCGACTGTGACCCAAGGCTACCAATGTGGCGACTGTTACTGGAGGTAAATGAGCGAACTGACCGGCCGGCTCAGCGCAGGCACCACGGGCGTTTCGTCGTGGCCTTCGCGACGCGGACGACCTTCCCGCTCCGGACCATGGCCGTGGCCCGCACCGGGCCCTTCGCCCGAGCGGTCCGCAGCGACCGCGCAGAGCGCGTCACGGCGAACGGCGCCCGTTGGTCCGCGCCGACCCACTGGCGTCCCACCCGGAACCGTGCCGCCGCGATCAGCCCGTGGCCGCCGGTGGTGCGGATCGTGACCCGCGGGTTCCGGCGCGGTCCGTGGCAGACGGCGCGCACGCGCACGCTGGCGGCCGCCGAGGCCACCCTGCGCTCCGCCGCCCGCCGTGCCGTGACGATCGGGCGGACCGTCTTGAGCGTCTGGTTGGCCATCTGCACCATGCCGGCGGTCGACGGGTGCAGGGCGATGCCGTCGCCGTAGCCGTTCAGGCCCCGGACCCACTGGTCGGCGGGGTCGGCGCACGCCGTGTGCTCCCGCCAGCCCTTCACCAGCCGCATGTCCACGAAGGCGATGCGCTGCTCCTTGGCGACCTTCCCGATCGTGTCACTGAGGCGGTCGATCATTCCCTGGAGGTACTCCAGGTCCGCGGCGGTGGCGTTGCCCAGGGCGGCGCAGGTCTCGCGGGGCACGTACGTCCCGTATCCGACGGCGACGATGTCGGCGCGAGGCGCCCGGCGGCGGACCTCGCGGATCACCTGGCGATAGACGGGAACGAGGGCGTCGATGGCCGCTTGGTAGGGCTCGGGCGGCAGGGTGCTGCACCCGCGGACGATGCACGTCGTCGCCAGGCCGACCAGGCCCACGTCGTTGCCGCCCATCGTCCCGAGGGTGACGAGGGTCGTGTCGCGCGTGAGGGCGTCGAGCTGGGGTGGGTTGACGTAGTCACCCATCGTCTGCGGACTCGAGTAGTTCTTGGTCGTGGCGGCGCCGCAGCTGGCGTCGGTGAACGCCCTGAAGCCCAGGTCGGCGGCCACCAGCCGGACGAAGTTCCTGTCGCTGCGCCCGCAGGGGTCCAGCTGGCGCTCGATGCCCGGGCCCGACACGAAGGAGTCGCCCATCGCGACGTAGCGGCCCGCCGGAACAGGGGCTTTCCCGGGGCCTCGGGAGGGGTGATCCGCGGCGGTGGCCGGGGTCGAGGCCACCAGGCCGGCAGCGAGGGCGAGGGCCGCGACGGCGGCCGCAGAACGACGACGGGAAGTGGGCACGATGGCTCCTCGTGGGACGCAGGTGTGACGTGGGTCACGTTACGCTCCCGCGCGGTAGGTCACCCGGCGAGCGTGATAGTCAGGGCCCATGCCCGAGGTCACCGAACGCGCCCGCGACCTGGTCGGCCGACTGCTGCACGGCCACGGCGTCGTCGCGCGCATCACCGAGGTCGAGGCGTACGGCGGGATCGAGGACCCGGCGTCACACGCCTTCGTCCGGACGCCGCGCTCCGAGATCATGTACGGGCCGCCGTGGCGGCTCTACGTCTACCGGATCCACGGCCATCACGCCGCCAACGTCGTGACGGGTCCGACCGAGCAGGCCGCAGCCGTGCTGATCCGCGCCGGCGAGATCCTCGAAGGCATCGAGGTGGCGCGCGAGCGGCGCGGTCCGGTGGCCGACCACGCCCTGGCCCGCGGGCCGGGCAACCTCACCAAGGCGCTGGGGATCACCAGCCTGGACCTCGGCACGGATCTGCTCGATCCGGAGCCGGTGTTCCTCGGCGAGCGCGTCGACCGGCCCACGCTGGTCGCGGGGCCGCGGGTGGGCGTCCGCCGCAACGCCGATGTGCCGTGGCGGTTCTGGGCCGAGGACGATCCGACGGTGTCCGCCTACCGGCGTCACCCGCGGGCGTGATCCTCGGTCGGCTCCGACGGCTCGGAGGCCGCTGAGGGCTCCGGGATCGCGCAGACGCCGTCGACGCAGACCGGCGCCTCGTCGTTGCCGACCATCTCGAAGGGCCCGGTCATGCCGAGGCCTCCGCGACCACGCGGTCGAGCACCTCGCGGAAGGTCTCGGGAGCCTGGGCTCCGGACACGCCGAGGCGACCGTCGAAGACGAAGAACGGCACGCCGTTGATGCCGTAGGCGCGTGCCTGGGCGATGTCGGCGTCGACGTCGGCCGCGTACCGGCCCGACTCGAGGTCGCGGCGCAGCTCGTCACCGTCCAGGCCGACCTCGTTCGCCAGCTCGACGAGCTCGTCGATCCGGCCCACGTGGCGGCCCTGCTCGAAGTAGGCCGAGAGCAGGCGCTCCTTCAGCTCGCTCTGGCGGCCGTGCGCCTTCGCGAAGTGCAGCGCCTGGTGGGCCAGCAGCGTCTTGGTGTGGCGCAGGGCGTCGAAGTCGTACGACAGGCCCTCGTCGGCGGCCAGCACCGTCATCTGCTGGAGCATCTGCGCGACTTGCGCCGGGTCCATGCCCTTGTGGTGCGCGAGGAAGTCGACCTCGCTGCCCTCGAAGTCGACCGGGGTGTCCGGCGCGAGCTCGAAGCTGTGGAACTCGACCTCGACGTCCCCGTCGAAGTCGGCGACGGCACGCTCGAACCGGCGTTTCCCGATGAAGCACCAGGGGCACGCGATGTCGGACCAGATGTCGACCTTGACCGGATGGGCGGAAGAGTTGTTCACGCACGTGACAACACCGGGGAGCCACCCCGCCATTCCCGCGGCGACGGCGATAGTCTCGCTCCATGACCATCGCCGTCGCGTACCGCCCGGACGACTACGGACGCGCCGCTGTCCTGTGGGCTGCTGCCAAGGCCGAGGCGAACAAGGAGAAGCTCGTCCTGATCACGGTCAGCGAGATCGACCCGGAGTTCGACGAGCCGGAGGAGATCGACCTCTCCGAGTTCACCGAGCGCTTCGACCTCGAGGGCATCGACTACGAGGTCCGCCGGGCCGCGTCGCTGTCGGTGTCCGACGTGGTCATCGACGAGGCCGTGGCCTCGGGTGCCGATCGCCTGGTCATCGGCATCCGCAAGCGCACGCCCGTCGGCAAGATGCTCATGGGCCGCGTCACGCAGATGATCCTGCTCGACGCGCCGATGCCGGTCATCGCCGTCAAGCCCTGACGCGTCGGCGCAGCGTCGTCGCGCCGATCCCGAGGCTCGTGAGCCCGTCGATCGCCACGAGCCCGCCGACGATCCAGCGCACGACGGGCCACGGCTCGATCAGCGCCACGAGGGCGTACGCGACCGCCAACTCGGCGAGGCCGTAGAGCAGCGTCACGACGGGATGGTCCAGCAGGAAGCGCCGGAAGCCGCCGAGCGGGCCCTTCGTCAGGGCGTCCCGCGAGAACTCCTCGCGCATGTCGTCGGCGACCTCGCGGACGCCCTGCGACAGCATCTCGCGCCGGGAGAGGGGCCCGAGGACCGTGACCGGGCCGGGGGCCACCTCGTCCTCCAGCCAGGTCGCGGCCCCGACCGGCGCGCCGACGGCCTCGGCCACGTCGTGCGCGAACGAGGTCTCGCCCGTGCCGGCGGCCTGCAGCCGCTCGAGCATCGCGTCGTCGGGCCGGCGCCGGGAGCCGAACGTCACCGAGACGCCACCGAGCAGCAGGGCACGCGTGGCTGGGCCGCGCACCTGCGTCAGCTCGGCCGGAACCCCGAGGTCGACGTGGCACGTGACGACGCGGCGTCCCTGCCGCACACGGACGACGGCGCCTCGGGCGTCGCCCTCGCGACGCAGGGCCACGGCCGGGAGCTGCGATCGCGCCGCGAGGTCCACCACGGTCCCGGGATCGGTGCTGATCGTGTCGCGGATCAGCGTGAAGCCGTCGACGTGGACGACCTCGACGGTCGCCTTGCCCCGGTTCGCGATGGACTGGGCGTCCGAGTCGATGTCGGGATCGGTGCGCAGCACGTGCACGGACGTCGCGGACACCTCCGCCGAGGTCAGGTGCCACACCTCGTCGAGCAGCTCGCCGAGCTCGACGGGCAGGTCGTCGCCGTGGTGGCGGCCATCTGGTCCCACGACCCCGTCGTCGACCACGGCCACCGTGTCGAACCGGTGGGCGAGCAACCGGACGAGTCCCTGCCAGGGGAGCGTCGCGGGCAGGCCGTCGCTGCGCTGGACCAGCTCGTCCTCGGTGAGCGCCATGCGCACCGTGTGCAACCCGGGGCGGCCGAGGCGGGCGCCGTCGATGACGCCGGCGGCCACGCGGACCGAGTCCAGGTACGCGAGGACTTCGTCGGCCGCGACCGCGGAGCCGTCGGATCGACGGGCGGCGAGCTCGATCTCGTGGACCTCGGCGGGGCTGTTCACGCCCGCAGCCTAGTGAGGGCTGCGATTCCAGCGCCGATAACCTTGGCCGTGTGACGAACCATGTGATCGACGACCTGCAGGCGCGCGGACTCATCGCGCACTCGACCGACCTCGACGCTCTGCGCGCCGAGATGGATGCGGGGCCGATCACGTATTACGTCGGCTTCGACCCGACGGCCCCGAGCCTGCACGTGGGCAACCTGCTCCAGATCCTGACCGCCCGGCGCCTGCAGCTGGCCGGGCACCGGCCGCTGCTGCTCGTGGGCGGATCGACGGGCCTCATCGGCGATCCGAAGCAGTCCGGTGAGCGCGTCATGAACTCCAAGGAGACCGTCGCCGAGTGGGTCGACCGGATCCGGGCCCAGGTGTCGCGCTTCGTCGAGTTCGGGGGCGACAACGGCGCGACCGTCGTCAACAACCTGGACTGGACCCAGCCGATGTCCGTGGTCGACTTCCTGCGCGACATCGGCAAGCACTTCCCGGTCAACCGGATGCTGGCGCGCGACGTCGTGGCCAGCCGGCTCGAGTCGGGCATCAGCTACACCGAGTTCAGCTACATCCTGCTGCAGTCGATGGACTACCTCGAGCTGCATCGGCGCCACGGAGTCGTCCTGCAGACGGGCGGCAGCGACCAGTGGGGCAACCTCACCGGGGGAGTGGAGCTGATCCGCCGTGCGGACGGCGACAAGGTGCACGCCCTCGCCACGCCGCTCATCACCAAGGCCGACGGCACGAAGTTCGGCAAGACCGAGTCCGGCACGATCTGGCTCGATCCGGACCTGATGAGCCCGTACGCGTTCTACCAGTCCTGGATCCAGGCCGAGGACTCGAAGGTGGGGGAGTACCTCAAGCAGTTCACGTTCCTGCCCGTCGAGGAGGTGGACGCCCTGATGGCCGAGCACGAGCAGCGGCCGGGGGCGCGAGCCGCCCAGCGCCGGCTGGCGGCGGAGCTGACCACGCTCGTACACGGCGAGAGCGAGACGCAGGCGGCCGAGCTGGCGTCCGGGGCGCTCTTCGGCCGGGGAGAGCTCCGTGACCTGCCCGAGTCGACCTTGGCGGCCGCGCTCCGCGAGGCCGGGGCAGTCGACGTCTCCCCGGACACGACGCTGGTGGACGCCCTGATCGCATCCGGGCTCGCCGAGTCCAAGTCGGCTGCGCGTCGAGCCGTCGCGGACGGGGGAGCGTACGTGAACAACGAGCGGGCCGACGACCCCGATCAGACGTTCTCCGGCGACCAGTTGCTGCACGGCGGCTGGGTGGTCCTGCGCAAGGGCAAGCGCTCGGTGTCGGGCGTCCGCGTGGTTTGATCCCACGCTTCCGTCAACGGCGGTCGGCAGTCGGTCTTTTCTCGGACCGGAGGCTGGCCGCCGTTTGTCGTTGCTCGGCCAGTCACAGGTGCCTCAGGGGTCTCAGCGGGGTCGAAAAGTGCTGGTATTTCAGGTGTGACGCAGGACACCGGGGACCCGATTTGCCATGGCTGGAAACGTCTGTGTAATGTTCTTCTTGTTGCACCGAACGGCGCAGCGAAGCGCAGACCGAAGCGGTTAACGCCAGGCACTCGTGAGAGGGCCGGAGACTGGCCGCGGAAAACGTAGCGCACATCGTGACCGACCCGGGTTTGACCTGGTGACAACGGCGATGTAAATTAGACGAGTTGCCCTGCGGGCTTGCCGGAGACGGTTGAGCTGGTGGTGTGCGTCTGATCCTTGAGAACTCAACAGTGTGCCAAAAGTCGACGAATTATTATCAGTACCCCGGCGGCTGCGAAGGATGATCTGGTCTTAAGTGATCTGGTTGTCGCGCGGAGCCGCAGGGACAATTCCGACAACTAATGACTGTCAGCAGTCATAACTTGTCAGGAATCAAATTTTCTAGATGTTGACCATGCCTTCGGGTGTGGGAGATTTTCAACGGAGAGTTTGATCCTGGCTCAGGACGAACGCTGGCGGCGTGCTTAACACATGCAAGTCGAGCGGTAAGGCTCCTTCGGGAGTACACGAGCGGCGAACGGGTGAGTAACACGTGAGTAACCTGCCCCATTCATCGGAATAACCAGTGGAAACGCTGGCTAATGCCGAATACGACCACCGAAGGCATCTTCTGGTGGTGGAAAGCTCCGGCGGAATGGGATGGACTCGCGGCCTATCAGCTTGTTGGTGAGGTAATGGCTCACCAAGGCGACGACGGGTAGCCGGCCTGAGAGGGTGACCGGCCACACTGGGACTGAGACACGGCCCAGACTCCTACGGGAGGCAGCAGTGGGGAATATTGGACAATGGGCGAAAGCCTGATCCAGCAACGCCGCGTGAGGGATGACGGCCTTCGGGTTGTAAACCTCTTTCAGCAGGGACGAAGCGAAAGTGACGGTACCTGCAGAAGAAGGACCGGCCAACTACGTGCCAGCAGCCGCGGTAATACGTAGGGTCCGAGCGTTGTCCGGAATTATTGGGCGTAAAGGGCTCGTAGGCGGTTTGTCACGTCGGAAGTGAAAACTCAGGGCTCAACCCTGAGCGTGCTTACGATACGGGCAAACTAGAGGTATGCAGGGGAGAACGGAATTCCTGGTGTAGCGGTGGAATGCGCAGATATCAGGAGGAACACCGGTGGCGAAGGCGGTTCTCTGGGCATTACCTGACGCTGAGGAGCGAAAGCATGGGGAGCGAACAGGATTAGATACCCTGGTAGTCCATGCCGTAAACGTTGGGCGCTAGGTGTGGGGACCTTCCACGGTCTCCGTGCCGCAGCTAACGCATTAAGCGCCCCGCCTGGGGAGTACGGCCGCAAGGCTAAAACTCAAAGGAATTGACGGGGGCCCGCACAAGCGGCGGAGCATGCTGATTAATTCGATGCAACGCGAAGAACCTTACCTGGGTTTGACATATGCCGGAAAGCCGTAGAGATACGGCCCCCCTTGTGGTCGGTATACAGGTGGTGCATGGCTGTCGTCAGCTCGTGTCGTGAGATGTTGGGTTAAGTCCCGCAACGAGCGCAACCCTCGTCCTATGTTGCCAGCACGTAATGGTGGGGACTCATAGGAGACTGCCGGGGTCAACTCGGAGGAAGGTGGGGATGACGTCAAGTCTTCATGCCCCTTATGTCCAGGGCTTCAAGCATGCTACAATGGCCGGTACAATGGGCTGCGAAACCGCGAGGTGGAGCGAATCCCAAAAAGCCGGTCTCAGTTCGGATTGGGGTCTGCAACTCGACCCCATGAAGTCGGAGTCGCTAGTAATCGCAGATCAGCAACGCTGCGGTGAATACGTTCCCGGGCCTTGTACACACCGCCCGTCACGTCATGAAAGTCGGCAACACCCGAAGCCAGTGGCCCAACCGTTTACGGAGGGAGCTGTCGAAGGTGGGGCTGGCGATTGGGACGAAGTCGTAACAAGGTAGCCGTACCGGAAGGTGCGGCTGGATCACCTCCTTTCTAAGGAGCATCTGGCTCTCTTTGTAGAGTCCAGGCGGACTCGTTCGTCAGCGAATGTCTGACGCGGTCCAGCTCACTAGTGGACGTCGACTATTTGGCTTGTCGCCGGCGGAACATCGTCAGTACTGCCCTTCTGGGGCGTGGAAATTCGGTGGGACGCAGCGACAACTCAGGCACACTGTTGGGTCCTGAGGGATCAGCATCTAATGCTGGATTCCTCGGACCGTACACCCCCGCGAACCGCATGATTCTTCGGAATGATGTAGGCGTGGAAATTTGTACGGGACCGATCGTATTTTGAGAACTTCACAGTGGACGCGAGCATCTTTGTAGTAATAACAAGCTACTAAGTGCACATGGTGGATGCCTTGGCATCGAGAGCCGATGAAGGACGTTGGAGTCTGCGAAAAGCCCCGGGGAGTTGACAACCGAGCTGTGATCCGGGGGTGTCCGAATGGGGAAACCCACTCAGAGGAAAGTCTGAGTACCTGCGCCTGAACACATAGGGCGTTTGGAGGGAACGTGGGGAAGTGAAACATCTCAGTACCCACAGGAAGAGAAAACAATAGTGATTCCGGTAGTAGTGGCGAGCGAAACCGGACCTAGGCTAAACCTTGGGTGTGTGATAGCCGGCAGGCGTTGCATCCAGGGGGTTGTGGGACCGCACAGATTGTTCTGCCGAGCAGTCAAAGAGTCATAAACCATGAGTGAAGGTGAAACCGACTGGAAAGTCGTGACATAGAGGGTGAGATCCCCGTAACCGTAAGCTCATGGCTCTTGTGCGTCATCCCGAGTAACACCGAACCCCTGAAATTCGGTGTGAATCTGGCGGGACCACCCGCTAAGCCTAAATACTCCTCGATGACCGATAGCGGACTAGTACCGTGAGGGAAAGGTGAAAAGTACCCCGGGAGGGGAGTGAAATAGTACCTGAAACCGTGTGCATACAATCCGTTGGAGCTGTTCCTTAGGGAATTGTGACAGCGTGCCTTTTGAAGAATGAGCCTGCGAGTTAGCGTTGTGTAGCAAGGTTAAGGCGAGTGCCGTAGCCGTAGCGAAAGCGAGTCCGAATAGGGCGCTTGAGTTGCACGATCTAGACCCGAAGCGGAGTGATCTATCCATGGCCAGGTTGAAGCGCGGGTAAGACCGCGTGGAGGACCGAACCCACCTAGGTTAAAAACTGGGGGGATGAGCTGTGGATAGGGGTGAAAGGCCAATCAAACTCCGTGATAGCTGGTTCTCCCCGAAATGCATTTAGGTGCAGCGTCACGCGTTTCTTACCGGAGGTAGAGCACTGGATGGGCTAGGGGGCCTACAAGCTTACTGAACTCAACCAAACTCCGAATGCCGGTAAGTGAGAGCGTGGCAGTGAGACAGTGGGGGATAAGCTCCATTGTCGAGAGGGAAACAGCCCAGACCATCAGCTAAGGTCCCAAAGCGATTGCTAAGTGGAAAAGGATGTGGAGTCGCAGAGACAACCAGGAGGTTGGCTTAGAAGCAGCCATCCTTGAAAGAGTGCGTAATAGCTCACTGGTCAAGTAATTCCGCGCCGACAATTTAGCGGGGCTCAAGCAATCCACCGAAGCTATGGGATTCACACATGAGGTAGGCCTTCGTGGTCCAGCCGTGTGGATCGGTAGGGGAGCGTCGTGTCGCGAGCGAAGCGGCGGGGTAACCCAGCCGTGGATGCGACACGAGTGAGAATGCAGGCATGAGTAGCGAATGAAGAGTGAGAAACTCTTCCACCGAATGACCAAGGGTTCCAGGGTCAAGCTAATCTTCCCTGGGTAAGTCGGGACCTAAGGCGAGGCCGACAGGCGTAGTCGATGGACAACGGGTTGATATTCCCGTACCGGCATTGAATCGCCCATGCTGAATCCAGTGATGCTAAGTGCCCGAAACCGCACCTTCCGTCTCTTCGGAGACAATGGTGCGGCAGAGCGCATGACCCGATCTGGTAGTAGGCAAGCAATGGTGTGACGCAGGAAGGTAGCTCATCCGTGGCGATGGTAGTCCACGGGTAAGGTCGTAGGACGAGTGATAGGCAAATCCGTCACTCATATGTCTGAGAGCCGATGCCACCCGCTTAGCGGAGTGTGAGTGATCCTATGCTGCCGAGAAAAGCATCTAGCGAGATTCAGAGCCGCCCGTACCCCAAACCGACTCAGGTGGTCAAGTAGAGAATACTAAGGTGATCGAGAGAATCATGGTTAAGGAACTCGGCAAAATGCCCCCGTAACTTCGGGAGAAGGGGGGCCGGATGCGTTATCAGACTTGCTCTGAGAAGCGTTGAAGGCCGCAGAGACCAGGCCCAAGCGACTGTTTACTAAAAACACAGGTCCATGCTAAGTCGAAAGACGCCGTATATGGACTGACTCCTGCCCGGTGCTGGAAGGTTAAGGGGACGTGTTAGCGCAAGCGAAGCACAGAACTTAAGCCCCAGTAAACGGCGGTGGTAACTATAACCATCCTAAGGTAGCGAAATTCCTTGTCGGGTAAGTTCCGACCTGCACGAATGGAGTAACGACTTGGGCGCTGTCTCAACCATGAACTCGGCGAAATTGCACTACGAGTAAAGATGCTCGTTACGCGCGGCAGGACGGAAAGACCCCGGGACCTTTACTATAGTTTGGTATTGGTGTTTGGTTCGACTTGTGTAGGATAGGTGGGAGACTGTGAAGCTTGGACGCCAGTTCAGGTGGAGTCAACGTTGAAATACCACTCTGGTCGTACTAGATATCTAACCTAGGTCCGTTATCCGGATCAGGGACAGTGCCTGATGGGTAGTTTAACTGGGGCGGTTGCCTCCTAAAATGTAACGGAGGCGCTCAAAGGTTCCCTCAGCCTGGTTGGCAATCAGGTTTCGAGTGTAAGTGCACAAGGGAGCTTGACTGTGAGAGTGACAGCTCGAGCAGGGACGAAAGTCGGAACTAGTGATCCGGCGCTGGCATGTGGAAGCGGCGTCGCTCAACGGATAAAAGGTACCCCGGGGATAACAGGCTGATCTTCCCCAAGAGTCCATATCGACGGGATGGTTTGGCACCTCGATGTCGGCTCGTCGCATCCTGGGGCCGTAGCAGGTCCCAAGGGTTGGGCTGTTCGCCCATTAAAGCGGCACGCGAGCTGGGTTTAGAACGTCGTGAGACAGTTCGGTCCCTATCCGCCGCGCGCGTAGGAAACTTGAGAAAGGCTGCCCCTAGTACGAGAGGACCGGGGTGGACGAACCTCTGGTGTGCCAGTTGTTCTGCCAAGAGCACGGCTGGTTGGCTACGTTCGGAAGTGATAACCGCTGAAAGCATCTAAGCGGGAAGCATGTTTCAAGATGAGGTTTCCCACTGGTTAACCAGGTAAGGCCCCCAGCAGACCACTGGGTTGATAGGCCGGAAGTAGAAGTGCAGCAATGCATGGAGCTGACCGGTACTAATAGGCCGAGGGCTTGTTTCTTACAAAGTTTGACCGCGTCCACTGTGAGGTTCCCGAGATATGATCGGGAGCCAGACTCGAAAGAGTCACCAAGGCTTGTTGATATCTCTATAGAGTTTCGGCGACCATGGCGAAGGGGAAATACCCGGTAACATTCCGAACCCGGAAGTCAAGCCCTTCAGCGCCGATGGTACTGCACTGGAGACGGTGTGGGAGAGTAGGACGTCGCCGGACAATCATTAGCGCGAGGCCGCTCCCTTTGGGAGCGGCCTTGCTGCATTTGTGCCCCTATCGTGAGGGCACACCTCGCGGAAGGACCCGAGAACATGGCTGAATCACGCAACCCCGCCGGCCGAGGCCGAAACAACAACAACAACAGCGGCGGATCCCGCGGCGGCAGCAGCCGCCCCAACAACAGCGGCGGATCCCGCAGCGCCGGCTCGCGCCCCTCCAGCGGCGGCTCCAAGCCCACCGGCTCCGGCTCGCGCCCCTCCAGCGGCGGCAGCTCGCGCCCCTCCAGCGGCTCCAAGCCCACCGGCGGCCCCCGCACCCCCGGCTCCGGCGCCCGCCGCAACTCCGACCGACCCGGCGCACCCCGCTCCAGCGGCGGCCCGCGCTCAGCGAGCGGCAACCGCCCCACCACCAGCGGCCCGAACCGCGATCGGCGCGCCTTCGGCCCCGACCGCTCCGACGCGCAGAAGACCTACGACGGACCCCCGATCCCCGACGACGTGTCGGCCAAGGACCTCGACAAGTTCGCCCGCCAGGAGCTCCAGGGCCTGCCCGACAAGCTCGCCGACAAAGTCGCCCGACACCTCGTCATGGCCGGCATCCTGCTCCACGAAGACCCCGAACTCGCCCACAAACACGCCCTCGCCGCCCGCGCCCGCGCCATGCGCGTCGGCCTGGTCCGCGAAGCCACCGGCGAAACCGCCTACGCCCTGGGCAACTGGGCCGAAGCCCTCGCCGAGTTCCGCGCCGCCAAACGCATGACCGGCCGCGGCATCTACGCCCCCATGATGGCCGACGCCGAACGCGCCCTCGGACGGCCCGAAAAAGCCCTCGAATACGACACCCCCACCATCCGCGCCGCCCTCGACGAAGCCGGCAACACCGAACTCACCATCGTCATCGCCGGCGCCCGCCGCGACCTCGGCCAAACCGACGCCGCCCTCCAACTCCTCGAATCCGAACCCCTCAACACCAAAAGCCGCCACGACTGGATCACCCGCCTCCGCTACGCCTACGCCGACACCCTCGCCGCAGCCGGACGCACCGACGAAGCCATCACCTGGTTCCACCGCGTCGCCGGCACCGACGCCAACGGACTCACCGACGCCCAAGACCGCATCAACCAACTCGAAAACTAGGGCGGTCCACAGGCTCGGCGCGCGAGAAGCGCGCCGTCCACAGGGGCGTCCGGCGCCCCTGTCCCGCGTAGCGCGATGCGTCCACTGTGGAGCGATGACCGATGTTGACAACCACGTCCTGCTGCGCGGCCGCGTCGCCGACGTGGCCGAGGCGCGCACTCTGCCCAGTGGGGACGAGATCGTCTCCTTCCGCCTGATCGTCGACCGCAGTGCTGCAGCACGGCGTCGCTCGAGTCAGAGCGTCGACACCTTCGACTGCTCTGCGTGGACGGCGCGGCTGCGGGCCAAGGCCGGGCGGCTCGGACCGGGGGACCGGGTTGAGGTCAGCGGCGAGCTGCGACGGCTCTTCTCCCGCAACGGCTCAGGCGTCTCCAGCCGGGTCTACGTCGACCTCGGGTCCCTGACCCGGCTGCCTGACCCCCCGGTAGCCTCGAACGCATGACCTTGGCCGCCACCGACACCGCTCTGGTCGCGTCCCACGACGCGATCCTGCTCGACCTCGATGGCGTGGTCTATCGCGGCGGAGACGCGGTTCCGGGCGCGGTCGAGGCGTTGAAGGCCGTCGACGACGCTCGGCTGGCCTACCTGACCAACAACGCCAATCGTCCGCCCTCCGCTGTGGCCGATCATCTGCGAGACCTCGGTCTCACGGTCTCGGAGGACGACATCGTGACGTCGGCCCAGGCGATCGCCGGGGTCATGGCGCACGACCTCCCGGCGGGCGCGACCGTGCTCGCGATCGGTGGAGAAGGACTGCGCACCGCCCTGACAGAGCGCGGGCTGGTGCCGGTCGACGATCGCCACGCGCCGAACGTGGCCGCCGTGGTGCAGGGCTACACGCCGCAGCTCGGCTGGCGCGACCTGGCCGAGGCCGCGTACGCGATCCAGTCGGGTCTGCCCTGGTACGCCAGCAACACGGACCTGACCATCCCGACCGCCGAGGGCATCGCGCCGGGCAACGGCGCGCTCGTCCATGCCGTGGGGCTGGCGGTCGGGCGCGAGCCCGTGGTCGCAGGCAAGCCGTACGCCCCGCTCTTCGAGGAGACGATCGAGCGGATCGCGCCCGATTCCCCGCTCATGGTGGGGGACCGGCTCGACACCGACATCAGTGGCGCCCGCCAGGCGTCGATCCCGTCGCTGTTCGTGCTGACCGGGGTGAACTCCCTGGCAGACGTCATCAACGCGACCGAGGAGGAGCGCCCCGACTACGTGGGACGCGATCTGTCCGCCCTGCACGACGTGCATCCGCCGGTCGTCATCGACGGGGCCGGTGCCACGTGCGGGTCCGCGTCGGCCGAGATCTCCGACGGTGTGGTCCGAGTGACGAAGTCCGGCACCTCGACCGAGACGCTCCGGGCGGTGGTCGGGCTCGGCTGGGCCGCGCGCGCCGAATCAGCGATCACCGTGACCGTCGATGCGACAATCGGGGCATGATGAGCGAACCCACGCAGGCCGCTGGCGATCGCCCGGACGACCCCACGACCGACGAGGCCGTGGCACTGCTGGCTGCGCTCGACGACCTCGACGTGGCCGAGCACCCGCAGGTGTTCGAGGCCGTCCACCGGGTGCTGCGCGACCAGCTCGCGGGCACGCCCGGGGACCGAGGGTGAGTCGATGAGCCGCCGGGTGCGGCTCGACGCCGAACTGGTGCGCCGCGGGCTGGCTCGGTCGCGCGATCAGGCAGCGAGCCTCATCGGGGAGGGCCGTGTCCTCGTCGGCGGCAACGCCGCGAGCAAGCCGGCCACGCAGGTCACCACCGACCAGGCCATCGTCATCCGCGAGGGCGACGATCCCGGCTGGGCCTCGCGTGGCGCCCACAAGCTCCTCGGCGCGCTCGAGGTCTTCGAGCCCGAGGGACTGAGCGTCGAAGGGCGTCGTGCCCTCGACGCCGGCGCGTCCACCGGTGGATTCACCGACGTGCTGCTGCGCCGCGGAGTCAGCGAGGTCGTCGCGGTCGACGTCGGCTACGGCCAGCTGGTGTGGTCGTTGCAGTCCGATCCGCGCGTCCACGTCTTCGACCGCACCAACGTCCGGGCGATCGACACCGAGCTCATCGGCGGGCCGGTCGACCTCGTCGTGTCGGACCTGTCGTTCATCTCGCTGACGCTCGTGCTGCCCGCGCTGATGCGGGTGTGCCGGCCCGAGGGGGACATGGTGCTGATGGTGAAGCCCCAGTTCGAGGTCGGTCGCGAGAACCTCGGCAAGAACGGCGTGGTCCGCGACCCCGAGCTGCACGCGTCCGCGGTGCACGGCGTCACCACCGCAGCCTGGGCGGGAGGCTGGGGCACGCGTGGTCTCGCGCCCAGTCCGTTGCCCGGTCCCGCCGGAAATGTCGAGTACTTTTGTTGGCTCAGGACCGACGCGCCTGCTCCGGACGAGGCGGCCGCGCGGGCCGCTGTCGCCGCCGGTCCGCTGGCCGCGGGGAACCAGAAGGAAGGAAGCGGATCATGAGGAGCGTGCTGCTCGCGGTCCACGTCCTGCGGGACGGGGCGCCCAAGCTCGCCGCGGACTTCGCGGCGTCGTTGCAGGCCGCCGGGATCGAGGTGCGTGCGCTCACCGACGAGATCGACCACCTCGAGGCCGCGGGTGCCGTCGACCTGGTCTCCGTCGCCGCCGTGCCCGGTGCCGCGGCCGACTGCGAGCTCGCGGTGGTCTTCGGTGGTGACGGCACGATCCTGCGCGCGGCCGAGCTCTGCCGCGGCACGGGAACTCCGCTGCTGGGCGTGAACCTGGGGCACGTGGGCTTCCTGGCCGAGGCCGACGAGGAGGACCTCGCCGACGTCGCCCGCCACGTCATCGCCGGTGGACTCACCGTCGAGGAGCGACTCACGGTCGACGTCCTGGTCTTCCACAACGGCGAGATCGTCGCCACGAACTGGGCACTGAACGAGGCATCCGTCGAGAAGGCCTCGCGTGAGCGCATGCTCGAGGTCGTCGTCGAGATCGACGGCCGACCCGTCTCGCGGATGGGCTGCGACGGCGTCGTCTGCGCCACGCCGACGGGCTCCACCGCGTACAACTTCAGCGCCGGGGGACCGGTCGTCTGGCCGGAGGTGTCGGCCCTGCTGATGGTGCCGATCAGCGCCCACGCCCTGTTCGCCCGACCCATGGTCGTCTCGCCGGAGTCCACGCTCGCCGTCGAGGTCGTCGGCCACGCCGCCTCGGGGATCCTGTGGTGCGACGGTCGTCGCGCCGCTGAGCTGCCGATCGGCGCCCGGGTCGAGGTCCGTCGCGGCGTCGAGCCCGTGCGACTCGCTCGCGTCCATCCCGCCTCCTTCGCCGACCGGCTCGTGCGCAAGTTCGAGCTGCCCGTCGCCGGGTGGCGCGGATCGTCGGGCGCGGCCCGGCGGGCTGCGGGGGAGAGCTGATGTGGCGCTACCTGCGGCTCGAGTCGCTCGGTGTCATCGAGGAGGCCGAGCTCGACCTGGGTCCCGGCTTCACGGTCATCACCGGCGAGACCGGCGCCGGCAAGACCATGGTGGTGACGGCGCTCGGCCTGCTGCGCGGTGAGCGCGCCGACCTGGCCCTCGTCCGCCGCGGCGCCGAGCGGGCGCGGATCGAGGCGTCGGTCCTCGCGACGCCCGAGGTGGCCGCCCTCGTCGAGGAGGCCGGCGGTCACGTCGACGACGACGAGCTCGTGCTGGCCCGGGTCCTGACCAGTCAGGGCCGCAGCCGCGCCCTGGCCGGCGGCTCGACCGTCCCGGCCGCGCTGCTGTCGCGCCTCGCCGACTCGCTCGTCGCGGTGCACGGCCAGTCCGACCAGCAGCGCCTCGTGCGACCGCAGGAGCAGCGCGGAGCGCTCGACCGCTTCGCCGGCAGCGCGGTCGCCGACCTGATCGAGCAGTACCGCCCGGCGTACGAGCGGCTGCGTGAGCTGCAGGCGCGATTGAGCGACCTGCGCACGCACGCCGGCGAGCGTCTGCAGCGGTTGGACCTGCTGCGACACGCCCTGGACGAGATCGACGCGGTCGATCCGCAGCCGGGTGAGGACGAGGAGCTCGTCCAGCGCGAGAACCGCCTGGCCCACGCCGAGTCGCTCGCGGCCGCCGCTGTGGGAGCGTCGACCGTGTTGTCGGAGGACGAGAACTCCGCCGCCGCCGCGATCGCTGCGGCCCAGTCGGTGGTCGACCCGGTGACCGGCAACGACCCGCGCATCGAGGCCCTGGCCGAGCGGCTGAAGCGGGCCTCCATCGACCTGACCGACATCGCGTCGGAGTTCGCCGCGTACGCGGCCGACGTCGAGCTGGACCCCAGCGGCCTGGCCGCGGTCCAGGACCGTCGTGCCGCGTTGACGGCCCTGCAGCGCCGCTACGGCCCGAGCCTGGACGAGGTCATCGCGTGGGCGGAGCGCGCCCGCGCCGAGGTCCTCGAGCTGGACCTGGACGACACCGCGATCGAGCGCCTGGAGCAGGACGTCCAGACCACGCGGGAGACCGTCGTGGACCTCGCTCGACAGCTGACCGAGGCGAGGACCGCCGCAGCCGAGCAGCTGTCCGGCGAGGTCGGCGCCGAGCTGGCCGACCTGGCCCTGCCGTCGGCCCAGTTTGAGGTCCGGGTCGTGCGCGGTGAGCCCGGTCCCCACGGGGCCGACGACGTCGAGATCTGGTTCGCGGCCAACAGCGGCGCCGAGCCCCGGCCGCTGGCGCGTGCCGCCAGCGGCGGCGAGCTGTCCCGCCTCATGCTCGCGATCGAGGTCGTCCTGGCCGGTCGCGACCCGGTGCCCACCCTGGTCTTCGACGAGGTCGACGCCGGGATCGGCGGACGCACGGCGGTGGAGGTCGGCCGGCGTCTCGCGCGGCTGGCCCAGCACGCCCAGGTCATCGCCGTCACCCACCTGCCGCAGGTCGCGGCCTTCGCCGACGCCCATTTCATCGTCAGCAAGTCCGACGACGGCACGGTCACCAGCAGCAGCGTGCTCCGGCTCGACCAGTCGGGCCGAGTCGACGAGCTGGCCCGGATGCTGGCCGGCCTGGACGATTCCTCCGCGGCGCAGCAGCACGCCCGCGAGCTGCTGGACCTCGCCCGCACTCCCTGAGTGCGACCTTTTCCCCGACCCGTCGGCGTGTCGATGTTGAACTCTCATCGTTCGCCGGTTGCATGGAAGGCATCATGCCCATCTTGAAGCGCAGGAATCCTGCCGTGCCCGACGGGCCCGGCATCGTCGGACCGGCGCGGCTGTGTCGCGGACCAGCGGACCTCTCGTCCGTGCGTTCGGGGGACGTCGTGGTGCTGGACCAGGTCGACCTCGAGGCCGACACGGCCCAGTCACTCGTCGACCGGGGTGTCGCCGCGGTCCTCAACGTCTCGCCGTCATCGTCCGGCCGGTACCCCAACCTCGGGCCGCAGGTGCTGGTCGACGCCGGTGTCCTCCTGGTGGACCGGGTCGGCGAGGGCGTGTGGCAGACCCTGCGCAGCGGAGACGTCGTGCGGGTCGACGAGGGGACGGTGCTCCTGGGGGAGGACACCATCGCCACCGGCATCGAGATGACGCCGTCGCGGGTCCGCGACCAGGTGGAGTCCGCGTCCTCAGGACTGTCCCACCAGCTCGACTCGATCGTGACGAACGCGGCCGACACGCTGCGCCGCGACCGCGCGATGCTCCTGGAGGGCGCCGGCATCCCCGCCGTGGCCACCGCCATCAAGGACCGCCCCGTGGTCATCGTGGCGGATGCGCCGGACGCCGCCCGGGACCTCAAGTCGATCCGCGCCTTCATTCACGACAAGGACCCCGTGCTGATCGGCGTCGGCGCCGGTGCCGAGCACCTCATCGCCGCAGGCCTGCGCCCGCATCTGCTCGTCGGCCGTGCCGACGACATCTCCGGGCGGATGATCGAGCGATCCGCCGAGGTCGTCATCGTGTCGGCCTCCGGTCACCTCGACCGCCCCGAGCAGTTCGAGGCGCACGGCCGCCAGCCGGTCGTCTTCACCGCTGCCGGCGCGCCCGAGAACCTGGCCGTCCTGCTGGCCGATCACCACGAGGCCGCGGTCATCGTGCAGGTCGGTCGCCCGTCCCGACTCGTCGACATCGTCGACGGTGACGCCGCCGACGCGGCCGGGACGTTCATCGCGCGCCTGCGCGCCGGCTCGCGGGTCGTCGACGCGCACGCCGTCGCCTGGTTCGCTCGCCAGCGGCTGAGCTGGCTCACGCCGCTCCTGCTGCTGCTGGCGGGTGTGGTCGCGGTCGTCGTCGCCGTCGGCACCACCCCTCTCGGTCATGAGTGGCTCGCGCCCGTGACCGACCGTGTCTCCTCCTGGATCGAAGGACTCTTCTCGTGATCACTCTGCGTTACCACGTCATCTCCCTGGCCGCCGTGCTGCTGGCGCTCGCTGCCGGTATCGCGGTCGGGGCGGGGTTGCTCGACGAGAGCGACGCCGCGACCACCGCCTCGGACGCCAACCGCGCCGAGGTCAGCCCTGCCCTGGCGGGCTTCGACGCCGGCTACGCCACGTTGACGTCGCCGGGCCTGCTGCGCGACAAGCTCAAGGACCGGACCGTGCTGCTGCTGACCACGCCCGGCGCGCGCGACAACGAGGTCGACTCGCTGATCGAGAACCTCACGACTTCCGGGGCGCGGGTCACGGGCAAGGTCGAGCTGACGGCCAAGCTGCTCTCGCCCTCCAACCGCCAGTTCGCCGAGGGCGTCGCCACCCAGTCCGATCCGCAGGCGGCCACGGCGGCCAGCGCCTACGACAAGATCGGCGCGGCGATCGCCCGGGGCTACCTCGCCACCAAGGGCGACGGCGCTCTCGACGAGACGTCGCGCACCATCCGCTCGGCGTTCGTCGAGGGCGGGCTGCTCGACCCGGACCAGGATCCCGAGACCTCCGCGCAGCTGGCGCTGGTCGTGTCGGGTCCGTCGGGCGCATCGGCCGCGGGAGAGGGCACGGTCGTGTCCAGCCTCGTCACGAGCCTGGACGCCGGCAGCCAGGGCCTGGCCGTGGTCGGCCCCGTCTCGTCCGGCGAGAACGGCGTGGTCAACGCGGTTCGCGGCAGCGATGCCGCCGCGAACGTCTCGACCGTGGACGTCACCGACACCGGCACGGGACGCGTCTCCGCGATCCTCGCGCTCGTGCGCGAGGCCGCCGGTCAGTCGGGCGCCTGGGGCACGTCGCGCGCCGCGGACGGCCCGGTGCCGAACTGAACACGATCGGCGCGTTCCGCGTGCGCGGTCCGCACCGGGGGTGCTCGATGGTAGGCTGGAGTTCCGTGGAACCCAGAGTCGAATCGATCCTCACGGATGGTTCCTCAGACCACGGGTGCGGCCGCAGGCACCGCCCGGTTCCTCACTCGAATCGGAACCACGGGAGTCACGTTGGCAGTTAACACCGTCACCAAGCACGTCTTCGTCACGGGCGGTGTCGTCTCGTCGCTCGGCAAGGGCTTGACCGCGTCGAGCCTCGGCCGGCTGCTCAAGTCGCGCGGGCTGCGCGTCACGATGCAGAAGCTCGATCCGTACCTCAACGTCGATCCGGGCACCATGAACCCGTTCCAGCACGGCGAGGTCTTCGTGACCGACGACGGCGCCGAGACGGACCTCGACATCGGCCACTACGAGCGCTTCCTCGATGAGGACCTCGTCGGGCGCGCCAACGTCACGACCGGTCAGGTGTACTCCGACGTCATCGCTCGCGAGCGCCGCGGCGACTACCTGGGCGACACGGTCCAGGTCATCCCGCACATCACGAACGAGATCAAGGACCGGATGCTCTCGATGGGCGGCCCGGACGTCGACGTCGTGATCCACGAGATCGGCGGAACCGTCGGCGACATCGAGAGCCAGCCGTTCCTGGAGTCGGCGCGTCAGGTCCGCCAGGAGGTGGGCCGCAACAACGTCTTCTTCCTGCACGTCTCGCTGATTCCGTACATCGGCCCCGCGGGCGAGCTCAAGACGAAGCCCACCCAGCACTCGGTCGCCGCGCTGCGCTCCATCGGCATCCAGCCCGACGCGATCGTGTGCCGCTCGGACCGTCCCGTGCCGACCGGCGTCAAGCGCAAGATCTCGCTGATGTGCGACGTCGACGAGGACGCGGTGGTCACGGCCATCGACGCCCCGTCGATCTACGACATCCCCAAGGTGCTGCACGCCGAGGGCCTCGACGCCTACGTCGTTCGCCGCCTGGACCTGCCCTTCCGTGACGTCGACTGGACGGAGTGGGACTCGCTCCTGCGCCGGGTCCACGAGCCGTCCGAGGAGATCACGATCGCGCTGGTCGGCAAGTACATCGACCTGCCCGACGCGTACCTGTCGGTGGCCGAGGCGCTGCGGGCCGGCGGCTTCGCCAACGACGTGAAGGTTCGACTGCGCTGGGTGCCCTCCGACGAGTGTGCGACCGAGGCCGGCGCCGCCGAGCAGCTCGGCGACGTCGACGGCATCTGCGTCCCGGGCGGCTTCGGCATTCGCGGCATCGAGGGCAAGCTGGGCGCGCTCACGTACGCCCGCACCCACCAGATCCCGACGCTCGGCCTGTGCCTGGGCCTGCAGTGCATGGTGATCGAGTACGCGCGGACCGAGCTCGGCATCGAGGACGCGAGCTCCTCGGAGTTCGATCCGGCCACCGAGCACCCGGTCATCGCCACGATGGCCGAGCAGCAGGAGTTCGTGGAGGGCGCCGGCGATCTCGGCGGCACCATGCGACTGGGCCTCTACCCGGCGAGCCTGAAGCCCGGCTCGATCGTCAGCGAGCTCTACGGCTCGGACAAGGTCGAGGAGCGGCACCGCCACCGCTACGAGGTCAACAACGCGTACCGCAAGCCGCTCGAGCAGGCCGGCATGGTCTTCTCGGGCACCTCGCCCGACTCGACCCTGGTCGAGTTCGTCGAGCTGCCGCGCGAGGTGCACCCCTTCTACGTCGCCACGCAGGCCCACCCCGAGCTGCGCTCGCGTCCCACGCGCTCGCACCCGCTGTTCTCGGGCCTCATCGCCGCGTCGCTGAAGCGCAAGCTCGAGATGCGACTGCCGGTCGAGAACGTATGAGGGACGCGGCCGGTGAGTGAGTCGATGGTTCACCCGCGGCTGCCCGGTCGTCTCGCGACGTCGTTGCGCCCCGAGGAGACGCACTGGCCGGTCGCCGCGTCCGAGGTCGGGTTCCACAACGACTACCTGACGCTGACGGTCGACACGATCGTGGCGCCCGATCAGGGGCGTCACGATCGCGTCGTGGTCCGGCCCAAGGGCGCGGTGGCCGTGGCGGCGGTCGACGAGCAGCGACGCATCCTGTTGGTCGAGCAGTACCGGCACGCGCAGGGTGGCCGACTGCTCGAGATCCCGGCGGGGATCATGGACGTCGAGGGCGAGCCCGCCCAGGCGGCGGCCGCGCGTGAGCTGGCCGAGGAGACCGACCTGCTGGCCGACGCGTGGGACGAGCTGCTGACCCTGGCGCCCACGGTCGGGTACTCGACCGAGCGCATCACCGTCTTCCGGGCCACCGACCTGCGGCCCGTGCCCGACGCCGATCTGACCGTGCGCGAGGCCGAGGAGGCCGACATGGCGCAGTGGTGGGTCGATGTCGACGAGGCGGCGGCGGCCTGCCTCGACGGACGGATCATCGACGCCAAGACGATCGTCGCCATCCTGGCGGTGGCCCGGACGTGAGCGAGGCGGCGGTCGAGCGAGTCGTGGCCGAGTACCTGTCCCACCTCGGGGTGGAGCGAGGACTGGCCGAGAACACGCTCGCCTCGTACCGCCGCGACCTGCGCCGCTACGCCGCGTTCCTCGTGGACCGCGGCCTGACCGATCCCGCCGCGATCACCGAGGCGGACGTGACGGCCTTCGCAGCCGCCCTGCGCACCGGCGACGAGGAGCACCCGCCGCTGGGCACCTCGAGCGTCGCCCGCACCATCGTCGCGGTGCGCGGCTTCCACAAGTTCTGCCTGCGCGAGCAGATCGTCGGCAACGACGTCAGCTCCGCCGTCCGGCCGCCGCGACCGGCGTCCCGGCTGCCGAAGGCGCTGCCCCTCGAGGACGTCGAGGCGCTGCTGGTCGCGGCGGGGGAGCCGGGCACCGCGCTCGCGCTGCGCGACCGCGCCCTCCTGGAGGTGCTCTACGGGACGGGAGCGCGGATCTCCGAGGCCGTCGGCCTGGACGTGGACGACGTCGACCTCGACCAGTCCTCCGTCCTGCTGACGGGCAAGGGGTCGAAGCAGCGCATCGTCCCGCTGGGATCGTTCGCCCGCGACGCGCTCGAGGCCTACCTGATGAAGGCTCGCCCGCACCTGACCGCCGCCACCGGCAGCGGCCCGGCGATGTTCCTCAACGCCCGGGGCGGACGGCTCTCGCGACAGAGTGCCTGGACGGTGCTGACCAAGGCCGCACGCCGGGCGGGACTGACCGGCGACGTCTCGCCACACACCTTGCGTCACTCCTTCGCCACCCACCTGCTCGACGGCGGGGCAGACGTCCGCGTCGTGCAGGAACTGCTGGGGCACGCCTCGGTCACGACGACGCAGATCTACACCCTGGTGACGATCGACAAGTTGCGCGAGACGTACGCGGCGTCCCATCCCCGGGCGCTGGGGTGAGCGGTACAGTGACCGCTATGCCCAGCACGTCCCTCGGCCCCACCGGTCGCCCGATGCCCGACCTCCCGGAGCCCGGTCCCCGAGCGACACAGGCTCCCGCCGTCGTCATCTCGATGTGCAACCAGAAGGGTGGCGTCGGCAAGACCACGACGACCATCAATCTCGGTGCCGCACTGGCCGAGACCGGCCGCCGTGTCCTGCTCGTCGACTTCGATCCGCAGGGCTCCCTGACGGTCGGACTGGGCTACAACGCCCACGAGATCGAGCAGAGCATCTACCACGTGCTGATGGACCGTGAGCTCTCCATGAAGGAGATCATCATGGAGACGTCCGTCAAGAACCTCGACCTCGTGCCGGCCAACATCGACCTCTCGGCAGCCGAGATGCGTCTGGTCACCGAGGTGGGTCGCGAGCAGGTCCTGGCCCGCGCCCTGCGCGACGTCCGCGCCGACTACGACGTGATCCTGATCGACTGCCAGCCCTCGCTCGGCCTGCTGACCGTCAACGCCCTCACCGCGTCCGACGGCGTGCTCGTTCCGCTGGAGTGCGAGTACTTCGCCCTGCGCGGCGTCGCGCTGCTCAACGAGACGATCGAGAAGGTCCGCGACCGCACGAACTTCGACCTCAAGGTCATCGGCCTGCTCGGCACGATGTTCGACAGCCGCACCCTGCACGGCCGCGAGGTCCTGCAGACCCTCGTCGACGGCTGGGGAGACGCCGTGTTCCACACGGTCATCCGGCGCACCGTGAAGTTCTCCGACTCCACCGTCGCCGGTGAGCCGATCACCGAGTACGCCCCCACCTCGCCCGGTGCCGAGGCCTACCGTCAGCTCGCCAGGGAGGTGCTGCAGCGGTGTCCCGACGCGTGAACCTGCCCGGTGCGGACGAGCTGTTCCGGCCCACCGCACCCAGTGGCCCTCGCGACCAGGACCCGCCCGCGGTACCGGCGGCCGGCAGCGGCCGGGTCAAGCACGACGAGAAGATGACCGTCTACCTCACCAGTGACGAGCTCCTGGCGATCGAGCAGGCGCGTCTGGAGCTGCGATCCGTGCTGGGTCGCAAGGTCGACCGCGGTCGTCTGGTGCGCGCCGCGATCGCCGGCGCCCTGGCCGATCTCGACACCCGCGGGGCGGACAGCGAGCTCGCCCGTCGCCTCGGCGAGGAATGAGCTCCTCGGTGTCCGTCGCGGAGTCGGCGTCCACCGACGCCCCCGACGCCGGGTTCTCGGTGACCCTGGGCAACTTCGAGGGTCCCTTCGACCTGCTCCTGCAGCTGATCTCCAAGCACCAGCTCGACATCACCGAGGTCGCCCTGTCCGTCGTGACGTCGGACTTCATCGCGTACACGCGTGAGCTCGAGGACGACCTCGAGCAGACCACGAACTTCCTGCTGATCGCCGCCACGCTGCTGGACCTCAAGACCGCGCGGCTGCTGCCGCAGGCCGAGGTCGAGGACGAGGAGGACCTCGCCCTGCTGGAGGCGCGCGACCTGCTCTTCGCCCGGCTCATGCAGTACCGCGCCTTCAAGACGGTGGCGGGGATCTTCGCCGAGCGCTTCGAGAATCAGCAGCTGCGGCACCCGCGTGCGGTCACGCTCGAGCCGCGGTTCGCGACGTTGCTGCCCGAGGTCGAGATTCGCGCCACGGCGCAGGACCTGGCTGCGCTCGCCGCCGCGGCCCTGGTCCCCAAGCAGGTTCCGCTGGTCTCCCTGGCCCATCTCCACGCCCCGTCGGTCAGCGTGCGCGAGCAGGCTCACCTCGTGGTGGACCGGTTGCGCCGCGAACGCTCGCTGACGTTCCGGGCGATCACCCAGGACGCGCCCGATGGACAGACCAAGGTGGCGCGATTCCTGGCGCTGCTGGAGCTGTTCCGTGAGGGCATGCTCTCGTTCGAGCAGGCCGAGCCGTTGGGGGAGCTGACCGTCCGCTGGACGGGGTCGGACGACGGCGACATCGACGTGGGGGACGAGTTCGACGAGCCGGTGCCCGCAGACGAGGACACCGAGATCGCAGCGCAGGCAGTGACCGTGGATGAGACGACCGGAAGTGACGATGACCGAGACTGACGAGCAGGGGTTCACCGAGGCGAACGAGCCGGCGCAGGCCCCGGCCGCGCCCGAGCGGCCGCCCGTCGAGCTGCGCCCCGCCCTCGAGGCCGTGCTGATGATCGCCGACGAGCCGCTGGAGCACCTCGTGCTGGCGCAGGCCGTCGGGCACCCGCCCGCCGAGGTCGAGCAGGCGCTGCGCGACCTCGCCGCGGAGTACACCGAGCAGGGCCGCGGCTTCGAGCTGCGCGAGCTGGCCGGCGGATGGCGGTTCTACACCCGCGAGGAGTACGCCGACGTCGTCGCCGCGTTCGTGCTCGAGGGACAGCAGGCCAAGCTCAGTCAGGCAGCGCTGGAGACCCTGGCCGTCGTGGCCTACCGCCAGCCGATCAGCCGCTCGCGGATCTCGGCGATCCGCGGCGTGAACGTCGACGGCGTCGTTCGGACGCTCGTCACGCGTGGCCTCATCACCGAGCTCGGTCACGACGGCGAGTCCGGCGCGATCCTCTACGGCACGACCAACTATTTCCTCGAGCGCATGGGACTCAGCGGGCTGGGCGAGCTGCCGGAGCTGGCGCCCATGCTTCCCGACCTCGCCGACCTCGACAGCGAGCTCGAGCGAGTTGCTCAGGAGACCGCAGAGCGCGAGGCCGTCCCGGAGGACCCGGCGCCGGCCGACGCCGATGCGACGGCTCCGACGGAAGGCGGCGACCGTGGCTGAGCGTATCCGTCTGCAGAAGGTCCTGGCGGCCGCCGGCGTCGCCAGCCGACGCCGCTGCGAGGAGCTCATGGCGTCCGGGCGCGTCGAGGTCAACGGCGAGGTCGTGACCCAGATGGGCGCGCGCGTCGATCCGACCTCCGACGTCGTGCGCGTCGACGGCAAGCGCATCCCGCCGCCGTCGGACCATGCCTACGTGCTGCTCAACAAGCCGCGGGGCATCGTCAGCTCGATGGCCGACGAGCAGGGCCGGCCCGACCTCTCCGGACTGCTCCGCGACCGTGACGACCGGCTCTTCCACGTCGGCCGGCTCGACACCGACACCTCGGGGCTGCTGCTGCTGACGAACGACGGCGACCTGGCGCACCGCCTGGCCCACCCGTCGTTCGAGGTCACGAAGACGTACGTGGCGCTCGTCGACGGCACGGTCGCCAACTCGATCGGCCGCACACTGCGCGAGGGCGTGGAGCTCGAGGACGGCGTCACCGCCGTCGACCGGTTCGTGGTCCGTGACCGCAGCCGGGGCAAGAGCCTGGTCGAGCTCGACCTGCACAGTGGCAAGAACCGCATCGTGCGCCGGCTGCTCGACGCCGTCGGCCACCCGGTCATCGAGCTCACGCGCACTGCGTTCGGGCCGCTGCGCCTCGGCGACCTGCGGTCGGGCGCCATGCGCGACCTGTCGCGCGAAGAGCTCGGAGCGCTCTTCGATAGCGTGGAGGCATGAGTGCCGCCTTGCCCGATGCCGTCGTTCCGGGCCCGGTACTCGTCATCGGCTGCGGCCTGATCGGCACCTCCGTCGCCCTGGCGCTGCGTGAGCTCGACGTGCCGGTCCACCTGCGCGACGCCAGCGCCTCCCACGTCGAGATCGCTGCCTCCGTCGGCGCCGGTTCCCCTGATCCGGTCGACTCCCCGGCGCTCGTCGTCGTCGCGGTCCCGCCCGCCGCCGTCGTCGAGACGGCACGCGCGGCGCTGGCCGAGTTCCCGCAGGCCGTCGTCACCGACGTCGCCAGCGTGAAGGCCCCGATCTGCGCCGGCGTCACCGATCCGCGCTTCGTCGGCGGCCACCCCATGGCCGGCAAGGAGCGCTCCGGCCCGATGGCCGCCTCGGGACTGCTCTTCGAGGGACGGGCCTGGGCGATCGTGCCCACCGCGGACACCGACCCCGACGCCGTGGCCCTGGTCGAGCGCGTCGCGACGTCGGTCGGCGCGGTCGTCCGCCGGATGGACGCGGGGTCCCACGACCGCGCCGTCGCCCTCGTCTCGCACGTGCCGCACCTGGTGTCGGCGCTGACCGCCGGCCTGCTGACCGAGGCGCCCACCGACGACCTCGCCCTCGCGGGTCAGGGCCTGCGCGACGTCATCCGCATCGCGGGCAGCGACCGGGGCCTGTGGGTCGACATCATCGGCAGCAACGCCGGCCAGGTGGGCGACATCCTCGACGACCTCGCCGCTCGGCTCGACGACCTGCGGGCCGCCGTGCGAGCCGGCGACGGATCCGTCGCCGAGCACCTCGACCGCGGCCGCGACGGCGTCAGCCGCGTCCCGGGCAAGCACGGCGAGCACCCGACCGCCCTTGCGGTGGTCTTCGTGTCCATCGACGACACACCCGGTGAGCTGTCGCGCCTGTTCTCCGACATCGGCGCCGCCGGCGTCAACATCGAGGACATGCGCATCGATCACGAGCTCGGCCGCCTCGTCGGCGTCGTCGAGGTCGTGGTGCGGGCCGCCGCCGCCGACGTACTTCACACCGCACTGATCGAACGCGGCTGGGCCGCGTTCCGCTGAGGAGATCCATGACCGACGTCATCGCCATCGACGGCCCCTCCGGGTCCGGCAAGTCCAGCACCTCACGCGGGGTCGCCTCGCGGCTGGGTTACGGCTACCTGGACACGGGCGCGATGTACCGCGCCATGACGTGGGCGCTGCTCAAGCGCGGGGTGGACGTCCATGACGCCGGCGCCGTCGCCGCGGCGGCCCGCGAGGTCGTCCTGACCTCGGGCACCGACCCCGCCGGCCCGACGATCGCGGCTGACGGCGTGGATGTCTCCGGTCCGATCCGCGGGGACGAGGTCACCTCGGCGGTGAGCCCCGTCGCCACGGTTCCCGAGGTGCGCGAGCTGCTCGTGTCGCTGCAGCGCGAGACGATCGCCCGGGCGACCGGGGGCATCGTCGTCGAGGGCCGCGACATCGGCACCGTCGTCGCGCCGGACGCCCGCGTGAAGATCTATCTCGTCGCCGACCCCGTGGCGCGCGCGCAGCGCCGTGCCGCGGAGCTGGGCATCGAGGACGCCGAGGCGATGCGCGAGGCGCTGGCGCGTCGTGACGCGATCGACTCCAACCGCGCCACCTCGCCCCTGGCGCAGGCCGACGACGCCATCGTCGTGGACGGCACGGACCTCACTCTGGACCAGGTCATCGACCGCATCGTCGCCCTCGCGCAGCAGTGAGAACGGGCGCGCCGGTGGCGCCGGCCGCCCGCGCGTGAGCCGGATTGGATCACGGCTGCCGTGTCTGGCAGAATGAGTGATTGCGTCCGGAATCGGTGTGGCCCTCTCACCCGCCGACCCCGGCCCTCGATGAAGACCGGGCATGCCCCACATGCCGGGTCGCCGTCACCACAGCTCAACACACCAAGGAGACACCACACTCGTGGCAGTCAAGATTCGCCTCAAGCGGATGGGCAAGATCCGCACGCCGTTCTACCGCATCGTCGTCGCCGACAGCCGCACCAAGCGTGACGGTCGCGTCATCGAGGAGATCGGCACGTACAACCCCAAGACCGATCCGTCGACCATCAACGTCGACTCCGAGCGCGCCCAGTACTGGCTCGGCGTCGGCGCCCAGCCCACCGAGGCTGTCGCGGCGATCCTCAAGCTCACCGGTGACATCGGTGGCGAGTCGACCCTCAAGCAGCCCGAGCCCAAGGCCGACAAGGCCGAGCTCTTCAACGCTGCTCTGAAGGATCTGCACGCCGAGCCGAAGAAGTCGGCCACCACCAAGGCGAAGAAGTCCGAGGCCAAGGCCGACGACGCTCCCGCCGAGGAGGCCAAGGCCGAGGAGACCCCGGCTGAGGAGACTCCCGCCGCGGACACGAAGGCCGACGAGGCCTGATCGTGGCCGCACCCATGCAGGAGGTCGTCGAGCACCTCGTCGCCGGCATCGTCGAGAACCCCGACGAGGTCAGCGTCCGCGCCAAGCAGACGCGTCGCGGCGAGCTGTTCGAGGTTCGGGTCAACCCGAACGACCTCGGCAAGGTCATCGGTCGCCAGGGGCGTACGGCCACGGCGATCCGCACCGTCGCATCGGCCATCGCCGGTGCCGACGGAGCGCGGATCGACTTCGTGGACGTCGACCGGCGCAGCTGAACCCGAGATGAGAGTCGTCGTCGGCCGGATCGGCCGTGCCCACGGGATCCGTGGCGACGTCACCGTCGATCCCAGGACCGACGAGCCCGAACGGCGCTTCGCGCCGGGCTCGTCGGTCCTGTGTCGTGGTGGCGAGCTGACCATCACCGCCAGCCGCGAGCACTCCGGCCGGTTGCTGGTCACGTTCGCCGAGGTCCCGGACCGCACCGCGGCCGAGGGCCTGCACGGGGCGATCCTCGAGGTCGAGGTCGACCCCGACGAGATCCCCGAGGACGAGGACGCCTATTACGACCGCCAGCTCCTGGGGCTGTCGGTCGTCGTCGCGGGCGAGACGATCGGCACGGTCGTCGAGGTGCTCCACCTGCCGGCGCACGACACCCTGGTGCTCGATCTCGACGGACGCACGGTCCAGGTGCCGTTCGTCGAGGCGCTCGTGCCCGAGGTCGATCTCGAGGCCGGCACCGTGACGGTCGAGGACCGTCCCGGGCTGTTGAACCCCGAGGAAGCGGACGAGGTCCGCTAGTGCGCATCGACGCGCTCTCGATCTTCCCGGACTACTTCTCGCCGCTGGACCTGTCCCTGCCGGGCAAGGCGCGGCGCAGCGGACTGGTCGACTTCCACGCGCACGACCTGCGCGACTGGACCCACGACCGTCACCGCACGGTCGACGACACCCCGTACGGCGGGGGCGCGGGCATGGTGATGAAGCCCGAGCCCTGGGGCGAGGCCCTCGACGCCGTCTGCACCGACGATGCCGTCGTCATCGTCCCCACGCCGTCGGGCGCCCCCTTCACCCACGCCGACGCCGTGGAGCTCTCCGGCGCCGAGCACCTGGTCTTCGCGTGTGGACGGTACGAGGGCATCGACCAGCGCGTCATCGACCACGCCGCCTCGCGGTGGCAGGTCCGCGAGATCTCCCTGGGCGACTTCGTCGTCAACGGGGGAGAGGTCGCCGCGCTGGCCATCATCGAAGCGGTGGTGCGCCTCCTGCCAGGCTTCATGGGCAACCCGGAGTCGCTCGCCGAGGAGTCGCATGCCGACGGCCTGCTCGAGTACCCGGTGTACACCAAGCCCGCCCACTGGCGCGGCCGGGACGTGCCGGAGATCCTCCTCTCGGGAGATCACGGCCGCATCGCCACGTGGCGCCGCGAGCAGTCGCAACTGCGGACGCAGCAACGTCGCCCGGATTTAACACGCGACGGCCTCGCCGAGGGACACGAGAGCCTCTAGGGTCTGTCCCCATGGGGATGCTCGCGGGGGAGAGAAGCACGAGGCGACGAGCCGGGTTGGCCTTCGGGGTGGCGCTCGGCGGGCTGGTCGCGGGCGCCCTGGTGCCGTTCCAAGCAGGTGAGGCCGCCACGCCGATCTCACAGGTCGCCTCCCTGGTCGACCAGCGGCCCGTCTCGGGGACGTACAAGGTCACCTACGTCGACTACGGCAGCAACGACTCGGCCGACCTGACCAACAACGAGTGCCCTGCGCGGCGCCATTGCCCGAAGTTCTTCTACACGCTGTCCCAGGGACGGTTGAGTGTGAAGCTCAACGCCTATCGCATCAGCGAGCGAATGAAGAAATACGATTTCTATCTGCTCGACGTTGACAGTTCGGTCGACAAGAAGAAGGGCACCGGTGGTCACGGGACGGCGTCATTCAAGGTGGCCGCGAGCCAGCGAGGACTGATCGACGTCGACGACACCCGCTCGGTCTCGAAGAAGGCCACGAAGTGCACGTCTTTCCCGGTGTCGGTGGGTGCCGGGTTCTATGGCGCCAGCGCCGCCATCGGCGTGGGCTCCATTCGCTACTGTGCCAAGTCCGCGTCGTTCACGATGAAGCAGTCCGGTACGGCTGCCGCGGTCTACACGGCGACGAGCCTTCCCAAGATCAATGCCCTCACGACCGGGCGCATCGTGAAGGTGAAAGCAGGGACCAAGCCGAACTTCGCCGTCAGGGTCACCTACCCGGCGGACACGTGCCTCAAGCGCCGCACGAAGGCGCCGGCCAAGGGCCAGTGCAGCAAGTTCAAGAACGGCTCCAGATCGATGGTGTACCGGATCGGAACCTCCGGTTAGGGACCTTCGTTCCACTGAGTTAACACCGTCCCCGCTCGCGTAACACGCTCGTAACGGCTGAGGTGCCGTCGCGTAATCGCGGTTGAGCAGTATCGGTGACGCGCCACGGCAAGGGAGCCCCGGCGCTTCCCACGAGTTACCTACTGCGAAGAGGTTGATATGGAACCCGGGACGATTTGGCTGCTGATCTGTTCAGCCCTTGTTCTCTTCATGACGCCGGGCCTGGCGTTCTTCTACGGCGGCCTCGTCAAGGCGCGCAGCGTCATCTCGATGATGATGCTCAGCTTCGGCGCGATGGGCCTGGTCTTCGTCCTGTGGATCCTCTACGGATTCAACATGACGGTCGCCGCCAACGGTGGCTGGATCGACGGCTGGCTCGGCAACCCGTTCTCCGACTTCGCCCTGTCGGACCTGTCCAGCGGCGAGAACGCCGTTGGCCTGAAGGACGTCGCCTTCGGCTCGACCTTCGCCGTCATCACGACCGCGCTGATCTCCGGTGCCGTCGCCGACCGCGCCCGCTTCTTCCCCTGGATGCTCTTCGCCGGCCTGTGGGCGACGATCGTCTACTTCCCGTCGCAGGGCTGGGTGTGGGCGCTCGACGGTGACGAGGCAATCGGCTGGATCGGCAGCATGACGATCGGCGACGCCGTCCCGATCGACTGGGCCGGTGGCACGGTGGTCCACATCAGCGCCGGTGCTGCCGCGCTGGCTCTGGCCCTCGTGCTCGGCAAGCGCACTGTCGGCTTCAGCAAGGCGGACGCCGAGCCGCACAACGTCCCGCTGGTCCTCATCGGCGCTGCGGTCCTGTGGTTCGGCTGGTTCGGCTTCAACACCGGTGCCGCCGGTGGCGACGGCGCCGTGGCGTCCCTGATCTTCCTCAACACGATCGCCGCTCCCGCCGCGGGCATCCTGGGCTACATCGTCGTCGAGCACTTCAAGGACGGGAAGCCGACCGCCGTCGGCGCCGCTTCGGGCCTGGTGGCCGGCCTGGTCGCCATCACCCCGGCCTGCGCCAACCTGACGCCGTTCTGGGCGATCGTCCTGGGTCTGTTCGCCGGTGCGGTCTGCTGCTTCGCGATCGACCTCAAGTACAAGCTCGGCTACGACGACTCGCTCGACGTGGTCGGCCTGCACCTGGTCGCCGGCTTCATCGGCTGCCTGTACCTGGGTCTGTTCGCCACGGACACCGGCCTGTTCACCGGTGGCGACTTCGATCAGATGATCGCTCAGATCATCCCGGCCGTCTTCGTCGCGGTGTTCTCCTTCGCGGTGGCCTTCGGCCTCGGCAAGGCGATCGACGCCACGATCGGCTTCCGGGTCACCGAGGACGAGGAGGTCGCCGGTCTGGACAACGTCCTGCACGGCGGCGCCGCGTACAAGTTCGACTGATCAGACACCCTCACGGCGCCCCGTCCCCGATTTCCTCGGGGGCGGGGCGCTGTGGCATCATTGACTGCTGGTGCCGGTCGACTCTGCCACGAGGGAGTCTCCTCAGCGCACCACCCGCATTCTTCGAGCAACACCGACATCCGCCAGGTGACTTGTGGCACCGGCGAGGAGAGAACATGACGAACGCCATCGACCAGATCGCAGCCCAGAGCAAGCGCGACGACATCCCCGAGTTCCGTGCGGGCGACACCCTCAAGGTGCACGTCAACATCGTCGAGGGCAACCGCTCGCGTGTGCAGATGTTCCAGGGCGTCTGCATCAAGGTGCAGGGCTCGGGCATCGGCCGCACCTTCACCGTCCGCAAGGTCAGCTTCGGCGTCGGCGTCGAGCGTACGTTCCCGCTCCACTCGCCCGTGATCGAGAAGATCGAGATCTTCAGCCGCGGTGACGTGCGTCGCGCCAAGCTGTACTACCTGCGCAACCTGCGCGGCAAGGCCGCCAAGATCAAGGAGAAGCGCGAGATCTGATCTCCCGTCTCCGCGACGACCCCGCTCCCTTCCGGGAGCGGGGTCGTTCTTCTTCCCGGGGCTAGGATCTCGGCGTGACCGACGAGACCTCCCGCGCGCGGCGCATCCCGCTGTGGCTCGAGGTGCCGTTCTTCATCGTCGCCACCCTGGTCCTCGCGCTGCTCGTCAAGGCCTTCTTCTTCCAGGCCTTCGTCATCCCGTCGAGCTCGATGGTCCCGACGCTGGCCGAGCAGGACAAGATCCTCGTGCAGAAGTGGTCGTACTGGTCGGGGGAGCCGCAACGCGGTGACGTCGTCGTGTTCGCGGACCCGGGGGAGTGGCTGACCGACCTCAGCCCGCCGTCGCCGTGGCAGCGCGGGCTGCAGGCGGTCGGCCTGTCGCCGGCCGGCGGACACCTGGTCAAGCGGGTGATCGGCGTCGCGGGTGACGAGGTGCGGTGCTGCGACGCGGACGGTCGCACGCTGGTCAACGGTGAGCCGATCGACGAGCCGTACCTGGCCGATGCGCGCGCGAACGCCGAGGTCACGTTCCAGGTCACCGTCCCGCGCGGTCGGCTGTGGGTCCAGGGGGACAACCGGGGGAACTCCAAGGACTCCCGGCTGCACGTCGCCGACCCCGGTGAGGGCTTCGTGCCCACGGATCTGGTGGTCGGCCGGCTCTGGTGGCGGGTCGGGCCGTTGGACCGATTCGGGGGCGTCGGCGGCACGGAGGCGTTCGAGCGCGTGCCGCGTCCGTGACGCGGCCCCCGTTGCGCTGTTCGCTCCCGGTCAGCCGGTAGGCTCATCTGGTGCCCGAGGAGAAACGTCAACTGCCGTTGTGGCAGGAATCCCTCCTCCTGGTCGCAACGGCCCTGGTCCTGGCGCTGATCGTCAAGACGTTCTTCTTCCAGGCGTTCTACATCCCGTCGGACTCGATGGTCCCGACGATGGTCAAGGACGACAAGCTCCTGGTCGAGAAGTGGTCCTACTGGTCCGGCGGTCCCGAGCGCGGCGACATCGTCGTCTTCCGCGATCCGGGCAACTGGCTCGGCCCCGATGTCGACGCGTCGTCCAACGGCGTGCAGCGCGCCCTCGAGGTCGTCGGCCTCTTCCCGTCCGGCGGACACCTGATCAAGCGCGTCATCGGCGTGGGCGGCGACCGGATCGTCTGCTGCGACGCGCAGGGACGCACGACGGTCAACGGCGAGCCGATCGACGAGCCGTACCTGGCCGACCAGGAGATCAACGCCGACCAGACCTTCGACGTCAAGGTCCCGAAGGGCTACCTGTGGGTCCAGGGCGACAACCGCGGCAACTCCGCGGACTCGCGGGCCCACCTCGGCGAGCCCGGCGGCGGGTTCATTCCCGACGACGACGTGGTCGGCAAGGCATGGTTGAGGGTGTGGCCGCTCAATCGCTTCGGGCTGATCAAGGACTCGAACGCGTTCGACGAGGTTCCGTGAACTCGGCGCCGTCGTTGCGCGTCGAGCGCCGACTGCTGCGCGAGGGTCGCACGGCCCTGGCGTGCAGTGACGAGGTCGGCCGCGGAGCACTCTGCGGCCCCGTCACCATCGGCATGATCGTCGTGACCGAGCAGACGCGCACCGCGCCGCAGGGCGTGCGGGACAGCAAGCTGCTCACCCCGCAGGCCCGCGAGGCGCTGGTGCCGAAGATCCGCCGCTGGGCGCCGGTCCACGCCGTCGGGCACGCCAGCGCGGCCGAGATCGACGAGCACGGCATCATCGCCGCGATGCGGCTGGCCGGCCACCGTGCCCTGGCCCAGCTGAGCGTGCGTCCCGACGCGGTGCTCCTCGACGGCAACCACGACTACCTGCGCGTCCCCGACCAGTCCGCCCTCTTCGGCCCGCCGGACCTGATCGACGACCTGCCGCCGGTCATCACGATGATCAAGGCCGACATGCGGTGCGCGGCCGTCGCGGCGGCCAGCATCCTGGCCAAGACGACGCGGGACGCCATGATGGTCGAGCTGTCGGCCCAGCACCCGCAGTACGGCTGGCACGTGAACAAGGGGTACTCGGCACCCGAGCACATCGCCGCGCTGGCGCAGCACGGACCGACGGTCCACCACCGCCGCTCCTGGTCGTTGCCCGGATGCGAGCCGAGGCCCGAAGCGGTCGTTACGATGACCGACACGACGCGAGAGGCGGTGGCCGGATGAGCGCCGAGGACCTGGAGCGGTACGAGAACGAGATGGAGCTCTCGCTGTACCGCGAGTACCGCGACGTCGTCTCGATCTTCAAGTACGTGGTCGAGACCGATCGCCGGCTCTACCTGTGCAACGCCGTCGACGTGAAGGTGCGCTCGGAGTCCGGTGACGCCTACTTCGAGGTCACGATGGCCGACGCGTGGGTGTGGGACATCTACCGTCCGGCCCGCTTCGCCAAGAACGTCAAGGTGCTGACCTTCAAGGACGTCAACGTCGAGGAGTTGCAGGACTCCGACGTCAAGCTGCCTCCCGCCTGACGGTCATGTCGTCAGCAGCCACCGCGGCCCCCGATGGCGCGCGGACGTTCGCCCACGTCCTGGTCAACACCCTCGTCGCCAACGTCACGACGAGCTTCCTGTGGTTCGCCCTGACGTTCTGGGTCTACCTCGAGACCCGGTCGGTCCTGGCGACCGGCGTCGTCGGGGGCGCCTACATGCTGATGCTGGCGCTCTTCGCGATGCTCTTCGGCACGCTCGTCGACCGTCACCGCAAGCGCGCCGTGCTGGTCGGCTCGAGCCTCGTGACCATGGCGTCCTTCGCCGCTGGCGGCGCGCTCTACGCGGTGGTCGGCCCTGCAGCCATCGTCGACATGTCCGGTCCGTGGTTCTGGCTGTTCGCCGGCATCGTGCTGTTCGGCTCGGTCGTCGAGAGTATGCGCAACATCGCCCTGTCGACCTTGGTGACCCTGCTGGTCCCGCAGGACCGCAGGGACCGGGCCAACGGGCTCGTGGGCACGGTGCAGGGCATCGCCTTCATCGTCACCAGCGTCTTCAGCGGGCTGGCGATCGGCCAGCTGGGCATGGGCTGGACGCTGCTGATCGCCAACGTCCTGACCGTCGCCACCTTGGTCCACCTGCTGTTCGTGCGGATCGCGGAGGACCGTCCCGAGTTCGCGGCGGGCGCGGTGCCGACCGTCGACGTCCGGGGAGCGCTGGCGGCCATCGCCCTCGTGCCGGGCCTCTTCGCGCTCATCGTCCTGACCACCTTCAACAACCTGGTGTCGGGCGTCTTCATGGCACTCATGGACCCGTACGGACTGACCCTCTTCACGGTCGAGCAGTGGGGCCTCGTCTTCGGGGTGGCCTCGACCGGGTTCATCCTCGGTGGCCTGGTGATCGCCCGGTGGGGCCTGGGCGCCAACCCGCTGCGCACGATGCTGTGGGTGCTGGTCGCCATGGGGGTCATCAACGCGACGTTCACCCTGCGGGAGTGGCCGTGGCTGTGCATCGGCGGCATCTGGCTGTTCCTGCTGCTGGTGCCGGCCGTGGAGGCCGCCGAGCAGACGATCATCCAGCGGGTCGTGCCGTTCGGCAGCCAGGGGCGGGTCTTCGGATTCGCGCAGGCCTTCGAGGCGGCCGCTGCTCCGGTGACGTCATTCCTCGTCGCGCCGATCGCGGAGTTCTGGGTCATTCCCCACCTCGACTCCGACGCCGGAGCGCAGCAGTGGGCGTGGCTCGTGGGCCACGGCGACGCGCGGGGGATCGCGCTCATCTTCTGGTTCGCCGGTCTGGTCATGGTGTTCCTGGCGTTGGCGGCCTTCGGAACCCGGGCGTATCGGGTCCTGTCCGAGCGGTATCGCGACGGTGAGGCGGTCGCGGAGTCCTCCGACGCCTGAGGTCCGTCCACAGTCGGTCGAACGTGGGCCGGCGTGTCCACAGGCCACCCTCGGAGCCTTCTCGCGGTCGCGTCGAGCCGGAAGGCTCGCCCCATGACCTACGCGCGCAACCAAGCCCTCGGCGCCTATGGCGAACGCATCGCCGCGGACCACCTCCGGGGTCTCGGCATGGTGATCCTGGCCCGCAACTGGACCTGCCACCACGGCGAGATCGACATCGTCGCCCGCGACGGGGACACGCTCGTGGTGTGCGAGGTCAAGACGCGGACCACCACGACCCACGGCACCGCGCTCGAGGCGGTGTCCGCCCGCAAGCTGACCCAACTGCGCCGCTCGCTCTCGCGCTGGCTGGACCAGCATCAGGTCCACCCCGACGGCGTGCGCATCGACGTCGTCACCGTGTGGGTGCCACGCAGCGGGGGACCGCAGGTCGAGCGCATCGCCGGGGTGGCCTGATGGCGGCCATCGCGTCGATCGCGCTCGACGGCCTCGCGGGGCGTCCGGTCGAGGTCGAGGTGGACATCGCCTCCGGGCTCTCGGCCACGGTCGTGGTGGGGCTGGCCGACACGACGGTCAGCGAGGCCCGGAACCGGGTGCGCTCGGCCGTGGTGAACTCCGGAACGGCGTGGCCCGACACGCGCGTCACGATCAACCTCGCGCCGTCGAACCTGCCCAAGAGCGGCCCTCACTACGACCTCGCCATGGGCCTGGGCGTCTTCGTCGCCAAGTCCGTCGTGCCCGTCGAAGGACTCGCGCGCACCGTGTTCCTCGGCGAGCTGGCGCTCGACGGACGGCTGCGCGCGGTTCGCGGTGTCCTGCCGGCCACGCTCGCCGCGGCCGAGGCGGGGTTCGAGCGCGTCTTCGTCCCCGAGTCCAACCTCGCCGAGGCGCGACTCGTGCCGGGAGTGGAGGTCGTCGGGGTGCGCTCGCTGCGCCAGGTCGTCGCGATGCTGCGCGGCGAGGAGGAGCCGGACGATCCGCCGGTGCCGCCGCTGGACGAGTCGGCCGACGCCGCGTGGAGCCGGGTGATCCCCTCCGGGCGGCTCGACCTGACCGATGTCGTCGGCCAGGACGACGCCTGCCTCGCCACCGTCATCGCCGCCAGCGGCGGTCATCACCTGCTCCTGACCGGCCCGCCCGGGGTCGGCAAGACGATGCTCGCCCAGCGACTGCCCGCCCTGCTGCCCGATCTCGAGCCCGACGACTCCCTCGAGGTCAGCGCTCTGCACTCGCTCGCCGGGGTGCTGCCGTCGGACGTGCCGATGCTCATCCGGCCGCCGTTCTTGGAGCCCCACCACACCGCGAGCGCCGCCGCGGTGGTGGGCGGAGGCAGTCGCGTGGTCCGTCCCGGCGCGATGTCGCTGGCCCACCACGGGGTGCTGTTCCTCGACGAGGCCCCGGAGTTCGCCATCAACGTGCTCGAGGCGTTGCGGCAGCCACTCGAGAGCGGGCAGGTCGTGGTCTCGCGGTCGGCGCAGACGGCCGTTTTCCCCGCGCGCTTTCAGCTGGTGCTGGCCGCCAACCCGTGCCCGTGCGGGCACGCCGGGTCGGTCATGCAGCGTTGTGAGTGCTCGGCGGCCACACGCCGTCGCTACGCCGACCGCCTGTCCGGGCCGATCCGCGACCGGATCGACATCCACCGCACCCTGGTCGAGCCGTCCCGGCGCGAGCTGGTCCACGGACTCGGCGCCCGCCCGGCGATGAGCGACCTGGCGGCGCGGGTCGCCGAGGCTCGCGCCCGCCAGCGCCGTCGCCTGGCGGACACCCCGTGGCGCGTCAACGCCGCCGTCCCCGGCGTGGACCTGCGCAAGGAATGGCCGGCGCACGCCGAGGGGACCCGGCTGCTCGAGCAGCAGGTGCGCGGTCACAAGGTCACACCGCGCTCGGCCGACCGGGTCCTGCGACTCGCGTGGAGCATCGCCGACCTGTGCGGCCACGACCGACCCACGATCGACGACGTGCAGACGGCGTTGGACCTGCGCCGGGGCAGTCCGATCGGCGGGGACATCGTGCGACTCCTGGAGGCGGCATGACCAGGAGCCGGGCCCGGGCCGCGATGATGCTCTCGCTCGTGGCCGAGGCGGGCGATCCTCGGCTGGTGCTGTGGCGCGAGCGCTGCGATCCGCTCGAGCTGTGGCAGTCCGTCGTGCGCGGTGGCGCCGAGATCCCGGACCGATGGCAGGAGGGCGCAGCCGAGGCGCCGCGACAGGCCGACGAAGCCCTGCGGCGCGCCGACGCCGTCGGGGCGCGGTGGGTCGTTCCGGGATCGCCGGGGTGGCCCGTGGCGCTGGACGACCTCGACCAGCTCGAGGGCATCGGCCAGGTCACGGGGGCGCCCCTCGGATTGTGGGTCCGCGGCGGGGGTGACCTCACGGCGATCGCGTCGGCGCCGATCGCGGTCGTGGGCGCACGCGGCTGCACGACCTACGGGGCCGAGTCCGCCAGTGACATCGCCGCCGACTGTGCCGACCAGGGCCATGCCGTCGTCAGCGGGGCCGCCTTCGGGATCGACGCCTGCGCCCATCGCGGCGCCCTGCTCGGAGGTGGTCCCACCGTCGCCGTGATGGCCTGCGGGGTCGACGTCGACTACCCGCGCGCCCACGCTGCGCTGCTGCGGCGCATCGCGGAGGAGGGTCTGGTGATCAGCGAGTTCGCTCCCGGAGCGCAGCCGCAGCGGCATCGGTTCCTCGTGCGCAATCGGATCATCGCCGCCCTGAGCGTCGGAGTGGTGGTCGTCGAGGCCGCCGGGCGCAGCGGATCGCTCAACACGCTGCACTGGGCCGACCAGCTGGGACGGACGACCATGGCGGTCCCTGGACCGATCACGGCACAGGCGTCCTGCGGGACGCATCGGGCCATCCGCGAGGGCAAGGCGCTCCTTGTCACCTCGGGTCGAGACGTCGTGGCCGACACGTTCGGGCTGGTCGACGACGGCCTGCCGCACGTGGGCCCGGCCGCGCGGCGGGTCTGGGTGCGGCTCGAGGCGGAGCCGCGTCCGGCCGAGCAGATCGCCTCGGCGCTGCGGCTCAGTCCGGTCGCGGTGCACCGGGCGCTGCGTGAGCTGCACGGCCACGGCGTGGTGTCCGTCACGGAGGCCGGATGGTCACGCTCCATCGCTCTTCACGCTGCACCCGGCCGGGTAGATTGATACCCGTGAACGAATCGTCGGCGATGGATCAGGCACAGGCCGATGAGGTCTTCACCCACTGGGAGCAGAAGTACGGTTCGCGCGACGGAGTCTGGTCGGGCCACGTGAACGCCGCGCTGTCGCAGGTCGCCTCCGAGCTGACGCCGGGCACGGCCCTGGACCTCGGCGCAGGCGAGGGAGGAGACGCCCTGTGGCTGGCCGAGCGTGGGTGGGACGTCACCGGCATCGACATCTCCCCGACCGCGCTGGCCCGGGCCGAGGTCGCCGCCGAGCGCGCCGGGCTGAGCGAGCGCGTCACGTGGGTGGCCGCGGATCTCGGCACCTGGTCCTGCACGCGCCGGTTCGACCTCGTGACCGCGTCGTTCCTGCAGTCGCCGGTCCGGCTGGACCGGGCCGGGATCCTGCGCACGGCCTCCGACCGCGTGGCCGACGGCGGGCACCTGCTGGTCATCGCCCACGCCGAGGCGCCGCCGTGGGCCCACGACGACGAGCACGCGCACGAGCACGTCCACGACGTGGACTTCCCCTCGCCAGCGGACGACCTGGCGATGCTGGACCTGCCGGCCGACTCCTGGCGCACCGTGATCGCCGAGGTCCGCGACCGGCGCGCGTTCTCTCCGGACGGTGACGAGGTCGTGCTCCGCGACAGCGTCCTGCTGCTGCAGCGGACCTGAGCCACGACGGGTCGCCGTCAGGTGTGCAGAGGGCGATCCGCGGAGCGCCCGTGACCGAGCTGCTCCAGCGCGTGGTCGATGAACGTCTCGAGCACCTCGAGGCCCTCGCGCACGGCGCCGGTCGACCCGGCGAGGTTGACCAGCAAGGTCGATCCGCTGATGCCGGCCGTGCCGCGCGAGAGAGCGGCATGGGGAGTCGTCAGCAGCCCACGCGCCCGGATGGCCTCGGCGATCCCGGGCGCCGGTCGATCGATGAGCGCGGCCGTCGCCTCGGGGGCGTGGTCGTCCGGTGTGAAGCCGGTCCCGCCAGTCGTCAGCACCAGCGCACAGCCCTCGTCGACGAGACGGCGCAGCACGTGCTCGACCTCGGGTCCGTCCGGCACCACGTGCGGTCCGGTGACGTCGAAGCCGTGGGCGCGACCCCAGTCGGCGATCCGCGGTCCCGTCAGGTCCGCCCGGCGCCCGTCCGCGGCCCGCGTCGAGGAGACCACGACTCCGAGCAGGCGACGGGACGACTCAGTCATCGCGTTCCCAGTCGTGCGTGCCGCCGGACTTGGACTCGACCCGCACCGACTCGATCACGGCGGTCGCGTCGACGGCCTTGACCATGTCGAAGAGGGTCAGCGCAGCGATGCTGACGGCAGTGAGGGCCTCCATCTCGACGCCCGTCGGCGCCGTGGTGGCCACGGTCGCCTCGATGTGGACGGCATCGTCCAGCGCCCGGAAGTCGATCGTGATCGCCGAGAGCGGCAGCGGATGACACATCGGCACGAGGAACGGCGTCTGCTTGGCGGCGAGGATCCCCGCGATCCGGGCCGTGGCCAGGGCCTCGCCCTTCGGCAGGTCGCCGGCCATGATCCGGGCGACGACATCGGCGCGCGTGCGCAGCCGTCCCGAGGCCGTCGCCTGGCGCTTCGTCGTGGCCTTGCCGGACACGTCGACCATGTGTGCGCTGCCGTCGGCGCGGTAGTGCGACAGTCCCGAGTCGCCGGTTCCCTCACTCATGCGATCCTCCACCACTGCACGATATCGCCGGCATCGAGCGCGGTGACGTCCTCGGGCACGAGGACGAGCAGATCGGCGCGCGCATAGGAGACGGGCAGATGGGAGCCCGCCGCACCGACGAGACTCACGCTGCCGTCGGAGCGCAGCAGGCCACGGCGGACCTGCAGGCGGCCGGACGGCGAGGTGAGCGGCTCGGCGAGTGGACCGGTCCCGGTCGGGCGCTGGTCGATGCGTCCCGCCGCCCGGGCCAGGGGAGGCCGCAGGAACAGCTCGAACGAGACCAGCACGCTGACCGGATTGCCGGGCAGGCACACGACCGGCACCACCCGGTCGCCGTCGTCCCAGCCGGCCAGTCCCTGGGGCCCACCGGGCTGCACCGCGACATGGTCGAACCAGGCGCCCGGCCGGGGCTCCAGCACCTGGCGCACCACCTCCCGGGTCCCGGCGCTGACGCCACCCGTGGTGACGATGACGTCGGTCCGCGGGGCCAGCCGGTCCAGCAGCGCCTCGAGCTCGGCCGGGTCGTCGGGCACGACGTGTGCGGTCGCCTCCAGTCCGAGCTCGTGGGCGTGGGCCAGCAGGACGCGCGAGTTCGAGTCGGGGACCGCGCCGCTGATCAGCTCCGCCCCAGTGGCGACGATGGCCAGCCGCAGGGCGGGGGCGACCCGGACGGTCTCGACGCCCGCGACGACGAGCGCGCCGACGGCGGCGGGATGCAGGGGAGCGCCCGCCTCCAGGACGGCCTCCCCGGCCCGGACGTCCGTGCCGCGCGCGCGGACGAACGTCCCGGGCGCGACGGGCGCGGTGAACTCGACGACGGCGCCGCCGCCGACCGGACCGAACTCGCGAGCGACGGTCCGCTCGACGGGCACGACGGCGTCCGCCCCCGGGGGCACCGGCGCGCCGGTCATGATCGGCGCCACGGTGCCGAGGGCGAGGGGCGCCGGGGCGGCATCGCCCGCCACGACGTGCGCGACGGTGGGCAGGGCGACGGGCGCGTCTGCGGCTCGCGCGAGGTCGGCCGCATGCACGGCGAACCCGTCCATCTGGCTGTTGTCGAAGCCGGGGACGTCGAGCCGCGAGACGGCAGGGGCGGCGAGTCGGCCGACCAAGCCGGGAGCCACGGGCCTCTCGACGGGCCGGTCCTGCGTCCTGCGGTGCGCCGCCCGGGAGATCGCCGCGGCGACCTCGCCGACGTGCTCGTCGACCGATCTGCTCATCTCGGCTCCTGTCGATGTCGCATCTGAGCCGTTAACATCGCTTTCATGTCTCAGGTGCGGATTTCGGACGCTGCCGACTTTCTCGGTGTCAGCACCGACACCGTACGCCGACTCGTCACGGCCGGTCGTCTGCCCGCCGACAAGGACGCCTCGGGGCGCACGGTCGTCGACGGACGTGCCCTGGCCGAGTACGTCCGCGCCGAGGGCCGGTCCGTCGCCGACCCGACCACCGTCCGCAGATCCGCACGGAACCGGTTCGTGGGCATCGTCACCGACGTCGTCAGCGACCGCGTCATGTCGCAGGTCGAACTGCAGTGCGGTCCCCACCGGGTGGTCTCGCTGGTCAGCACCGAATCGGTCCGTGAGCTGGGGCTCGAGCCCGGCGTGGTGGCCGTCGCGGTGATCAAGGCCACGAATGTGACCCTCGAGACCCCCGGCGACGCGCCGTGAGGCGAGCCCTCGCCGGAACCCTCGCGGGGCTGCTGCTGGCGGGGACCGCGGCGTGCGGAATCGGGGACGGTGGGTCCGACGACCGCAGGCTCGAGGTCTTCGCCGCCGCCTCGTTGACTCCCGCCTTCACCGAGATCGCCCGTGAGTTCGAGGACCGCCACGACGGGGTCGAGGTGCGCCTGTCGTTCGGCGGCTCATCGACCCTGGCCGCCCAGATCGGCGAGGGCGCGCCGGCCGACGTCTTCGCGGCGGCCGACGAGTCCACGATGGCGCGCGTCCAGCAGGACGCCGCAGACCCGTCCCCGGTGGTGTTCGCGACGAACACGCTCGTGCTCGTCGTGCCGGTGGACGACCCGGCCGGGATCGAATCGGTGGACGACCTGTCCCGAGCCGGGGTGAAGGTCGTCCTGTGCGCCCCGCGGGTGCCCTGTGGCGCGGCCTCGCGACGGCTGCTCGCGGCCACGGGGACGCGCGCCCAACCGGTCAGCGAGGAGCAGGCGGTCTCGGACGTCATGGGCAAGGTCACCAGCGGCCAGGCCGACGCGGGCCTGGTCTACCGGACGGACGCGCTGGCGGCGGGGGATCGGGTGAGGAGCATCCAGATCCCCGGCGCCGCACGGGTCGTGAACCGCTATCCGATCACCGCGCTCGGCGGGTCCGACCGGTCTGCGCTGGCCGAGGAGTTCGTCGAGTTCGTGTCGGGTGACGAGGCGCGGACGGTGCTCACCGAGGCAGGATTCGGGACGCCGTGAAGCACCCCGACGTCCCCGTCTGGGTCCTGGTGCCGGCCGTACTCGGCCTCGCCCTGCTCGTGCTGCCCGTCACGGGGCTGGTGGTGCGGGTCGACTGGCAGGACTTCGTGTCGCTCGTGACGACCGAGGAGTCGCGGGCGGCGCTCTGGTTGAGCCTGCGCACCGCGGCGACCAGCACCGTGCTGTGCCTGGTCCTGGGGGTGCCGCTCGCGCTGGTGCTGGCCCGGTCGTCGGCGCGATGGGCGTCCGTCGTGCGGGCGCTCGTGCTGCTGCCGCTGGTGCTGCCGCCGGTCGTCGGCGGCATCGCGCTGCTGGCGACCTTCGGGCGCCGTGGCTGGCTGGGACAGCACCTGGAGGCGTTCGGCATCGAGATCGCGTTCACCACGCTGGCGGTGGTGCTGGCACAGACCTTCGTGTCGCTGCCGTTCCTGGTGGTGACGCTCGAGGGCGCCCTGCGCGCCGTCGACCCCGGTTACGCCGACGTCGCCGCGACCTTGGGAGCCGCGCCGACGCGCGTGGTGGTGCGGGTGTCCCTGCCGCTGGTCGCCCCGGGCCTGATCGCGGGCACCGTGCTGTCGTTCGCTCGCGCCCTGGGCGAGTTCGGAGCGACCGTGACCTTCGCCGGGAGCCTGCAGGGCGTCACTCGCGCCCTGCCCACCGAGATCTACCTGCAGCGCGAGGTCGATCCCGATGCCGCCATCGCGTTGTCGTTCCTGCTGGTGGCGGTGGCACTCGCGGTGATCGCACTGGTGCACCGACCGGGGCGGTCCCCGTGGTGAGGCTCGCGGCCGTCCTGAGCGATCCGGGGCGGGGTGTCGCCATGGAGGTCGAGGTGGCCGACGGCGAGACCCTGGCCGTCCTGGGCCCGAACGGAGCGGGCAAGTCGTCGCTGTTGGCGGCGATCGCCGGCCTGTGGCGGCCTGCCGAGGGTCACGTGACGGTGGGGGAGCGGGTGCTGGTCGCGGACGGCGTGTGGGTGCCCCCGCACCGTCGCTCGGTCGCGCTGCTGGGCCAGGAGGCACGGTTGTTCCCCCATCTGACGGTGCGCGAGAACGTCGCCTTCGGCCCGCGCAGTCAGGGCCGTTCGGATGCCACGAGGCTCGGCGACCAGTGGCTCGAGCAGGTGGGAGGCTCGGCGCTCGCCGAGCGACGCCCGCGGGAGCTCTCCGGCGGGCAGGCCCAGCGGGTGGCGATCGCCCGTGCCCTGGCGGTCGAGCCCGATGTCGTGCTGTTGGACGAGCCGCTGGCGGCGCTCGACGTCGAGGCGGTCCCGGAGCTGCGGCGACTGCTGCGCGTGATCCTGGCGCGGACCACGACCGTGCTGGTCACGCACGATCCGTTGGACGCGCTGTCGCTGGCCGACCGGGCGGTCGTCGTCGAGGCCGGCCGGATCGTCCACGAGGGTCCGGCGCGCGACGTGCTGCTTCACCCGCGCAGCGCGTTCGGCGCAGCGCTGGCCGGCGTGAATCTCGTCGAGGGTGTCGCCACGGGGGTGGACACGGTGCGCGCGAACGACGGCCGCGAGCTGACCGGCATCGCCGCGAGGCCGCTGTCGGCCGGAGCGGGCGCCACCGCGACCTTCGCGCCCACCGCCGTGGCACTGCACCGCGAGCAGCCGGCCGGCAGCCCGCGGAACGTCCTGCGCGGCACCGTCGGTGCGATCGAGTCCCGCGGTGCGACCTGTCGGGTCGAGATCGAGGGATGGATCGCGGACGTCACGACGGCCGCCGCGGCGGAGTTGCGACTCGAGCCCGGCGACGACCTCTGGTTGAGCATCAAGGCCACCGAGGTCCGGCTCGAACCCGTCTGACCAACCTCCCCGGATCCGCCGCGAGGCGATGGGAGAGTGGGGGCGTGGGTGACTTCTCCGAGGCGTGGGCCCGCACGCTGGCCGACTACGAGCGGCACCTGTGCGAGGAGCGCGACCTGTCGGAGCACACGATCCGCGCCTACCTGACCGACCTGGCGAGCCTGGCCGAGCACGCGACGCTCCTGCACGTGGCCGATCCGGCCGACCTCACGATCCGCACGCTGCGCAGCTGGTTGGCGAACCTGCAGACCCGCGGTCGCGCGCGCACCACGATGGCCCGGCGCTCGACGGCTGCGCGGGTCTTCACCGCCTGGCTGGAGCGCACCGGTCGCGCGACGCGTGACGCCGGGGCGCTGCTGGCCGCGCCGAAGGCCCACCGCACGCTGCCCCCGGCGCTGAACCAGGTCGACATGCGCGGCGTGGTGGAGGCGATCGTCGAGTCCATCGAGGACGACGGCCCGACCGGCCTGCGCGACCTCGCGATCATCGAGATGCTGTGGGCGACCGGAGTCCGGGTGGGCGAGCTGGTGGGCGCTGACATCGACGACCTCGATGCCTCGCGTCGGGTGCTGCGGGTGCTGGGCAAGGGCTCCAAGGAGCGCATGGTCCCGTACGGGGTGCCGGCCGCCGACGCTCTGACCGCGTGGCTGGAGCGCGGGCGGCCCGCGCTCGCCGTGGCCGGAAGCGGGCCCGCGCTCTTCCTCGGCGCCCGGGGCGGACGGATCGACGCGCGCGTCGTGCGCCGCATCGTGCACGAGCGCGTCGCGGCCGTGCCCGACGCGCCCGACGTCGGCCCGCACGGCCTGCGCCACACGGCGGCCACCCACCTGCTCGAGGGAGGAGCCGACCTGCGGTCCGTGCAGGAGCTGCTCGGACACGCCTCGATGGGGACGACGCAGATCTACACCCACGTGAGCGCCGACCGCCTGCGCGCCGCGTTCACCCAGGCGCATCCCCGCGCCTGATCCTCACCGGGACGTGCCCAGTGGGTCGACCGGCCGTCCGTCGACGAGGCGCATGAAGTGCAGGTGGCACCCGGTCGAGCTGCCGGTCGAGCCGACCCGCCCCACGACGGTGCCCCCGCCCACCTGCTCCCCGACGCGCACCGCGAGGGACGAGAGGTGCGAGTAGGAGGTGGCCGTGCCGCCCGCGTGCCGGATCTCGACCTGCAGTCCGTAGGCGCCGTTCGACGAGGAGCGGTCGACCCGCCCGGGGCCCGCGGCCGGGACGGCGGTGCCACAGGGGGCGCCGATGTCCACGCCGTCATGGAGCTTGCGGACGCCCGTCAGCGGATGGACCCGCATCCCGTAGGCGGAGGTCACCGGGCCGTCGAGCGGGAGGTCGCCGCCGACGAGGTCCGGTGGCTCGGGTGGCGCCCCGTCCGGGTCGATGAGCCGGTAGGAGCCCGACGTCGCCAGCAGGTCGGCCGGGTCGAGGTACTGCTCGCCCCGCAGGCGTCCGAGGTTCAGACAGGTGCGCCGGCACGACGGGTGGCGGCCCAGCAGCCGGCCCAGCGGCTGGCCGGCCGTCACGGCGTCACCGACGCGGACAGCGGGGGAGACCGGTTGGTAGGTGGACCGCTCGTCGCCGTGGGTCACGGTGATCGTCCAGACCCCGGCCACCCGGCCGGCGAACGTGACGCGCCCGGCGGCCACGGCGCGCACGGTCTGCCCGGTCCGGCCCGGGATGTCGATGCCGCGGTGTCCGGCTCCGTAGTCCGACGCGGGCGGATCGAAGGGCCGGTCGATCCGGTGGTCGCCGAGCGGCCACTGCCACGGCGACGCGTGCGCAGGGGCCGCAGCCGCCAGGGCGAGCAGGGGAAACACGAGCAGGAGGAGGCGGCGCATGACCCGAGCCAAGCGCGGGGGAGCGGCCGCCGGAACCCGCTCGCCGACGCCTGTGGACGCGTCGATCACGGCGGTTCGGGGTGTGGACGCCCCGCGCTTCGCCCTCCGCTGGTGCCGATTTCCTCGGGACGAGGAGGGTGCACTAGACTTGACCCATCTGCCTTCCGGGGCGGAAATTCGCGTGTCCTCCTCCCGTGACGTGAGAACCGAACGGGGCGCGGCCCGGGTCCCGATGTTCATCGGGTGGCCCGCGTGGGACACCAGGGCATCGTCGACCGGCGATGCGTCAACTTGGTTTGAAAGGAAGTACGGCCATGGCCGTCGTCACCATGCGTCAGCTGCTCGAGAGCGGCGTTCACTTCGGGCACCAGACCCGTCGTTGGAACCCCAAGATGAAGCGATTCATCATGACCGAGCGCAACGGCATCTACATCATCGATCTGCAGCAGTCGCTGTCCTACATCGACTCGGCGTACGAGTTCGTCAAGAGCACCGTCGCCCGCGGCGGCACGATCCTGTTCGTCGGCACCAAGCGCCAGGCGCAGGAGCCCGTCGAGGAGCAGGCCAAGCGCGTGGGCATGCCCTACGTCAACCAGCGCTGGCTCGGCGGCATGCTGACCAACTACCAGACGATGTCGCAGCGTCTGCAGCGCATGAAGGAGCTCGAGGAGGTCGACTTCGACGACGTCGCGGGCTCCAACCGCACGAAGAAGGAACTCCTTCAGATGCGTCGCGAGTACATCAAGCTCAACCGCACCCTGGGCGGCATCCGCGACATGGGCCGCGTGCCCAACGCCGTGTGGATCGTCGACACCAAGAAGGAGCACCTCGCGGTCGACGAGGCCAAGAAGCTGAACATCCCGATCGTCGCGATCCTCGACACCAACTGCGATCCCGATGACGTCGACTACCCGATCCCGGGCAACGACGACGCGATCCGCTCGGTCGGCCTGCTGACGCGCGTCATCGCCGACGCCGTGGCCGACGGCCTCATGTCGCGTGGTGGCGCCAAGACCGGTGAGGAGACCCCGGGCCAGGAGCTCGGCGCCGAGGAGCCGCTGGCCGACTGGGAGAAGGAGCTGCTCGCTTCGAAGGCCGCTGAGGCCCCCGCCGCCGACGCCGCCGAGGCGCCTGCTGCCGAGGCGCCTGCTGCCGAGGCCCCCGCTGCCGAGGCCCCCGCGGCTGACGCTGCCGAGGCTCCCGCTGCCGAGGCTCCTGCTGCCGAGGCCCCCGCGGCCGACGCCCCGGCCGAGACGCCCGCCGAGTCCTGAGCCGTCCCTGATCATCTGCCGGCCCGACGTGACCCGTCGGGCCGGCGTCACCAGAACAGAGGTTGAAACATGGCAATCACCGCTGCCGATGTGAAGAAGCTCCGCGACGCCACGGGCGCCGGGATGATGGACGCCAAGAAGGCCCTCACCGAGGCCGAGGGTGACTTCGACAAGGCCGTCGAGATCCTGCGGATCTCGGGTGCCGCCAAGGCCGCCAAGCGCGGCGCCGAGCGCGAGGCCTCCTCGGGCCTCGTCGCCAACTCGGGCTCGGCTCTCGTCGAGCTCAACTCCGAGACGGACTTCGTCGCCAAGAACGACCAGTTCATCGCCCTGGCCGAGCGCCTGGCTGCCGCGGCCGATGCCGCCAAGCCGGCGGACGCCGCGGAGTTCGCCAACGTGACGCTCGACGACGGCAAGACGGTCGCCGAGACGATCAGCGCCCTGGCCGCCGTCATCGGCGAGAAGCTCGAGCTCGGTCGCGTCAGCGCCCGTTCGGGCCAGGTCGCCACGTACATGCACCGTCGCGCCAGCGACCTGCCGCCGGCTGTCGGCGTGCTCGTCGAGTACGAGGGTGACAACGAGGACGCCGCTCGCGGCATCGCGATGCAGATCGCGGCGATGCGCCCGCGCTGGCTGACCCGCGAGGACGTGCCCGCCGAGACCGTCGCCAAGGAGCGCGAGATCGCCGAGGCCACGGCCAAGGAGGAGGGCAAGCCCGAGCAGGCTCTGCCCAAGATCGTCGAGGGTCGCGTCAACGGGTTCTTCAAGGAGAACGTGCTGCTGGACCAGGCGAGCGTCACCGACAACAAGAAGACGGTCAAGGCCGTCGCGGATGAGGCCGGCATCACCGTCAAGGGCTTCAGCCACATCGAGGTCGGCGCCTGAGCCGCACCTGATCGACGAGGGCCCCGTGGAGCGATCCACGGGGCCCTCGTGCATTTCCCCGGCGTCTCGGCAGTCACTCCCGCACGAGGCGCCGAAGTCGACGCTGGGTGCACCGGCGGGGACGCCATCGGATAATCTGGTGCCCATGGCTCGCCGCGTTCTTCTCAAGCTTTCCGGTGAGGTCTTCGGTGGAGGAGCGACGGGCATCGATCCCGACGTGGTCAACGACGCCGCCGAGCAGGTCGCCCAGGCGGTCCGCGAGGGCGTCCAGGTCGCGATCGTCGTCGGCGGCGGCAACTTCTTCCGCGGGGCCGAGCTCAGCCAGCGTGGCATGGAGCGCGCCCGCGCCGACTACATCGGCATGCTGGGCACCGTCATGAACGCGCTCGCGCTGCAGGACTTCATCGAGAAGCAGGGCGTCGAGACGCGCGTCCAGTCCGCGATCGCCATGGCCCAGGTCGCCGAGCCGTACATCCCGCGCCGGGCCATCCGGCACATGGAGAAGGGCCGCGTCGTGATCTTCGGCGCCGGCGCCGGCATGCCGTACTTCTCGACCGACACCGTCTCTGCCCAGCGCGCCCTGGAGATCAAGGCCGACGTCGTGCTGATGAGCAAGAACGGCGTCGACGGGGTCTACGACTCCGACCCCCGCAGCAACCCCGAGGCCCAGCGCTTCGACTCCATCACCTTCAACGAAGCCCTCCAGCGCAACCTGCAGGTGGTCGACGCGGCCGCCTTCGCGCTGTGCATGGAGAACGAACTGCCCATGATGGTGTTCAACATGAACGACGAGGGTGCGGTGACCCGTGCCCTGCGTGGTGAGATGATCGGAACACTCGTCCATGCGTGAGCGTGGACACCCGACGATGCAACGGAGCATGACGTGATCGACGAGACACTGCGCGATGCCGAGACCCGGATGAAGAAGGCGGTCGAGCACACTCGCGACGAGTTCGAGGGTATCCGGACCGGCCGCGCCCACCCGGCGATGTTCGCCCAGATCACCGCGGACTACTACGGCACGCCCACGCCGCTGCAGCAGCTGGCCAGCTTCCAGGTCCCGGAGGCGCGCACCGTGATCATCGCGCCCTACGACCTGGGCGCGAAGTCCGCCATCGAGAAGGCCATCCGCGACTCCGACCTGGGTGTGAACCCGTCCGACGACGGCAAGGTGCTGCGCGTGACGCTGCCCGAGCTGACGCAGGAGCGCCGCAAGGAGTACATCAAGCTGGCGCGCTCGAAGGCCGAGGACGGCCGCATCGCCGTGCGCGGTGTGCGTCGCAGCGCCAAGCAGGCTCTCGACAAGGCCGAGAAGGACTCCGAGATCAGCAAGGACGACGTCACCGGCGCCGAGAAGCGTCTCGACGCGCTGACGAAGAAGCACGTCGACATCATCGACGAGGCCCTGAAGTCCAAGGAAGCAGAGCTCCTTGACGTCTGACGTCCCGACACCGGATCCGGCCGCTCAGAAGAAGACCGGCCGGGCCGGACGGGACCTGCCGGCCGCCATCGCCGTCGGCGTCAGCCTCGTCGTCGTCGTGTTGTTGTCGTTGTTCCTGGTCAAGGACCTGTTCGGCATCGTCGTCATCGTGGCGCTGGTCGTCGCGGCGTTCGAGATCTCGCGGGCGTTCGCCACGGCGGGCATCCGTGTGCCGCTGCCGCCCGTGCTGGCCGGTGGCATCACGATGCTCGTCGTCGGCTACTACTTCGAGATGGACGTCGCCGCCGCGGTGATGGCGCTGACCGTCATCGCGACGATGGCCTGGCGCCTGCGCTCCGGCAGCGAGGGCTTCGTCCGCGACGCGACCGCGGGCATCTTCCTGCTGTCGTACCTGTTCCTCATGGGCACGTTCGTCCTGCGGATGCTGACCGCCGACGACGGCGCCTGGCGGGTCGTGGCGTTCATCCTGGTCACGATCGCCTCCGACATCGGCGGCTACGCGGCCGGCGTCCTCTTCGGCAAGCACCCGATGGCTCCGACCATCTCGCCGAAGAAGTCCTGGGAGGGCTTCGCCGGGTCCATGGTGGCCAGCGTCGTCGCGGGCATCCTGATCGTCGTCTACGCGCTCGAGGGACCGTGGTGGGCCGGTCTGGTGCTGGGCATCGCGGGTGTCTGCTTCGCGACCCTGGGGGACCTGTGCGAGTCGCTCATCAAGCGCGACATCGGCATCAAGGACATGGGCGACCTGCTCCCCGGCCACGGCGGACTCATGGACCGGCTCGACTCGCTCATCGCCGTCGCGCCCGTCGCGTACCTGGTGATGTACCTGCTGGTCTGAGGCCATGACCGTCCTGCGCGACTACGCCGCCTCGGTGATCCAGCCGACGCTGGGCCAGTCGGCCGCCCCCTACGACGAGGTCGCCAGTCCCGACGGCACGCTGCGTGCCGCCTGGAAGCGACTGGCGGCCGAGGCCGTCGACGTGACCCTGCCGGAGCTCACCCGGGCCGGCGACGAGATCGCTCGGCTGCTGTCGGACGAGGGCGTCGTCTACACGCCGCTGGGCGGCGAGCAGCGGTCCTGGCGACTCGATCCCGTTCCGCTGGTCATCGCGGCCGACGAGTGGGCGACGCTCGAGAAGGGCCTGGCCCAGCGCGCCGAGCTGCTCAACGCGATCCTCGTCGACCTCTACGGCCCGCAGGAGCTGCTCTCGCGCGGGACGCTGCCGCCCGCCGTCGTCTTCGGTCACAGCGGCTTCCTGCGCTCCGTCGCGCGGGCGACGGCGGGACACCAGCGTCAGCTCGTGATCACCGGCACCGACCTGGGCCGGACACCGGCGGGGGAGTGGCAGGTCCTCGCTGACCGTGCGCAGGCGCCGTCGGGAATCGGCTTCGCGATGGAGAACCGCCGCGTGCTCTCGCGCGTGCTGCCGGTCGCGTACCGCGAGGCCGGGTTGCACCGGCTGGCCCCGTTCTTCCAGGTGCTGCGCGTGTCGCTCATGCAGGCCGCGCCCTCGACGGTCGAGAACCCGCGCGTCGTCGTCCTGTCGCCCGGGCCCACGTCCGAGACGGCCTACGACCAGGCCTTCATCGCCTCGACCCTCGGCTTCCCGCTGGTCGAGGGGACGGACCTCGTGGCCCGCGACGGCGCGGTCTGGATGCGGGTGCTGGGCCGGCTGGAGCGTGTCGACGTGATCCTGCGTCGTGTGGACGCGGAGTGGAGCGACCCGCTGGAGCTGCGCGGCGAGTCCCAGCTGGGCGTCACCGGCCTGACCGAGGCGGTGCGCCGGGGGACGGTGACCGTCATCAACGGCCTCGGCTCGGGAGTCGTCGAGAACGCGGCCCTGCTGCCGTTCATGTCCGAGATGTGCGAGCAGCTGCTCGACGAGCCGTTGCGCCTGCCCGGCGTCCCGACTGTGTGGGCGGGCACTCCGGAGGGTCGCGACCAGCTGCTGGACCGGCTCGACGAGCTGGCCGTCCGGCGGATCGACCCGCCGTTCGACGTCGAGCCGCTGTCGCGCGAGCGCCTGGTCGAGGCCATCGTGGCCGAGCCGTATCGCTACGTGGGCCAGGAGCGCGTGGGCGTCTCCGTCTCGCCGACGCTCGACCAGGGGCGCCTCGAGCCCCATGCGCTGACCCTGCGCGCCTTCACGCTGCGCCACGGCTCCAGCTACCGGCCGATGATCGGCGGGCTCGCCACGGCGGCCCCGGTCGGCACGTCCGCGGATCAGATCGAGGTCAGCAAGGACGTGTGGGTGCTGAAGGGCTCGCCCGACGAGCCCGACCAGGGCCTCGCGGACGTCCTGCCGGTCACGCACGCCCGCGCGCCCGTCACCCCCGTGCCGCGCGTGCTCGACGACCTGTTCTGGCTGGGCCGCTACGCCGAGCGCGTCGAGGACCTGCTGCGCCTCGCGATCGCCACGCACGAACTGGCCGAGGACTTCCAGGGCCGCCCGCACTCCAGCGGCGGACGCACCCTGGCCGTCGTCGCCGGGGTGATGCGGTCGCTGAGCCCGTCCTCGTTCGACCCCGCCAACTTCGAGGGAGACCTCAGGTCCCTGCTGCTGGACGCCCAGCGATCGGGATCGGTCGGCCAGACGGTCATGCGGCTCAAGGAGATCGCCCAGAGCGTGCGCGACCAGGTCTCGCCGGACCTCTTCCGCGTCTTCGGCGCGATGGATCGCGCCCGGGCACTGCTCGAGACGAACCCGCACGGATGGCAGATCGGCGAGAGCGCCGGCCGGATGCTCACCGACATCCTCGCCCTGCACGGCGTGACCGGGAACATGGTCCGCGACGAGGGCTGGCACCTCATGGAGATCGGCCGCGGCATCGAGCGCAGCCTCCAGCTGTGTCGCCTCATCGGCCCGACGCTGTCGGTGCGCCGCGGCCTCGACGTCGACCGCGAGGTCCACCACGCCGTGCTGCAGATCGCCGAGAGTGCCGTCACGCATCGGCGCCGTCACCGTGGCGTCGTGCGCGCCGCGTCCGTGCTGGACCTGCTGCTCCTGGACGAGACGAACCCGCGCTCGCTGCGCTTCAACCTGCTGGCCATCGACGCATCCCTGGCCACGCTGCCCGACTCGAGCGGCTCGACCCGACCCGAGCGGCTGGTCGACGATCTCCTGGCCGAGCTGGACCGGCTCGACATCGGCGCGCTGATGGCGCTGGACGGCGAGACCCGGCCCAACTTCGTGAGGTTCGCCCAGTCGACGGCGCAGCACCTCATGCGGCTCTCGGACGCCGTCGCCGAGGTGCACTTCGCCACCGGCCCCACGCCGCGGTCCCTGGGCTTCTCGACGGGCGGGACGGACGCATGAGGTACCGCGTGTGGCACCGGACCACCTACACGTACGACGAGAACGTGTCGAACAGCTACGGCATCGCGTACGTGGTGCCGCGCAGCTCGGCGTACCAGCAGGTCGAGTCGGTCGACGTGCGGATCGAGCCCACGCCCGCCGACACGAGCCGCAGCACCGACTACTACGGCAACACCGTCACGTACTTCCAGGTGACCAGCCCGCACCGCACCCTCGTGGTCGACGCCACGAGCGAGGTCGACGTCAGCCTCCCGGTCCACAGTCCGGCCGCCCTGGCCGCACCGTGGGAGCACGCACGCCCGGCCGAACGGCCCGACGTCGATCAGGCCTGGCGAGCCGTCGACCTCAGCCTGCCGTCGACCCTCGTCGACCAGACCGAGCAGGCCCGGGACTACGCCGCGGCGTCGCTCCTCCCGGGGCGGCCCGTCGGTGAGGCGGTCACCGACCTGATGCACCGGATCCACGCAGACTTCACGTACGACAAGAACGCGACCACGGTCACCAGCCGGATCGACGACGTCTTCGCCCAGCGCGCCGGGGTGTGCCAGGACTTCGCCCATCTGACGCTGGCCTGCCTGCGCTCGCACGGGCTGGCCGTCGGGTACGTCAGTGGCTACCTGGCCACGACACCGCCTCCGGGGCGCGAGCGGATCGTCGGTGCCGACGCCTCGCACGCCTGGGCGGCCGTGTGGCTGCCGGACGGCACGTGGCTGGCGCTCGACCCCACGAACGACCAGTGGGTCAACGACCGGTACGTCACGGTGGCGTGGGGTCGGGACTACAAGGACGTGCCGCCGGTCAAGGGCATCATCTACACCGACGCGAAGTCCTCCACCCTCGACGTCCAGGTCGACGTCGCGCCGCTGGTGTGATCTACGCCCCCGGACTGGCAGACGCCGTCGGGGACCGCGAAGGTGGGGGCGTGCGTGCATTCGAGTGTCGTCATTGTGGCAATGCCCTCTACTTCGAGAACACCACGTGTGTCTCGTGCGGGTCGACCCTCGGGTTCTCCCGCGAGGAGAAGGCGATCGTCCCGGTCGACGACGACGGGCGCTACGTCGACGCCGAGGGCCGCGAGTGGTGGCTGTGCCGCAACCGCGAGCTGGCGGCGTGCACCTGGCTCACGCCGGTCCAGGGCACGCTGTGCTTCAACTGCGCGCTGACCCGTACCCGTCCGGCCGACTCGGACGCCGCGGGGATGAAGGCGTTTCCCGCGGCCGAGTCGGCGAAGCGACGCCTCATCGTCGAGCTCGACGCCCTCGAGCTGCCGATCGTCACGCGCGCCCAGGATCCCGAGGCCGGGCTGGCGTTCGACCTGCTCTCCAGCGCCAACGTGCCGGTCACGACGGGACACCAGAACGGCATCGTCACGATCGACCTGGCCGAGGGCGACAGCGTGCACCGCGAACGCCTGCGCCGTGATCTCGCCGAGCCGTACCGCACGCTGTTGGGCCACTTCCGTCACGAGACCGGCCACTACTACGAGGCGCTGCTGGTCCGCGGTGAGCGGTTGAGCCGGGCACGCGAGCTGTTCGGCGACGAGCGGCAGGACTACGGCGAGGCGCTCGACCGGCACTACGCCGCCGGGCCGCCGCCGGGCTGGCGTGACCGCTACATCAGCGCCTACGCCACGATGCATCCCTTCGAGGACTTCGCCGAGACGTTCGCGCACTTCCTGCACATCGCCGACACGATCGACACCGCCCAGTCGCTCGGCCTGACCACGGTCGACGCCAGCGCGTTCCGGTCGTTCCGCGACCTCGTCGCCGGGGTCTGGATCCCGCTGTCGGTCGCGCTCAACCAGATCAACCGCTCGATGGGCAAGGAGCCGCTGTACCCGTTCGTGATCGCGGCGCCCGTGCTCGAGAAGCTCGAGTTCGTCGCGTCCCTGTCGCCGCGGTACCACGTCGCCTGATCGCGGATTCGTCCTGAGTGGGGGCGGTCTGGGAGACTGGAGTCATGGCGAACGAGGTCGATGTGGCGGAAGTCAACCCCAAGCCGCTGCCTCTCGTGATGGCGCCGCCCCGGGGGCGTGGCAAGCCGCCTCGGCACCTGGCGGACCTCTCGGGGGACGAGCGCAAGGCCGCCGCCGAGGAGCTGGGTCTCAAGCCGTTCCGGGTCAAGCAGGTCGCGCACCACTATTTCGCGCGCTTCGAGCGCGATCCCGAGCAGATGACCGACCTGCCGGCGAAGGAGCGCGACGCGATCGTGGGCGCCCTGCTGCCGCCGCTGCTGAACCAGGTGCGCGTGCTCGAGGCCGACAAGGGCACGACCCGCAAGACGCTGTGGCGTCTGTTCGACAACGCGCTGGTCGAGTCCGTCCTGATGCGCTACCCCGACCGCGCCACGATCTGCGTCTCGAGCCAGGCCGGCTGCGGCATGGCCTGCCCCTTCTGCGCCACGGGCCAGGGCGGCCTGCAGCGCAACATGAGCACGGCCGAGATCATGGACCAGGTCGTCGACGCCGCCCACCAGATGGCCTCCGGTGCCGTCCCCGGCGGCCCCGGCCGCCTCTCGAACGTCGTGTTCATGGGCATGGGCGAGCCGATGGCCAACTACAAGGCCGTGATCGGCGCCGTCCGCCGCATGGTCGCGCCCGCCCCCGACGGCCTGGGCCTGAGTGCGCGCAACATCACGGTGTCGACCGTCGGTCTGGTCCCGCGGATGCTCCAGCTCGCGGAGGAGGGCATCCCGGTGACCCTCGCGCTGAGCCTGCACGCGCCGGACGACGAGCTGCGCAACGAGCTGGTCCCGATCAACAACCGCTCGAGCGTCGCCGAGACCGTCGCCGCGGCGTGGAACTACGCGAAGACCACGAAGCGCCGCGTCTCGATCGAGTACGCGATGATGCGCGACATCAACGACCAGGCCTGGCGTGCCGACCTGCTGGGCGACGTGCTGAACTCCTACGGCGACTGGGGCTGGGTCCACGTCAACCTGATCCCGCTGAACCCCACGCCCGGCTCGATGTGGACCGCCTCGCGCCGCGAGGACGAGCGCGAGTTCGTCCGCCGGCTCGAGGCCAAGGGCATCCCGACGACGGTCCGCGACACCCGCGGCTCCGACATCGACGGCGCCTGCGGCCAGCTCGCCGCCGCCGAGTAGTACCGGCCACATCCCGCGGAACTTTTGGAACGCGTTTCACCCTTCTCCCGGCGGGAAGGGTGAAACGCGTTCCAAAAGTCGGGCAGGGGGACGGTGCGATGCCAAAAGTCGGGCGACTACAGCCGCCCGGCCTCGTGCATGGTGATCGCGACCTGCACACGGTTGCCGGCGTCGAGCTTGGTGAAGATGCGCGAGATGTGAGCCTTGACGGTGGCGACGCTCATGAACAGCTCGGCGGCGATCTCGGCGTTGGAGCGGCCCTGACCGATGGCCTGGGCGACCTCCAGCTCACGCTCGCTGAGGGTGTCGACGAGTCGTGCCGCGCCGGTGCGCCGGGTGTCGGTCGAGTCGGCGGTGACGCGGCGGATGAGGTTCTCGGTGACGGTGGGCGAGAGCATCGGCTCACCGCCGGCGACCTTCCGGATCGCGTCGACGATCTGCGGCGGGGGAGTGTCCTTCAGCAGGAAGCCCGCGGCGCCCGCGGACAGAGCCCGGACGACGTAGTCGTCCGCGTCGAACGTGGTCAGCACCAGCACCTTGGGGGCCTCGGGGGCGGCCACGATGGCCCGGGTCGCCTCGATGCCGTCCATGACCGGCATGCGCAGGTCCATGAGGACCACGTCCACCGGCTGCTCGCGGACGGCGGCCACGGCCTCGCGCCCGTCGGCGGCCTCGGCCACGACCTCCAGCGCCGCGGCGCCCCCGAGCATGAGGCTCAGGCCCGCGCGCACGAGCGGGTCGTCGTCGGTGACGAGGACGCGAATCACGCCGCCCACGGTAGCCACACCCTCAGGACGTGCCGATCGGTGGTGGTCGAGCGGTGCAACCCGCCGCCGGCCAGCTGCGCGCGCTCCGTCAGACCGATGAGGCCCAGTCCCGACTCGGGCGGCGACGCCGTGGTCCGCTGCCCCGCCGGGATCCGGTTCGTGACCTCGATCGTGAGTCCGGTCTCGGGCCCGCCGGACATCGTCAGCTCGACCCGCGTGCGCGGGGCGTGCTTGGCCGCGTTGGTGAGCCCTTCCTGGACGACGCGGTAGGCCGTGCGGCCGATCGGCGCCGGGATGGACGCGGGGTCGACCGACACGTCCACGACGAGGTTCATCCCGGCGTCGCGGAAGCGCTGGACCAGGTCGGCGATCGCCGCCGCGGTCGGCTGCGGCGGCTCCGGCTCGGCATCGCCGGCTCCCTCGCGCAGGACGCCCAGCACCTCGCGCAGCTCGACCAACGCCAGTCTCGAGCTCTGCTCGATCGTGGCCGCCGTGGCCTTGACCTCGTCGGCGGACAGGTCGTCGCGGTACGACAGCGCGCCGGCGTGCATCGTCACGATGGAGATCCGGTGGGCGAGGACGTCGTGCATCTCGCGGGCGATCTGCGCGCGCTCGGCGATCCTGGCCTGCGCGATGCGCGCCGCCTGCTCGGACTCGGCGGTCTCGGCCCGGTCGCGCAACGTGGCCAGCAGCTCGCGCCGCGACCCCGCGTACATGCCCCAGCCGACCGTGATCGCGACGATCGTCGTGAGCAGCGCGAGGTCGACCAGGATGAAATCGCGGCTTGGTGCCGTGGGGTCGGCGAAGAGGATGAAGGCCGCGCCCGACGCGAAGCCGGCGGCGCTGACCGGGAGGATCTCGCGCCAGCGTCGCCTGGTGGACAGCGAGAAGAGGGAGATCGTCGCCGGGCCGCCCGCGCTGAGGAAGAAGCCGGCCGCGATGTTCGTGGTCAGCGCGACCGCGACGGGGAACCGCCGCCGCCAGAAGATCGCGACGAAGCTCAGGACGCCGACGGCCAGGTCCAGCCAGAACCACCAGCGCGCGCGATCCCACTGGTACTCGGCCAGGGGACCCCACGCGAGGCCCGAGATGCCCAGCACCAGGGCGATCCGCCAGGTGTGGCCCCACCGCGAGATCGGGGGCGCGGGCATCGTCACCGCCTCAGGATAGGCGGGCCGGCGCCGGGACCGCCTCGAGCGTTCGGCATCGCGACCCCCTACTTTCGGCCAGCACTTCGAGCGTGTCGGTGGCTGCCGGACGTCCGTCCGATCAGGCAGGGTGGAGTCATGATCGAAGTCAAGAATCTTTCGAAGTCGTACGGCGACTTCCGGGCCGTGGACGACGTCTCGTTCGTGTGCCAGCCCGGTCGCGTCACCGGCTTCCTCGGCCCGAACGGCGCCGGCAAGTCCACCGCGATGCGGATGATCACCGGGCTGACCCGCCCCTCGGCCGGCACCGCCACCATCGGTGGCGTCGCGTACGCCGACATCCCCAACCCCGCCAGCCAGGTCGGCGTCCTGCTCGACGCCTCCGCCCAGCACGGCGGCCGCACCGGCCGGGAGGTCCTGACGATCGGCGCGATCACGATGGGCCTGCCCAGCGAGCGCGTCGACGAGATGCTCGCCCTGGTGGGCCTCACGCCCAAGGAGTCCAAGCGTCGGGTGCGCAACTACTCGCTGGGCATGCGCCAGCGCCTGGGCATCGCCCACGCGCTGCTGGGTGACCCGCAGGTGCTCATCCTCGACGAGCCCGCCAACGGCCTCGACCCGGCGGGCATCCACTGGATGCGCCAGCTGCTGCGCGAGTACGCCAACCGCGGCGGGACCGTGATGCTGTCGTCACACCTGCTGCACGAGATCCAGATCATCGCCGACGACCTCATCGTCATCGGCCACGGCCGGATCGTCTCCAGGGGCACGAAGGACGAGCTGCTCACGACCGCGGGAACGCGCGTCGTGGCACGCGACCGCGTGGCGCTCGTCCAGGCGCTCAAGACCGCCGGCCTCGAGGCCGTCGAGGCATCCGACGCGATCACCTCCACCGCGACTCCCGAGCAGGTCGGGCTCGCCGCCGCAGCCGCCGGGGTGCCGCTCATCGAGCTGCGGCAGGCCGAGGGCGCAGGCCTCGAGGCGATGTTCCTGCAGCTCACCGCCGAGGACCAGCGCGACGTCATCTCCACCGAAGGAGCTCAGGCATGAGCACGACCACCACCATCGACCTCTCCCGCCCGGCGATCCCGTTCGGCCGCGAGGTCCGCGTCGAGCTGCGCAAGATGATCGACACCCGCGGCGGTGTCTGGCTGTTCGCCCTGACGGGGATCTTCATCCTCCTGGCGATGGGGCTCACCCTGCTGGTGTTGGGCCTCAACTCCGACAGCACCATCACCGCCGGCGGATTCGCCGAGGTCATGGCGTTGCCGGTGTCGATCCTGCTGCCGGTCTTCGCCATCTTGATCGTCAGCAGCGAGTGGAGCCAGCGCACGCACCTGACGACCTTCACGCTCCAGCCGAACCGCACGAGGGTCGTCCTGGCGAAGTTCGTGGCCGTGTCCCTGCTGGCGCTGGCGACCATGGTGATCGCGATCGCGTTCGGCGTGCTGGGCAACGTCCTCTACGGCGTCATCACGCCCAACGAGGTCGTCTGGAATGTGCCCGTCAGCGACCTGGCGTGGACCGTCTTCCAGCAGCTGCTGTTCTTCTGGATGGCGTTCGCGCTGGCCCTGCTGCTGCTCAACACCCCGGCGGCGATCGCGGTGTTCTACGTGGCCGCGCTCATCCTGCCGTTCATGGTCTACCCGGTCCTGCTGGCGCTGTTCGGCTGGGCGCGGGACCTGCTGCCGTGGATCCAGATCGACTACGCCGTGATGATGGTGCGTGAGGGGACGACGTTCCTCGGCGACCCCATCGACGTGGGTCCGATCGACTACCTGCGGATGGCCGTCACGATCGTCCTGTGGATCGTCATCCCCGGCACGCTCGGCTTCCTGCGGGTGCGGAGCACCGAGGTCAAGTGAGGCATCGCCGTCCGCGCGGTGGTCGGTCGCTAGGTTGGATCGCATGTCCGACCTGCTGACCACCGCGCGCGACGGCGACGTCGTGCTGCTGACGCTGCGGCGACCTGATCGACGCAACGCCCTGAACCTGGAGCTGTGCCAGGCGCTGCACGCGGCCGCGGCCGACGCCGTGGAGTCCGGCGCCCGGGCCATCGTGGTGACGGGGGAGGGCACCGCGTTCTGCGCGGGCGCCGACCTCGACGGCGTCTACGGCGACGCGTTCATCACGGCGCTCTACGAGATGCTCCACGGGCTGACCCGACTGCCGGTGCCCGTCATCGCGGCGGTCAACGGGCCGGCGATCGGCGCGGGCACCCAGCTCGCCATCGCGTGCGACCTGCGGGTCGTGGACGAGCGGGCGCGCTTCGCCGTCCCCACCGCGCGCAACGGCATGGCCGTGGACGCGTGGACCATCCGCACCCTCGCCGAGCTCGCCGGCAGCGGCCGGGCCCGTCGCGTCATGCTGGCGGCCGACACGATCGACCGCGACGAGGCCCTGTCCTGCGGTCTCGCCGACCGCCCTGGCACGCTCGACGACGCGATCGCCTGGGCGCACGAGATCGCCCGCCTGGCGCCGCTCACACTGGCCCACAACAAGCTCGTGCTCAACGGCACGACCGCCGACGACGAGCGGATCGCACAGAGCTTCGCCGACGTCTGGGCCAGCGAGGACGTTAAGGAAGCTGCCACCGCCCGCGCCGAGAAGCGCGAGCCGATCTTCAGGGGACACTGATGGCACGACCGCAGAGCATCGCCTTCCGGGCGCTGGACCTCCATGTGATCCAGGGCCGCGCCGACGACTCCGCCCTGGTCACTGCCGCCGGCACGCTGTCGTACGCCCAGCTGCTGCACGAGTCGGCCTCGCTGGCCGGCGGGCTGCGTGAGCTCGGGCTGCGTGCCGGAGCGTCGGTGCACCTCGACGTGCCCGACCGTCACGTCTGGGTGGTCGGTGTGCTCGCGATCGTCCGGCTCGGCGCCGAGCCCGACCCGCAGGCGTCCTTCACGATCACCGGTGATCCGGCGGTGATCAGCGCCGGCGGCGAGGAGTACGAGCTCGACCTGGTCCTGCGCGCCGGTCGCGTCGACCCGGCCGCGGCGGCGGTCCACGACGAGGGCGACTACGGCGAGCGGATGGAGCGTCAGTACGGCGACGTACTGGCGACCCTGCTGCATGGCGGCACCCTGACCTGAGCACCTTCTCGGGCCGGGTCCGCCCCTCGGACGGCGGTGCCACAATGGACTCCATGAGTTCGCGCGTGGTCGTCCTGGGATCCACCGGCTCGATCGGCACGCAGGCGCTCGACGTGGTGCGCGCCCATCCGGACCGGTTCGACGTCGTCGCGATCGCCGCCGGTGGCGCCGATCCGTCGACGCTGGCCTCCCAGGCCCTGGAGTTCGACGTCGAGGTCGTGGCGGTCGCCAATGCCACCGCCGCGCAGGACGTGCAGCTGGCCCTCTACGCGCAGGCCCAGCGCCGCGGCTGGTCCGCGGGGGAGTACCGCCTGCCCCGGCTGCTGGCTGGTCCCGACGCCGCCGTCGAGGCGGCCCGCATCCCCGCCGACACCGTGCTGAACGGCATGACCGGCGCTGTCGGCCTGCTGCCGACGCTGGCGGCGCTGGAGTCCGGCGCCACGCTGGCCCTGGCCAACAAGGAGTCGCTCATCATGGGCGGCTCGCTGGTCCTGGACGCCGCCAAGCCCGGACAGCTCGTCCCGGTCGACTCCGAGCACTCCGCCCTCGCCCAGGCCCTGCGCGGCGAGGAGATCGACGACGTGCGCCGTCTCGTCCTGACCGCCAGCGGCGGCCCGTTCCGCGGCCGCACGCGCGAGGACCTGCGCGACGTGACCCCCGAGCAGGCTGCGGCCCACCCCACCTGGGACATGGGTCCGGTCATCACGATCAACTCGGCCACCCTCGTGAACAAGGGGCTCGAGGTCATCGAGGCCCATCTGCTGTTCGGCATCGAGTACGAGCGGATCGACGTGGTGGTGCACCCCACGTCCGTCGTGCACTCGATGGTCGAGTTCGTGGACGGCTCCACGATGGCGCAGGCCTCCCCGCCCGACATGAAGCTCCCCATCGCCCTCGGCCTGTCCTGGCCCCGCCGTGTCCCCGGCGCCGTCGCCCCGTGCGACTGGACCTCGGCGACTGCCTGGGAGTTCTTCCCGCTCGACGAGGACGCGTTCCCCGCGATCCGCGTCGCCCGTCGCGCCGGCGCCTTCGGGCGCACCGCGCCGGCCGTGTTCAACGCCGCGAACGAGGTCTGCGTCGACGCCTTCGTCGCCGGTGACCTGGACTTCCTCGGGATCGTCGACACCGTCGCCGAGATCGTGGACGAGCACCTGGCCGACCCCGACTGGGGGACCGGTGACCTCACGGTCGCTCGGGTCCTCGAGGCCGACATGGTCGCCCGTGAGCGCGCCCGCGCCGTCGTCGCCGCCCGGTCCGAGGTGAGCAGCCGATGATGTACGCCTTCGGAGTCATCGTCTTCCTCGTCGGCGTCGCCCTGTCGATCGCCCTGCACGAGGTCGGGCACATGTGGCCGGCCAAGAAGTTCGGCGTCAAGGTCACCCAGTTCTTCGTCGGCTTCGGCCGCACCGTCTGGTCGTTCAAGCGCGGCGAGACCGAGTACGGCCTCAAGGCCATCCCGCTCGGCGGCTTCGTCAAGCTCGTCGGGATGCTCCCGCCCGAGCGTGAGGAGCGCGACCGTGACGGGCACCTGGTGGTGCGCTCGTCCGACACCGGCCTGTTCACCCAGATGGCCACCGACGCGCGGGCCGCCGAGTACATGGACGTCGACCCCGAGGACGAGGACCGCCTGTTCTACCGCAAGCCGTGGTGGCAGAAGGTCATCGTCATGGCCGGCGGCCCGACGGTGAACCTGCTCATCGCCACCGTCCTGTTCGCGATCTCCTTCATGGCGTTCGGCGTGCCGACCCCGACGACGACCGTCGCCCAGGTCTCCGACTGCGCCATCACCGACGCCGAGGCGGGCCGGGCCTGCACGGCCGAGGACCCGATCACGCCGGCGCGCCAAGCCGGTCTCGAGCCCGGCGACGTCCTGACGACCTTCAACGGCGAGCGGATCGACGACTGGGACGAGCTGACCTCGCTGATCCGCCGCAACGGCGACCGCGAGGCCACGATCGGCTACGAGCGCAACGGCGCGGCCACCCAGGTCACCGTCAACACCTCGGTGCTGGCGCGTGCCTCCGTCGACGACCCCGAGCGGGTCGAGAACGTGGGCTTCCTGGGCGTCTCGCCGGAGTTCGTGACCGAGCGTCAGGGACCGGTCTTCGTCGTCGACCAGATGGGCGAGATGATCGGCGCCACCGCGAAGGCGCTGGTGAACCTGCCGGTGCGCATGGTGGGCGTCGTGAAGGCCGCGCTGGGCGGCGAGCGCGAGTCCGACGGTCCCGTCAGCGTCGTGGGCGCCAGCCGAGTCGCCGGCGAGCTCGTCACGTACAACGACCCCGGCTGGGACGAGCGCGCGCAGCGCATCATCAGCCTGCTGGCGAGCCTCAACCTCTTCCTGTGGCTGTTCAACCTCATCCCGTTGCTGCCCCTCGACGGCGGGCACATCGCGGGGGCCCTGTGGGAACAGCTGCGGCGCACGTTCGCCCGCCTGCGGGGCAAGCCGGACCCGGGCTTCGTGGACGTCGCCAAGATGCTGCCGGTCGCCTATGTGGTTGGGCTCGTCCTTATAGTCATGGGTGTGGTTCTGATCTATGCGGACATCGTCAATCCGGTGAGGCTCTCATGAGCGGGGTCGACCTCGGCATGCCCGAGGCGCCGCCGCCGGTGCTGGCTCCCCGACGCCCCACGCGCAAGATCAAGGTGGGCTCGATCGACGTCGGTGGCGACGCCCCGATCTCCGTCCAGTCGATGACCACGACGCTGACCTCGGACATCAACTCCACGCTGCAGCAGATCGCCGAGCTGACCGCCGCCGGCTGTGACATCGTGCGCGTCGCGTGCCCCAGCCAGGACGACGCCGAGGCCCTGCCGGCGATCGCGCGCAAGTCGCAGATCCCGGTGATCGCCGACATCCACTTCCAGCCCAAGTACGTCTTCGCCGCGATCGACGCCGGGTGCGCCGCCGTGCGCGTCAACCCGGGCAACATCCGCAAGTTCGACGACCAGGTCGGCGCGATCGCCAAGGCGGCCAAGGACGCCGGCGTCTCGCTGCGCATCGGCGTCAACGCCGGCTCGCTCGACAAGCGCCTGCTCGAGAAGTACGGCAAGGCCACGCCCGAGGCGCTGGTCGAGTCGGCCGTCTGGGAGGCCTCGCTGTTCGAGGAGCACGACTTCCACGACTTCAAGATCTCGGTCAAGCACAACGACCCCGTCGTCATGGTCCGCGCCTACGAGATGCTCTCCGAGCGGGGCGACTGGCCACTGCACCTCGGCGTCACCGAGGCCGGGCCGGCCTTCCAGGGCACCATCAAGAGCGCCACGGCGTTCGGCGCGCTGCTCAGCAAGGGCATCGGCGACACGATCCGCGTCTCCCTCTCGGCTCCTCCGGTCGAGGAGGTCAAGGTCGGCATCCAGATCCTGCAGTCGCTGAACCTGCGTCCGCGCAAGCTCGAGATCGTCTCCTGCCCCTCCTGCGGCCGCGCCCAGGTCGACGTCTACACGCTGGCCGAGCAGGTCACGGCAGGGCTCGAGGGCATGGAGGTCCCGCTGCGCGTGGCCGTCATGGGCTGTGTCGTCAACGGCCCCGGCGAGGCGCGCGAGGCCGATCTGGGCGTCGCGTCCGGCAACGGCAAGGGACAGATCTTCGTCAAGGGCGAGGTCATCAAGACCGTGCCCGAGAGCCAGATCGTCGAGACCCTGATCGAAGAGGCGATGCGGATCGCCGAGACGATGGAGCCGGTCGAGGGCGGCGGCGCGTCGGTCTCCGTCTCCTGACGGCCGGTCATTCGACGCTTCCGCGGGTACTCTCGGGGCATGACCGAGGTCTGCGACCAGTCAGCCACGACGTCGTCCTATGTGAGGCCGTTGGGACGCGCCGACCTGGAGATCGTCCACGACGTGCTCGACCGCGAGCCGTTGATCGACATGTTCGTGCGACATCGCGTCGACTCCACCCGGCTGGACCGTCGCTGGTTCGGCGCCGAGTTGTGGGGCTACTTCGAGGACGGCGAGGCGATCTCGCTGCTGCACGTGGGCGCGAACGTCGTCCCGGCGCAGGCCACGCCCGCGGCGGTCGAGGCGTTCGGCGCGCGGTTGCTCTCCCATGGGCACAAGCCCAGCTCGCTGGTCGGTCCTGCCGCCTCGGTGCTGCCGCTGTGGGACCTGGTCAAGGGCGAGTGGGGCCCCGCGCGGTCGCCCCGGCCGTCGCAGCCGTTCATGGTGCTCAAGCACGACAGTGACGTCCCGCTGGACCCCCGGGTCAAGCCCGTGCGGCTGGACCAGGTCGACGACCTGTATCCCGCCTGCGTCGCGATGTTCACCGAGGAGGTGGGCGTCCACCCGGAGTCGGTCGGCTCACCGCACGGGTACCGCGCCCGGGTGACTCAACTGGTGTCGATGGGCTGGTCCTACGCGATCATCGAGGACGGCACGGTGCTGTTCAAGACCGAGGTCGGCGCCGCGACCGACGCCGGCTGCCAGCTGCAGGGCGTCTGGGTGCATCCGGAGCTGCGGGGGACCGGCGTCGCCGCCCCGGCGCTCGCGTCGGTCGTCCGCCAGGTGCGCCGCTCCATCGCCTCGTCGGTCACGCTCTACGTCAACGAGCACAACACGCCCGCCCGACGCGCGTACGAGCGCGTGGGCTTCCGCGAGGTCGAGACGTTCGCCTCGATCCTGCTCTGACGCCCGTTGTCCTCACCGCCCTCCCGAAAGCAGTCCGCCATGCCCCGTCGCACCGACCTGGCGCTCGTCGTCGTTCCGTTCGCCGTCTCGGGGGTCGTCCACCTCGTCCGGCCCCAGACGTTCGAGCGGATCGTGCCGAGGTTCCTGCCGCGCCATCGTGACCTGGTGCTGGCGTCCGGCGTCGCCGAGCTGGTGTGTGCGGCGGCGGTCGTCGCGCCCCGCACCCGCCGGGTCGGCGCGCTCGCGTCCGCCGGCCTGCTCGCGGCCGTGTTCCCCGCCAACGTGCAGATGGCCGTCGACGTCGTCGGCAGCCGCCGCGCCTCGCCGGCGTACAAGGCGGGGGTCCTGGCCCGCCTGCCGTTGCAGTGGCCGCTGATCCGCGCGGCACTCAACCTCGCTCGCTCCAGCGCATCCTGAACGGGTCGGGTGCCCGCCGGGTTCCCGGCTCGGACGGATAACCTCGTCGTATGCGCATGAGCCAGCTGTTCCTCCGTACCCTGCGCGACGATCCCGCTGATGCCGAGGTGCCGAGCCACAAGCTGCTCGTCCGCGCCGGCTACGTGCGTCGCGTCGCCCCCGGCATCTACTCGTGGTTGCCGCTGGGCCTGCGCGTGCTGGCCAAGGTCGAGGCGATCGTCCGTGAGGAGATGGGCGCCATCGGCGGCCAGGAGGTGCGGTTCCCCGCCCTGCTGCCGCGCGATCCCTACGAGGCGACCGATCGCTGGACCGAGTACGGCGACAACCTCTTCCGGCTGAAGGACCGTCGCGGCAACGACATGCTGCTCGGCCCGACGCACGAGGAGATGTTCACGCTGCTGGTGAAGGACCTGTACGGCTCCTACAAGGACCTGCCCGCGATCCTCTACCAGATCCAGACGAAGTACCGCGACGAGGCGCGTCCGCGCGCGGGCATCCTGCGCGGCCGCGAGTTCATCATGAAGGACTCGTACTCCTTCGACGTGACGGACGAGGGCCTGGAGGCCGCCTACCAGGCGCACCGCGCGGCCTACATCCGCGTGTTCGACCGACTCGGGTTCGAGTACGCGATCGTCCAGGCCGACTCGGGCGCCATGGGCGGCTCGGCCAGCGAGGAGTTCCTGGTCGTCTCCGAGAACGGGGAGGACACCTTCGTGCGCTCGCCCGGCGGCTACGCGGCCAATGTCGAGGCCGTCACGACCGTCGTGCCCGACCCGATCGCCTTCGACGGGCTGCCGGCGTCGCACGTCGAGGACACCCCCGACACCCCGACGATCGAGACGCTCGTCGCCCACGCCAACGAGGCGTTCCCGCGCGACGACCGGCCGTGGACCGCGGCCGACACGCTCAAGAACGTGCTCGTGATGCTGCGCCACCCCGACGGCTCCACCGAGCCGCTGGCGATCGGCCTGCCCGGCGACCGCGAGGTCGACGCCAAGCGCCTCGAGGCGCAGGTGTCCCCGGCGGAGGTCGAGGCGTTCGACGAGACCGCCTTCGCCACGTACCCGGACCTGGCCAAGGGCTACATCGGCCCCGGCGTGCTGGGCACCGAGAAGGCCACCGGCATCCGCTACCTGACCGACCCGCGGGTCGTCGACGGGACGAGCTGGATCACCGGCGCCGACCAGCCCGGCAAGCACGTCTTCGACCTGGTCGCCGGTCGCGACTTCACCTCCGACGGCACGATCGAGGCCGCCGAGGTGCGCGCCGGTGATCCGGCGCCGGACGGCTCCGGTCCGCTGGAGCTGGCGCGCGGCATGGAGATGGGCCACATCTTCCAGCTCGGCCGCAAGTACGCCGAGCGACTCGGCCTGCAGGTGCTGGACGAGAACGGCAAGCTCGTCACGGTCACGATGGGCTCGTACGGCATCGGCGTCTCCCGCGCCGTCGCCGCCGTGGTCGAGGGCTCGTACGACGAGTCCGGCATCGTCTGGCCCCGCGAGGTCGCGCCGTTCGACATCCACCTGGTCGTGGCGGGCAAGGCTCCCGAGCTGTTCGAGGGCGCCGACGCGATCGTCGCCGACCTCGAGGCCGCCGGTCTCGAGGTGCTGTACGACGACCGCCCGAAGATGTCGCCCGGCGTGAAGTTCAAGGACGCCGAGCTGATCGGCGTCCCGACGATCGTCGTGGTGGGCAAGGGTCTGGTCGACGGTGTCGTCGAGGTCAAGGACCGCGCCACCGGCGAGCGCCGTGACGTCGCCGTGGGCGACCTGGTCGCCACGCTGACCGCGCAGGGCTGACGGGTGCCGCTCCGGGGGGGCGCGGCGCGGGCGCGGTGCAGGGCTCACGATCGCGCTGGTGCTCGCGTCGACCGCCTGCTCGGGGTCCGATGATCGCGAGGCATCGGGCCCGACCCCCGACGAGGCTCTCGCGGAGCTGGAGCTGGCGGCCGGCGAGCTGCTGGGCGCCGGTGCGCCCGGGAACGAGATCACGGTGCTCCCACGACGCGAGGTCCTGTGCGGTGGGCCGGGTGGCAACGAGCGGATCAAGGTGAAGTACTCCTACGTCGCCGGAGCGGGACTGGTCGATGACCCCGAACAGACTCTCGGCGCGGCGACCGCTGCCGGCGAGGCACTGGGCCTGGAGACGGAGCTGCGCGAGCCGGCGTCGTAGTTGACAGCGTCCGGAGGATGGACCGGTGAGACGAACCGTCGCCGTCCTGTCGCTGGTCCTGGCTCTGACCGCATGCACGAGCGAGGTGCCGACGGAGCCGTCGGGCCCGACCGTGCTGTCGCTCGACGAATCCGTCCCCGTGTTGACCGTGGGCGAGGACTACGACGTCGTCACCCGGGTTCCCACGGAGCTCGACGGGCGTGCTGCCTCGCTGGCCGGGTGGACCGCGGACGGCACCGAGATCTACGTGCGCCACGCGCACCGTGCCGGTCGCGACGCGCATGACGACGACCCGTACGCCGTGGCACTGGTGGCGCGTGATCCGCGGACCGGGCGGACGACGGTGCTCTCGGACCGGGCGCGGCGGCAGGGCCCGGTGGCGCGCGACCGCATCCCCAGCAACGCACTGCAGATCGGTCCGGTCGTGGTTCGCGGTGACCTCATCGCGTGGACCGAGTCACGGGGCATCGGGCCGAGCGGTGACCTCTACGTCCGCGACATGGACGCCGGCGCCGAGCGGCGCCTCGTCCGATCGAGGGCCCTGGCCCCGGACGTGGCGCCGGTCCTGCGCGACGGGGCCGTGTACTTCGTCGGGGTCGAGGGTGACGACCTGGGTCGGGTACCCGCGCAGACGTCGGTGTACCGCGTGCCGGCGGACGGCTCCGGTGAGCCCGAGCTCGTCGCGCCGGGGGCGACGGCGGTCTTCGGCGACCTGTCCGCGATCGCGAGTACGCCCCGCCATGTGCTGAAGGTGGCGTTCGAGGATCACGTCGTGGACTGGGACCTCACGGTGGGCGCCGAGGGCGAGATCGACGGCACACGACTGCGGGCCGACTGCGGCGTCTCCGCCGGCGAGGGCGTCACGGTCGCGTGTGCCGGCGAGCCCCAGGAGCTGACCATCGACACGGGCAACCGACGCTTCGTGGTCACGGGTGCATCGGGCCGGTTCGCGTGGCTGGAGGCGAACGGGCGGTGGGTGCGGTTCACGGTCGATGACGACGGCGACCAGACGCAGTACGTGTTCGACGTCATCGGCGAGAAGCTGCTGCGGGTGCCCGCGCCCCGGAACCTGAGAGGACTGCAGACCACCTCGTACTTCCTCGCGGTCCTCGCCAGCTGGGACCCCGATCCCACCGAGCCCGTGATCGAGTTCGTGGACTGATCCGCCGTTTCCGCCTCCGGCGGAACGAGATGTGTCGCGGTATCCACCTCGAATCCCAGGATGCGAGAAATCACGGTGCACAGCGCTACACATCTCGCCCGCGGGAGCGGGACCGGGCCGTGGGATCAGTCGAGGCCTGGGAACGGCTCGGGCTCGGCGCCCCAGCGGACCTGGCCCAGCGCTGCGGTGCGCAGGCCGCGGACCGCGCGGTCGCGTGCCTTGTCCTCGGTGACGGCCACCAACCGGACGCAGGCGGCGGCGATGCGCGACTCGACGTCCTGCACCAGGGCCCGTGCGGCGGCGGCGTCCCGCGGATCGGTCACCGCGTAGGAGGGTCGCGGGCCCGCCGGGCGGCCGCCGAGCGACTCGACGACGCCACTGAGCCGATCCCGGGTGGTCCGGTGCGCCGCCAGGTCCTGGCGTGCGGTGTCGGCCAGGTCGGGGAAGCGGGCGCCCACGAGCGCCAGCACCCAGATCGCCTCGTGCTCGAGGGCCAGCCAGCGCTCGGTGAGGCGCAGCTCGGTCTCGGTGCTCATGCCAGTGTCTCCGCCTGTGCGAGGCCGGCCGACAGCGACGCCAGCACCTGGGCGAACTCGGGCGAGATCGCCGCCCGCGCATCCGTCGCCCGGTGGCGCGATGCGGTGCGCAGCGCCCCCGCCAGGTCGCCCGTGGCCGTCGCGTTCCCGGGGGTGGCGCCGAGCTGCTCGAGCTGGGCGGTCAGCAGGGTCACGACGGCGGCGTTCCCCGCGCCACGTGCGACGGCCAGCACGCGCTGCTGGTCGTCCACGACGGCCTCCATCAGGGACGTGTCCTCCGGACGGGGGAGCGGTTTGGGCTTCGCGCCCACGGCGAGCAGGGCGTCGTCGAAGGTGTCGGTGACGAAGAGGCCGGCCAGGGCGACCGCCACGCCACCGGCGGCTGCCAGGACGACGCGACGGCTGCTCACGACCGCAGACTACCGAGCGAGCACACTTCGATAAGATGGGGTGTTCACGCACCACAACTGAAGAGGACCAGAGATGACGACCCCGATCATCGACCGGATATCGAGTCTCCTCGAGCCCGTGACCGCCTCGCTGGGCCTTGACCTCGAAGAGGTCGAGCTGCTGGGCAAGGACGAGCGCCGCCGTCTGCTCGTCGCCGTCGACCGCGACGGTGGCGTCGGCATCGACCAGGTCGCCGAGGCCACGCGCGCCATCTCCGCCGTCCTCGACGAGTCCGACGTGATGGGGGAGGGCCGCTACACCCTCGAGGTCGCCTCGCGCGGTGTCGACCGCCCCCTCGTCGAGCCCCGCCACTGGCGCCGCAACGCCGGCCGCCTCGTCGCGGTCGAGCTCACCGACGGCGAGCGCTTCGAGGCCCGCATCGGCGCGAGCGACGACAACGGCGTCGACCTGGCCATCTCGGGTGACACCACCCGTTTCCCGTACGACGAGATCGTCAAGGCCGTCGTCCAGATCGAGTTGAACCGGAAGGACGTCTGATGGACATCGACATGTCCGCGCTGCGGATGCTGGAGCGCGAGAAGGGGATCAGCTTCGACCTGGTCGTCGACGCGATCGAGACCGCGCTGCTGTCCGCGTACCACAAGACCGGCGGCGCCCAGCAGCACGCGCGCGTCGAGCTGGACCGCAAGACCGGTCACGTGACCGTGTGGGCCCGTGAGCGGGTCACGCCGCCGCCCACCGAGGACGGCGAGCCGCAGCCGGCGACCTTCACCGAGGAGTTCGACGACACCCCGGAGGACTTCGGTCGCTTCGCGGCGTCCGTCGCGCGCCAGCTGATCATGCAGCGCATCCGCGACGTCGAGGACGAGCGCAAGTTCGGCGAGTTCTCCGGTCGCGTCGGCGACATCGTCTCCGGTGTGATCCAGCAGGGCCGGTCGCCCGGCGACGTGCTGATCGACCTGGGCAACATCGAGGCGATCCTGCCGGTCAACGAGCGCGTCCCCGAGGAGCGCTACGCCCACGGCGAGCGCATCAAGGCGTACGTCTACGAGGTCGAGCGCGGCATGCGCGGCCCGCGCGTGAAGGTGTCGCGCACCCACCCGAACCTGGTGAAGCTGCTGTTCGCCCTGGAGTCGCCCGAGATCGCCGACGGCACCGTCGAGATCGCCGCGATCGCGCGCGAGGCCGGCCACCGCACGAAGATCGCGGTCAAGGCCAACGCGCCGGGCGTCAACCCCAAGGGCGCCTGCATCGGCCCGATGGGCCAGCGGGTGCGCTCGGTGATGAGCGAGCTGCACGGCGAGAAGATCGACATCGTCGACTTCAGCGAGAACCCGGCGGAGTTCATCGCTTACGCGTTGTCGCCCGCCCAGGTCAAGGGCGTGACGATCGTGGACGAGACGATGCGCTCGGCACGGGTCGTCGTGCCGGACTTCCAACTTTCCCTCGCGATCGGCAAGGAGGGCCAGAACGCCCGCCTCGCAGCGAAGTTGACCGGTTGGCGGATCGACATCCGGCCCGACACCGCGCCCGTGGCCGATGGCGATTCGTCGTCCTCCCGGTAGAGCCGCTAGACTTGACGATGGTGATTCGTACGTGCGTCGGATGTCGGCAGCGTGCGGACAAGACCACTCTGGTGAGAGTCGTCGCCGACCGGGATGACACGGGATGGACCGTGGAGCCCGATCCCGGCGGATCTCGACCGGGCCGCGGAGCGCATCTGCACCCCGCGGAACGGTGCCTGAAGCTCGCCCTCGACAGGCGGGCGTTCGTCAGGGCGCTTCGTCTCGAAGGGCCCGTCAGCACGGACGCCGTCGCTGAATGGGTGCGAGTCGAAGCCGCCCGGAGAGCCTGACCACCCGTGGTACCGACCGGTGCCACTCGAAACGGAAATCGGAGCACACGCTCATGAGCACTCGATGAGTACTTCCCAATGAGCCTGTACGTCAACTACTGATCCGTGCCTCCTTCGGGGCCGGATCCCTGAAGGAGAAGAGTGGCTGTAAGAGTCCACGAGCTCGCCCGCGAGCTAGGTGTTGAGAGCAAGGTCGTCCTGTCCACCCTCAAGGAGATGGGCGAGTACGTGAAGTCCGCGTCCTCGACCGTCGAGGCGCCTGTCGTGCGCCGCCTCAAGGAGGAGCACGGCGACCGCCTGCGCGAGCAGGGCGCCAAGAAGTCCGCCAAGAAGGCCCCCGCCGCCAAGCCGGCCGAGGCCCCCCAGGCCAAGGAGACGGCGCCCGCGCCGGCTCCCGCCGAGTCCACCGCCGCCGAGGTCGCCGCACCGCCGGCCACCCCGTCGGCTCCCGCCGCGCCGAAGCCCGGCCCGGCACCCACCCCCGGTCCCGCGCCTGCGGCCCCGGCCGCCGAGGCACCCGCCCCGGCCGCCGAGGCACCCGCCCCGGCTCCCGAGGCACCGGCTGCGGCTCCCGAGGCTCCGGCCCCGGCTGCCGCCGAGTCCACCGGCGCCCGTCCGGGCCCGGCACCGACCCGTACCCCGGGCCCGCGTCCGGGTCCGGCTTCCACGCCGCGTCCGGGCCAGGCCGGTGGCCTGCCCACCGGCGGACCGCGACCCGGTCCCCGTACCCCTGCGGCGCGCCCGGGCAACAACCCGTTCTCGTCCAAGCAGGGCATGCAGCAGGACCGCGCCCCGCGTCCGCCGGCCGCACGTGAGGGTGGCGCTGGCGCCGCTCCGGCACGTCCGGGCATGCCCCGCCCGAACCCGGCCATGATGCCCAAGCAGTCGTCGGTCACCCCGGCACGTCCCGGTGGCCGTCCCGGCCCCGGCGGTCGCGCCGGTGGTCCCGGTGGTCGTCCCGGTGGCGGTGGCGGCGCAGGCCGTCCCGGCGGCGGTGGCGGCGGCGCTCGTCCCGGCGGCTTCAGTGGTCCCCCCGCGGGCGGCGGTCGTCCCGGTGGACCCGGTCGCAACCAGCGCGGCGGCACCCAGGGTGCCTTCGGTCGCGCCGGTGGCCCCGTGCGTCGTGGTCGCAAGAGCAAGCGCGCGAAGCGTCAGGAATTCGACCAGATGCAGGCGCCGTCGATCGGCGGCGTGCGCGTCCGCAAGGGCGACGGCCAGGTCGTGCGCCTGGCCCGTGGTGCCTCGCTGACGGACTTCGCCGACAAGGTCGGAGTCGACGCGGCATCGCTGGTCCAGGTCCTGTTCCACATGGGCGAGATGGTCACCGCGACCCAGTCGGTCAACGACGAGACGCTGCAGCTGCTCGGTGAGGAGCTGAACTACGACGTCCAGGTCGTCTCGCCCGAGGACGAGGACCGCGAGCTGCTCGAGTCCTTCTCGCTGGAGTTCGGCGAGGATGTCGGCGACGAGTCCGATCTCGCGGCGCGCCCGCCGGTCGTCACGGTCATGGGTCACGTCGACCACGGCAAGACGAAGCTGCTCGACGCGCTCCGCAAGGCGAACGTCGCGGCCAAGGAGGCCGGCGGCATCACGCAGTCGATCGGTGCCTACCAGGTCACCACCGAGGTCGACGGCACCGAGCGTGCGATCACCTTCATCGACACCCCCGGTCACGAGGCGTTCACCGCCATGCGTGCCCGTGGTGCCCAGGCGACCGACATCGCGATCCTCGTGGTCGCGGCCGACGACGGCGTCATGCCCCAGACGGTCGAGGCGCTCAACCACGCCAAGGCCGCCGGTGTGCCGGTCGTCGTCGCGGTCAACAAGATCGACAAGGAAGGCGCCGATCCGACCAAGGTCCGCGGCCAGCTGACCGAGTACGGTCTCGTGCCCGAGGAGTACGGCGGAGACACGATGTTCATCGACGTCTCGGCCAAGTCCGAGATCGGTCTGGACGCGCTGCTGGAGGCCATCGTGCTGACGGCGGACGCCGAGTTGGACCTGCGTGCCAACCCCGACCAGCCGGCCGAGGGCCTCGCGATCGAGGCTCACCTCGACCGCGGTCGTGGCCCCGTGGCCACGGTGCTGGTGCAGCGCGGCACGCTGCGCGTCGGCGACTCGCTCGTGGCGGGCCCGGCCTTCGGCCGTGTGCGCGCCATGCTCGACGAGTTCGGTGCCAACATCGAGGAGGCGACCCCGTCGCGTCCGGCGCTGGTGCTCGGCCTGACGGCCGTGCCCGGTGCAGGCGACAACTTCATGGTGGTCGAGGACGACCGCCTGGCCCGTCAGATCGCCGAGAAGCGTGAGGCCCGTGAGCGCAACGCTCTGCTGGCCAAGCGCTCGGGTCGCCGGACCCTCGAGGACTTCATGTCCTCGTTGGAGAAGGGCGAGACCGACGAGCTGCTGCTCATCCTCAAGGGTGACGGCGCCGGCTCGGTCGAGGCGCTCGAGGACTCGCTGGCCAACATCGAGATCGGCGACGAGGTCGCACTGCGGGTCATCGACCGCGGTGTCGGCGCGATCACCGAGACCGACGTCAACCTGGCGGCTGCGTCCAACGCGGTCATCGTCGGCTACAACGTCCGCCCGCAGGGCAAGGCGACGGAGCTGGCCGACCGCGAGGGTGTCGAGATCAAGTACTACTCGGTCATCTACCAGGCCATCGACGAGATCGAGGCGGCCCTCAAGGGCATGCTCAAGCCGATCTACGAGGAGCAGCAGCTCGGTACCGCCGAGATCCGCGACATCTTCAAGTCGTCGAAGGTCAAGGGCGGCAACATCGCGGGCTGCATGGTCACCAGCGGGTCCATCCGCCGCAATGCGAAGGTTCGCATCGTGCGCGACGGCTCGGTCGTGGCCGACAACCTCGACGTCCTGTCCCTGCGCCGTGAGAAGGACGACGCGTCCGAGGTCCGCGAGGGCTTCGAGTGCGGTGTCGTGGTCTCGTACTCCGACATCAAGGTCGGGGACGTGATCGAGGCCTTCGAGCTGGTCGAGAAGAAGCGGGACTGACATGGCAGGTCCACGTCAGGCCAAGCTCTCCGACCGCATCAAGGAGATCGTGGCGACGATGCTCGAGCGGCGGGTCAAGGACCCGCGGCTCGGCTTCGTCACCATCACCGATGTGCGGCTGACCGGTGACGGTCAGAATGCGTCGATCTTCTACACGGTCATGGGCGACGAGCGGGCTCGGGCGGACACGGCGGCGGCGCTGATCAGCGCCACCGGCCTGATCCGCAAGGAGGTCGGCAAGCAGCTCGGGGTGCGGCACACGCCGTCCCTGGAGTTCTTCCTGGACTCGGTGCCCGAGACGGCGCGCGAGATCGAGGACCTGCTGGCCAAGGCCCGCGAGTCCGACGCTCGCGTCGCCGAGCGGGCCCAGGGTGCGGCGTACGCCGGCGAGCCCGACCCGTACAAGGTGCGCGAGGACGACGAGGAGCCCGGTGACGACTGAGTCACCGGGTGGTCCGGCCAGCGGGCTGGTCGTCGTCGACAAGCCCGCTGACTGGACGTCGCACGACGTGGTCGCGCGCATCCGCCGGCTGGCCGGCACGCGCAAGGTCGGCCACGCCGGCACGCTCGACCCCATGGCCACCGGAGTTCTGGTGGTCGGGGTCAACCGTGCGACGCGACTGCTCGGGTACGTCGCAGGCTCCGACAAGGAGTACCTCGCGACGATCGCCCTGGGCGCCACGACCGTCACCGACGACGCGCAGGGGGACGAGACCGGCACCGCCGACGCCTCGTCCCTCAGTGCGGAGGCGGTGCGCGAGGCGATGCTGCCGCTGACCGGCAAGATCGAGCAGGTGCCGTCCGCGGTGTCGGCGATCAAGGTCGACGGCAAGCGGTCCTACGCCCGGGTGCGCTCGGGCGAGCAGGTCGAGCTGGCCGCCCGCGCGGTCGAGGTCTCGACCTTCGAGCTGCTCGACTTCACCCCCGGCACGAGGGCGTACGCCCAGGTCCGGGTCGAGTGCTCCAGCGGCACCTACGTGCGTGCGCTGGCGCGCGATCTCGGCGCTTCGCTGGGCGTCGGGGGACACCTGACCAGCCTGCGCCGCACCCGCGTCGGCCGGTTCGGTCTCGACCGCGCCCGCACGCTCGACGAGCTGGCGCAGTCCTTCGAGATCGTCGGTCTCGACGACGCCGCTCGCGCGACCTTCCCGGGAGCCGAGCTCTCCGAGCAGCAGGCCCAGGCCGTCCGGTTCGGTCGGGCCCTGCCGGACCTGCAGCTGCCGCCCGGAGCCCCGGTCGCGATGTTCGCGCCCGACGGCTCCTTCTTGGCGCTGTACGAGTCCGCGGGCGCCGGGGCGCGCCCGGTCGCGGTCTTCGTCTGAGACGGCCTAGGCTGAACGCCATGCCGTTCGGATCTTCGTCTTCTCGCGGGTGGGTCCGCCGTGTCCTCCTCGGCGCCCTGCTGGTGCAGGTCGGCGCCATCGTCTCGCTGATGGCGACGACCTCGATCCGCAAGCGCCTGCGCGCCAAGGGCACGCCCCCGCTGCCGCGTGTCCCCGCCGAGTACTTTCCGATCGGCGGAGGCAACGAGGTGCAGGTCTACGTCTCGGGCGAGGCGCTGTACGACGACATGCTCGCGGCGATCGCCGGCGCCCGGCGCCGGATCCTGCTGGAGACCTACATCATCAAGGCCGACGCGATGGGCCGCCGGTTCCGCGAGGCCCTGCGCGACGCGGCTGACCGCGGCGTCGAGGTGTGCGTGATCTACGACGGGTTCGCGAACCTCGTCGTGCCGCCGAGCTTCTTCCGGTTCGGCCACGGCATCAAGATGATGCGCTACCCGATCCTGCCGCGTCGCCTGAACGTGTTCAGCCCGCGCTCGTGGGGCCGCGACCACCGCAAGATCCTCGTCGTCGACGACGCCATCGGGTTCGTGGGTGGGTACAACATCGGCAGCCTGTACGCGAACGAATGGCGCGACACTCACGTGGCCGTCACGGGTCCGGCGGTGTGGGACCTCGAGAACGCGGTCATCGACTTCTGGAACGACAGCCTGTTCCGCAAGAAGATCCGGGCCCTGACCGAGGCCACGTGGGACCCGCACGTGCGGGCCCACCGCAACGTCCCGCGCCAGCTGATCTTCCCGATCCGCGGGATGTACCTCGAGGCCATCGACCGTGCCGTGTCGACGATCGAGATCACGCAGGCCTACTTCATCCCCGACCAGGACATCCTGCAGGCGCTGATCGACGCCAGCCGGCGCGGCGTGCGCGTGCGGATCCTCGTGCCGAAGGTGTCGAACCACGTCGTGGCCGACTTCATCGCCCGCAGCTACTTCGGCCCGATGCTCGAGGCCGGCATCGAGATCCTGCGCTACCGCGACCACATGGTGCACGCCAAGACCATGACGATCGACGGCGAGTGGTCGACCATCGGCACGGCCAACATCGACCGGCTGAGCCTGACCGGCAACTACGAGATCAACCTCGAGATCCTCGACGAGAAGCTCGCCGAGGGCATGGGCCGGATCTTCGAGCGCGATGCGCAGAAGGCCGAGGTGCTCGACGTCACCACCTGGCGTTCGCGTCCCACCATCGCGCGGCTCTACGAGCGTCTGCTGCGCCCGTGGCGTCCGCTGGTCTGAGTCAGCCCACGCGATAGCCCAGGCCCCGCACGGTGGTGACGACGTCGCTGCCGAGCTTCCTGCGCAGGTAGCCGACGTACACGTCGACGATGTTCGAGCGCAGCCCGGCGTCGGAGCCCCACACGTGCTCGAGCAGCTGCTCGCGCGAGAGGGTCTGGCCCCGGTGGCGCAGCAGGGTCGAGGCCAGGGCGAACTCCCGTGGCGAGAGGGTGACCTCACGCTCGCCCACGTACGCGCGCCTGCCCTGGGCGTCGAGCCGCACCTCGGCGGTGGCCACGCCGTCGCCGTCGGGGGAGTGGTCCGCCGGCGTGAAGTGCTCCCGCACGCGGGCGACCACCTCACGGGTGGTCTCGTCGTCCGAGGCCAGCAGGATGATCGGGAGTGCCGGCTGCTCGTCGCGCAGCTGATCGAGCAGTGGGGCCCCGAGCGTCCCGGTGACCGCCGGATCGAGGACGAGGAGGTCGAAGTCGCCGTTGCGCCTGGCGGTCAGCGACCGGGCGTCAGAGGCCACGCTGTCCTCGAATCCCGCGGAGCGCAGCGCGTGGACGATCGTGTCCGCGCGAGCATCCTGCGCCACCACCGCGATCGCCCTCATACCTTCGATGGTCCACCCTCGGCGGTCGCAGCTGAAGGGGTGTCAGCGGAACGCGGGTGCGCGCGGCGGAGGTTCGGTCGCTCCACGGCGCAGGATGGGCAGAACCCGCGGGGGAACCAGCTCGGACAGCACGATCACGCTGCTGGTGCGCGCCACGGACCCCGAACCGCTGATGTGCAGCAGCGTGTCCTTCAGGTCCTCATGGGACGTCGCGGCGATCTTGCAGACGATGTCGGCCTCACCACTGGTGATGAACGCCTCGAGAACGCTCGGCAGCGACATGAGCTCCTCGGTGACGGCGTCGATGGAGCCCTGGACGATCTGCAGGGTCACGAACGCCTGCACCGGGTGCCCGGCGGCGGCCAGGTCGATGTCGGGGGCGTAGCCGGTGATGACGCCGGACTCCTCCAGCTTGCGCAGCCGGGACTGGACCGTCGCGCGCGCGACGCCCAGCAGGCGTGACAGCTCGAGATCACCGACCCGAGGATGGTCGTGCATGGCCTCGATGAGCGCGACGTCCAAACGGTCCACCATGACGTGAGCCTAGCAATCTGGACAGTTGGTGCCCGGTGGTTGTGCGCGCAATGTCTAGCGTGGACAGTTCCTGAGTCCGAGGTTGCCCAGCGCCGACCTCAGGTGTGTCCTGAGTCACATGACCCTCGATCTCACGGATGCCGAGCGCCTCGCTCACCTCGACCTCGATCAACTGCGTCAGCTCGTCGGCCTGGTCGAGCACGACGCGACGACGGACCCCTTCCCGGTCACCGGCTGGGACGCGCTGGTCTGGGACGTCGGCAACGCCACCCAGTCGGCCCACTTCTTCATGTCCGCCTACGGGATGGATCTCGTGGCCTACTCCGGGCCCGAGACCGGCAACCGTGACCACAAGGCGTACGTCGTCGCGAGCGGTGCCGTGCGGTTCGTGCTCCGCGGCGGAGTCGCGCCCGACAGCCCCGTGATGGACCACCACCGCCTCCACGGCGACGGTGTCGTGGACGTCGCGCTCGAGGTCCCCGACGTGGACGCCTGCGTGCGCCAGGCGCGTGAGCAGGGCGCGACGATCCTGCAGGAGGCGCACGACGTCACCGACGAGCACGGCACGGTGCGCATGGCCGCCATCGCGGCCTACGGCGACACGCGCCACTCGCTGGTCGACCGCAGCCGGTACTCCGGCCCCTACCTGCCGGGCTTCGTGGCGCGCTCCTCGACGATGCGGCGCGACCCGGACGCCACCCCGGTCTTCCAGGCACTCGATCACGTCGTGGGCAACGTCGAGCTCGGCCGCATGGACGAGTGGGTCGACTTCTATCGCCGCGTCATGGGCTTCACCAACATGGCCGAGTTCGTCGGCGACGACATCGCCACCGAGTACAGCGCCCTGATGAGCAAGGTGGTCGCCAGCGGGAACCACCGGGTGAAGTTCCCGCTGAACGAGCCCGCGATCGCCAAGAAGAAGTCCCAGATCGACGAGTACCTGGAGTTCTACCGCGGTCCCGGGGTCCAGCACCTGGCCCTGGCGACGGCCGACATCCTGCAGACCGTCGACCGACTGCGCGACGCGGGGATCGAGTTCCTCGACACGCCGGACTCGTACTACACCGACCCGGCGCTGCGCGAGCGGATCGGCGAGGTGCGCGTGCCCATCGAGGAGCTGCAGCGCCGCGGGATCCTGGTCGACCGGGACGAGGACGGCTACCTGCTGCAGATCTTCACGAAGCCGATCGGCGACCGGCCGACGGTGTTCTTCGAGCTGATCGAGCGCCACGGCTCGCTGGGCTTCGGCAAGGGGAACTTCCAGGCGCTGTTCGAGGCGATCGAGCGCGAGCAGGCCCGGCGTGGCAACTTCTAGGCCGGGGAGGCCCTGACATGGCCCACTACCGCAGCGCGGGGCTCGTCCCGCCCAAGCGCCACACCCAGCACCGGGCGGCCGACGGGTCGCTGTACCGCGAGGAGCTGATGGGGGAGGAGGGCTTCAGCTCGGACTCGTCCCTGCTCTACCACGTGGGCGTGCCGTCGGCGATCGTCGAAGCGCGGACGTGGGACCTGCCCGACCAGGCCACGACCCCCAACGAGCCGCTGCTGCCCCGGCACCTGAGGCTGCACGACCTGTTCTCCGACGCCGGGCGCGACCTGGTCCGGGGCCGGCGACTCGTGCTGGGCAACGCCGACGTGCGGATCTCGTACGCGGTCGGCGAGCAGACGTCCCCGCTGTACCGCAACGCCACGGGTGACGAGTGCGTCTTCATCGAGGCCGGGCGGGGCACGCTCGAGACCGTCTTCGGTCCACTGCCGTTCGGGCCGGGCGACTACCTGATCGTCCCGCGCGCGACGACGCACCGGTGGGTCCCGGACGGGCCGGTGCGGGCGTACTGCATCGAGGCGAACAGCCACATCGGGCCGCCGAAGCGCTACCTGTCACGGTTCGGCCAACTGCTCGAGCACGCCCCGTACTGCGAGCGCGACCTGCGCGGGCCCGGTGAGCCGGAGGTCCGCGAGGGGACCGACGTCGAGGTCTTCGTGAAGCACCGGGGCTCGGGCCCGGGTGGGCTCTCCGGCACCGTCCACGTCGTGCCCCGGCACCCCTTCGACGTGGTGGGGTGGGACGGCTGTCTCTACCCGTACGCGTTCAACGTGGCCGACTTCGAGCCGATCACCGGGCGGGTCCACCAGCCGCCGCCGGTGCACCAGGTGTTCGAGGCGAACAACTTCGTCGTCTGCAACTTCGTGCCGCGCAAGGTGGACTACCACCCGCTCGCGATCCCGGTGCCGTACTACCACTCGAACGTCGACTCCGACGAGATCATGTTCTACGTCGACGGCGACTACGAGGCCCGCAAGGGCTCCGGCATCGGCAAGGGATCGATCTCGGTGCATCCCGGCGGCCACTCCCACGGGCCGCAACCGTCGTCGATCGAGGCGAGTCTGGGCGCGGAGTCCTTCGACGAGCTCGCGGTCATGGTCGACACCTTCCGCCCGCTCGAGCTGGGCGAGGGCGGCCGCGCGGTCGACGACGGCGTCTACCACCTCTCGTGGGGCCGCTCATGACCTCGGTCTTCGATGGGTTCTTCGACGACGCCGCCATCTTCCCGCCCGGGAACGCGCCGGTGGAGGTGGCGGTCAAGCAGCACGAGACGCGTCGGGCGGGCCCGCAGGGCGGTCTGCTCGGGCCGCTCGTGTGCGACACGGCGCGACTGCCGGCGGTGCTCGGGGCAGCCACCGAGCCGCTGCGACTGTCTCTCGTGGGTGGCGTGGACGAGACGGCCTCGGCCCTCGCATCGACGTCCGGCACGCGGGTCGAGCCGGTCGCGGTCGAGGTGCGAGGACCGGTCGCGGCGCTGCCGGACCTGCCGGTGCGGACGATCGCCGTCGAGATGGCATGGGGGTCGGGCTTCGACGTTCCGGCAGGAGCGGTCCTCAAGCTGCGCTGCGGGGGCGAGTACGTCCCGACGCCGGCCGAGCTGGGTGCGGCGATCGCGCACTGCGTCCGCCACGACCAGCCGTTCAAGCTGACGGCCGGACTGCACTCCGCCGTCGCGCACGACGGCGCCCACGGCTTCGTCAACGTGATGGCCGCGGTCGTCGCGGCGATGCACGGGGACGACCCCGAGCCGGTCCTGACGGCGGCGCCCGCCGACCTTGACCTGACGTCCCTGGCCGAGGCGAGACGGCTGTTCCGGTCGATCGGCACGTGCGACCTCGACGAGCCGCTCGCGGGCCTGCGTGAGCTGGGGCTGGTCGCATGACCGGGTTCGCCGCGGGGACGCTGCCGTACTGCAGCTTCACCAGCGCGGACCTCGACGGCCCTCGCGTGGGGGTGGGGGTGGGCGACCGCGTCCTCGACCTGACCGCCCTCGCGCCGACACTGGTCCCGGACCACGCGGCGCTGTTCGCCGACGGCACGCTCGATCGGTTCCTGGCCGCCGGCCCGCAGGTGTGGGCCACGGTTCGGGAGGTGCTGCTGGAAGCAGCGCCCGACGCGTCGCCCACCCGGCCCGCCGGCGAGGTGCGGCTGCACCTGCCCTTCGCCGTCGCGGACTACGTCGACTTCTACGCGTCGCGCCACCACGCGACGAACGTGGGCAGGATCTTCCGCCCCGACGGCGAGCCGCTCACCCCGAACTGGGACCACCTGCCGATCGGCTATCACGGCCGGGCGGGCACGGTCGTGGTCTCGGGCACCCCGGTATGCCGGCCCTCCGGTCAGCTGCGCTCGGCCGACGGGAGCATCGGCTTCGGTCCGAGTGCCAGGCTCGACATCGAGGCCGAGATCGGGTTCGTGGTCGGGGTCGGATCGGGCCTCGGAGACCAGGTGGGCGTCGACGCCTTCGAGCAGCACGTGTTCGGGATCTGCGTCGTCAACGACTGGTCGGCCCGCGACATCCAGGCGTGGGAGTACGTCCCGCTCGGCCCGTTCCTGGGCAAGTCCTTCGCCACCTCGGTGTCCCCGTGGATCGTGCCGTGGGCCGCGCTCGTCGACGCCCGGACCGATCCGCCGCCCCCACGCGTCGACCTGCAGGACTACCTGAGCCCGCCGGGCGAGGGCCTCGACCTGGAGCTGATCGTCGCGATCAACGGCACGGTCGTGTCGCGACCGCCGTTCGCGACGATGTCGTGGACGCCGGCCCAGATGCTCGCGCACCTGACCGTCAACGGGGCGTCCCTGCGCACCGGCGACCTCTTCGCGTCCGGCACGGTCAGCGGCCCTGAACCGGACCAGCGCGGCTCGTTGCTGGAGCTGTCCTGGAACGGGACCACGCCGGTGGCCCTGGCCGACGGGACCGAGCGCGGGTTCCTACAGGACGGCGACACCGTGACCATCTCTGCCGCCGCGAGGACGCGCGACGGTCGGCTGCTGCCCCTGGGCGAGGTCGAAGGACGCGTGGTCTGAGGACCGCGGGAAGGAGTGACATGTTCGAGGAAGGCCAGTACTTCGCGCCGATCACGAAGAAGGGCGACGGCAGTGTCTCGGTCGAGCTGAGCGCGGGGCACCCGGGGCTGGAGGACCCCACGTACCGCGAGCGGCGCGACCGGATCGCGACGGCCGCGGCCCGGTGGGAGCCGGGGGAGCCGCCCCCGCTCATCGACTACACCGACGCCGAGCACGAGGTGTGGCGCGTCGTCTGCGAGGACCTGCGCGGCAAGCACCGGGAGTACGCGTGCCGCGAGTACCTCGACGGCAAGGAGGCCTTCGGGCTGCCCGAGGACCACGTGCCGCAGTTGACCGAGCTGTCGACGGCGCTGGCACCCCTGACCGGGTTCGCCTACCAGCCCGCCGCGGGACTCGTCCCTCTCCGTGACTTCTACGGGGCCTTGGCGGACCACCGGTTCTGGGCGACGCAGTACGTCCGCCACCACTCGGTCCCGCTCTACACGCCCGAGCCCGACGTGCTGCACGAGGTGGTCGGCCACGGCAACACGCTGGCCGACCGCCGGTTCACGCAGCTGTACGAGGCCGCCGGCGCGGCGGTGCGTCGCGTCGAGTCCGACGAGGCGCTGCAGTTCGTCAGCAAGGTCTTCTGGTTCACGCTCGAGTTCGGCGTCGTCCACGAGCCGGACGGTCTCAAGGCGTACGGCGCGGGCATCCTGTCGAGCCCCGGCGAGATCGAGGAGTTCCGCCAGATGACCATCCGGCCGCTGGATCTGGTCGACATGGGCACGACCGACTACGACATCACGCACTACCAGGAGGTGTTGTTCGCGGCGAAGTCCTTCGGCCAGCTCCAGGACGTCGTCGGCGGCTTCTGGGACACCTGCACCGACGACTCGATCGAGGCGATGAGGCTCGCTGCCTGAGGCCGGCGTGAGGGGATGTGGCACAGTGTCGCCGTGGTGATCTGGAAGGCGGTCGACGGTGCTCCCGCCACGACCGTGCCCGGACCGAGCGCCGTGACGATCGGCAACTTCGACGGCGTGCACCTCGGCCACCAGTCCCTGCTGGCGGCCACGCGCGCGGCCGCCGGCGACGCCACGACGGTCGCGATCACCTTCGATCCGCACCCCGTCGCGATCTTCGCCCCCGAGCGTGCGCCCAAGCGCCTGACCACCCTCGAGCGACGCATCGAGCTGCTGCACCAGCACGGCGCCGACCACGTGCGCGTCCTGGACTTCACCCCCGAGATGGCGTCGTGGTCGCCCGATGAGTTCGTCCGCGCCGTCATCCTCGACCAGTGCCATGCCGAGGCCGTCGTCGTGGGGGAGGGCTTCCGGTACGGCAGCCGCGCCTCCGGGTCCATCGAGACCCTGCAGGAGTCCGGTCGTCAGAACGGGTTCACGGCCGCCGAGTCCGCCCTGGCCGGCGACGGTGTCGCCTTCTCGTCCACCAGGGCCCGCGAGGCGGTCGCCGCCGGCGAGATGGAGCGGGCCGCCGAGATCCTGGGCCGGCCGCACGAGGTCGAGGGGATCGTCGTCGAAGGCGACCGCCGCGGCCGCGAGCTCGGCTTCCCGACCGCGAACGTTCCGGTGGACGACTCCTACGCCGTGCCGCCGGACGGCGTCTACGCCGCGTGGCTCGTCCTGGCCGACGGAACGCGGCTGCCCGCCGCCACGTCGATCGGCACCAACCCGACCTTCGAGGGAGTAATCGGACGACGCGTCGAGTCGTACGTCCTGGACCGCGACGACCTCGACCTCTACGGGCGGTCCGTGCGTGTCGAGTTCGTCGCCCGGCTGCGCGAGATGGTGGCCTACGAGTCGCTCGAGGCGCTGGTCGAGCAGATGCATCGCGACGTCACGGCGGCCCGCGCCGCGCTGCGCCTCTGAGCCTGCGTGGCGATTAGGAACGTTCACCGCGGCGCTGATACCCTGAGAGTTGCCGTAGAACGGCCACGGACCCAGAGTGCCCCGGTGAACAGGCCCGGGCGCGCCGTGCAACGGACATCCCAAGGAGAAACGTGTCGAAGAAGACCGCTGCCCCCACGGTGGCAAACCTTTCGAAGCAGGAAATCATCGAGCAGTACGCCACGGGCGAGGGCGACACCGGTTCCCCGGAGGTCCAGATCGCGCTGCTGACGGGCCGTATCGCTCACCTGACCGAGCACCTGAAGGAGCACAAGCACGACCACCACAGCCGTCGTGGCCTGCTGCTCCTGGTCGGCCAGCGTCGCCGCCTGCTGAACTACCTGCAGAACAACGACATCGAGCGCTACCGCTCGCTCATCGAGCGACTGGGCCTGCGCCGCTGATGCGACGGGCGGTCATCCCCTCGGGGGTGGCCGCCCGTTCCTCACTGCACCACCCTCACAACTGAACAAGAATCACCCACGACGAGGCCGGCGATTGCTCGGTCCTCGGTAGTGGCCCTCGGAGCCCCACGGGCGGCCGCGGGCCTCGATCGAAGACCGGCCCGGCCCGGGTCCGAATGCGGACCGCGCCGGCGCAGCCGCCTCGTCCCGAAACCGCAGGGCGAAACCCTGCAGAAGGGACTTCCATGTCCGACATCACCACCGTAGAGACCGTCCTCGACAACGGCCGTTTCGGCACCCGCACGGTGCGTTTCGAGACCGGCCTGCTGGCCCAGCAGGCCGCCGGCTCCGTCGCCGCCTACCTCGACGACGACACCATGCTGCTCTCGGCCACCACGGCCGGCAAGCACCCCAAGGACCACTTCGACTTCTTCCCGCTGACGGTCGACGTCGAGGAGCGCATGTACGCCGCGGGTCGCATCCCGGGGTCGTTCTTCCGTCGTGAGGGCCGTCCCAGCGAGGACGCCATCCTCACCTGCCGCCTGATCGACCGCCCGCTGCGCCCGACCTTCAAGAAGGGTCTGCGCAACGAGGTCCAGGTCGTCATCACGGTCCTGGCGCTCAACCCCGACACCCCGTACGACGTGCTGGCGATCAACGCCGCCTCGGCGTCCACGCAGATCTCGGGCCTGCCGTTCAGCGGCCCCATCGGCGCCACCCGCGTCGCGCTCATCGACGGCCAGTGGGTCGCGTTCCCGACGCACAGCCAGCTCGAGGAGGCCGTGTTCGACATGGTCGTCGCGGGCCGGGTCGCCGGTGACGACGTCGCGATCATGATGGTCGAGGCCGAGTCCACCGAGAACACCTGGGAGCTCGTCCAGAGCGGCGTCCAGGCGCCCACCGAGGAGATCGTCGCCGGTGGCCTCGAGGCCGCCAAGGGCTTCATCCGCCAGCTGTGCGAGGCCCAGGCCGAGCTGGCCACGACGGCCGCCAAGCCCGTCCAGGACTTCCCGGTCTTCCTCGACTACGAGGACGACGCCTACGAGGCCGTCCGCGAGATCGCCTCGGCCGACCTGGCCGGCGCGCTCACGATCGTCCGCAAGGCCGACCGCGAGGAGCGCGAGTCCGAGATCAAGGCCAACGTCATCGAGCAGCTCGGTGAGCGCTTCGAGGGCCGCGAGAAGGAGCTCGGCGCCGCGCTGCGCTCGCTGACCAAGGAGCTCGTCCGCGAGCGCGTCCTGCGCGACAACGTCCGCATCGACGGCCGTGGTCTGGCCGACATCCGCGCCCTGTCCGCCGAGGTCGGCATCATTCCGCGCGTCCACGGCTCGGCGCTGTTCCAGCGTGGCGAGACCCAGATCCTGGGTGTCACGACGCTGAACATGCTCGACCTGGAGCAGAAGCTCGACACGCTCTCGCCCGAGACCACGCGTCGGTACATGCACAACTACAACTTCCCGCCGTTCTCCACCGGTGAGACCGGACGCGTGGGCTCGCCCAAGCGTCGCGAGATCGGTCACGGCGCCCTGGCCGGCCGGGCGCTGCTGCCCGTGCTGCCCTCGCGTGCGGAGTTCCCGTACGCGATCCGCCAGGTGTCCGAGGCGCTGAGCTCCAACGGCTCGACGTCGATGGGCTCGGTCTGCGCCTCGACCCTGGGCCTGCTGAACGCCGGTGTGCCGCTGCGCGCCCCGGTCGCCGGCATCGCGATGGGTCTCATCTCCGGTGTGGTCGACGGCGAGCAGAAGTTCGTCACGCTGACCGACATCCTCGGAGCCGAGGACGCCTACGGCGACATGGACTTCAAGGTCGCCGGAACGCGTGACTTCGTCACCGCCCTGCAGCTGGACACCAAGCTCAACGGCATCCCCGCCGACGTGCTGGCCGGTGCCCTGCAGCAGGCGCACGACGCCCGTCAGACGATCCTGGACGTGATGGCCGAGGCCATCAGCGAGCCCGACGAGATGAGCCCCTACGCTCCGCGGATCATCACGGTGAAGATCCCGGTCGACAAGATCGGCGAGCTCATCGGCCCGAAGGGCAAGATGATCAACCAGATCCAGGACGACACCGGCGCGAAGATCTCGATCGACGACGACGGCACCGTCTTCATCGGTGCCGAGCACGGCGACTCGGCCGAGGCCGCGCGGGCGGCGGTCAACGCGATCGCCAACCCGACGATGCCCGAGGTCGGCGAGCGCTACCTGGGCACCGTCGTCAAGACGGTCGACTTCGGCGCGTTCATCTCGCTGCTGCCGGGCAAGGACGGCCTGCTGCACATCAGCAAGCTGCGCGAGCTCAACGGTGGCCAGCGCGTCAACAACGTCGATGACGTCGTCAAGGTCGGTGACAAGATCCAGGTCGAGATCGCCGAGCTCGGCGACCGCGGCAAGCTGTCGCTGATCCCGGTCGTCGAGAAGACCGAGGACGCGGCCGTCGAGACGGCCGAGGAGTCCACCGAGGCCTGATCGATCCGCTCACGACGCAGCCCCGCACCGGTTCGGTGCGGGGCTGCGTCGTTCCCGGACGGACCGATGTGGGAGCGCTCCCAAAAATCTCTTGACGTGCGATGTGACGTGAGCCACACTCATGGGAGCGCTCCCATGTCGGGTGGGGGACTGACGGAAGGCATGACGTGAATCGCACACGACAGTTCGCCGCCACGCTCGCCACGGCGATCGCCTTGGGCGGCCTCGCCGCCTGCGGCGGGAGCGGATCGAGCGACGACGGGGACGACATCACCCTGCGGGTGAATCTCTTCGGCAAGTTCGGCTACGCCGAGGCATACAAGAAGTTCGAGGCTGACCACCCGGGCGTCACGATCGTCGAGACCGCCGAGGGCGACCTCGGCAAGTACAACACGAAGCTGACGCAGCAGATCGCCGCCGGCGGCGACGCCGGTGACGTGGTCGCCATCGAGGAGGGCCAGACCGTGGCCTTCCTGGCCGCCGCCAACAAGTTCGTCAACCTCCAGGACGAGGGTGGCAACGACGTCAAGGACCGCTGGCTCCCGTGGGTCTGGGACAAGGCCACGAGCGCCGACGGCAAGACGACGATCGGCTACGGGACGGACGTGGGCGGCCTGGCCATGTGCTACCGCCGCGACCTGTTCGAGAAGGCCGGGCTGCCGATCGACCGCGCCGAGGTGGCCAAGCTGTGGCCGACCTGGGACGCGTACATCGCCACCGGCAAGAAGTTCCAGCAGGGCACGAAGGACAAGAAGGTCGCGTTCGTCGACTCATCGACGAACACGTACAACTCCATCCTCATGCAGGAGGGGGACCACACCTACTTCGATCGTGACGACGAGCTCGTCTTCGACGACAACCCCGCGATCAAGTCGGCCTGGGACTACTCGGTCGAGATGACCGAGGCCGATCTGTCCGCCCAGCTCAAGGCCTTCAGCGACGAGTGGAACGCCGGCTTCAAGAACGGCTCCTTCGCCACGATCGCCTGCCCCGCCTGGATGACCGGCTACATCAAGGACCAGTCCGGTGAGGCAAACGCGGGCAAGTGGGACATCGCGACGGTGCCCGGAGGCGGCGGCAACTGGGGCGGCTCGTGGCTCGCCGTGCCGCAGACCAGCAAGCACCAGAAGATGGCGCTCGAGCTGATCGACTACCTCAGCGACGAGGAGGGCCAGATGCTCGCCTTCGAGGCCGAGGGTCGCCTGCCGTCCCTGCCGGCACTGTACGACCAGGCCGCGCTGAAGGACGCCAAGAACGTCTACTTCAACGACGCTCCGATCGGCCAGCTGTTCGCCGCCGGCGCCGCGGGCCTGGAGCCGGTCTACCTCGGCACCAAGAACGTTCCCGTCCGTGACGCGGTGGAGAACGCGCTGCGCAGTGTCGAGAACGGTGAGGTCCCGCCCGCGAGGGGCTGGGACGACGCGAAGGCAGCGGCCACGAAGGCCGCCCGCTGACGCACCGCTGACGCGGCCGGTGTCCGCGCGTTCCTCCAAGACGCGGACACCGGCTGCCCACGTTCGGACCCCCAGATCGGAGAGGATCTCGTCATGGCACGCACACGGCTCGCTCGCCAACAGGGCGCCGGCCTCGCGTTCGTCTCGCCGTACTTCCTCGTCTTCGCGGTGTTCGGCCTCTTCCCGCTCGTCTACACCGCCTGGGTCTCGATGCACGAGTGGACCCTGCTCGCGGGCAAGGTCGAGTTCATCGGACTGGAGAACTATCGCGAGCTGATGGTCGACAGCGCCTTCTGGCGCGCGATGGTGAACACCTTCGGCATCTTCGTGCTGGCCACCGTGCCCCAGCTGGTGGTGGCCACCGTGCTGGCCCAGATGCTGAACACGCGACTGCGCTCGCGCACCTTCTGGCGGATGGGCGTCCTGTTGCCGAACGTGGCCTCGGTCGCCGCCGTCGGCATCATCTTCGGGATGATCTTCGCCCGCGACTACGGCATCGCGAACTGGCTGCTGGGACAGATCGGTCTCGACGCCATCGACTGGCGGGCCCACCGCTGGTCCTCGTGGCTCGCGATCGCGACGATGGTCGACTGGCGATGGACCGGCTACAACGCGCTGATCCTGCTGGCCGCGCTGCAGTCGGTGCCCAAGGAGCTCTACGAGGCGGCGAAGATCGACGGCGCCTCGGCCTGGCGGCAGTTCTGGTCCATCACGGTGCCGATGCTGCGCCCCACCCTGATCTTCGTGACGATCGTCGCCACGATCGGCGGCATCCAGCTCTTCACCGAGCCGCTGCTCTTCAACCCCGGCGCGAACGCGATCTCGGGCGGCAACCGCGGGCAGTTCCAGACGGTCGCCATGTACCTGGTCCAGGAGGCCTTCACCGGGCAGCGGTTCGGCTACGCCTCCACGATCGCCTGGGTCCTCTTCCTCGTCATCGCCCTCGTGGCGGCCATCAACCTGCTGCTCCTGCGGCGCATCCGATCGGCGGACTGACATGAGCCTTCGCACCCAGACCGGTGGCGCGGCCGACCGGCGTGACGTCGTCGCGCCGCGCGCCGTCGACGAGCTCGCCGGGTCGGACCGGGGGAGCGGCCCTCGCCGCCGCTCGAAGGTCACCGGCGCCTCCCCTCTGATGTACGTCGCGCTGACGTTCGTCGTCCTGCTCTCGGCGGCGCCGCTGTACTTCATGCTGGTCATGGCCTCGCGCGCCAACAGCGACATCCTGGGCATTCCGCCGCCGCTGCTGCCCGGCGATCAGCTCGCCTCGAACATCGACCGCGTCTTCGCCAACGCCGACGTGCAGTTCGGCAGGGCGCTGCTGAACTCGCTCCTCGTGGCGGGAACCGCGACGGTCGCCGTGGTCGTCAGCTCAGCGCTGGCCGGCTTCGCCTTCGCGAAGCTGAAGTTCCGCGGCAGCAACGTGCTGCTGATCGTCGTCGTCGCGACGATGATGGTGCCGGTCCAGCTCGGGCTGATCCCGCTCTACATGCTGATGACGAAGATCGGCCTGGCCGGCGGCCTCGCCTCGGTGACCCTGCCGTTCCTGGTCAGCGGCTTCGGCGTCTTCTTCATGCGCCAGTACGCGCTGCAGGCCATCCCGGACGAGCTGATAGAGGCCGCGCGGGTCGACGGGGCGTCGACGCTGCGGATCTTCTGGTCGATCGTCTTCCCGGCGCTGCGGCCCGCGGCGGCGGTGCTCGGACTGCTGACGTTCATGGAGCGCTGGAACGACTTCCTGTGGCCGTACATCGCCCTGGACTTCAACCATCCGACGGTGCAGGTCGCGCTCTCGCGGCTGTCCGGCGGCTACTACACCGACCAGGCGCTGGTCATGGCGGGAACGCTCATGGGCACCCTGCCGCTCGTCGTGGTGTTCATCCTCTTCGGCCGCCAGATCGTGGGCGGCATCATGGAAGGCGGCCTCAAGTCATGACCGGTCTCAGCGAGCGTTTCGACCCCGGGTTCCTGTGGGGCGTGGCCACGTCGGCCTACCAGATCGAGGGGGCGACGAAGGAGGACGGACGCGGTCCGTCGATCTGGGACACCTTCGCGGCACGCCCCGGCATGACGCGTCGAGGCGAGAACGGCGAGGTCGCGGTCGATCACTACCACCGCTGGCCGGAGGACGTCTCCCTCGTCAAGGACCTCGGCCTGGACGCCTACCGGTTCTCGGTCGCGTGGCCCCGGATCCAACCGGAGGGACGCGGCCGAGTCGAGCCCCGCGGACTGGCCTTCTACGACCGACTCGTCGACGGACTGCTGGAGGCCGGCGTCGAGCCGTGGCCCACGCTGTTCCACTGGGACCTGCCGCAGGCGCTCGAGGACGCGGGCGGCTGGCCCGTGCGCGACACCGCCGAGCGGTTCGCCGACTACGCCCAGATCGTCGCCGAGGCGCTGGGCGACCGCGTGCGGCACTGGACCACGCTCAACGAGCCGTGGTGCGCCGCGTTCCTGGGCTACGGCGCGGGCATCCACGCTCCGGGCCGCACCGAGCCGGCCGCTGCGCTGGCGGCGTCCCACCACCTCAACCTGGCTCACGGCCTGGCCGTGCCCCGGCTGCGCGAGGGGCGTCCCGAGGCGCAGGTCGGCGTGACCGTGAACCTCTACGCGGTGTCCCCGGGCGACGACACGGGGCGTCACGACGACGCGGCACGTCGCATCGACGGGCTGATGAACCGCTGGTTCCTCGACCCGCTGCTGCTCGGGCGCTATCCGCAGGACGTCCTCGACGACGTCGCCGGCGTCGGCGGCACGGACGTCATCCTCGACGAGGATCTCGCGACCGTCGCGGCGCCGTTGGACTTCCTGGGCATCAACTACTACTCGCGCCATGTCGTCGCGGCCAGCCCGTGGCCCGGCGCCTCCGAGGTCGGCTTCGTGACGACCGACCGGCCCAAGACGGCCTCCGGCTGGGACATCGACCCGGGCGGACTGGCCGAGGTGCTGGACCAGGTGCGCCGTGACTATCCGCCGATCCCGATCTACATCACCGAGAACGGCGCGGCCTTCGACGACGACGTCCTCTCGGCCGAGGGAACCATCGACGACCGGGACCGGATCGACTTCATCGACGGCCACCTGCGGGCCCTGGCCGACGCGCGGGACTCCGGGATGGACATCCGGGGGTACTTCGCGTGGTCCCTGCTCGACAACTTCGAGTGGGCCGAGGGGTACGACAAGCGCTTCGGCATCGTGCACGTGGACTTCGAGACACTGGTGCGCACGCCCAAGGCCAGCGCGCTCTGGTTCGCCGAGCTCGCGCGGTCGAGCAGCACGAAGGGAAGCTCATGACGGAGATTCGCCAGCCCACGCTGGAGGAGGTGGCCCGGCTCGCCGGAGTCGGCCGCGGCACGGCGTCGCGGGTCGTCAACGGCTCGGACCACGTCTCGCCGCGCACCCGTGAGGCGGTCGAGCAGGCCGTGCGCGAGCTGGGCTACGTGCCCAACCAGGCGGCGCGCTCGCTCAAGACCCGCCGCACCGACACCGTCGCCCTCGTCATCGCCGAGGACGAGGAGCGCGTCTTCGCCGAGCCGTTCTTCGCCGGTCTGGTCCGCGGCATCTCGCGGGCCGTCGACGAGACGTCGCGCCGGCTGGTGCTGTCGATGGTCCCGGACGAGTCGCACCTGTCCCGGCTCGGCCAGTTCCTGACGCCGCAGCACGTCGACGGCGTCATGGTCGTCTCGCTGCACGACGCGCTCAGCCTGCCCCAGGGGCCCGACCTTCCCGTCGTCTACGTGGGCCGGCCGAACGACCCGCGCGCCTGCTTCGTCGACGTCGACAACCTCGGTGGCGCACGGCGGGCCGTCGACCACCTCGCCGAGCGTGGTCGTCGTCGGATCGCCTGCATCACCGGCCCGCAGGACATGGCGTCCGGCCGCGACCGCCTGGCCGGCTACCTCGAGGCCCTGGACGCCGCCGGCCTGGCGTTCGACCCTCAGCTGGTCGAGACCGGGGACTTCAGCGAGGCCAGTGGCGCGAACGGCGCCGCGGCCCTGCTCGACCGGCGTCCCGACCTCGACGCGATCTTCGCCGCGAACGACGTGATGGCCCTCGGCGCCCTGCGCGAGCTCACGCGCCGCGGCCTCGACGTCCCGCAGGACGTCGCCCTGGTCGGCTTCGACGGATCGGCGGCGGCGGCCGCGTCCACGCCCGCCCTGACCACGGTCCACCAGCCCCTGGCCGAGCTCGGCGCGACGCTCGTCGACGTGCTCGCGCGCCGGATCGAGGATCCGGACGCCGAGCCGACCTCGGTCATCTTGTCCACCGAACTGCAATGTGGGGAGTCGTCATGAGTGCTGTGGTCTTCGAGGGAGCGACCCGGGTCTACCCGGGCCAGGAGCGACCGGCGGTCGATCACATCGACCTCGAGGTCGTGGACGGGGAGTTCCTCGTCCTCGTCGGGCCGTCGGGCTGCGGCAAGTCCACGACGTTGCGGATGCTGGCCGGGCTGGAGGACGTCGACGACGGGAGCATCCACATCGGCGACCGAGACGTCACGCGGATGCCGCCGAAGGATCGGGACATCGCGATGGTGTTCCAGAACTACGCGCTCTACCCGCACATGACCGTCGGCGAGAACATGGGCTTCGCCCTGCGGATCGCGAAGGTGTCCAAGGCGGACATCAAGCAGCGCGTGGCGGAGGCAGCCGATCTGCTGGGCCTGACCGAGTTCCTCGATCGCAAGCCCAAGGCGCTCTCGGGCGGTCAGCGCCAGCGGGTCGCCATGGGGCGGGCGATCGTCCGCTCGCCACGGGTCTTCTGCATGGACGAGCCGCTGTCGAACCTCGACGCCAAGCTGCGGGTCCAGACCCGCACCCAGGTCGCGGCGCTGCAGCGGCGGTTGGGGACCACGACGGTCTACGTCACGCACGACCAGGTCGAGGCCATGACCATGGGTGACCGCGTCGCGGTGCTCAAGGACGGCGTCCTGCAGCAGGTGGCCGCGCCGCGCGAGCTCTACGACCGGCCGGTGAACCTGTTCGTCGCCGGCTTCATGGGCTCGCCGGCGATGAACCTGCTCGAGCTGCCCGTGATCGACGGCGGCGTCGCGTTCGGCACGACCGTGCTTCCGGTGCCGCGATCGGCGCTGCTCGAGGCGAGCGGCTCGACGGTGGTGGTGGGCGTGCGCCCCGAGAACCTGGAGCCGTCCGAGGAAGGGCTCCCGATCACGGTCGACGTCGTCGAGGAGCTGGGCTCGGACGCGTACCTCTACGGCCGCGCCGACGGCGTCACGACGCCGGTGGTGTCGCGCGCCGACTGGCGCCGGCCCCCGGTCAAGGGCACGTCCACGCACCTGGCCGTGATCGACCCCGACGCGGTCCACCACTTCGACCCCGTCAGCGGCGAGCGACTGGGTCGATAGCATCGGACGCATGACACGCGTGGCGGTGCTGGGTGCGAAGGGCCGGATGGGTTCGACCTCCGCGGAGGCGATCGAGGCGGCGGACGGGCTCGAGCTCGTCGCGCGGATCGACGTGGGGGACGACCTGTCCACCGCTGAGGAGGCGGGCGCCGAGGCGGCGCTGGTGTTCACCACGCCGGACGTCGCCTTCGACCAGGCTCGCTGGTGCCTCGAGCGGGGCATCCACGTCGTGATCGGCACCTCGGGCTTCGGTGACGACAAGGTCGCCCAGCTGCGCGAGATCGTCGCCGCCCACGACGGCGTCGGCGCGATCGTCGTGCCCAACTTCTCGATCGGCGCCGTGCTGATGATGCGGTTCGCCGCCGTGGCGGCGCCGTTCTTCGAGTCCGTCGAGGTCATCGAGATGCATCACCCGGACAAGGTCGACGCGCCCTCGGGCACCGCCGTCCGCACCGCCGAGGTCATCGCCGAGGCGCGGCGTGAGGCTGGCTCCGCCGAGCTGCCCGACGCCACCACGACCGACCCGGACGGCGCCCGTGGCGCGAAGGTCTCGGGCATCCCCGTGCACGCCGTGCGCGCTCGTGGGTTCATCGCCTCACAGGAGGTCGTGCTGGGCGATCCGGGCGAGATCTTCAGCATCCGGCACGACTCGTCCAGTCGGGAGTCGTTCATGCCCGGCGTCGTCGCGGCGCTGCGGTGGATCCCCGCCCACCCCGGGGTGACCGTCGGCCTCGACGAGGTCCTGGGCCTGGACTGAGGCTCAGCCGCCGAGGGCGCGGACCAGCGCCGCGGTCGCGGCCGCGGCGATGAGCATCGGCAGGAACGGCACCTTGCGCCACAGCAGGACGGCCGCGACGACCAGTCCGGCCAGCCGGGCGTCCACGACCACGCGCGACCCGTCCGTGAAGCCCTGGACGACCACCAGGGCGGCCAGCAGGCCCACCGGGATGAAGGCGGCCGCCCGGACGGTCAGCGGGTGCTCCAGCACCCGCTCCGGGACGGACAGGCCGAGCAGCTTGAGGCCGTAGCAGCCGATGGCGACCATCAGCACGCCCCACCAGAGCTCACTCATCGTCGCTCCTCGGTGTCGAGGGGACGAAGCGCAGGCCCACGAGCACCGCGACGATGCCGCCGATGATGATGGGCGCTCCGGCCGGGGTGAGCGGGACGAGTCCGAGGGCCACCGCGGCCGCCAGCAGCGCGAGCAGTCGCGACGCCGGCGAGTCCAGTCGCGGCCACAGCAGACCCAGGAAGGCGGCCGCCACGGCGGCGTCCAGGCCGATCGTGCGGGGATCGCCGATCCGCTCGCCGGCGAGCGCCCCCAGGAGGGTCGTCAGGTTCCAGATCGCGAAGATGGTCAGCCCGGTCCAGTAGAAGCCGAGCCGCGCCTGGCGCGGGTCGGCCCGCACGACCGACATCGCCGTCGACTCGTCGATCACGACGTGCGCCGTCGCCCACCGGCGCAGGCCCCTGACCTTGAGGACCGGCGCCAGGGTGATGCCGTAGAACGTGTTGCGGACGCCGAGCAGGACGGCCGTCAGGGCGCCCGTCGCGGGAGCGCCGCCCGCCGCGACGACGCCGAGGAACGCGAACTGCGACGCGCCCGTGAACGCGAGCAGCGACAGCGCGCACGCCTGCAGCACCGAGAGGCCGCTGGTGGTGGCCAGCGCCCCGAAGCTGACGCCGTACAGCCCGACTCCCACACCCACCCCGAGGGAGTCCGCGATGACGGTCCGGTCGCTGGTGGGCTCGCTCACGTCAATGCGGTGTGGAGGCGAATCTGCTTGACCGGCCCGTTCGCCCCGGCGAACTCGCGGTGGGCGCCGTCGGGCTCCCAGCCGGACTCCTTCAGCCAGGCGCGGAGCCCGTCGTCGGCGGGGGAGACCCACCACACGGCCCGCTCGAAGCTGTCGGCGCGGGCGGTGTCGACGCAGGCGTGCAGCAGGCGCGACCCGTGACCCAGGCTCCGGTGGTCGGCGTCGACGACGAACTCGCCGATCTCGGCGTCTCGGACCTGGTCGGCGTCCGGGTCGTGGCACGGGTGGACCAGCGCGAAGCCGCGCAGGGTGGCGCGCTCGAGGGCCACCAGGGTGCGCATCCGGGCATCACGCGGCGCGCTGATCAGCTGGGTCCAGCGGGCCGCCATCACCGACTCGTCGAGCGCCTCGAGCTCGGCCGGGTCCACGTCGTCGCCGTAGCTGCGCAGCCAGTGCGCGCGCTGCACCGCGGCGATCGGGGCGCCGTCGTCGGGCCAGGCCAGCCGGACGGAGACGTCGGCGCTCATCGGCCGAAGGCCTGACGCAGGCCGGAGTCGGCGCCGTGGCGCTCCAGGGCGTCGGCGAACCGATCGACGTTGCGCCGCGTGGGCCACGTCCCGAACGCCAGGGCGGCGAGCGCGGGCACGACGGCCGCGGCCATGACGAGTCCGCCGATGAGGCCGCTCACGCCGAGCACCGCGCACACGACCAGCGGGATCTCGAGGACCATGAAGGCCCGGGCGATGTGCGAGGCCAGCCGTCGCATCGCGGTCTGGTTCGGCGTGGGATCGTCGGCGGGCAGGCTCTGCGGCTCGGACCACCAGCGCGAGACCACGGCGCCGGCGACGAACACCAGCGCGAGCAGCGCCAGCGCGGCCCACCAGCGGGCTCCCGGCTCGCCGTCACGGCCGAACGCCAGGACGACAAAGACCGCGAAGACGACGGTGACCGCGAGCTGGAGGGCGACGAATCGCTTCACGTCCGTGGGGGTGGGGGCCGTGGGTTCCGTCACGCCGGTCAGTATCTCACGTCACTGCCCGTCGCCGTTCGCCCGCGTTGCTAGTCTGCGGACATGCAGGCCTACCTCGATCTCGTCCGCCGCATCCTCGACGAGGGGGTCGCCAAGGGCGACCGCACGGGCACCGGAACGCGCAGCGTCTTCGGGCACCAGATGCGGTTCGACCTGGCCGAGGGCTTCCCGGTCGTCACGACCAAGAAGGTCCACCTCAAGAGCGTCGTCGCCGAGCTGCTGTGGTTCATCGCCGGCGACACCAACACGCAGTACCTGCGCGACAACGGCGTCACGATCTGGGACGAGTGGGCCGACGACAACGGCGACCTCGGCCCCATCTACGGCTACCAGTGGCGCTCCTGGCCGACGCCCGGCGGCGAGCACATCGACCAGCTCCGCGGCGTCATCGAGGCGATCAAGGCCGACCCGAACTCCCGTCGTCACATCGTCAGCGCCTGGAACGTGGCCGACCTCGACGCGATGGCCCTGGCTCCGTGCCACGCGTTCTTCCAGTTCTACGTGGCGGACGGCAAGCTCAGCTGCCAGCTCTACCAGCGCTCCGCCGACGTGTTCCTGGGCGTGCCGTTCAACATCGCCTCCTACGCGCTGCTGACGCACATGGTCGCCCAGGTGACGGGCCTCGAGCCGGGAGAGTTCATCTGGACCGGCGGCGACTGCCACCTGTACGTCAACCACCTCGACCAGGCGCGCGAGCAGCTGACCCGCGACCCGCTCCCGCTGCCGACGCTGCGGCTCGACCCGGCGGTCACCGACATCGACGGGTTCACGCTCGACTCGATCTCGGTCGAGGACTACCGCTCCCATCCCGCCATCAAGGCGCCGATCGCCGTCTGATGGGCGTCACGATCGTGGTGGCCGTCGGCGAGAACGGGGTCATCGGCCGCGACGGCGGCATGCCCTGGCCCCGCACCGGTGACATGCGCCAGTTCAAGGAGATCACCTGGGGCCACCCCATGGTGATGGGCCGGGCCACGTACGAGGCCATCGGCCGTCCGCTGCCCGGACGCACCTCCATCGTGCTGACGCGGCGCGGCGACTGGGATCCGGGCGATCCCGCGGTGATCGTGGCGGCCGACCTCGACACGGCGCTGACGCGGGCCGCCGAGATCGACGAGCGGGTCTTCCTCGTCGGCGGCGCGACGGTCTACGACGAGGCGCTCGAGCGCGGCCTCGTCGACGAGCTGGTGGTCACCCACGTCCCCCTCAGCCCCGAGGGCGACGCCTTTTTCGGTCCGGTCGATCCCGAGGTCTGGCGCGAGACGGAGCGCGAGGCCCACGCCGGCACACCCGACTACGAGATCGCCACGTACGTGCGCCGCTGACCCTTGTCCTGCCCGGTGTCCCGGGCCGACACTGTCGGGACAGGACAGGAGTGACCCATGGCACACGGCGACATCACCCACATCGACATCCCGACCTCCGACCACCGACGGGCCCAGGACTTCTACGGCGCCCTCTTCGGCTGGAAGTTCGTGGAGCATCCCGGCTTCGAGGGCTATCCCATGTGGCAGGCCCCGAACGAGATCAGCGGCGGCGGCTTCGCGCCCCGGTCACCCGGGTTCACGCAGCCGCGCTCGTACGTCGAGGTGGACTCCATCGACGACACCCTGGCCACGGCACGCGACCGCGGCGCGCGGGTCGTGATGGAGCGTCAGTCCATCTCCGACACCAGTTGGTGGGCCGTGATCGAGGACCCCGACGGCAACGTGGTCGGGCTCTACGAGGGCGTCACCGACGTCTCGGACTGACGCTCAGAGCAGGATCGCGAGCTGGCGCGACTGGGCCACCAGTCGCCCCTGCTCGTCCCACAGCTCGCCGTCCTCCTCGTGGAAGCCGTCGGCGATGTGGCGGGTGGTGAAGCGGGACGCGACCCACGTGCCGGGCTCGGGCAGCCGGTGGAAGTGGACCGTCAGCTGCACCGTCATGGAGACGAGCCGGCCCAGCTCCAGGACCGGCGGGGGAGAGGTGTCGGTCAGCAGCGCCACGGCGGGCCAGTCGATGGCAGTCCCGCCGTCGAGTCGCTGCCACAGCTCGGCGGTGGGGTCGCCGGACGGCTTGCCGTCGGCCCAGCCGGGGGTGACGGGCATGCGGAACTCGACCCGCCCGAAGAGGCCGTCGGTGGGCAGGCCCAGGTCGCGGGGATCGGGCAGTCCGTCCGGGGAGGGCAGCTGCGGCGGCGTGCCGAGCTCCTGGGTGAGTCCGTGGTGGTCCGCGGCGAAGCTGGCGGTCATGCGGGCCAGCGGCTTGTCGCCGTGCGCGAGGTCGACCTCGACGGTCTGGACCCGGCGCCCCATCTTCACCGGCGTCACGGTCAGCGTGGCGGTGGTCCCGGGCTCGGGAGACGCGAAGTAGGTGATCGAGGCGACGACGGGACGGCCCACGTCGGTGGTGTCCATCGCGGTGCGGAGCATCGACGCCAGCACCCAACCGCCGTTCGGCTTGCCCAGGGGAGTGTTCCAGCGATCGGTCACCGCCAGGCTCAACGTGCCGTCGTCGGCGCGGGTCGCGGTGATGTCCTGTGGATAGTGGTCGGTCACCGGCTCATCCTGCCCGAAGGCCTCGCCGCGGTGACGGTAACCTCGGTACATGACGTCTCCGCTCGCCACCGAGGCCGCGCCGTTCGGCCGTCTCCTCACCGCGATGGCCACTCCGTTCACTCCTGACGGTGAGCTCGACCTCGACGCCGCCGCGGCGTTGGCGCAGCACCTGGTCGAGAGCGGCAGCGACGGCATCGTCGTCAGCGGCACCACCGGCGAGTCGCCCACCACGACCGGCGAGGAGGACGGCCGGCTGCTGGCCGCCGTGCTCGAGGCCGTCGGCGACCGCGCCACGATCGTGGCCGGCGTCGGCACGAACGACACGCGCCACACCGTCGAGCTGGCCGAGCAGGCCGTCCGCGTGGGCGCCCACGGCCTCCTGCTGGTCTCGCCGTACTACAGCAAGCCCCCGCAGGCCGGCATCCTCGCCAACATCGACGCGGTCGTGGCCGCGGCGGGTGACACGCCGATCATGCTCTATGACATCCTCGGCCGGACCGCGGTCGAGATCAGCGAGGCGACGTACGCCGAGCTGGAGTCGCGCCGGACCGTCGTCGCCGTCAAGGACGCCTCCGGCGACCTGGCGCGCGGCGCCCGCCTGCGCGCCAACTCGAGCCTGGCGCTGTACGCCGGCGACGACGCGCTGGCCCTGCCGTGGCTCGCGCTCGGCGCGGTCGGTGTCGTCAGCGTGGTCAGCCACGTCGCCGCCGGCCCCATCAAGGACCTCATCGCGGCGGTCGACGCCGGTGATCTGGTGCGTGCGCGCCAGATCGACAACGAACTTCTGCCCCTGATCGCAGCGATCATGGGCCAGACGCAGGGTGCGATCGCCGTCAAGGCGGCGCTCGTCGAACTCGGCGTCATCCCTCACGCGGGCGTGCGACTGCCGCTCACTCCCGCGACGGACGAACAAGTCCAGGTCATTCGAGCGGCACTCAAGGACGCTGATCTACTGGCATGAGCCATATGCACACCGAACTTCCGACCCCCGCACCTCTCGCGCCGGGCGCCATGCGCGTCGTCCCCTTGGGGGGACTGGGCGAGATCGGCCGCAACATGACCGTCTTCGAGTTCGACGGCAAGCTGCTGATCGTCGACTGCGGCGTGCTCTTCCCCGAGGAGCACCAGCCGGGCGTCGACCTGATCCTGCCCGACTTCGGTCCGATCCGGGACCGCCTCGACGACATCGTCGGCCTGGTCCTGACCCACGGTCACGAGGACCACATCGGCGGTGTCCCGTACCTGTTGCGCGAACGCGGGAACATCCCCGTCATCGGCTCCAAGCTGACGCTGGCGCTGCTCGCGCCGAAGCTCAAGGAGCACCGTCTGAAGGACGTGCCGATGCACGTCGTCAGCGAGAACGACGTCGAGTCCTTCGGCCCGTTCGAGTGCGAGTTCGTGGCCGTCAACCACTCCATCCCCGATGCCCTGGCCGTCGCCATCAAGACCGCCGCCGGCGTCGCCCTGCACACGGGCGACTTCAAGATGGACCAGCTGCCGCTCGACGGCCGCATCACCGACCTGCGCGCGTTCGCCCGCCTCGGTGAGGCCGGCGTCGACCTGTTCCTGACCGACTCCACCAACGCCGAGGTCCCCGGGTTCACGACGGCCGAGAAGTCGATCACCCCGGCCATCGACGCCGTCTTCGCCCGCAGCAAGAAGCGCATCATCGTGGCGTCCTTCGCGTCGCACATCCACCGCGTGCAGCAGGTGCTGGACGCCGCGGTCAAGCACAACCGCAAGGTCGCGTACGTGGGCCGGTCGATGGTCCGCAACATGCAGATCGCCCGCGAGCTGGGCTACCTCAACGTGCCCGACGGCGTCGTGGTCGACAAGATCGATGCCGCTCCGCCGGAGCAGATGGTGCTCATGTCCACCGGCTCGCAGGGCGAGCCGATGGCGGCCCTGTCGCGCATCGCGAACCGCACGCACCCGCAGGTGCACCTCGAGCCCGGTGACACCGTGCTGCTCGCGTCGTCGCTGATCCCGGGCAACGAGAACGCGATCTACCGCGTGATCGACGGCCTGACGAAGCTGGGTGCGAACGTCGTCCACAAGGGCAACGCGTTGGTGCACGTGTCCGGTCACGCCTCGGCCGGCGAGCTGCTCTACTGCTACAACATCGTCCAGCCGTCGAACGTCATGCCCGTGCACGGCGAGATCCGCCACCTGCACTCCAACGCGTCGCTGGCCCGCCAGACCGGCGTGCCGAACACGATCATCGCCGAGGACGGCTACGCGGTCGACCTGGTCGACGGCCACGCCAGCATCGTCGGCGCGTACGACGTGGGCTACGTCTACGTCGACGGGTCCTCGATCGGCGACGTCACCGACTCCGACCTCAAGGACCGCCGCACGCTGGCGGCCGAGGGCTTCATCTCGGTCATCGCCGTCATCGACTCGGCCACCGGCAAGATCGTCAGCGGGCCCGAGATCCACGCCCGCGGCCTGGCCGAGGACGACGCGGTGTTCGACGCGATCCACCCGAAGGTCGTCTCCGCTCTCGAGGAGGCGCTCGCGGACGGGGCCCGGGACACCGACGCCCTGCAGCAGGTCATGCGTCGCGTCGTCGGCTCGTTCGCGGGTCGTCGTCTGCGTCGCCGGCCGCTGATCATCCCGATCGTGCTGGAGGCCTGACCTCTCAGGTCACTCGTTACCCAACCTCGCAAGGGTTGTAACCCGGGGGAAACAGAGTCTGCCCAGTGTGGGAGGCGTGAGAACTCGGATCATCGTGTGCGGCCATGGGACGACGTCGCACACGGGGCGGTCCGCGATCGCCTCACTGGTCAACGCCGTACGTCGGCACGCCGGGGGACCCGAGGTCGTCGACGCCTTCTTCGACGTCCAACAGCCCTCGCTGGCGGATGTCGTGGCCGAGACCTCGGGGCCGCGCGTCATCGTCCCGCTCGTCCTGCACCACGACGTGGCGACGGCGCGCAGGCTCGAGGAGGTCGCCGGCGGCGACCCCCGGGTCCGCGTCGCGCCGGCGATGGGCCCGGACTGGGTGCTGGCCGAGATCGGGGTCCGACGCCTCATCGAGGCGGGCGCCCGTCCGGCCGACACGATCGTCATGGTGGCCCCGGAGGCCGACGGCCCCCGGGCGCTGGCCGACATCTCCAAGGCCGCGCGCCTGCTCAGCGCGGTGTGGGGCGGCCCGGTGCACGTGGGCGTGGTCGACGGTGTCGGCACGCCGGTCGAGGACGCGCTCGACGTCGCCCGGGCCCACAACCAGCGCGTCGTGGTGTCCATGTACGCGCTGGCCTCGGGCGAGGGCGCCTCGGCGATCGGGCTGCTGGGAGCCGACGTGGTCACCGCGCCGTTGCTGGGCGCCGGGGCGCCGGACGCGCGCCTCGTGACGCTGGCCCTCGAGCGCGCCGAGGTGCTGTCGTTCCCGGGAGAGGTGGGCTCCGCCACCCGATGACCGCCGCGCTGCGCGCGGCGTGGGACCGTGAGAACTCTCAGGTTCTGGTTTAGCCTTGGCAGCATGGCGACCCGAACGTCTTCCCCGCCGCGCAAGCGGCCGTCCGGCAGCCAGGCCCGCAAGAAGCCCGCGCCGCGCAAGCAACCTGCTCGCAAGAAGCCGGCGCCCCGGACGGGTCCTGGTCCGATCGCTGCTGCCCTGCGCGGGGTCATGCACGCCTCCACGGTCTTCTGGCTGGGACTGGCGGGCGTCGTCGGCGCCATCGCGCGCAGCATCGGGCACAGCGCCCGTGAGCTCGACGCCGAGCAGCGCCGCGACGGGGTCGGCCTCGCGCTGGTCTCGCTCGCGCTGGTGAGCGCCGCCTCGGTCTGGTGGGACATCCCCGGTGGCGTGGGCGCCGCCGTACGGCGCGTGACCACCGGCTCGGTCGGCGTCCTGGCGTGGGCCGTCCCGATCCTGCTCGCCGTGCTGGCCTGGCGGACGCTGCGCCATCCCGACCGCAACGGTCCGGCCGGTCGTCAGGCGATCGGCTGGAGCGCCATCGTCGGCGGCGTCCTGGGCCTGGTCCACCTCGCCCACGGCACGCCCCGTCCCAGCGATCCGGACATGGCCGACGCCGGGGGAGCGGTGGGCTTCCTGTTCTCCGCGATCCTGGTCGACCTGCTCAAGACCGGTTGGGTCGTCGCGCCGATCCTGGTGATCGTCGTCGTCTTCGGTGTCCTGGTCGTCACGGCGACCCCGCTGTACGCCGTCCCCACCCGCCTGCGCGCGGCGGCCGACACGATGCTCGGCCGTGACAAGAAGCCCGCCGAGCCCGAGCCCGCCGCCGAGCCCGTCAAGAAGCGCCACCCGCGCACGATGCCGGTCGTGGACGAGCCGTTCGAGAACCCGCTCGTCGACGGTCCGGACGACGACCGTCAGGTCCCGGTCAGCTTCACGCCGCCCGTCCCCGCGGTCTCCGAGCCCGAGCCGCAGCCCGAGCTCAAGCCGCTCGAGCCCTTGCCGGTCCGCGCCGAGCAGCTGGCCCTGTCCGGCGACGTCGTCTACACGCTGCCCGAGCCCAGCGCCCTCAAGGAGGGCACGCCGCCCAAGGCGCGCTCCGCGGCGTCCGACGAGGTCGTCGGCCGGCTCACCGAGGTGCTGGAGCAGTTCCAGATCGACGCGACGGTCACCGGCTACACCCGCGGTCCGACGGTCACGCGGTACGAAGTCGAGCTCGGCCCGGCCGTCAAGGTCGAGAAGGTCACCGCGCTCAGCAAGAACATCGCCTACGCCGTGGCTTCGAACGAGGTGCGGATCCTCTCGCCGATCCCGGGCAAGAGCGCGATCGGCGTCGAGATCCCCAACGTCGACAAGGAGATGGTCTCGCTCGGCGACGTGCTGCGCTCCAACAAGGCGCGCAGCGACCACCACCCGATGGTCATCGGCCTGGGCAAGGACGTCGAGGGCGGCTACGTCGTGGCGAACCTGGCGAAGATGCCGCACCTGCTGGTCGCGGGTGCGACCGGCTCCGGCAAGTCCAGCTTCGTGAACTCGATGATCTCGTCGATCCTCATGCGGTCCACGCCCGACGAGGTGCGGATGATCCTGGTCGACCCCAAGCGCGTCGAGCTGAACGCGTACGAGGGCATCCCGCACCTCATCACGCCGATCATCACCAACCCGAAGAAGGCCGCCGAGGCGCTGGCGTGGGTCGTGCGTGAGATGGACCTGCGCTACGACGACCTGGCGAACTTCGGCTTCCGGCACATCGACGACTTCAACAAGGCCGTCGCGTCCGGCAAGCTGCAGGCGCCTCCCGGCAGCGAGCGCGTGCTCACGCCCTACCCGTACCTGCTCGTGGTCGTCGACGAGCTCGCCGACCTGATGATGGTCGCCCCGCGCGACGTCGAGGACTCGATCGTCCGCATCACCCAGCTGGCGCGTGCGGCCGGCATCCACCTCGTGCTGGCGACGCAGCGACCCAGCGTGGACGTCGTCACCGGCCTGATCAAGGCCAACGTGCCCAGCCGCCTGGCCTTCGCGACCAGCTCGCTGGCCGACAGCCGCGTCATCCTCGACCAGCCCGGCGCCGAGAAGCTCGTGGGTCAGGGCGACGGCCTGTTCCTGCCGATGGGCGCGAACAAGACGATGCGCATGCAGGGGGCCTGGATCACCGAGGCCGAGATCGAGACGATCGTGAACCACTGCAAGGAGCAGTTGCAGCCGTCGTACCGCGAGGACGTCACCGTTCCGCAGCAGGCCAAGCGCGAGCTCGACGACGACATCGGCGACGACATGGACCTGGTGCTCCAAGCGGTCGAGCTCGTGGTCAACACGCAGTTCGGCTCGACCTCGATGCTGCAGCGCAAGCTGCGCGTGGGGTTCGCCAAGGCCGGCCGTCTGATGGACATCCTGGAGAGCCGCGGTGTGGTCGGACCGAGCGAGGGATCCAAGGCGCGCGACGTGCTCGTGAAGCCCGACGACCTTGCTGACGTGTTGGCCAGCATCCAGGTCGGCTGACCACTAGGCTCGGCGGACCAACCACTCATGTAAAACCACCGTGTTCGCCCTCTCGGGGTGAACGGTGACACGAAAGGGAATGCATGTCTTACAACGCTCCGCCGCCGCCCCCCACGGGACCGGTCGGACAGACGCCGCCGCCGAACAACCTCGTGTGGGCCATCCTCACGACGCTGTTCTGCTGCCTGCCGCTCGGCGTGGTGTCGATCGTCTTCGCGGCGCAGGTGAACGGCAAGTTCGCCGCCGGTGACCTCGCCGGAGCCCAGGAGTCGTCCCGCAAGGCCAAGATGTGGGCCATCTGGTCCGCCGTCGTCGGTCTCGTGTCGATCGTCCTCTACGTCATCTTCATCGTGATCGTGGCCAGCAATGGCGACTCGACCTCGACGAGCCTCTGAGCTGAGTCACGACACCGCGCGCCCCGTGGCCGCCGGGACCTCCCGGCGGCGCGGGGCGTTCGCGTTCGCGGCGGTCACCCTCACGGCGATCGCCGCCACGGCGGTCGTCGCGACCCGCTCCCCGGAGGAGTCCGGGCACTACCCGACCTGCCCGTTCCTGGCCGTCACCGGCCTGTTCTGCCCCGGCTGCGGCAGCCTGCGCGCCGTGCACGCGCTCGCCCACGGCGACCTGGCGACGGCATGGGACCGCAACCCGCTCGCCGTCCTCCTGCTGCCCACGGTGCTCGTGGCCTGGCTGGCGTGGGGCCTGCGGCTGCTCGGCCGCCGCGCATGGCATCCCAGCCGGGTGCCGGCGGGCTGGATCTGGGCGCTGCTCGTGGTGGTTCTCACGTACTGGGTCGCGCGCAATGTGCCCGGCTGGACCTGGCTCTCACCTGCCTGAGCCATACTGAACACCATGGATTCCCCGCTCCCGGCAGCCAAGCCGAGCAACTGGAACGTCCCGAACGCCCTGACGGTCATTCGCATCCTGGGCGTCCCGATCTTCGGTTGGCTGTTGCTGCACGACGGAGGCGAGTCGGTCGGGTACCGGATCGCCGCCTGGGCCGCGTTCGTGGTCCTGATGGCCACCGACAAGATCGACGGCGACATCGCCCGCAAGCACAACCTCATCACCGACTTCGGCAAGATGGCCGACCCCATCGCCGACAAGGCGCTCACGGGCATGGCCTTCGTCGGCCTGGCGATCATCTTCAGCGACCGGGCTTGGGGACCGCTGTTCTGGGTCGCCGTCATCGCGATGCTCGTGCGCGAGTGGGGCATCACCTTCATGCGGATGGTCATGGTCCGCCGCGGCTTCGTCATGCCGGCCGGCCGGGGCGGCAAGCTCAAGACCGTCCTGCAGTCCGTCGCGATCGCGGGCTACTGCCTGCCGTTCGAGCTGTGGGGCGGAATCGTCCCCACGGCCCTGCTGTGGATCACGCACGTCGTGATGGCCGCGGCGCTGGCTCTCGCGCTGGTGACCGGTGTCCAGTACGTCATCGACGCCCGGCGGCTGGCCGCGCAGGCACCGGCCGACGACCTGGCACGGTGACCGTGGCGTCCGCTGCCGACGTGGTGGCGGCCCTGCGCGCCGCGGGACAGACGGTCGCCACCGCCGAGTCGCTCACCGGCGGCCTGCTCTGCGCGACGCTCGTCGATGTCGCGGGAGCGTCGGTCGTCGTGCGTGGGGGAGTCGTCGCGTACCAACCCGATCTCAAGACCGCGCTGCTCGGCGTGGACGCCGACCTGATCGCCCGTGAGGGCACCGTCAACGCCGGCGTGGCCGAGCAGCTGGCGGTCGGGGCGCGGACGCGCATGGGCGCCACGTGGGGCCTGGGCACGACCGGTGTCGCCGGGCCCGGCCCGGCCGAGGGTCATCGTGCCGGCACCGTCCACGTCGCCGTCGCCGGGCCCGACGGCGTGGTCTCGCGCCGGCTGCAGCTGGACGGCGACCGCGACCGGGTGCGGCGATCGGCCGTCTCCGCCGTCCTGGCGGACCTGCACTATAGGCTGGGGAAGAACAACGGCTCGACGGACGTTGAGTCCGACAGGGAAGGTGGTGGCGATGACCGCGATGCGTGAACTCATCGGCGACGTGCTCCGGGCACGTCGGCTCGCCGAAGGCCTGACCCTGCGCGACGTCTCCGAGCGGGCGCGGATCAGCCTCGGGTACATCTCCGAGGTCGAGCGCGGCCAGAAGGAGGCCAGCTCCGAGCTGCTCGCCGCCCTGGCGCAGGCGCTCGACGTCCCCCTGAGCAAGGTCCTGCTCGACGTCAGCTCGCTGCTCGAGCTCGAGGAGGCCGCCGACCTGGCGACCGTGTCGTCGATCGCGCGCGAAGAGGCCCGGGCCTCCGCAGCGTGAGACACAGCGAGTTCTGGCAGCGCATGGAGGCTGCCCTCGGGTCCGCCTACGCCAGTTCCTGGGCCCGTCAGCAGGCGATCACCGCGCTCGATGGCCGCACCCCGGTCGAGGCGCTGGAAGCCGGCGTCGACCCGCAACGGGTGTGGCGTGCGGTGCACGCTGCGCTCGACCTGCCCGCACGCGAACGTTGAGTTAGCGTCGGGGGATGAGCGATCTCCCCGACCTGACTGGCAAGCGCGTCGCCATCATCGCGACCGACCACTTCGAGGAATCTGAACTCACGACCCCCCGCGACAGTCTCGAGGACGCGGGAGCGGACGTCAGGATCTTCGCACCCCACTCCGGCACCCTGCAGGCGATGCAGGGCGACACCGACAAGACCATCTCGGTCCGGGTCGACGGCACCCTGGACGAGTTCGACCAGGGCTGGGCCGATGCCTTCGTGTTCCCCGGCGGCACCGTCAACGCCGACCACCTGCGCATCGACGAGCACGCCCAGCGGATCATCACGAACGCCCTCGAGTCCGGCGCCCCGGTGGCGGCGATCTGTCACGCGCCGTGGCTGCTCGTCTCGGCCGACCTCGTGAAGGGCAGGCGCCTGACCAGCTTCCCGAGCCTGGCGGTGGACGTGAAGAACGCCGGCGGCGACTGGGTCGACGAGACCGTCGTCGTGGACGGCAACCTCATCACCAGCCGCAACCCCGACGACCTGCCGGCCTTCGTCGGCGCCATCGCCGACGCCCTCGTCGCCTGATCCGTCCGCATCCCCCGTCCCCGCACCCGAGATTTGCTCCTCATCTGACCTTTCACAGGGAGTGAAAGGACCAAATCGGAGCAAATCTCGGGACGGGGCGGGCGCGTTCGGCGTGTCGACCTTCCATCGAACATCTGTTCGGCCTAGGCTCGTTCCACAGGCCGACGGTCAGGTCGGGCGTCATCCACAGACGAGTCGACGAGGCTCACGTAATGTCAGTGGGTCCGCCTACCGTCGAAGATGGCCCGCCACCACGACCGTGACGGTCGACGAACGAAGGACGCAGCATGGCTAAGAACACCAGCACCACTGGTTCGAACCGCGACATCCCCAAGGACCGCGCCAACAAGGACAAGGCGATCGAGAACGCCCTCGCCCAGATCGACCGGTCCTACGGCAAGGGTGCCGTGATGCGTCTGGGCGACCAGGCCCGTGCACCGATCGAGATCATCCCCACGGGCGCCATCTCGCTCGACGTCGCGCTGGGCATCGGCGGTCTGCCGCGCGGCCGTGTCGTCGAGATCTACGGCCCGGAGTCCTCGGGCAAGACGACCGTCGCCCTGCACGCGGTGGCCAACGCCCAGAAGGCCGGCGGCGTCGCGGCGTTCATCGACGCCGAGCACGCGCTCGACCCTGAGTACGCCCGCAAGCTGGGTGTCGACACCGACGCCCTGCTGGTGTCGCAGCCCGACTCCGGCGAGCAGGCCCTCGAGATCGCCGACATGCTGATCCGCTCCGGCGCCCTCGACATCATCGTCATCGACTCCGTGGCGGCCCTGGTGCCCCGCGCCGAGATCGACGGCGAGATGGGCGACAGCCACGTCGGCCTGCAGGCCCGACTGATGAGCCAGGCGCTGCGCAAGATGACCGGTGCGATCAACGGCTCGGGCACGACGGCGATCTTCATCAACCAGCTGCGCGAGAAGATCGGCGTGATGTTCGGCAGCCCCGAGACCACCACGGGTGGCAAGGCGCTGAAGTTCTACGCGTCGGTGCGTCTGGACGTGCGCCGGATCGAGACGCTCAAGGACGGCACCGACATGGTCGGCAACCGCACCCGGGTCAAGGTCGTCAAGAACAAGATGGCACCGCCGTTCAAGCAGGCCGAGTTCGACATCATGTACGGCCAGGGCATCAGCCGCGAGGGCAGCCTGATCGACATGGGCGTCGAGGCGGGCTTCGTCCGCAAGGCCGGCGCCTGGTACACCTACGAGGGCGACCAGCTGGGTCAGGGCAAGGAGAACGCGCGCAACTTCCTGCGTGACAACCCCGACCTGGCCGACGAGATCGACAAGCGGATCCTGGAGCACCTCGGCATCGGGGCGAAGCTCGACGATCCCGCCGAGGCCGCAGTGGCCGACGATCCCGCGGGCGACCTCTCGGCCGCCGATTTCTGATGCTGGACCCCACCGACCCGGACGCTGATCCGCGGGCGGTCATCGTCGCCGGCCGGACGATCGCGATGGATCGTCTGGCCGCGCGCGATCGCAGTCGCGGGGAGCTGCTCGATGCGCTCGCTCGTCGGCGGTTCCCCGAGGACATCGCCGTCGGCATCGTCGACCAGCTGCAGTCCGAGGGACTGGTCGACGACGAGCGGTTCGCCCGCACCTGGGTCGAGCAACGGAGCCGGGCCAAGGGCCTCGCGCGATTGGTGCTGCGAATGGAGCTCCAGCGCAAGGGCGTCTCCGCTGAGATCATCGACGTGGTCCTCCAGGACGTCGACCCCGACACCGAGCGGCAGGCCGCGCACCAGCTGGTCCAGCGCAAGCTGCGCTCCGTGCAGGGGCTCGACCCGTCCGTCCAGGTACGGCGACTGACGGCGATGCTGGCCCGCAAGGGCTACGCCCCGCAGGTGGCCTTCGACGTGGTGCGCACCGAGCTCGATGCCGAGGCGGATCCGATCGAGTCGATCTAGCATCGACCCGTGTTCGCGTTCCGCACCGCCACGGAGGCGGACCTGCCGCTGTTCGTGCGCTGGCGGAGCCGTCCCCACGTCCTGAAGTGGTTCCCCGATCCGGTGCCCGATCTCGCCGCGGCGCAGGAGCGCTTTGGCGAGCGGGTGGCGGGTCGCGGCCCGGTGCGGATGTGGATCGCGGAGCTCGGGGGAGTGCCGATCGGATACCTCCAGAGCTTCGAGGTGGCCGCGGACGACGACCTGACGGTGCGGTGCCAGGACCCCGAGGCGGTGGCGTTCGACTACCTCATCGGCGAGGCCGAGCTGATCGACCGCGGGCTCGGCACCGAGATGATCGATCGGTTCTGCCGCGATGTGCTCGTGCCGCAGTACCCCCGGGCGCCGCGTTTCATTGCGGCACCCGATGCCCGGAATCACCGTTCGCTGCGGGTCCTGGGCAAATGCGGCTTCACGGCCGGACTGTGGATCCAGCCCGAGGGCGCACCGTGGGCCGACATCGTCTGCACGGCGAGGCGCGAACGCTTCGAGTGACTCAGCGGACGAAACCGGCCGCGGTGTGGGTGAACTGTCCGGCGCGCACCGTCGCCTCGACGCCGACCGAGCGCAGTAACGCGGCCGCGGCGGCCGAGTCCTCGGTGGGGGCGAGCGGATCCCGGTCGAGCAGGATCAGATCGCCGGGTTGCCCGACGCGCAGCGTGTCCTGGCCGTCGACGCTCGCGGCGAGGGCTTCGCGGACCGTGATCGCCTCCTCGGGGTTCCACGGCGCACGGGCGTCCGCCGAGCGGTGCACCGCCGCGGCCATGGCGGTCCACGGGTCGAGCGGCGACACGGGCGCGTCGGAGCCGAACACGACGCTGACGCCGGCGTCGAGCAGGGAGCGCAGCGCGAAGCAGTGCTTCTCCCGCCCCGGCCACAGCTGCACCGCGGCGTCGCGATCGTCGAGCAGATGCGCGGGCTGGACGCTGGCCCTGACGCCGAGCGCCGCCATGGCGACGATGTCGTCCGACGTCATCAGCTGAGCGTGCTCGATGCTGCCGGCCGCGCCGGCCGCGGCGAAGGCCGCGAGCGCCTCATGTGCGGCCGCGTCCCCGATCGCGTGCACCGCGGCCTCGAGACCGCTCGACGCGGCACGACGTAGGAGCGCGACGAGCGCGGCCCGGTCATGGTTCTGGACACCGCGATCCGATCCGCCCGCGTAGGGGTCGTGGCAGTACGCCGTGCGGGTGTTCAAGGAGCCGTCGGAGATGATCTTCAGCGGCCCGATCGTGACGACCCCGCCGGGCGTCAGCGGCGAGCCGGTCGTGAGTCCGGCGGCGATCACGGACTCGAGGTACTCGGGATAGACCGCGCGGCGCACCGTCAGCGCGTCGACGCCGCGGGCGACCCGCTCGGGCCACGTCAGCAACGGCTCGGCGAACTCGAAGTCGACGATGCCGACGACGCCGCGGGCGGCGGCCTCGTTGACGGTCTCGGCGATGCCGGAGCCCCCGTCCTGCTGCGCGGTGAGCTCGACCACCTGCGTCATGAGCGTGAACCAGGGCGCCTCGGTGACCGGCCCGTCGGTCGGCTCGGCGTGCAGGGCGGCGAGGGCGGCCGTGTTCAGCCACCCCGTGTGTGCGTCTCCGCTGGTCAGCACGACGGGGCGCACACCCGAGACGGAGTCGAGCTCGGCGACCGTCGGGACGCGGTCCCAGTCGGTGAGGCGGAAGCCGTAGCCGAACAGCCAGTCGCCGTCGGGCGTGGAGTCCAGCTCGTTCCGGACGAGGCGCAGGGCCTCGGCGGGGTCACGCGTGCCCGAGACGTCCAGGCGGCTGCGGGTCTGGGCCCACTGGGTCAGGTGGACATGCTGGTCCCACAGCCCGGGAATGGCCCAGCGCCCGTCGGCGTCGACGACGCGGTCGCCGGGATCGGCCCGGAGCTCGGGCGCGAGGTCGACGATCACGCCGTCACGGATCCGCAGCGACACCGGTTCGGACGGTGCCGCCGAGCGCACCGGCACGAGCCGGAGGTGGCGCAGCAGCAGGGAGGTCACGCAGACATTGTGGCCCCGGCGGCGGCCCGTGCCGACCGCGGGTCAGCGTGTCGCGAGGACCGGCACCTCGGTCATCGGCTCGACCCCGGTGGACCGCGATTCGGTCAGTCGGCGCTGCGCGAAGCGACCCACCTGCTCGAGGATCAGGTTGAGGATGATGTAGATCGCTCCGAGGACCAGCGCGACCTGCAGTTCGTTCTCGTACTCACGCCAGATCTGACGGCCGGCGTAGGTCAGACCGGGGGCCACGATGACGTAGCCCAGCGACGTGTCCTTCAGCGCGACGATGCACTGGCTGATGATCGACGGGGTCATGATCTTGATCGCCTGGGGCAGCTGGACGATGCGCATCACGGCGCTCTTGCGCATGCCGAGCGCGTACGCCGCCTCGACCTGGCCCTTGGGGACGGCGTTGATGCCGGCGCGGACGATCTCGGCGAGCACCGAGCCGTTGTAGAGGATCAAGCCGATCACCAGCGGGGGGAGCAGCTCGATCTGGAACTTGTAGAGCGCCCACAGGTACGTGATGAGGATGTAGAGGGGGACGGCCCGGAAGAACTCCACGACCAGCCAGCTGGGCCAGCGGACCCAAGCGTGGTCGGACAGCTTGCCGATGCCGAAGAGCATGCCGAACACGAGGGCGCCGATGATGGCGATGACGGCCGCCAGGAGCGTGTAGTACAGACCCTCGGCGATGACCTCGATGTACGCGGGGGTGACGAAGACCTCCCACTTGTCGGACGCCAGCTGACCGGTCTCGGCGAGGCGCCACAGGACCAGGGCCAGGAACGCCACGACGGCCACGATCGTCACCACCGACAGGATGCGGTGGCGGCGTCGGGCGCGGGGGCCGGGGACGTCGAACAGGACGCTGCTCATCGGGACTCCACCTTCCAGCGTCGTTCGGCCCAGCTGGCCAGTGCTGAGATCGCCGCCACGATGACGATGTACATCGCCGCGATGGTCAAGAAGGCGGCGGTGCGCGAGCTGGGGTAGTCCCGCAGCAGGCCCTGGAGCCGGAACGCGAGGTCGGCCAGGCCCAGGGCGGCGACCAATGAGGTGTTCTTGGCCAACGCGATGAACACGCTGGCGATCGGCGGAACCACGAGGCGGAACGCCTGGGGCAGGATCACCTGGGTCATGGTCATCGAGAAAGGCATGCCCACGGCTCGCGCCGCCTCGGCCTGGCCGAGCGGCACGCCGTTGATGCCCGAGCGCAGCGCCTCGCAGACGAACGCCGCGGTGTAGAGACCGGCGGCCATCGAGACGTTCCAGAAGAAGCCGAAGTCGATCCCCATCGCCGGCAGGCCGTAGTACGTGATGAACAGCAGCAGCAGCAGGGGAGTGTTGCGGAAGAGCGTGACGTAGGCCGTCCCGACGGCGCGCATCGCCGGGACCGGGCTGACCCGCGCGACGGCCACGAAGGTGCCGAGGACGAGGGCGATGAGACCGCTGGCCAGGAAGACCCGCAGCGTGACCCAGAAGCCCTTGAGGAGCAGTTCATAGCTGTCCTGCAAGAACGTGAAGTCCACGTCTCACCACCCTCGTCGTCGGTTGATCATCGGCTCAGCGTCACGCGCACTCGTCGAGCGCCGGCGGGTCGCCCGCCTCGGCGCCACCCTTGCCGAGCGTGGCGTCGAACGCCTTCTCCCACGAGCCGTCCTCGAAGGCGCTGGTCAGCGTCTCGTTGACGAACTCGCACAGCTCGGGGTGGTCCTTGCCGTAGCCGATGCCGTAGTTCTCCTCGGAGAAGGGCTCGCCCACGACCTTGAGCTTGTCGGGGTTCTCGGCCGCGTAGCCCAACAGGATCGCCGCGTCGGTGGTGACCGCGTCGACCGAGCCGTTCTCGAGCTGACGGACGCACTCGGAGTAGGTGTCGAAGCCGGCCGGCGTGGCGCCGAACTGCTCCTCGACGGTCTTGATCGAGGTGGACCCGGTGACCGAGCAGACCTTCTTGCCCTTCAGGTCGTCGGGACCGTTGATCGAGTCGTCGTCCTTCGCCACGAGCAGGCTCTGACCCGTGACGTAGTACGGGCCGGCCTGGCCGACGACCTTACGGCGGTCGTCGGTGATCGAGTAGGACGCGATGACGAAGTCGACCGTGCCGTTCTGCAGGAACGGCTCACGGTTCGCCGAGACGGCCTCGACCCATTCGATGTCGTCGGCCTTGATGCCCAGCTTCGCCGCGAGGATCTTGCCGATCTCGGGGTCGAAGCCGGAGGGTGCGTCGGCGGTGGCGGTCTTGAAGCCGATGCCGGGCTGGTCGAACTTGACGCCGATCTTGACCTTGCCGTCCTTCTGAAGCTCGGCCATGCGGCTGCCGGCCTCGAAGTCCTGCTCCTCGACCTCGACCTCGGGCGTGTCCTCGGCGTCGTCGCTGTTGCCGGCGTCGCCGCAGGCGCTCAGTGCCAGCAGTCCGGCGGCGATCACGGCCGCGAACTGTGTCCTTCGTGCTCTCATCTGTCGTCCTTCCCCTTCGGGATCATGATGTTGCGGGAATCAGGAGGGTGCGGTCAGTCAGTGCTTGAGGATCTTGCCGAGGAAGTCCTTGGCGCGATCGCTCTGGGGGTTCGTGAAGAACTCGTCGGGCGTGTTCTGCTCGACGATCCTGCCGTCGGCCATGAACACGACCCGGTCGGCGGCGGTGCGCGCGAAGCCCATCTCGTGGGTGACGACGACCATCGTCATGCCGCGGCGCGCGAGGTCGACCATGGTCTCGAGGACCTCCGAGATCATCTCCGGGTCGAGCGCCGAGGTGGGCTCGTCGAAGAGCATGACCTTCGGGTCCATGGCCAGGGCGCGGGCGATCGCGACCCGCTGCTGCTGGCCGCCCGACAGCTGAGCCGGAAGCTTGCCGGCCTGGTCGCCCACCCCGACGCGCTCGAGCAGTTCGTGTCCGCGCTGCTCGGCCTCGGCCTTGGACTTGCCCAGGACCTTGATGGGGCCGAGGGTCACGTTCTCCAGGACGGTCTTGTGGCTGAACAGGTTGAACGACTGGAAGACCATGCCCACCTCGGCGCGCAGCTTGGCGAGCGCCTTGCCCTCCTCGGGCAGCGGGACGCCGTCGATCTCGATGGTGCCCTCGTTGATCGGCTCGAGGCGGTTGATGGCGCGGCACAGTGTGGACTTGCCCGAACCGGAGGGTCCGATGACGACGACGACCTCGCCGGTGGCGACCTCGAAGTCGATGTCCTGCAGGACGTGAAGATCACCGAACCACTTCTGGACGCCGCTCATGCGGACCATTGGCGTCGTGCTTGCTCCCATGCCGACTTACCCAACCGTAGGGTCAGTGAGCGCGCAACCACATCCCCCGGCGCGTCGGGGACCGCAACCAGATCGAAACCGTGGGCGCCGGGGCGTAACGCCGCTGAATCGAGAGCGCCGGAGGTCGATCGCACTCGGTGCCCAGGCGTCGGTGGCTTCTGACCGGGAAGTGAGCGAGCGCTTTCTGCTGGGATCGCGACGTTGCTCCGACGTGGCCTCGTGGTCAGCACGAGGTGGGCGCGGCGGGGGACTGTCCACATGCTGGGCAGGCAAAAACCCGACTTTACTTTGGAAAGGCGGTGCGCGGCGGACGTTGTCCCAACGTCCGTAGCGCATCCGTAACCGGGAACTCCTACGCTCTGGGCACGTGATCCATGAGACGTGTGTCACGTCAGTTCCCTTCGTCGTGAGGACTTTCCCTTGAAAACAGTTGCCCTTCGCCGCACCTTGAGTGCGGCGGCCCTCGTCGCGTTGGGGGTCGGCCTGTTGGCCGTACCCGCCAGCGCCGACCCCAACATCCCCGAGACGCCCGAGCAGTCGCGCATCCTCGGTGACGCCAGCCGCACGGCCGAGGTCACCGCCGAGGACGAGAGCCAGGGCTCGCTCGCCCCGGGTAACATCCCGTTCCTGCCGATGGACTTCTCCTACACGCCCTTGAAGAAGGACCAGGAGGAGTCGACGGCCAAGCTGGAGCTGGTCAAGAACGTCCCCATCCAGGACGGCCAGGCGACGATGTCGAACCTGGCCTTCAAGGGTGACTACGTCTTCCAGGGCAGCTACAACGGCTTCGTCGCCTACGACATCAGCAACCCCGAGGACCCCCAGGTCGTGTCGAACACGATCTGCCCCGGCTACCAGGGTGACCTGTCGATCGCGGGCGACCTGCTGTTCTTCTCGGTCGACCAGCCCCGCAACGGCTCCGCCTGCGGCGCCGGCACGATCGCGGCCTCGAACGCCGACGCGTGGGAGGGCATCCGCATCTTCGACATCAGCGATCCCGCGGCGCCGCAGTACGTCGGCAACGTCAAGACCCGCTGTGGCTCGCACACGCACACGCTCGTCCCGAACCCGAACGACGAGGGCAGCGTCTACCTGTACAACGCCGCGTACGACGTGTCGGCCAGCGCGTTCAACTGCAAGCCGCCCCACCAGCAGCTCGAGATCATCAAGGTCGACCTGGACGATCCGGCCGGTGCCGCGATCGTCAAGGAGGTCGTGCTGTGGGACGCCGACAACCCGGCGTTCACGACCGCCGATCGCGCCGACGGCGGCGCCTCGACGTCGGCCACGAACGGCTGCCACGACCTGACGGCCTACCCGGCCAAGGGCCTGCTGGCCGCCGCCTGCATGGGTGACGGCGTGATGCTCGACATCAGCGATCCGCTGACCCCGAAGGTCACCGACCGCGTCCGTGACGAGAACTACGCGTTCTGGCACACGGCGCAGTTCAACGACGACGCGAGCAAGGTCGTCTGGCAGGACGAGCTCGGCGGCGGTTCCTCCGCCACGTGCCTGCCCGGCACCCCGCAGTACCGCGGCGCCAACGCGATCTACACGATCGAGGACGAAGACCTGTCCCTCAAGGGCTACTACAAGATCCCGCGCCGCCAGTCGACGCGCGAGAATTGCGTGGGCCACGAGGGCAACATCGTCCAGGTCGCCGACAAGGACATCATGGTCCAGGCCTGGTACCAGGGTGGTGCGTCGCTGATCGACTTCACGAGCGCCAGCAAGCCGAAGGAGATCGGCTACTTCGACCGTGGCCCGATCAGCGAGACGTCCCTCGTGACGGGTGGCTACTGGGCGGTCTACGTCCACAACGGCTACGTCTACGGCTCCGAGATCGCCCGCGGTCTCGATGTCATGAAGCTCAAGGGCGACGAGTTCGCCGATGCCCGTCGTCACCGTCAGGACGTCCGCAACCCCGCGACGCAGGAGCCCATCTCCTACCCGTGGAAGACGGCCCCGAAGGCGTCGGGCACGCTGCCCGCCGCGTCGGTATCGCCGGCCAGCGTCCCCGCCGGGGCCGCCACGGACGTCACCGTCTCGCTGCCCGCCGACACGTTCACCTCCGGTGAGTACGTCGACGTGTGGAGTGGCAGCAAGGTCGTCGCCAGCGGCCAGGCCGCCGCGAACGGCTCGGTCGAGCTGACCGTCCCGGTCGCCGCCACCGAGAAGGCGGGCACCAAGTCGCTCGTCGTCCGTGGCGACAGCAAGCTCGACGCCGCGCTGTACTCGGCGTCGGTCGAGCTGACGGCCGTCAGCACCACCACCTCGGTGAAGCTGAGCCGTACGTCGCAGGTCTTCGGCTCCACCCCGGCGACCGTCACCGCGACGGTCTCGGGCGCCGGCGCCCAGGGCACCGTGACGTTCCGTGCGGGCAGCACCGTCCTGAAGGCCGGCGTGCCGGTCAAGGGCGGCAAGGCCACGCTGACGCTGTCGAAGACCCTCGCGGTCAAGACGTACGCGATCCGTGCCGAGTTCGTGCCGTCGTCGACCGCGACGACGGGCTCGACGTCCTCGGCGGTCACCCTCAAGGTCGTCAAGGCGACCGCGAAGGTGAAGGTCTCCGCCAAGAAGGTCAAGGCCTCGGCTCGCGCCAAGGTCACGGTGACCGTCAGCGCCAAGGGCACCACGCCGACCGGCAAGGTGACCGTGAAGGTCAACGGCAAGTCCGTCAAGGGCACGCTGAAGAAGGGCAAGGTCACCGTGACCCTGCCGAAGCTCAAGGCCGGCAAGCACACGGTCAAGGTCACCTACGCGGGCAGCGCGAAGGTGGCGGGCAAGAGCACCAAGACGACGATCCGGGTCACCAAGTGACCTTGGTCCGTCGTGCCGTGGTCGCGGTGAGCGCCGTTCTGGCGCTCACCGCGGCCGCGGGCTGCTCTGCCGATGAAGAGAAGGACTCCGGCGCACCGATCATCGTGCCGGGCGAGGTGGGCGAGTCCAGCAAGACCGTCGCGCCCGAGTCGTTGAAGACGCCCAAGGACGACTACAACGACGTCGACCGCGAGTTCGTCGAGATGATGGTGCCGCACCACCAGCAGGCCGTCGAGATGTCGGCCCTGGCGGCGAAGCACGCCCGCGCCAGCGAGGTCAAGGGCTTCGCCTCGCGCATCAGCGACACGCAACGAGCCGAGATCGACGCGCTGCAGGGCTGGCTCGAGACCCGCGGCCTGCCGAAGGCGTCCACGACGCCGACCGGTGAGCACGTCACGCACATGCAGGGCATGCTCACCCCGGCGCAGATGGACGAGCTGGCCGCCGCACGGGGTCGTGCGTTCGACCGGCTCTACGTCAAGCGCATGATCGCCCACCACGAGGGCGCCATCGCGATGGCCGACGAGGCGCTCAGCAGCGGGATCGACACCGTCAACCGCGCGTTCGCCGGCGACGTCATGGCGTCGCAGAGCGCGGAGGTCACCCGCCTGCGCGACATCCTGCTGACGCTCTGACCCGGGGCGGCCGCTGACGACGGCGGCCGTCCGGGCGGGCGTCCGGGTCCACGTACCATGGAACGGTCATGACGAAGACCTATGAAGTCCGTACCTACGGCTGCCAGATGAACGTGCACGACAGCGAGCGGCTGTCGGGACTGCTCGAGACCGCGGGCTACGCGGCGGCCGAGCAGGGGCAGACGCCGGACCTCGTCGTCTTCAACACGTGCGCCGTGCGCGAGAACGCCGACAACAAGCTGTACGGCAACCTCGGCCACGTGGCGAGCATCAAGGCCAAGAACCCCGGCATGCAGGTCGCCGTGGGCGGCTGCCTGGCGCAGAAGGACAAGGACACCATCACCCGGCGCGCGCCGTGGGTGGACGTCGTCTTCGGCACCCACAACATCGGCTCGCTGCCGGTCCTGCTCGAGCGGGCACGGATCGCCGAGGAGTCCCAGGTCGAGATCCTCGAGTCGCTCGAGGTCTTCCCGTCGACGCTCCCGACCAAGCGTGACTCGGTCTTCGCCGCTTGGGTCTCGATCAGCGTCGGCTGCAACAACACCTGCACGTTCTGCATCGTCCCCGCCCTGCGCGGCAAGGAGCGCGACCGCCGGCCCGGCGACATCCTCGCCGAGATCGAGGCGCTGGTCGCCGAGGGCGTCGTCGAGGTCACCCTGCTGGGCCAGAACGTCAACAGCTACGGCGTCGAGTTCGGTGACCGCGAGGCGTTCTCCAAGCTGCTGCGCGCCTGCGGGCAGATCGAGGGCCTCGAGCGCGTGCGGTTCACCTCGCCGCACCCCGCCGCCTTCTCCGACGACGTCATCGCCGCGATGGCCGAGACGCCCAATGTCATGCCGCAGCTGCACATGCCGTTGCAGTCGGGCTCGGACCGCATCCTCAAGGCGATGCGCCGCTCCTACCGCCGCGACCGCTTCCTGGGGATCCTCGACCGCGTGCGTGCGGCGATGCCCGAGGCGTCGATCACGACCGACATCATCGTCGGCTTCCCCGGCGAGACCGAGGAGGACTTCCTCGAGACGATGGACGTCGTGCGTCAGGCACGGTTCTCCAGCGCGTTCACGTTCCAGTACTCGCAGCGCCCCGGCACGCCGGCCGCCGACCTGCCCGACCAGCTGCCGAAGGCCGTCGTGCAGGAGCGCTATGAGCGTCTCTCGGCGCTCGTGTCGGAGATCTCGTGGTCCGAGAACCAGCGACTCGAGGGCCAGGTCGTCGAGCTGCTCGTGGCCGACCAGGCCCACGCCGGTGGCCGCAAGGATGCCGAGACCCATCGGATGAGCGGGCGAGCGCGCGACAACCGGCTCGTGCACTTCGTCCCCGGTGACCACGAGGTCCGCCCCGGCGACCTCGTCGTCACGCGGGTCACGAAGGCGTCCCCGCACCACCTGGTCGCCGACGGCGAGCCGATCGAGGTGCGCCGCACCCGGGCAGGTGACGCGTGGGAGTCCCGGCAGGGCCGCACCTCGGTGACCCCCGGCTCGGTCGGCCTGGGCATGCCCTCGGTGGGCGTGCCCGCGCCGCTGCCGCCGGCCCCGGCCTGCGCGCCCGCCTGACGAGTGGGGGTGGCCCCGTCCCAGGCCTGAAACCTTGAGGTAACCTGAATCTGCTGATGAGGCCAATGTCGTCCTCGCCCAGTGTCTCTCCCCCTTGGCATCGACGACAGGTTGTTACATGGATCGTCCGCTCTTCTCCGCCGCGCCCCAGGCGCAAGGCCTCTACGACCCCGCCAACGAGCACGACAACTGCGGTGTCGCCTTCGTGGCGACGCTCACGGGCGTGCCCAGCAACGAGATCGTCCAGCACGGTCTGACCGCGCTGCGCAACCTCGACCACCGCGGCGCCGTCGGCGGCGAGCCGAACACCGGTGACGGTGCCGGCATCCTCATGCAGGTGCCCGACCGCTTCCTGCGCGGCGTCGCCCCGGTCGAGCTGCCCGAGGCCGGCCGCTACGCCGCCGGCATGGCGTTCCTGCCGCGCGACCGCGCCGACGAGGCCAAGGCCCAGGTCGAGGCGATCGCCGTCGAGGAGGGCCTGGAGGTCCTCGGCTGGCGCGAGGTTCCCGTCGTCCCGGACATCCTCGGCTCGATGGCGTATGCCGCGATGCCGGCCTTCGAGCTGCTCTTCGTCACCACGCCCGACCGTGACGTGTCCGGCATCGGCCTGGACCGCCTGACCTACGCCGTCAACAAGCGCTCGCACCACGAGGCCGGCGTGTACTTCCCGTCGCTGTCGTCGCGCACGCTCGTCTACAAGGGCATGCTCACGACCGAGCAGCTCGACGTGTTCTTCCCCGATCTGCTCGACGAGCGGATGGAGTCGGCGCTGGCGATCGTGCACAGCCGCTTCTCGACCAACACCTTCCCGAGCTGGCCGCTGGCGCACCCGTTCCGCTACGTCGCGCACAACGGCGAGATCAACACCGCCCGCGGCAACCGCAACTGGATGCGCGCCCGTGAGGCGCTGCTCGAGAGCGACCTGATCCCCGGCGACCTCTCGCGACTGTTCCCCATCTGCAGCCCCGACGGCTCCGACACCGCGTCCCTGGACGAGGTGCTCGAGCTGCTGCACCTGGGCGGCCGCTCGCTGCCGCACGCGGTGATGATGATGATCCCCGAGGCGTGGGAGAACAACGCCGAGATGGATCCGTCCCGCCGCGCCTTCTATGAGTTCCACTCCACGGTCATGGAGGCCTGGGACGGCCCCGCCGCGGTCTGCTTCACCGACGGCACCCAGATCGGCGCGGTCCTGGACCGCAACGGCCTGCGCCCGGGTCGCTACGTCATCACCGAGGACGGCCTCGTCGTGCTCGCGTCCGAGGCGGGCGTGCTCGACATCGACGCCAAGAAGATCACCCGCAAGGGCCGGGTCGAGCCGGGCAAGATGTTCCTGCTCGACCTCGAGGAGCACCGCGTCGTCGAGGACCACGAGATCAAGGCGTCGCTGGCCAACGAGCACCCGTACGAGGAGTGGCTGTACTCGGGCCTCGTCCGCTTCGAGGACCTGCCGGACCTCGAGCACATCGTCCACAACCACGCCTCCGTCGCGCGTCGCCAGCAGGTCTTCGGCTACACCGAGGAGGAGGTGCGCAAGCTGGTCGCGCCGATCGCGCGCACCGGTGCCGAGACGATCGGCTCGATGGGCACCGACACCCCGATCGCCGCGCTGTCGGACCGGCCGCGCCTGCTGTTCGACTACTTCAGCCAGCTGTTCGCCCAGGTGACGAACCCGCCGCTGGACGCCATCCGCGAGGAGGTCGTCACGTCGCTGGCCGGCACGATCGGCCCCGAGCGCAACCTGCTCGACCCCACGCCGGCGTCGTGCCGGATGCTGCAGCTGCCGTTCCCCGTGATCGACAGCGACGAGCTGGCCAAGATCCGCCACATGAACCGTGACGGCGACATGCCCGGCTTCAGCGTGCACGTCGTCCGCGGCCTGTACGACGTGCTGGGCGGGGGAGAGGCCCTGGCGCAGCGCATCGACGAGATCTGCGCCGAGGTGTCGGACGCGATCGTCAACCGCGGCGCGCGCATCATCGTGCTGTCGGACCGCCACTCCAACGTCGACCTGGCCCCGATCCCGTCGCTGCTGCTGACCGGTGCGGTCCACCACCACATGGTCCGCGAGAAGCTGCGCACGCAGGCCGGCCTGCTGGTCGAGGCCGGCGACGTGCGCGAGGTGCACCACGTCGCGCTGCTGATCGGCTTCGGCGCGACCGCGGTCAACCCGTACCTGGCGCTCGAGACCGCCGAGGACCTCGCCCGCGAGGGCGTCTACGTCGAGGGTGTCGACCCCACGAAGGCCGCGCGCAACGTCGCCTACGGCCTGGGCAAGGGCGTCCTGAAGGTCATGAGCAAGATCGGCGTCTCGACGGTCTCGTCGTACACCGGCGCGCAGATCTTCGAGTGCATCGGCCTGTCCCACGAGGTCGTCGACCGGTACTTCACGGGCACCTCCAGCAAGCTCGGCGGCGTCGGCCTGGACGTCATCGCCGAGGAGGTCCACGCGCGGCACCTGAAGGCGTACCCCACCAAGGGCATCGCCAGCCCGCGTCGCCGGCTCGAGGTCGGCGGCGAGTACCAGTGGCGCCGCTTCGGCCCGGAGCACCTGTTCGACCCGGAGACCGTCTTCCGCCTGCAGCACTCCACGCGCACGGGCCGGTACGACGTCTTCAAGCAGTACACGCAGCGGATCGACGACCAGTCGAGCCGTCTGATGACGCTGCGCGGGTTGATGAAGTTCAAGGCCGACCGCGAGCCGATCTCGATCGACGAGGTCGAGCCGGTCTCCGAGATCGTCAAGCGCTTCTCGACCGGCGCGATGTCCTACGGGTCCATCAGCCAGGAGGCCCACGAGACCCTCGCCATCGCGATGAACCGCCTCGGCGGCAAGTCGAACACCGGTGAGGGCGGCGAGGACCCCGAGCGCCTCTACGATCCCGAGCGCCGCTCGGCGATCAAGCAGGTCGCGTCCGGTCGCTTCGGCGTCACGAGCGAGTACCTGACCAACGCGGACGACATCCAGATCAAGATGGCCCAGGGCGCCAAGCCCGGTGAGGGCGGACAGCTGCCCGGCCCGAAGGTCTACCCGTGGGTGGCCAAGACGCGGCACTCGACGCCGGGTGTCGGCCTGATCAGCCCGCCGCCGCACCACGACATCTACTCGATCGAGGATCTCAAGCAGCTGATCCACGACCTGAAGAACGCGAACCCGTCGGCTCGCGTCCACGTCAAGCTCGTGTCCGAGGTCGGCGTGGGCACGGTCGCGGCCGGTGTCTCGAAGGCCAAGGCCGACGTCGTGCTGATCTCCGGCCACGACGGCGGAACCGGCGCGTCCCCCCTGACGAGCCTCAAGCACGCGGGCGGTCCGTGGGAGCTCGGCCTGGCCGAGACCCAGCAGACGCTGCTGCTCAACGGGTTGCGCGACCGGATCGTCGTGCAGGTCGACGGCCAGCTCAAGACGGGCCGCGACGTCGTCATCGCCGCGCTGCTCGGCGGCGAGGAGTTCGGCTTCGCGACCGCCCCGCTGGTCGTGTCGGGCTGCATCATGATGCGCGTCTGCCACCTCGACACCTGCCCGGTCGGCGTCGCGACGCAGAACCGGTCGCTGCGCGAGAAGTACTCGGGCAAGGCCGAGTACGTCGTGAACTTCTTCGAGTTCATCGCCCAGGAGGTGCGCGAGATCCTGGCCGAGCTGGGCTTCCGCAGCATCGACGAGGCGGTCGGTCACGCCGAGGTCCTCGACGTCCGCGAGGCCGTCGACCACTGGAAGGCCAGCTCGCTGGACCTGACCCGCGTCCTGTACGTGCCCGAGCTGCCCGAGGGCGCCTCGCTGCGCTGCACGACGAAGCAGGAGCACGGCCTGGACCGCGCCCTCGACGTCGAGTTGATCGCCCTGGCCGGCGACGCGCTGGAGAAGGCCGAGCCGGTCCGCGCGCAGCTCGAGATCCGCAACGTCAACCGCACCGTCGGCACGATGCTCGGTCACGAGGTGACCAAGCGGTACCGCGGGGAGGGACTGCCCGACGACACCATCGACATCACGTTCCTGGGGTCGGCCGGCCAGTCGTTCGGCGCCTTCGTCCCGCGCGGCATCACGCTGCGCCTCGAGGGCGACGGCAACGACTACGTCGGCAAGGGACTCTCGGGAGGGCGCATCATCGTGCGGCCGCCGCGTGAGTCGCAGTTCGCCGCCGAGGCCCAGATCGTCGCCGGCAACGTCATCGGCTTCGGCGCCACGGGCGGCGAGATCTACCTGCGCGGCAAGGTGGGCGAGCGCTTCTGCGTGCGCAACTCCGGCGCCACCGCGGTCGTCGAGGGCGTGGGCGACCACGCGCTCGAGTACATGACCGGCGGCCGCGTGGTCATCCTCGGTCCGACGGGACGCAACGTCGCCGCCGGCATGAGCGGTGGCTCGGCGTACGTGCTGGATCTGGACGCCGACGTGGTCAACCCCGAGATGGTCGAGCTGCGACCCGTCCCGGAGGCCACCGGAGTCGAGCTGGAGGCCATCGTGCGCCGCCACCTGGAGGAGACGGGCTCGGCGGTCGCCGAGCAGCTGCTCCGGGACTGGCCGGCCAGCCTCGCCCGCATCACCGAGATCATGCCGGTCAACTACCGGCGCGTTCTCGAGGCCAAGGCGTCCGCGGAGTCCGAAGGACTCTCCGAGGACGAGACGACTGCACGAATGATGGAGGTGGCCGCACGTGGCTGATCCCCGAGGTTTCATGACGACGCCCCGCAAGGTGGCCGAGCGCCGCCCCGTCGAGGAGCGGGTGAAGGACTGGAACGAGGTCTACCCCGGCGGCGCCGGGCGAGCCCTGCTGCCGATCATCTCGGAGCAGGCGGGCCGCTGCATGGACTGCGGCATCCCGTTCTGCCACCAGGGCTGCCCGCTGGGCAACCTGATCCCCGAGTGGAACGACCTGGTCTGGCGCGACGACTGGGACGATGCGATCGATCGCCTGCACGCGACGAACAACTTCCCGGAGTTCACCGGGCGGCTGTGCCCCGCGCCGTGCGAGACCGCCTGCGTCGTGGGCATCAACCGCGACCCGGTGACGATCAAGAACGTCGAGGTCGCGATCGCCGACAAGGCGTGGGAGATGCACGCCGTCAAGCCCGAGACGCCCGAGTGGCTGACCGGCAAGACGATCGCGGTCGTCGGCTCCGGCCCGGCCGGACTGGCGACGGCGCAGCAGCTCACGCGCGCCGGCCACACCGTCGCGGTCTACGAGCGTGATGACAAGGCCGGGGGACTGCTGCGCTACGGCATCCCCGAGTTCAAGATGGAGAAGTCGCACGTCGACCGTCGCATCAACCAGATGCAGCGCGAGGGCACCGTCTTCCGCACGGGCGTCGCCGTCGGCGAGGCCATCACGGGCCAGCAGCTGCGCGAGCGCTACGACGCGGTCGTCCTGGCGATCGGCTCGACCGTGCGTCGTGACCTGCCGGCGCCGGGCCGTGAGCTCGCGGGCATCCACCAGGCGATGGACTTCCTGCCGCAGGCCAACCGCGTCGCGGTCGGCGAGACGGTCGAGGACCAGATCCTCGCCACCGGCAAGGACGTCGTCATCATCGGCGGCGGCGACACCGGCGCCGACTGCCTGGGCACGTCGATCCGTCAGGGTGCCCGCTCGGTCACCAGCCTGGAGATCATGCCGCGACCGAGCGAGGAGCGGGCGGACGCCCACCCCTGGCCGACGTACCCGATGATCTACCGCGTCGCCTCCGCCCACGAGGAGGGCGGCGATCGGGTCTACGCCGTCAACACGAAGGAGTTCGTGGGCGACGACGACGGCCACGTCAGCGGCCTGCGCATCAGCGAGGTGGAGCTCATCGACGGTCGGTTCGAGGAGGTCGCCGGCACCGAGCGCGTGATCCCGGCGCAGCTCGTGCTGTTCGCGATGGGCTTCACGGGCCCGCAGCGCGAGGGTGTCGTCGAGCAGCTCGGCGTCGACCTCGACGAGCGCGGGAACATCGTGCGCGACCTGAACTACATGTCCAGTGTCGAGGGCGTCTTCGTCGCCGGTGACGCCGGTCGCGGCCAGTCGCTCATCGTGTGGGCGATCGCCGAGGGCCGTGGCGCTGCCGCGGGCGTCGACGCCTGGCTGACCGGCTCGACGACGCTGCCGACGCCCATTCCGCCCACCGCACGCCCCCTGACGGTGTGACCTGACCGAGCCGCGAGTCCCCTGTGACTCGCGGTTCGGTTCGGGGCAGGGATAGGGTGGGAAGGTGCGTAGAGCCAAGATCGTCTGCACCCTCGGTCCAGCCACCGACACCGCCGAACGCATCCTCGAGCTGGCGATCGCCGGCATGGATGTCGCTCGGCTCAACATGAGTCACGGCGAGCAGAGTGAGCAGCTCAAGCGACTCACCCGCGTCCGCCAGGCAGCGGAGGCGACCGGCAAGGCCATCGCGGTGCTGGCCGACCTGCAGGGCCCCAAGATCCGGCTCGGCCGGTTCACCGACGGACCCCATGAGCTCAACTTCGGGGACGAGTTCACCATCACCACGCGTGACGTCCAGGGCGACCGCGCGGTCTGCTCGACGACCTACTCCGGCCTGCCCGGCGACGTCCAGGCCGGCGACGAGATCCTCATCGACGACGGCAAGGTGCGTCTGCGCGCCGTCCAGGTGACCGACACCGACGTCGTGACGACCGTCGAGGTCCCCGGCGCGGTCAGCAACAACAAGGGCATCAACCTGCCCGGCGTCAACGTCAGCGTCCCCGCCATGAGCGAGAAGGACATCGACGACCTGCGCTGGGCGCTGCGTGCCGACGTCGACTTCATCGCGCTGTCGTTCGTGCGCAACGCCGCGGACGCCGACGAGGTCCGCGCGATCATGGACGAGGAGGGCATCCACCGCCCGATCATCGCCAAGATCGAGAAGCCGCAGGCGGTCGACAACCTCGACGAGATCGTCGACGCGTTCGACGGGTTCATGGTCGCCCGCGGCGACCTGGGCGTCGAGCTGCCGCTCGAGGACGTGCCGATCGTGCAGAAGCTCATCATCGAGAAGGCGCGCCGCAACGCCAAGCCGGTGATCGTGGCCACCCAGATGCTCGAGTCGATGATCTCGGCGCCGCGACCCACGCGCGCCGAGGCCAGCGACGTCGCCAACGCCGTGCTCGACGGCGCCGACGCGGTCATGCTCTCGGGCGAGACCAGCGTCGGTCGCTTCCCGATCCAGACGGTGCGGATCATGTCGCGGATCGTCGCGTCGACCGAGGACCACGGTCTGCCCCGCATGGCCTCCTTCACGTGGGAGCCCAAGACCACGACGGGCATCATCTGCCGGGCGGCCTCGCAGGTCGCCGAGTCGGTCGAGGCCGAGCTGATGATCGCCTTCACCACGACGGGCGACTCCGCCCGCCGGATGGCTCGCTACCGCTCCTCGATCCCGGTGCTGGCGTTCACGCCGGACGTGCTCGTGCGCAACCAGCTGGCGATCACGTGGGGCGTCGAGACCTTCCTGACGCCGCAGATCAGCCACACCGACCAGATCGCGCTCCAGGTCGACCGCGAGCTGCTCGGCCAGCAGCGATGCGAGCAGGGCCGCCGCGTGGTCATCGTGGCCGGTGCCCCTCCGGGAATCCCCGGCTCGACCAACGCGCTGCGCGTGCACAAGATGGGCGACGCGATCAACCGAGTCGTCGCGGCCTACGATCCCGACGAACTGCCGCCGCCGGTCAGCTGACGCTGCGGGAATCGGGGGCGCCGCCGCGTCGGAGACGGGCGCGGTGGCGGGGCAGTTGCAGGGAGAATCGGCTCCCGCGGGGAGCCATCGGTGCCGAGAGCGGGACTCGAACCCGCACGCCCTTTCGGACAATGGTTTTTGAGACCATCGCGTCTACCATTCCGCCATCTCGGCGCACCGTCGTGCCCGATAACCTTACGGTGTGACCGAATCAGTGCAGTCGACGCCCCCCACGCCGCGTGTCGTCATCGCGGAGGACGAAGCCCTCATTCGGATGGACCTCGCCGAGATGCTGGCCGAGCAGGGCTACGAGGTCGTGGGCGAGGCCGCCGACGGCCAGGCCGCCGTCGATCTCGCGCGCGAGCACCGTCCCGAGCTCGTGATGATGGACATCCAGATGCCCGGGGTGGACGGCATCACCGCCGCCTCGCAGATCGCGGCCGAGCGCATCGCGCCCGTCGTCATGCTGACGGCCTTCAGCCAGCGTGAGCTGGTCGAGCGAGCCAGCGACGCGGGGGCCATGGCCTACCTGGTCAAGCCGTTCACCGCCTCGGACCTGGTCCCGGCGATCGAGATGGCTCGGAGCCGGTACGCCGAGCTGCGGGCGCTCGAGGCCGAGGTGGGGGATCTGCATGAGCAGCTGGCCACCCGCAAGGTCGTCGAACAGGCCAAGTCGGTGCTGCAGGAGGCTCTCGGACTGACCGAGGCGCAGGCGTTCCGCTGGATTCAGAAGACGGCCATGGACGTGCGCCTCTCGATGCGTCAGGTGGCCGAGGCCGTCATGGAGAATGGGCCGTCGTTGCAGGGTTGAGGGCCCCTCTTGTGACAACGGTTACAAGTTGGCTACGAAATGTCCCAATCACGCAACATGAGAGTTTTTGAAACCTCCGCACACTAGGTTTCATGTCACATCGTGCCGGGACGAACCGACCCGTGCGCGGATTGACTAACACGGAGGATTGATGAAGCGCTCCACCACGACGCTCCGTCTGGCCGCCCTGGCCAGCGCCAGCGCACTCGTCCTCGCCGCCTGCGGCGGCGGCGACGACAGCTCTGACGACAAAGAAAAGGAAGTTGCGAAGGGCGACGGCGAGTTCGTCGTCGGCTCGCTGCTCCCGCAGACCGGCAGCCTCGCCTTCCTCGGCCCGCCGGAGTTCGCCGGCGTGGACCTCGCCGTCAAGGAGATCAACGAGGCCGGCGGTGTGCTGGGCAAGGATGCCCGCCACGTCAAGGGCGACTCGGGCGACGCGGACTCGGGCATCGCGCCCACCGAGACCGACAAGCTGATCAAGGGCGGCTCCGACGTCATCGTCGGTGCTGCCTCGTCGGGCGTCTCGATGACCGTCATCGACAAGATCCTGGCCGCCGGCGTCGTGCAGTACTCGCCGGCCAACACGTCGACCGACTTCGACAGCGGCAAGTACGGCGAGCCCGACCTGTACTTCCGCACGGCTCCGTCCGACATCCTGCAGGGCGCTGTCATGGCGAACCTGCTGGTCGAGGACGGCCGCCAGAACGTGGCGATCCTGGCCCGCCAGGACTCGTACGGCGAGACGCTGGCCCAGGAGGTCAAGAAGGGCCTCGAGGCTGCCGGCTCCAAGGTCGCCGTCACGTCGTTCTACGGCGAGAAGGCCCCCTCGTACGATGCGCAGGTCGACGACGTCGCCGCGGCCAAGCCCGACGCCGTCGTGCTGATCGCGTTCGACGAGACCAAGAAGATCGTCCCGCAGCTCGTGGGCAAGGGTGTCGGCCCGCAGGACGTCGCGACGTACTTCGTCGACGGCAACGTCGCCGACTACTCGGGCGAGTCGTTCGCTCCGCAGCTCAAGGGCGTCAAGGGCACGGTCCCCGGCGCCGAGGCGGCCGGCGACTTCAAGCAGCGCCTGCTGGACATCGACCCGAAGCTGAAGGACTACTCCTACGCGGCCGAGTCCTACGATGCGGTCGTCACGTCGGCCCTGGCTGCCATCGCGGCCAAGAACGACTCGGGCGAGGCCATCGCCTCCGAGCTGGTCGAGGTCACCAAGGGTGGCGAGAAGTGCACGACGTTCAAGCAGTGCGCTGATCTGCTGGCCGACGGCAAGGACATCGACTACGACGGTGTCTCCGGTCCGATCGAGATGGGTGAGACGGGCAGCCCGACGTCCGCCTCCATCGGCATCTACCAGTACGACGGCAAGGGCACGTACGACTCCGTCAAGTACATCGCCGGTGACATCTGAGTCGATGACTCAGCGCTGAGAAGCACGTAGGAGGGCTCGGGGCACACGCCCCGGGCCCTTCGTCGTGCCCGACCTGCAACGGGCGTCCAGGGGCAGGCACGAGCACCCATGAGCGTCCAGGGGCAGCCGTGAGCAGCCAAGACGAACGCCCCGCCTCCTGACGGAGACGGGGCGTTCGGTGGTGCGGGGGAGTCAGCCGGCCTGCTTGCCCAGGGTGCCGAGGTAGAGCTCGATGACCTTGGGATCGTTCGCCAGCTCACGGCCCGTGCCGCTGTAGGCGGTGGTGCCCTGGTCGAGGACGTAGGCGCGGTCGCAGATCTGCAGGCAGCGACTGGCGTTCTGCTCGACCATGATGATCGAGACGCCGGCCTGGTTGATCTTGCGGGTCTGGACGAAGACCTCGTCCTGCATGACGGGGGAGAGGCCCGCGGACGGCTCGTCGAGCAGCAGCACGGACGGGTCCATCATCAGGGCGCGGCCCATCGCGACCATCTGGCGCTCGCCGCCCGACAGCGATCCGGCCCGCTGCTTGGCGCGCTGGCCCAGCGTCGGGAACAGATCGGTCACGAAGGCGAAGCGGTCCTTGAACTTCGAGGGGGCCTGGTAGCAGCCCATCTCGAGGTTCTCCTCGATCGTCAGGCTCGGGAACACGTTGTTCGTCTGGGGGACGAAGCCGATGCCCCGGCTGACCAGGACGTCGGCACGCTGATTGGTGATCTCGTCACCCTTCAGCAGCACGGTGCCCGAGTGGATCTTGACCAGGCCGAACAGGGCCTTGAGCAGCGTCGACTTGCCGGCGCCGTTCGGGCCGATGATGCCGACCAGCTCGCCGGGCTGGCAGTACAGGTCGGCGCCGTTGAGGATGTTCACGCCCGGCAGGTAGCCGGCGATGAGGTTGTCGGCGCGCACGACGGCGCCGTCGGCGCCCTCGAGGTGCTTGCGACGCTCGGACTCGGGCGTCTGCGGAGTGGGGATCGCGTCGCTCATGAATCGGCCTCCTCGGCCTTGATCTCGGCCTCGACCTCGGCCTCGAGGACGGACTCGTCCATCTCGGTGAGGTCGGTGTCGTGGTGGGCGCCCAGGTAGGCGTCGATGACACGCTGGTCGGCCATGACCGCCTCGGGCGTGCCCTCGGCGACGATCTGGCCCTGGGCCATGACGATGACCCAGTCGGAGATGTCGCGCACCATGTCCATGTCGTGCTCGACGAACAGGACCGTGCGGCCCTCGTCGCGCAGCGACTTCACGTGCCCCAGCAGCGACTGCTTGAGGGCCGGGTTCACGCCGGCCATCGGCTCGTCGAGCATGATGAGCTCGGGATCGACCATGAGGGCGCGTGCCATCTCGAGCAGCTTGCGCTGACCGCCGGACAGCGATCCGGCGAAATCCTCGCGCTTGGCGTCGAGCTTGAACCGGGTGAGCAGATCGTCCGCGCGAGCGGTGATCTCGTCCTCCTGGCCACGCCAGAACGTCTTGAAGATCGACGGGAAGAACTTCTCGCCGAGCTGGCCGGTGGCCCCCAGGCGCATGTTCTCGATGACGGTGAGCTTGGACAGCACCTTGGTCAGCTGGAACGTGCGCACCATGCCCAGGCGGGCGACCTTGTAGGCCGGCACCTTGGCCAGGGGCTTGTCGTTGAAGGCCCACGAACCGCTGTCGGGGACGTCGAATCCCGTGAGCAGGTTGAACAGGGTCGTCTTGCCCGCGCCGTTGGGTCCGATGAGCGCCGTGATGACGCCACGCTGGATCTCGACGTGCTGGACGTCGACGGCCTTGAGGCCGCCGAAGGTGCGGGTGATGTCGTCGCCCACGATGATCGGGTCGGGCTTGCGCACTCCCGGATCGTTGGGCAGGGCGGCCAGTGCCTCGCGGGCACTGTTGAGGTCAACGGGCATCGAGCGCGATCTCCCTTCGGTCGCCGAAGATCCCCTGAGGTCGGTAGATCATCAGCAGCATGAGGCCGAGGCCCATGAGGATGTAGCGGATGAGGCTGGCCTGCGTGTCGGTCATGACCGAGGCCGGGATCAACGGATCGATGCCACGCGTGGCCTGGCTGAAGAACTCGCCGAGGCCACTGATGAGGAACCAGAAGATCATGGAGCCGATGACGGGGCCCAGGACGCGGGCCGCACCACCGATCAACAACGCCGTGTAGGCGAAGAAGGTCAGGTTGGTGCTGTAGTCCGACGGGACGACCGAGCCCTGCTTCAGGGCGAAGAAGATGCCGCCCAGGCCGCCGATCACGCCACCGAGCATGAGCGCCTGCATCTTGTACAGGAACACGTTCTTGCCCAGCGAGCGCACGGCGTCCTCGTCCTCACGGATCGAGCGCAGCACGCGTCCCCAGGGGCTGCGCATGAGCGCCCAGGTCAGCAGGCAGCACAGCGCCACGACGACCCAGCCGACGGTCATCGCCCACAGGTCGTTGCGACCCCAGGAGGCGAAGCCCAGGTCGATGCCCTTGGTGTAGGGGTTGAGGTCGTTCCAGGTCTGCGTGAACCCGTTGAGTCCGTTGGAGCCGCCGAAGACCTTCTTGGTCTCGACGGCGCCGAAGACCAGGCGCAGGATCTCGGCGGCCGCGATGGTGACGATCGCCAGATAGTCCGCTCGCAGTCTCAAGGTCGGTACGCCGAGCACGAGGGCGAGCAGCAGCGCGGCGACCATGCCCAGCGCGATGCCGGCCGGCAGGGGCAGGTCGAGCCGGACCATGGCCACGGCCAGGCCGTAGGCGCCGACGGCCATGAAGCCCGCCTGGCCGAAGTTCAGCAGGCCGGTGTAGCCGAAGTGGATGTTCAGGCCGATCGCGGCGAGCGCGAACACGATCGCCTGCGGGCCGAGGGCGTTGGAGAACGCCGCGTCGATGATGTTGCCGATGTCCATGGGTCAGCCGATCCTCTCCGCGCGTCCCAGGATGCCTTGCGGCCTGATGAGCAGGATGAGGATGAGCACGATGAGCGCACCGACCTCCTTGATCGAGCTGGGCACGCCGAAGAGCGGACCGACCTCGGTGATGACGCCGATGATGAGCGAGCCGATGACGGCGCCCCACACAGTGCCCAAGCCGCCCAGGACGGTCGCGGCGAACACCATGAGCAGCAGTTGGTAGCCCATCATGAAGTTGACCTGGCTGTTGAGTCCGAGCAGGACTCCGGCCAGGGCGGAGAGCGCGGCGCCCATGGTCCACACCGACGAGACGACCCCGTCGACGCGCATGCCGGACGAGGCCGACAGCGCCGGGTTGTCCGACACGGCGCGCATGGCCTTGCCCAGACGCGTGCGGGTCATGACGGTGGCGACGACGCCGATCGCGACGACCGCGATGACCATGATCGCGATCTCCTTGTCCGAGAGGTCGAACAGGCCGAAGTCACGGGCCCGCTGCGACGTGTATTCGGTGTAGGAGCGCGTGCCGGCGCCGAAGACGAACTGGTAGACGTTGCGCAGCAACAGACCCAGACCGATCGAGACGATCATCATCGCGATGATGCCGGTGCCGCGGTTGCGCAGTGGTCGCCACAGGACGCGGTCCTGACCCCAGCCGAACAGGCCACCGATCGCGATGGTCAGCAGTCCGGCCACGATCACCGGTAGTCCGGCGGCCGCATTCAGGTAGTAGGCCGTGATCGCACCGAAGGTGATCAGCTCACCGTGCGAGAAGTTGGTCAGCCCGGTCGTGCCGAAGATCAGGGACAGTCCCATCGCCGCCAGGGCGATGATCAGGCCGTACTTCAGGCCCGAGACCAGACTGTCGACGAGGCGCTCGGCGAACGGGGTGGCCTCGACGACCTTGCCGTTCAGCGGGAACGCGACGTTCTGTCCCGACGCCAGGTTGACCGTGACCTCGAGTGTCTTCTTTCCGGTGAGCTTCACCTCGGCGGGCAGGGTGGACTCGTCGATGGAGACCGAGTACTTGCCCTTCCCGGGGATGGCGATGGCCGCCACGCCCATGTCGTTGGTGACGGCCTTGCCGATCTCGGTGTCGGAGTCGTCCGACACGGTCACCGTGACGTTGGGTACCGGGGGCGGGTTGTCGCCTGCCTTGCCGCCCTTCTGGTCGAGCAGCCGTACCCGGATCGCGGCTCCCGTCACGGGAGCGTCCGAGGCCGGCGCCGAAGCACTGGGCTGGGGGGTGGGGGACGTGGTCTCGGCGGACGCGGGGTTCGCGAGAAACACGAGCCCGGCCGTCATCACCCAGAACAGCGCCGCTGTTCGCAGTCGCACACATTCTCCTGTCGGTGTCTGCGCGCCGGTCGGGCACGCCAGAGTCGATCCCGAAGAGCATAGCCATGTGAAGAGGTCCGTGGCGGGCTCTCGCCGGTCCCTTTGGTAACAGTTCGGTTTCGATTCGAAGCCGGGAAGGTCATTCCCAGGCAGCCGCGTGGGGCGTAGGCTGTCGACGTCCCCGTCCCCCGCCCGGAGGTCCACCTCGATGGCATTGCGCCACCCCGTTGAGATTCGCGATGTCGAGCTCGACGACGCCTCCTCGCTGATCAAGCTGTGGGTAGCGTGCGCCGAGGCGGTCAGCGACGAGGGGTCCGAGGCCTACACCCAGCAGACGCTGTGGCGCTGCCCCGACGAGGCCGAGGCTCGTGCCGCGATCGAGTTCAACGCCCGCGAGCACCGCCGTCGCCTGATCGTGGCTCTCGTCGGCGGAGAGCTGGTCGGAGCCGTGGCTGCCGATCTCGCCACGCTGAACCCGATCACCATGTGCAAGGTCATGATCGTCACCGACCTGCAGGTCAAGCCGAGCCATCGCCGGCGCTCCATCGCGTCGAGCCTGCTCTCGGTGGTCGCCGCGTACGCCGAAGAGCAGGACTGCGAGCTGGTGCTCGCCAACTCCGCGGCCCACGCGCGCGAGCCCAACCGCTACCTGACGAAGCTCGGCTTCAACCAGATCGCCGTGCTGCGGGCGATCCCGGTGGGCAAGCTCAACGCCCGCCTGGCGACGAAGTCCTCGGGCTCGCGCGAGACCGGGCGGCTGCTCGCCGTCCGCCGGTCGCTGCGGCGTCGTGCCGCCGTCCGAGGCTGACGCTGTCGGACCGGCCGACTAGGGTCGTGGGGTGGACCGACTCCTGCTGATCGACGGCCATTCGGTGGCCTATCGCGCCTTCTTCGCCCTCCCCGTCGAGAACTTCTCGACCTCCACGGGACAGAGCACGAACGCCGTCTTCGGCTTCACCTCGATGCTCATCAACGTCCTGCGCGACGAGGCGCCGACCCACGTGTGCGTCGCCTTCGATCTGTCACGTCAGTCGTTCCGCACCGAGGAGTACGCCGAGTACAAGGCGAACCGGTCGAAGTCGCCCGAGGAGTTCTCCGGCCAGGTCGCCCTGGTCAAGGAGGTCCTCGATGCGATGGACATCCGCCACATCGACAAGGCCGGGTACGAGGCCGACGACATCATCGCGACGCTCGCGACCCGCGCCGAGGCCGCCGGCATGGAGGTCCTGGTCTGCTCCGGCGACCGCGACGCGATCCAGCTCGTCACCGACCAGGTGACCCTGCTGTACCCGCGCAAGGGCGTCTCGGACCTGGCCCGGATGACGCCGACGGCCGTGCAGGAGAAGTACGGCGTCCTGCCCGAGTTCTACCCCGACATCGCCGCGCTCGTGGGCGAGACCAGCGACAACCTCCCGGGCGTGCCCGGGGTCGGTCCCAAGACCGCGGCCAAGTGGATCAACAGCTACGGCACCCTCGACGCGCTGGTCGGCCACGTCGACGAGGTTCCGGGCAAGGCGGGGCAGTCGCTGCGCGACCACCTCGACTCGGTCCTGCGCAATCGTCGGCTCAACGCGCTGGTGCGCGACCTCGACCTGCCGCTCGGCCCGGCCGACCTCACGCTCGACACCGCCTTCGACCGCGAGAAGGTGCACACGGTCTTCGACTCCCTGGAGTTCAGCGCCCTGCGCGACCGACTCTTCACGACGTTCCCCGGCACGGCCGACGAGGTCGAGCCCGAGGCGGGCTTCGATCTCTCCGGCCGGGTGCTCGGTCGCGACGAGGTCGGCGCCTGGCTCGACCAGCACGCCGTCGGCGACGTCGGTCTGCACGTCCAGGGCTCCTGGGGCCGCGGCGGTGGCGACGTGATCGCGCTGGCGCTGGCCAGCGAGCAGGAGGCCGCCTGGCTCGACGTGGCCGAGCTGACCCCGCAGGACGAGGCCGCGCTGGGTGCGTGGCTCGCCGATCCCGCCCGTGGCAAGGTCCTGCACGACGCCAAGGGCCCGATGCTGGCGCTGGCCGATCGCGGCTGGATGCTGCGCGGACTGGTCGCCGACACCGCCGTGTCGGCCTATCTCGTGCGTCCCGACCAGCGGTCGTACGACCTGGCCGACCTGTCGGTCCGCTACCTCAAGCGCGAGCTGCGCGACGACGCCGCCGACAGCGGCCAGCTGTCCCTCGACACCGATGACGACGCCGAGATCGCGATGCTGCGGGCGCGCGCGACGCTCGACCTGTCCGTGGCCCTGGCCACCGAGGTCGAGCAGGCCGGCGGCACGAAGCTGCTGGCCGAGGTCGAGCTGCCCCTGGTCTCGACCCTGGCCCGGATGGAGCGGGCGGGCATCGCGGTCGACGACGAGGCGCTGCTGACCCTCGAGTCGGAGTTCGCGTCGCGCGCCCAGCAGGCCGCCGATGCCGCCTACGAGTCGATCGGCGGCAAGGAGATCAACCTCGGCTCGCCCAAGCAGCTGCAGGTCGTGCTGTTCGACGAGCTGGGCATGCCCAAGACCAAGCGCACCAAGACCGGCTACACGACCGACGCCGACTCGCTGCAGCAGCTGTACACCAAGACCGGGCACCCGTTCCTCGAGCACCTGCTGGCGCACCGCGACGTCACCAAGCTGCGCCAGACCGTCGAGACCCTGCGCCGCTCGATCTCCGACGACGGCCGGATCCACACGACCTACGCGCAGACGATCGCGGCCACGGGCCGACTGAGCTCGAACGATCCGAATCTGCAGAACATCCCGATCCGCACCGCCTCGGGGCGGCGCATCCGTGAGGCATTCGTCGTCGGCGAGGGGTACGACACCCTGCTCACCGCCGACTACAGCCAGATCGAGATGCGGATCATGGCCGACCTGTCCGAGGACGCCGACCTGATCGAGGCGTTCAACTCCGGTGAGGACTTCCACACCGTGATGGCCGCCAAGGTGTTCGAGCGCGAGCCCGAGGACATCGGCACCGAGCTGCGCGCCCGGATCAAGGCGATGAACTACGGCTTGGCCTACGGACTCTCGGCCTACGGGCTCAGCCAGCAGCTGTCGATCTCGACGGGCGAGGCCCAGGGCCTGATGGACGACTACTTCCAGCGGTTCGGCGGCGTGCGCGACTACCTGCGCAGCCTGGTCGACGAGGCGCGCCAGACCGGCTTCACCGAGACGATCATGGGCCGGCGCCGGTACCTGCCCGACCTGCAGAGCGACAACCGCCAGCGCCGTGAGATGGCCGAGCGGATGGCCCTGAACGCCCCGATCCAGGGCTCGGCCGCCGACATCATCAAGGTCGCGATGCTGAACGTCGAGCGGGCCATCGACGAGGCCGGGATGTCCTCGCGGATGCTCCTGCAGGTCCACGACGAGCTCGTGCTCGAGACCGCCGACGGCGAGCTCGAGGAGCTGACGGCGCTGGTCCGCCGCGAGATGGCGGCGGCCGCCGACCTGTCAGTCCCGCTCGACGTGTCCGTCGGGGTCGGTCGCACCTGGCACGAGGCCGGGCACTGAGGCGTCGCCCGTCCTGCTCGGTCTGAGCAGCGGCCAGACCAGCAGCAGGCTCGCCACCACGGCAGCGGTCGAGGCCATCGAGATGACCAGGCCGACGATGCCGATCGTCCAGAACCAGGCGATCGAGAAGACCACGGCCGACGCGATCCACAGCAGCACGGCCACGCCGGGGGAGCGGCGGGCGAGGGCGTCGAAGACCAGCAGGTAGACGATCGCCAGGAACGTGCCGGACAGCGCGAAGAGCCATAGGTCGTCGGCGACCTCGCGGTACTGGTCGCCGCCGACGAGGATCAGTGCCAGCCGGGGCAGCACCGCGCTGCCGGCGACGACGCACAGGCCGAGGAAGGCGACCAGGGCTGCCGCTCGCAGTCGGGTGCGGTGGGTCGAGTCGCGGGCCAGGCTGGGGAAGAACACGACGCTGACGAACTGCGGCAGGAACATCGTCGACTTGGTCAGGATCAGCCCCGAGGCGTAGAGGCCGCTGTCGTGCTCGGAGAAGCCGCCGCGTGCCAGCAGGGCGTCGACGTTGCTGAAGGCGAAGTAGGCCAGCAGTGTCGAGGCCGACGCGATCGTCTCGAAGACGAGGGGCCGCCGGCTGTGGACGTCTCCGCCGCCGGTGCCCTTGAGCAGCCCCCAGCCCAGCAGGACCGGCAGCCACGCGCCGATCGCCAGGCCGAGCATCGCGTTCGTCGCGGTCGGCTCGATCGCCAGTCCGGCCACGCCGCCGAAGAGTCGGCCGAACCCGTTGCCGAGGTACAGCGCGGCCAGCTTGCCCCAGCGCCCGGTGCCCTGCGCGACGCCCAGCTGGGCGCCGGCGAGGGTCAGCGGCACGAGCATGGCGCCGCACCAGATGACGGCCCACATCGACTCGAACGAGAACGCCGGAGTCAGGATCGGGCTCGACAACGCGGTGACGAGGCCGACCAGCAGCGACACCGCCAGGGCGACCCGCGACGCGGTGTGCACGATCTGCAGCGCCTGGCCGGGGTGGACCGAGATGCGGCGGGCGATGGACGCCTGCAGCGCCAGCGCGACGACGTTGGCGATGAGGATGAGGCTCAGCAGCGCCGTGAGGGCGCCGAACTCGGCCGGCACCAGCAGCCGCGCGGCGACGAGGTTGAACCCGTATGTCGCCACGTTCATGACCATCATGGCGACGGCGACGATGGAGCCGCTCGAGACGGTGGCGCGGGTCGATCGGTTCATGGTGCCTCCCCGTGGGCGGCGTCGGCGAAGCGCAGGACCTGGGGCATCATCCAGGCCCACACCAGCGGAGCCGACTCGGTGGTGAAGTGCAGTCCGTCCTCGTAGAGGGGGTCGTCGCCCAGCATCGGGCGGTAGCCGTCGGAGCACAGGGCGCCGAACGAGTCCACGACCGGCACGTCGTTCTGGCGGGCCCAGTCGGTCACCACCGCGTTGACCTGCTTGACCCGGTCGACGTCGTTGAGCTGTTGCATCTCGACGATGTCGAAGGCGGGGATGTCGTGGCACGCCAGCGTCGACAGGGCCAGGGTGCGGGCACCGGTCGAGCGAGCCGCCACCTGGTCGAGCGCCTCGCGGACCAGCTCTTTGTGACGGTCCGTGCCGAATTCGGCGACCTCGCCGTCGTGCACGAGGTCCGAGACGAAGGTCTGCGGCACGAAGAACAGCAACACGTCGGGCTGGTTCCTCGCGACGTCATCGGGCCACTCCTCGCGCCAGTCCAGGCAGCTGCGGGTGGGCTCGGTGGGCTCGCCGTCGACGATCTTCTGCAGGGCGAACGGGTCGCAGCCCAGGTGCGTGCTGTGCGTCAGCGAGAGCTGGCGGAACTCGTGGGTCGCGACGTTCCGGTACAGGCTGAACGGGATCGAGTTGCCCAGCAGCATGGCCGAGCGCCGTGCCTCGGCGGTGTAGGGCTCGGGCGTCAGGACGATCGGGGGCTTGTCGGCGGCGCCGTGCTGGGCGCCGCGGTCACCGTCGATCGGCTCGGAGTGGGCGACGACCACCGCGCCGGCGACCACGAGCGGCGCCGCGAGGACGGTCACGACACGTGACACCCCCCGCAGCGACGTGATCATCGGGCGACGGCCGCGGATGGGCGCCTCGATGAAGCGGTAGGTGAGCCAGGCCAGCAGCACCGCGAGGCCGACCCGCACGAGGTCGAGGGCGATGCCGTCGAGCGGCGTCGACCCGGGACGCAGGAACACGATGATCGGCCAGTGCCACAGGTAGAGCGGATAGCTGATGAGCCCGATGAAGCGGGGGATCGGGCTGCCCAGGACGGCGGTGAACGTACCGGGCCGGCCTTCCGCGGCCGCCAGGATCGTGACGAGCGCCGCCAGGCACACCGCGACGAGGCCGCCGGTGAAGACCACTCCGGAGTTCGAGTCGAGCAGGAGCATCGCGGCGACGACCGCCGCCAGGGCAGCCCACGCCTGCACGTCACGCGCGGGGGAGGCCCGCCGCTCGGTGAAGGCGGACCGGCCCAGGATGAGTGCCGCGCACACACCGATCAAGAGCTCGAAGGCTCGCGTGAAGGTGCTGTAGTACAGCTCGGTGATCTCGGCGCCGTGGAGGTAGCCGTACGCCATGGCGCCGGCGGACGCGATCGCCAGCAGGGCGAACACCGCGGCCTCCCGGTAGCGGGTCCGGGCGACGATGCCCACCGCGATCAGCAGCAGCGGGAAGACGATGTAGAACTGCTCCTCGATCGACAGCGACCACGTGTGCCGCACCGGCGACGGCAGCGAGAGCTGGTCGAAGTACTGCTCGTCGCCGAGCATGAACCGCCAGTTCGACACGTAGAACAACGAGGAGACGATGTCCCAGGCGACCGCCGAGCGGCGACCCGGCACCGTCCAGATCCAGGCCGCGGCCGCCACGGCGAGCAGCACCGTCAGCAGCGACGGCAGCAGCCGGCGCATGCGGGCGCCCCAGAAGCGGACGACGCTGATGCGGCCCCACCGGTCCTGCTCGGCCATGAGCAGGTGCGTGATCAGGAAGCCCGACAGGACGAAGAACAGATCGACGCCGAGCCAGCCGCCGGGCAGCAGGCTCTCGTCCAGGTGGAACACCAGGACGCCCGCGATCGCCACCGCTCGCAGACCGTCGAGGGCGGGGCGGTAGGGCAGCCGCGTACGCGGCGGTGCGGTGGGAGGCGACATCGGAGGGACGGGCGGCTACCGCCGTCCTCAGCGACCGTCGTCGAGGAGCCGTCGGCGGGCGCCACCGTCGGCGTAGTAGTCGTCCTCGCGCAGGCGCTGGGTGTCCTCGTGGGACATGGCCCGCGCGTCCTCACCGGCGCCGATGGCGCCGGTCTCGGAGCGACTGACGGCCCGCTCGACGTGGTGACTGAAGCCGAACAGCATGGCGCCGACGCCCGCGATTCCCACGGCCGCGACGATCGCCGCGATGGAGCGGTACAGGTACTGCTGGTTGATCGGACCGCACACGCCTTCCTGGAAGTCGTCCGCGGGCGGCTGCAACGCAGAGCCGCACTCGAAGATGGCTCCGGAACTGGTCTGGATGTCCGTGATCGGCGTCAGCAGCAGGTAGATCCCGTACGCCAGGAAGGGGATGGCGGCGAGGATCGCGACCTTCGTCCCCAGGTTGGGCAGGGGTCGAGAACGCACATCGGAGTCGTCGAGCATGTGACGCATACTACTATGACCAGCGCCGTGCGTACGCGCGGGTAACCACGAGTTAAGGCAGGAATCTGTGCGACGAGCGATCGTCCTGGCGGGGGGTCTGGGGACCCGGCTGAGGCCCGCTGTCGGCGACCTGCCGAAGCCCCTGGTCGACGTCGGCGGACAGCCGCTGGTGGCCCATCAGATCCGCCGTCTCGTCGGCGCCGGCGTGCCCGACATCGTGATCGCCGCCGGCTTCGGCGCCCAGCAGGTCGAGGACGAGCTCGGCGACGGGTCGCGCTGGCAGGCGCGGCTGACCTACAGCCGCGAGCAGCAGCCGCTGGGCACCGGCGGCGCGCTCGCCCTCGCCGCCCGCACGTGCGTCGCGCCCGATGACACGGTCGCCGTCGTGAACGGCGACCTGCTGTCGGCCCACGACCTCGCCGCCCAGATCGACGCGTTCGAGCGGTCCGGCGCCGATGTCTCGATCCACGTCCGCGAGGTCGACGACGCCCGCCCGTACGGCGTGGTCTCGCTCGACGACTCCGGGACCCGGATCACCGGCTTCCGCGAGAAGCCCCGGATCGCCGCGCCGGGGCTGGTGAACGCCGGGACGTACGTGATGCGCGGCGCCGTCCTGCTGGACCTGCCCGACACGGCGCCGCTCTCACTCGAGGTCGACGTCTTCCCGGGACTGGCCGCCGGCGCGGACGTCCGTGCCCACCGCGACGACGCACCGTTCCTCGACGTCGGCACGCCCGACGCCCTCGAGCAGGCCCGTCAGGCGTGGGCATGACCGCGCCGGCGCCCACCCGCCGGCGCGTCGCGGCACTCGACGGCATCCGCGGCAGCTTCATGGTGCTGTTCATGGCCTATCACTTCGGCCTCACGGCCGTCACGGGCGCGTGGACCGGGATCAACGTGTTCTTCGTGCTCTCCGGGTTCCTGATCGCGCGCCTGCTGATCGCCGAGCGCGAGCGGTTCGGCCGGGTCGACCTGCTGGGCTTCTACCGCCGGCGCGCCCGGCGGCTGCTCCCGGCGCTGGTGGCCCTGCTGGTCGTCGTGGCCGTGTGGGCCCTGCTGTTCGCGGACGACGCGACGCGCCGGCAGCTGCGCGGAGATCTCGTCGCGACCCTCGGCTTCGTCATGAACTGGCGCCTGATCGGCGACGCCGACCAGTACTTCGCCGAGTTCGGCTCGGCCTCGATGCTGCGCCACGCGTGGACCTTGTCGGTCGAGGAGCAGTTCTACCTCGTCGTGCCGTTGCTGCTCGCGATCCTGGCCTGGTTCCACTCGCGGCGGGTCAGCGTGCTGGTGCTGGCCTCGCTGGCCCTGCTCTCGGCCTGGTGGACCGCGCAGGTCGGCGTCGCGGACGCCTCCGCGCAGGCCCACGCCTATTACGGCACCGACACGCGCGCCCAGTCCCTGCTCGTCGGCGTGATCCTGGCGTATGTCGTGGCGGGGCGGGGGCGATCTCCGCGTACCGCCCCCTCACGTCCCCTCGTGGAGTCGGTCGCCTGGCTCGCGTTCGCCGGCACCGTCGCCGCGATGCTGTTCGTGCCGCCGATGTCGCCGTTGTTCTTCGACCACGGGGGCCTGCTCGTGCAGTCCGCCGTCGTGGCCGTGCTCGTCTGGGCGTGCGTCGTCCGCTCCGACCTCTCGCTGCAGCGGCTGCTGGACTGGCGACCGTTCACCTACCTCGGTGAGCGCAGCTACGGGCTGTACCTCTATCACTGGCCGATCAAGCTCTGGATCGAGCGTGGCTGGCCCGAGATCGGTACGGCCGCCGAGATCGTGGTCGGCTGCCTGATCACGATCGCGCTGGCCGTCGTGAGCTACCGCTATCTCGAGCGCCCGGTCCTGGACCACGGACTGCGGGGCCTCGTCCCGCGGTGGGGCCGCCCGGCATGGCTGGCAGTCGGCGCACCTGCCGGAGTCGTGGTCCTGGCGCTGATGGTGGGACAGGTCCCCGCCACGGGCCAGGCGGTCGACCCCGCGAACGTGCCGACGCTCCGCGCCGACCAGGCGCCGTACGTCCCCGGCAGCGAGCCGGCGACGATCGCGGTCTTCGGCGACTCCGTCCCCGACCGGCTCGCGGAGTCGTTCCCGCAGCAGCAGTACGAGGACCTCACCGTCGTGTCACTGGCCCAGCCGGGGTGCGACCTGCTCGACTCGCGGCTCGCCTATCGCCACGTCGAGCAGACGCCCGAGTGCCGTGCCGGCAAGCGTGACTTCGCGAGCAACGTGCGCTCGGCCGGCGCCGACACGGTGCTGGTGATGGTGCCGACGTTCGCCGCGATCCCGCACGAGGACCCCGAAGGCCGTCCGGTCTGGCTCGAGTCACGCCAGTTCCGCCGCCAGATCCTCGATGCGCTCGACCGGCTCCGTGCGGGCGCCGACGAGGCCGGCGCCGTGATGCAGGTGGCGACCCTGCCCTGCCGGGACCCGCGTCAGCTCGCCACCATCCCGGGGATCTCGGGGTACGTCGCCGACCATCCCGAGGTCATCGACGCGACCGCCGAGCCCACGACCGTCAACGGGTGGGTCCGGACGTGGGCTGCCGCGCGCGACGTCCCGCTGGTGGACCTCTACGCGGCGCTCGGCTGCGGCGACGGGCCTGTCCAGAAGATCCACGACGTCACCCTCTTCACTGACGGCCTGCACTTCGACGCCGAGGCGTCGATCATGGTGTGGAGCTGGCTGGCCCCGCTCGTTCGCGACCAAGCCGAGGAGGCCGGCCGTTGAGCCGTGTGTTCTCGCTCAAGACCAGCCAGGGTTCCCGCAGTGCCACGCTCGACGGTGTGCGCGGCCTGGCCGTCGTCGTGCTGCTGCTCTACCACTTCGGCGTCGGGGCACTGCAGGGCGCGTGGGTCGGCATCAGCCTGTTCTTCGTCTTCTCCGGCTACGTGATCGTCACGATCATGTTGAAGGAGCACGCCCGCTTCGGTCGGCTCGACATCCTCGACTTCTTCCGCCGGCGCGCCCGGCGGCTGCTCCCCGCGCTGACCATCATGTTGCTCGTCATCGCCACGTGGGCCGTGGTGGCGGCCGACCACGCGACCCGCCGATCGATGCGCGGCGACATCTTCGCGACCGTCGGCTTCGTGATGAACTGGCGCCTCGTCGAGCAGGCCGACCAGTACTTCGTGGAGTGGGCCAACCCGTCGTTCCTGCGGCACGTGTGGACGCTCGCGGTCGAGGAGCAGTTCTACCTCGTCGCGCCGTTCCTCGTCCTGGCGCTGATCCGGTTCGTGCACCGCCGGGCGACACGCGTGGCGATCGTCGGGGGACTGGCGGTGGCGTCGGCGGTGTGGACCGCGGCGGTGGGCGTCGGATCGACCGAGGCGCAGGCCCACGCGTACTACGGCACCGACACCCGCGTGCAGGCGCTGCTGGCCGGCATGGCGGTCGCGTTCGCCGTGGGACCGGACCACAGCGGCAGGCGGCCCCTGCCGATGCGGCCGCGTGTCGCCGGGTTCTGGGCCTGGGCGGCCACGCTGACGTCGATCGTGTGCTTCTTCGTGGTCCCGCCGCTGTCGCCGTTCATGTTCGAGTCCGGCGGCATGCTGATGCTGGCCACGCTGACCGCGATCGGCCTGGCCGGCGCCGTCCAGTGCGGCCCCGGACTGTTCCGCCGCGTCTTCACCGTGGCGCCGCTGGTCTACCTGGGAATCCTGACGTACGGGCTGTACCTGTGGCACTGGCCGGTCAAGCTGTGGCTCGACCGCTACGCCGAGAACCTGCCCCTCGTGGGCACGCTGGTCCTGGGGTCACTCGCGACGCTCACGCTGGCGGCGCTGAGCTTCCACGTGGTCGAGATCCCGGTCATGATGGGCGGACTCGCGCGGCTGACCGGCGGGTTCGATCGCGGCCGGATCCTCGCGGTCGTCGGCACCGCGGCCGTGCTGTTCGCCGCCGTGCGGGTCGGTGACGTCCCGACCGTCGAGGAGGACATCGCCGCCGGGCGGGTGCCGGCGCTGGTCGACGGGACGCCGAAGTACGCTCCCGGCGACGAGACGGTGCGCGCCGCGCTCTACGGCGACTCGGTCGCGCACTACCTGGCCGAGGGCTTCCCCGAGCAGACGTTCTCGGACCTGACGGTCACCGATCTCGCGGTCGAGGGCTGCAGCCTGCTGCCGTGGCCGATCCACTGGACCCCGCGCAACCAGGAGCCGGTCAGCGCCGAGTGCCGTCTGGGCCGCGAGCAGCTGACGGACAACCTGCGTCAGGCTGACACCGACGTGCTCGTGCTCATGGTCGGATCGGTCCTGGGCGTCCCGCACCAGCTGGAGGACGGCCGCCTGCTGGAGGTCGACGACCCGCGGTACCGCGCGGCGGTCGAGGAGCAGCTCGACACGCTGCTGGCCGACGCCCGCGCCGCCGACGTCGGCCAGGTCCAGCTGGCGACCCTGCCGTGCCGTGCCGACTCGATCGGCGACTACCAGATCGACCCGCAGGACCAGGGCTGGTTCGACGACCGGCCCGAGATCGCCGAGACGGTCATCGATCCGCGCCGGATCAACGGCTGGCTGACAGACTGGGCCGGCCGCCACGACCTGCCGGTGCTGGACCTGTACGACGCCCTGGAGTGTGATCGCGGCTTCGCTCGGGAGCGGAACGGCATCCAGGTGTTCCGCGACCAGCTGCACTTCTCCGACGAGGCCACGCCGATGGTGTGGACCTGGTTGGCCCCTTCCATCCGGGAACGTTGGCTGTCTCGGCCATAACCCGACCACATGCCGTTAGGCTGATCGCCGCACGAAAGGCACTCATGGACACCTCTGCATTCTTCGACCGCGCCCCCACGCTCTTCCCCGGGGACCCGCAGGACACCGACCCCATCGATCCCTACTGGGACCAGGTCAAGGCCGACGTCACGGGCTTCACCTCCTCGAACGAGCTGGCGATGCTCAACCTCGCCGCGGCGATCATGCCGGCGGACGAGGCGTACCTCGAGGTGGGCACCTTCAAGGGCCGCTCGATGTGCGGCACCGTGCGCGACAACGCCGACAAGGTGTTCTACGCGATGGAGAACTTCCTGGAGTTCGGCATGGCCGGCCAGGAGGCTCGCGCGGAGCTGATGGAGAACCTCGCCAAGTACGGCCACGGCGCCGACGTGCGACTGCTCGAGGGCGACTGCTTCGACCTGATGGCGCGTCCGAACGTCATCGACCGCCCGGTCGGCGTCTACTTCTACGACGGCGAGCACACGCTGCTGGCGCACTACCTGGCCCTCGCCGTGGTCGAGCCGCTGCTGGCCGACGAGGCGCTCGTCCTGGTCGACGACGCCACGTGGCCCGTCGTGCAGCGCGCGCACCGCCTCTTCCTCGAGCGTCACCCCGGCTGGACGATCGACGCGAAGTGGGACGCGAAGTCCGACGACGACCCGCGCTGGGCCAACGGCCTGCACGCCCTGACGTTCCGCCGCACGGGCCCGACCGTGCTCAAGGGTCGCGACGAGTGGCTGCGCCGCTACCAGGTGAACGTGCAGAACCGGCTCAACCGGATCGCCTGGAAGGCCGCGGCGAAGTTCCCCGGCGTCATGAAGTTCGGCGCCCGCATCATCATGGGCCGCTCGCGCGCGATCGAGCAGAAGCAGGACTGAGGCGGGTCAGGCCCGGCCGAGGTTCCGGGACCGGGTCAGCGCCGCCGCGACGATGACGGCGGCGCCGATCGCACACACCGTGACGAGCTCGTACGGGGTGTCGTGGAACCACAGCGCGATCGCGGCGCACTGCAGCGCCAGCACGATCCAGGTGAAGCGGCCGAGCCAGGGGCTGTCCAGGCCCATCTCGGCGAACAGCGAGACCTGGACGAGCGCCCACAGGACGCCGAGGGCGACGCAGGCGATGGCCAGCGGCCCGAACTCGGCGTACTCGGCGCCGCCGGCCAGGCGGATCCAGAAGGACGGGGCGGCGGCGATGACGGCCACGCCGACCAGCCCCAGCCCCAGGATCAGGGCCAGGGAGCGGCGGAAGGCCCGGGCCGCGCCGGCCCCCTGCATACGGGGGACGAGCAGGAGGGCGACGAACTGGGTGCCCCAGCCCATGGCGCGGCCGAAGGTGGCCGCCAGCGCGTACCCGCCCGAGTCGTGGTCGTCGAGGTAGGCGCGGGCCAGGGTCACGTCGACGTTGGTCAGGGCGATGAAGGCGCCCAGCGACATCGTGGCGCGGACCAGCTCGGTGCCCAGGCGGCGGTCGTCGTCCAGGGTCAGGTCGCTGCGGCACAGGGCGGCGCCGAGGACGGCGACGACGATCGCCACGAGCAGCAGCAGGAAGAAGACCTGGGCCACCGTCAGTCCGAGCGCGGCGCCGCCGGCGCCGGCCGCCAGGCGCCCCGCCGCCGTGGCGACGTAGACGGCGGACAGGGCCGCCAGCCGGTTGCGCCCGAGCAGGATGCCCTGGAAGGCGCCGGTCAGGGTCATCGGCACGAGCGTCAGCCCCAGCCAGACGGCCGACCAGGTCGTGTCGAGTCGGAAGGCGTCGGCGAGCAGGGGAGCGGCGAGGATCGTGGCTGCGGCCAGCGCGACGCCGACCACCAGGGCCGTGCGCAGGCCCCGTGAATGCGGCGGCGTGCCCGCGACGTGACGCGCCACGATGACCTGCAGGGCGCCGGCCGGGACCGACAGGACGATGCCGTATGCCGACAGCGCCGAGAAGCCGCCGAAGTCCGCCGGACCGAGCGCGCGCGACAGGATCAGGACGAAGACGTAGCTCAGGACGTTGGCCACGGCCATCGTCACGCCGAGGGCGGCTCCCGAGCCCGGGCGAGACCGGCTGAGGCGTGACGGGAGGGGCATGGCGCCCTCAGGGTATCGGCTTCGTGACTCTCGGGTAACCGAACGTGTGACCGACGCTATATTGGACGACGCTGTGCTCGCGGCCGTCCGGCCGAACCCCCGAGGGAGTCCCCTGTGCGTCTGTTCACCCACTACCGCGTCGTGGTGGGCTCGGCGATCCTTGCCCTCGCGTTGGTCATCGGGCTGAACGGCTGGGGCACCTTCTACACGGACATCAAGCCCGAGGTCTACGTCCGTCCGTGGGAGATGCTGAGCCAGTACCTGTCGTCGTGGACGGCGTCGCCGTACCTCGGATCGCCGAACTTCAACGTGGGGCTGGCACCCGTCCTGCTCGTGCTCTCGGCGCTGCGCGGCATCGGACTCTCGCCGGAGCTGACCTTCAAGGTCTTCCACCTCGTGCTGTGGCTGGTCGCCGCCTGGGGCGCCGCGCGCCTCACGCGCGTCGTCGCCCCGCGCGTCGGCCGCTGGGGCGGCCTGCTGGCCGCGGTCCTGTTCCTGGCCAACCCCTACACGATCAGCGCCGGCGCGACCCTCGCGATCGCCCTGCCGATGGCGCTGCTGCCCTGGCAGCTGCTGTGCCTGATCCACGCCCTGCGCCGACCGACGAGCTGGGCGTGGCCCGCCCTGTTCGGCCTCACCTTCTTCGCGATGAGCGGCATGAACGTCGCCGTCGTCCCGTTGCTGCAGCTGCTGGCCGTCATCCCGGTCATCCTGGCCATCCGCGCCAGCGACGGACTGCGCTGGATCGACGCGGTCAAGGTCCTCGCGAAGTCGGCCCTGTTCGTCGTGGTGCTCTCGCTGTACTGGCTCGTCCCGGCGTTCGCCGCCCTGACGACGGGCTCGCAGATCGTCGAGGGCTCCGAGACGCTGACGGGCATCGCCAAGGTCTCGTCGCTCACCGAGGTCCTGCGTGGCCTGGGCATGTGGCCGCTCTACGGCTCCAGCTCGGCGGGACCGTGGGTGCCCGAGCACGCCGTCTATGTCGTCAGCCCGATGATCGTGATCCTCACGGCCCTGTGGCCGGCTCTCGGCCTGACCGCGCTGGCCTGGGCGCGCACCCGGGCCCGGGTCTTCATCACGACGGCCGTGTTCGGCGCCGCCATCGTGATGGTGGGTGTGTTCCCGACCGAGGACGGCCCCGCGTCGCCCTTCGGACGGCTGCTCGCCGAGGTGCTCCAGGTGCCCGCGCTGTCGGCGTTCCGCACGACGAACAAGATCGGCGCCGTCCTGGTCGTGGCGATGACGATCGGCCTGGTCCTGACCGTGATGCACCTCGTGCCCCGGGTCTGGCGCCGGGAGCCGGCCCGAGCCGTCGTCCTCGTGGTGATCGCCACCGTCTTCGCGGCCTGGTCGCTGCCCGCGCTCTCCGGTCGCCTCTACATCTCGCCGATCGACATCCCGGACTACTGGAGCCAGGCCGCCACCGCGGTCGACGAGAGCACCCAGCCCGGCTCCGTCCTCGTGCTGCCCGGCCAGGTCCGGCCGTTCTACCGGTGGACCGAGGAACGGCCCGACGACGTCATCAACGCCCTGTTCGACCGCCGGGCCGTGCTGCCCGAGACGACCCCGAACGCCTCGCCGGCGGGCGTGAACTTCCTCGCCGCGCTCGACGGCTCGGTGCAGTCGGGCACGTCCACGGGCGCGGTCGTCTCGACCATGGCGCGCTACCTCGGCGCGGGTCAGGTGCTGCTGCGCAACGATGTCGTCTGGGAGAACACCGGCGGCGCCCGCCCCTCGGAGATGAACCAGCGCATCTCCACCGATCCGGGTCTGTTCGGACGCCAGAACTTCGGCGTGCCGGGCCAGAACACCCTGTCCCCGGCGATGGAGGACCCCTTCTTCCACGGCGAGCAGCAGTTGCCGCCGGTCCAGGTCTACGACGTCAGTGGCGCCCGCGAGCCGCTGCGCGCCGTGCCCCTGGACGGACAGGTCGTCGTGGCCGGCGACGGGTTCGCCTTCCCGGCGCTGACCGACGCCGGCCTGCTCGAGACGTCTCCTCTGGTGCGGTACGCCCAGAACCTCTCGACGGACGAGTTCACGCGGACCCTCGACACCGCCGGGCGGATGGTGCTGACCGACACGAACGCGCGCCGCAGCGTCATCTCCAACCGGCTGACCGTCGGCCAGGGGCCGCTGCTGCGCGAGGACCAGGATCCCGGCGCCACCCGCACGCTCGGCACCGACCCGGCGGACCAGACGGTGCGGGTCGACTCGGTCGTGAAGGTCTCGACCTCGCGGTCCGGCGGCACGTTCTTCGACCTGCCCTTCGGCACGGGCGACTTCGCCATGGACGGCGACCTGACCACCGGCTGGCGCTTCGGTGACTTCGGCACCGCCGTGGGCCAGCGCCTCGTCGCGACGTTCGACGAGCCGGTCGAGCTCGACGAGGTGCCGATCGCGCAACTGCCCATCGGCGACGTCGAGATCGACGAGGTGACGGTGTCGGCCGGCGGACGGAGCGACACGATCACCCTGCCCGAGTCCGGGCTGGCGACGGCGCGACTCGGGGGAGTGCGGACCGACAAGCTGACGGTCTCGATCGACTCCACCCGCGGCGAGGGCTACAACTTCGTCGGCATCGCCGAGATCGGGGTCGGGCGTCAGGCGCACGTCGCCGGCCGCACCCCGCTGACCTTCTCGAAGGTGTACGAGGAGCTGGACGAGGCCAACCGCCAGCGCTTCTCGCGCACGCCGCTGGACGTCCTGCTGACCCGGGTCCAGAACACCGAGTCCACCAGCGACGACTCCGAGCGGGCCCTGAACCGGATCGTGACGCTGCCGGACCGCCGCACGTTCGAGACCAGCGCAGACGTGCGCGTCAACGGCCCGGTCGAGGTCATGTACGACCGCGTCGAGGGACGCGGCACGGACGTCGAGGCCGAGTCCAGCGGCTTCTACTTCGACAACCCGGCGAACCGCGCCTCGCGCGCCGCCGACGGTGACCCGGACACCGGGTGGGTGCCGGGCGGCACGACCCGTGGCGCCTGGTGGGAGATCCGCGGCGACGAGCGTCGCATCGACCAGGTGCGGATCGTCCAGCGGGCCGCCGACATCGAGGAGGGCCAGACGCGCCATCGCGCGACGCGGGTGTCGGTCACCGTCGACGGCGTCGAGGTGGGCGAGTCCGAGATCGGCCTGGGCGAGACGACCATCGACCTCGACGAGCCGGTCAGCGGCTCCGCCGTCCGTGTGACGATCGAGGGGATCGCCGGCGACCCGTCGGGCGTTCCGGCGACATTCACCGACATCGACACGGGCCTGGCGATGGACGCGGCGGACGACGAGGTGCACTGCCTGCCGGTTGCGCTGGCGGACGGCACCGGGCTGGACATGCGTCCGGCCACGAGCCTGCTCGCGCGCGCCGACCAACAGGGCACCCGGTGGGTCGGCTGCGAGCGGACGCGACTGGGTTCGGGCGAGCACACGTTCGACGCGAATCCGGCGTTCACCCTGGACTCCCTGCGCCTGACCGACACCCGGGCATCGCTGGAGCGGTTCGGCTCGCCGATCATCTCGGAGGTCACCCGCGACGGCGACACGCGCATGACGCTCGACGTCGAGGTGGCCGACGGCCCCTACGCCGTCGTCACCGGCCAGAGCCACAACCCCGACTGGCGGGCGACGGCCGACGGCGAGGACCTCGGCGCCCCCGTGACCCTGGACGGGTTCTCGTCCGGCTGGATCATCGAGGACGGCGCGGCCGCCACGATCGACATCCGCTACGCGCCGCAGCGCTGGTCCAACGTCGCCCTGGGCGCCAGCGGACTCGGGCTGCTCGCTGCGCTCGCGCTGGTGATCGGCGCCCTGGTGCGCCGCCGGCTGTTCGCGCTGCCCGAGGGCCCGGCCGGTCCGACCGGCCTGCGTCCGGCCTGGGCCCGCGGCCCCGCGCTGGCCGTCGCCGGTGTGGCCGGAGCGGGACTGCTGCTCGGCTGGGGCGGTCTGGCCGGCGCCGTCGCGGTCGCGCTCCTGATGTGGCTGCGTCCGGTGGACCCGCGCCGCCTCGTGTACGCGGGCGCTGCGCTGACCTTCGTCTCCGTCCTGGCGCTGCTGGTCGTCGAGTGGCGTCGCGGCAGCCTGGGTGAACTGTCGGCCGACATCATCTCGGCCAGCCTGGTGCCCCACCATCTCGCGGCCGCCGGCCTCGTGGTGACGGTCGCCGGCAGCCTGATCCTGCTCGCCCGGAGGAACGACGACGATGACTGAGCCCTTGGTGTCGGTGATCGTGCCGACCCGCAACAACCGCCGCACGATCGAGGCGTGCCTGCGCTCGGTGAAGGCCCAGGACCACCCGCACGTCGAGCTGATCGTGGTCGACAACCACAGCACCGACGGCACCGACGAGATCGCCCGCGGCCTGGCCGACGTGGTGATCAGCGGCGGCCCGGAACGCAGCGCCCAGCGCAACCGCGGGATCCGGGCCGCCGAGGGCGTGTGGATCCTGTGGCTCGACAGCGACATGTACCTGCCGCCCGACGCGGTCAGCGCTGCTGTGCGCACGGCCGCGACGACCGGCGCCACCGGCGTCGCGCTGCCCGAGCGGACCATCGGACACGGGTTCTGGACGGCGTGCCGGGCGCTGGAGCGCGAGTGCTATCTCGACGCGCCGTGGCTGCACAACCCGCGACTGCTGCGGCGGTCCGACATGGTGGCCGACGGGTTCCACGAGTCGATGTCCGGACCCGAGGACGCCGACCTGCGGTTCCGCATCCGCGAGTCCGGCGGCACGGTCGAGCTGGCTCCCGTGATCGTCGACCACGACGAGGGCCGGCTGACGCTGCGCGACATCTGGCAGAAGCGCTACTACTACGGGCTCAGCCTGCCCACCCTCGTCGACCAGCACGACGGGGCGATGGCCGACCAGGGCGCGGGCGTGCTGCGGGCCTACGCCCAGAACTGGCGCCGCCTGCTCGGCCGGCCCGGGCACGCGCTCGGCATGGCCGGCATGCGGCTGATGGAGGCGGCGGGGTACCTGTGGGGGGCGCGTGCGGGGCGCCGTCAGGTGCAGGTGTGAGGATCGTGGTGTGACGCGCGAACTCCTGTGGGTGTCCCTGCCCGACCAGCGACCGCGCCGCGAGCTCTACTACATGTCGCTCATGGGCGACACGCACGTCACGGCGCTCGCCCGCGACGAGCCGGTCGGCGATCTCACGTGGGTGCCCAGCACCTACCGACGTCCGATCAAGCGCTTCATCGAGGCCGGGGCGCTGGCCTGGGTCAATGAGCTGCGCGACCAGGACCCGGCGGAGTTCGACTGGGTCGCCTCGCTCGAGCTGTGCTCGCTCGTGACGGGTCAGGCGTCGCGCTGGCGGCGCCGCGGCACGGGCCGGAAGCCGCTCCAGGCCGTGGTCACGTGGGAGAACCTCGCGCGTCAGCCCATCTACAAGGTGCCGCCCTATCGTCAGGCGCTGGAGTCGTGCCGCGACGCCGAGCTCCTGCTCTGCATGGTCGACGCGGCGCGTGACCACCTGCTCGAGAACCGCTTCGACGACGCGGTGATCCGCGTGGTCAAGCCCGGGGTCGACACCGCGATCTTCACGCCGGCGTCCGCCCCGGTCGAGCGACCCGTCGTCGCGTTCGTCAGCCCGCTGGCGGAGAACAAGGGCATCGACCGCATTCTCGAGGCGATGGCGCTCGTGCGCCGGCAGGTTCCCGAGGCCGAGCTGGTCGTCGCCGGCCGCGGGCCGCTCGAGCCGCTCGTGCGCGCGGCGGCCGACGACCCGGCCAGCGGCGTGACGCTGGTCGGCGGCCTCGATGCCGCCGGCGTCGCCGACCTGCTGCGCGGCGCCGCGGTCTTCACGACCGCGCCGCGTCCGACCTGGAAGTGGGAGGAGCAGTTCGGGCTCGCCTACGTCGAGGCTCAGGCGTGCGGCCTGCCCGTCGTCACGACGCGCTGCGGCAGCAACCACGAGGCCCTCGCGCCGGGCAACGACCTCCTCGACGTCGAGGGAGCCGACCAGGTCGAGGCGCTGGCGGCACAGCTCGTCGCGTGGCTGACCGACCCGGCACGACGCGCGGAGCAGGGCGCCCTCAACCGCGCCTGGGTCACCGAGCACCACGACCTGCGCACCCAGTGTCGGCGGATGGGCGACGCCTTCTCCGAGATGGAGCGGCTGCACGGGGTGCGCTCGTGAAGCGGTTCACCACATCGACCGCCGTCGGCGGCCTCGTCGGCCTGGTGGCCGGCATCGTGATCCTGGGTCCGGCGCTGCTGCCGGGGCTGACGCTGAACTACGACCTCGTGTTCGTCCCCGACCTCGGGTTCGGGGAGCGCACGCTCGGGATCGACGGTGCCGTGCCGCGCGCGGTTCCGAACGACCTCGTCGTCGCGGCCCTCTCCACCGTCCTGCCGGGCTGGCTCGTGCAGAAGATCCTGCTGCTCACGGTGTTCGTCGCTGCCGGCGCCGGCGCCGGCGCGCTGCTGCCGGGCCGCCGGGCCGCCGTGGCCGGCGCACTCGTCGCCTGCTGGAACCCGTGGGTCGCCGAGCGACTGGCCATCGGGCACTGGGGCTATCTGCTGGGGTACGCGGCGTTGTTCTGGGTCATCCGCACCGCCGGTCGCGCCCGCCGCGGCGAGGGCGGCGCCGGAGCGCTCGGCATCGTGATGGCGCTCGCCGGTCTGTCGGGCTCCACCGGCGCGGTGCTGGCCGTGGTCACCGCCACCGCGGTGCTGCTCGCCGGATCGCGATGGCCGCGCGCGTGGCGTGCCTGGGGCTGGGCGATGGTCGTGTCCGTGCTGGTGGCGGCGTCGTGGTGGTTCCCGTACCTGCGGTCCGAGGCCTCGTCCGCCGCCGACTCCGCGGGGGTCGACGCGTTCGCCGCCCGGGCCGACACTCCCTGGGGGATGATCGGCTCGGTGCTGACCGGCGGCGGCATCTGGAACCAGGCCAGCTGGTTCGCAGAGCGGCAGAACCTCGTGCTGTCCGGAGTGGCGCTGCTCGGCGTGCTCGTGGCCTGCGTCGCCGCGTGGTCCGATGCCCGCGTGCGCTCGCGCCCCGAGTACCTGGGGGCGGCCGTCGCCGGGGTGCTCGGCCTGGTCGCCGCGATCCTCGCGGGTCTTCCGGGAGGCCGCGAACTCGTCTCGTTCCTCGTGCTGCAGGTCCCCGGCGGGGGACTGGTGCGCGACGGGCAGAAGTTCGCGGCGTTGTGGATGGTCGCGGTCTCGCTCGCGGTCGGGCTGTCGGTGGCGCGGCTGGGCGCCGCCGCCGCGCGACGCCACGTCGGCCGCGCGCTGACCGGCGCCATCGCCGTGGCGTGCGGGCTGGTGGCCGTGGTGACGCTGCCGGGGATCGCCCTCGGCGCGAACGGCCGGTGGGGCTCGGTCGATCTCCCGGTGGACTTCACGTTCGTGGCCGAGCGTCTCGAGGACGCCGAGCCCGGCGCCGTCGCCGTGCTGCCCTGGACGCAGTACCGGCGCTACGACTGGAACGACGACCGCGTCGTGCTGGACCCGTGGCAGCGCCTGCTCAGTCGCGACGTGCGCGTGAACGACGCGCTGCCGCTCAAGGACACCTGGGTGGCGGGGGAGGACCCCCGCGCCGCCGAGGTCACGCGCGCGCTCGGCGCCCCCGACGGCGACGTGCTTGCGGCGCTGCGCGCGGCCGGCGTGCGTCACGTCCTGTTGCAGACCGACCAGCCGGGTCCGACCCTCAACCAGTTGCAGCTGGCCGGGGCGGACCTGCGGGTGCGCACCGAGAACCTGGAGTGGTGGGACCTGGGGGACGAGGGACTCGCCGAGGTCCCCGGCGCCACGGCCGCTGACCACGCGGGACTCGTGCTGGGCGGGATGGGGCTTGTCCTCGCCGTCGCGGGTGCGGTCGTGGGGCTGGTTCGGCGTCGTCGCGCCCAGCCGACACACCGGTAGCAGCAAGCGAGATGAGTACAGGACAGGGGCCCGAAGCCCTGCTATGCTACCCAGCAGTATCGCCACGACTACGGAAAACAGGGGCACATGACTGAGAGCGCGGTTTGGACCATCGGCGGCAGTGTCGCCGGAATCATCTTGGGCAGCCTCGCGGTCCTGGGCATCGTTGCAAGCCAGACCGCGGTCAAGCAGGATCAGACGCACTCGTCCGTCATCGCGTACGACGAGTCCTGATCGAACCGGGGTGAGACACCCCACCACCGACGAACCCGGAGCGACGCAGGTTGTCGCCCAGCGGGTCAGAATCGCCGCCAGCACTTTGCTGGTGGCGATTCTTCCGTGGGTCGTCGCGCCCGGGCTGACGCAGCCCGACACCAAGCTCGATCTCACGGTCGCGCCGTGGGACTACCTGTCACGCGCCCTGTACGCGTGGAACTCGCACGCCGGCCTCGGTGAGCTGCAGAACCAGGCCTACGGCTACCTCTTCCCCCTCGGTCCCGTCATGGGCCTGTCCGACGCGGCCGGACTTCCCGACTGGGCTGCGCAGCGGCTCTGGTGGAGCCTGCTGCTGGTGGTCGGATTCCTCGGCACCCATCTGGTCGCCCGCCGCATCGTCGGGCTCGGCACCGACCTGGCCCTGGTCGCCGCGGCGCTCTACACGCTGGCGCCCCGGGTCGTCACGGTCCTCCCCGAGATCTCGGTCGAGGCCTGGCCCGGCGCCGTGGCCCCGTGGCTCGTCCTCGTGGCCTGGACGATGGTCCGGCCGTCCACGACCACCCGGGCCCTCGTCCGCGCCGCGGCCTGGACCGGCCTGCTCACGTTCGCCCTCGGCGGCGTCAACGCCACGGCCTCGGCCGTCGTACTGGGGCTGCCGCTGCTGGTGATCCTGACCGCTCCGCGGGCGGCGCGGCGAGGCCGGGCGCTCGTCGCGTGGTCGGCCGGCGTGGTCGTCGGCGCCGCGTGGTGGATCGTGCCGCTGCTGGTGCTGGGTCGGTACGGCTATCCCTTCCTGGACTTCATCGAGACGGCCCGGATCACGACGGCCGTGACGTCCGTCCCGAACATCCTGCGCGGCGCCGACCACTGGATCGCCTACATCCTGGACGCCGAGTCGCACCCCGTCTGGCAGTCGGGCTGGGTGCAGGCGCAGGGGCTGGTGGCGATCCTCAGCGGCATGGTCGTGGCGGGCGCCGGCGTGGGCGGTCTCGTGGTCCTCGGGCGCGATCGCGAGCGCAGTCATGCCGCGCGCTTCGTGGTGGCCTCCGCCCTGGTCGGCGTCGTGGCGATGACGCTCGGCCATGCCGGTGCGCTCGGCTCGCCGGTCGCCGGCCCGGTGCGCGACTTCCTCGACGGGATCGGCGCGGCCCTGCGCAACGTGCACAAGGCCGATCCGCTGGTGCGCCTGCCGCTCGCTCTCGGCGTCGGCGTCCTCGTGGCGCACGGTCTCGGTCGCGTTCGCCGGCTGCCGCGGGTCGCCACCGTGGCGGTGCTGGTCGCCGCCATCGCGTCGCCGACCGCGCTGTGGTCGGGACGCGGAGGGGACGCGAACTCCTACGCCGAGATCCCGGCGGCCTGGTCGCAGGCCGCCGACGAGATCGATGCTCTGGCGGAGCAGGACGGCGGTTCGACTCTCGTCCTGCCGGCGGCTCGCGCGGCTGAGTTCACCTGGGGCAAGACGTCGGACGAGCCGCTCGTGGCGTTGGCGGAATCGCCGATCATCGTCCGCGCGGCGGCCCCGCTGGGCCATCCAGGAGCGACCCGGCTGCTGGACCGCATCGACGAGGCCGCGGCCTCGGGCACCGCCCAGCCGGGACTGGCCCAGGTGCTGGCGCGGATGGGCGTCTCGCGGGTCGTCGTCCGGCACGGGGTCCTGCCGCTCGTCCAGGCGCTCTCGGCCGACCGGGTCGAGCAGAACCTCGCCGCCTCGCCGGGCTTCACGCAGCAGGGGCGTTTCGGCGACCTCTCGGTGTGGACGGTCGACGCCTCGTCCGGCGCCCTGGTCGAGGCCGTCGACGCCGACGCCGCGGTGCGCGTGTCCGGTGGTCCCGAGACCCTGGTCGACCTGACCGCGCTGGGTCTCCCGCAGGGGACGTGGACCACGATCGAGCCGGATGCCGCGGAGCCTGACGTCCTCACCGACTCGCTGCGGTGGCGCCAGTTCAACAGCGGTCTCCCGGCGCAGCTCGCCCACGGCCCGACGCTCGAGGCCCACGACGACGCGCCGACCGTCATCGGAGCTCGTGACCTGCCGCCGGCAGGCGATCGCTCCGCGCAGCCCGTCCGGGAGTGGGTCGGCTTGCGGGACGTCGACGCCAGCAGCAGCGCTGCGGACCCGTTCGCCGCCGCGTGGTCGGGCACCCGTTCCGGTCCGGCCGCCGCGCTCGACGGCGACGCCGGCACCGCGTGGCTCACCGACGAGGAGACGACCGGGCGTCTCACCCTGACGCTCCCGGGCCCGACCCGGCTGGGCACGGTCACGGTGCGGGCCGCGGAGACCACCCCGGCTGTCGACGCCGTCACGCTGGTCGCCCAGCGTCCGGACGGCACGTCGCGCCGGGTCCGGGTCGCGCTCGACGGGGGAATCGGCACGGCGGATCTGGGCACCGAGCGATTCGACCGCCTGGAGGTCGTCCTGCCGACCGCGCCCCGCGCGGTCGTCCGCGGCATCGCCGAGGTCAGCAGCGACGCGCACGCGTGGGGTTCGCGCATCGCCGTGCCGGGCACGGTGGACCTGGCCGACACCAGCGTGGTGCTCAGCCCGCTGGACGAGGACGCGGCCGCTCCGCGGTGGGCGATCCGCTCCGCGGGCACCGCCTCGGTCCCGGTCACGGTGACCGCGCGGGCGCGTCCCGGGTCGGCGTTGGATGCCCTGCTGGACGGCCCGGCCGGCTTCGCCTCGGACGACCGCGTGGGAAAGGACCCCGCACAGCGACCCGGAGCCTCGTTCGACCGCGACCCCTCGACATCGTGGCGCGTGCCGGCCGACCGCGACGCCGCGGAGGTCGAGGTCGAGCTGCCGGCCGGGACGACGTTCGGACGCCTCGACACGGACGGCTCCGGGCTGGCGGCCATCCGGGCGTCGGCAGGCGGCCGCGTCTCGACGCTCCCGGCCACCGGCGGGCCGATCGAGGGGGCTGGTGACCGCATCACGCTCACCTTCATCCGCGAGCCCGGCGAGGGGGAGTGGGTGGTTCCGGAGGTGGACTTCTCGGCGATCGAGCCGGCGGCGTCCCTCGAGGTGCCCTGCTCACCGATCTCGGTGGGGGACTCCGTCCTGAGATTCGGCGGCACCGTCGATCGCGCGGACGTCGCCGCCGGCGCTCCGCTGGAGCTGTCGCCGTGCGGCCCGTCCCGGGTCCGGGTCGACGCCGGTGTCGTGGACGTGCGCGCCGACTTGCCGGCCCCGTTCGAGGTCGAGCGCATCGTCCTGGGCACGTTCGGCCCGACGCCCGCGTCGGGCCGGACCGTCGAGTCGCGCGAGACGGCGCCCGGCCGCATCGTCGCCGAGGTCGGCCCGGGGGACGACGCGGTTCTGTTGACCACTCAGGGCGCCAACGACGGATGGAGGGCGACCGCCGATGGTCGTGAGCTCGACCCCGTCGTCGTCGACGGCTGGCGTCAGGGATTCCGGCTGCCCGCCGCGGTCTCGGGCGAGGTCGTCATCGACTTCGCGCCCACGAACGCGCACCGCTGGGGACTCGCGATCGGCCCGGTCGCGCTCCTGCTGCTGCTCGCCGTCCTCCTCGTCACGCGCCGCTCGCGGCTGCCGTGGGACCGGTGGCCCGCGCCCGACTCAGTGCCGGACCGCCGGATCGGCTGGGCGCTGTCCGGAGTCGTCGGACTCCTGTGCGGCGGGCCCGCGGGACTCGGTGCAGCCGTGGTGGCGTGGTGCGTGCCGCGCCGCTTCGTCGTCCCGGCCGCGATCGTGGCGATGACCGTGGGCGGAGCGGCGATGGCCGCCCTGGGTGTCGTCGAGCGCACCTCGGCCGGAGCGATCCTCGGTCAGGCGGCGGGGCTGTTCACGCTCGCGTTGCTGTGTCGCGCGCCGTTCGACCGCGGACGGCCGACAGGATCGGACGCTCGACCAGCCACCACGACGCCGACGCCAGCGCCACGCTGAACCCGACGGTCGCGTAGAGCACCCACCAGAAGCCGGCGGCGAACACCGTGGCGCCGGTGACGGCGAAGAGAACCTGGAGCACCAGGACGTGCCACAGGAAGACGCCGTAGGAGATGTCGCCGAGCCAGCGGGTGAGGCCCGCCCGGGCGATCACGCC